>CAITDI010000131.1 GCA_903891095.1 uncultured bacterium | reverse complement strand
CGCTGAACCTCGTCGAGACTTCCCTCGGGACGTCGGCCGAGAAGTCGATCGAGGCGGCTTTCGAGCCGCCGTTTGAGGGCGCGACCGCTGAGAAGCCCAAGCAGGCCGCTCCCGCGCCGGCTCCGTCCGCGCCTGTCGCGAACAAGCCCGTCGCGAGCAAGCCGTCGCCGTTCATGTCGTCGGCGTCCGCGTCCGGCAGCGACTGGTCGAGCGGCGACCAGGACCTCAGCGACCTCTACATGCCGACCGACGACCACGCGGCCGTCGACACCCTCGAGAAGATCCTCGAGATGCGCGGCATCGCCACGCCCGAGCAGCTGGTCGCCACCGCGCGCATCCAGAAGCAGGCGCCCGGCCGCCATGTGATCGAGATCCTCAAGGAGCAGGGCGTCGACGAGCGCGCGGCGCAGGCCGTGATCGCCGAGCTCGCCCGCATGCCGTTCGAGACGCTCGACGCGAAGGTCGTCGACGCGTTCGACCGCGAGCTGTTCCTCAAGCTCACCCCCGATTTCTGCCGCACGAACCAGATCGTCCCGCTCAAGCGCGAGGGATCGCGCCCGACCATCGCCACCGGGAACGCGGACGACGTGTTCCTCGTCGACGAGATCAAGCGCCGCCTCGGCGTGACGGGCATCCGCAACGTGCTGGCCGCGCCGGGCGACATCGTCGCCGCGCTCCAGTCGTTTGCCGAAGCCGCCGCGCACGCCGCGAGCGACGACCTCGACGTGGACCAGATCCTCGCGGGCGTCGACGAAGAGGACGAGATCGAGGTCGAGAAGGAAGACGTCAACGAGCGCGACATCGAGGCCGAGGCCGAGAGCTCGCCGGTCGTGAAGTACGTCAACCACATCATCCAGCTCGCGCTCAAGGAAGGCGCGTCGGACATCCACATCGAGCCCGACGAGAAGGTCCTCAAGGTGCGCTACCGCATCGACGGCGTGCTCTTCGAGATGCTCACGCCGCCGCGCAAGCTGCACGCCGCGCTGACGAGCCGCATCAAGATCATGTCGAACCTCGACATCGCCGAGCGCCGCCTCCCGCAGGACGGCCGCATCCGCGCGACGGTGCTCGGGCGCAAGCTCGACCTCCGCGTCTCGACGGTCCCCACGCCCAAGGGCGAGAAGACCGTCATGCGTATCCTCGACAGCCGCTCGATCTCGGTCGGCCTCGGCGACCTCGGATTCAGCGAGGACGCGCTCACGATCTGGAAGAAGCAGATCGACCAGCCGCACGGCATCCTCCTCGTGACCGGCCCGACCGGCAGCGGTAAGACGACCACGCTGTACTCGTCGATCCGCGAGATGGACACGCGCCGCATGAACATCTCGACCGTCGAGGATCCGATCGAATACAACCTCAACGGCATCACGCAGATCCAGACGCACGAGCGCATCGGCATGACCTTCGCGAAGGCGCTCAAGGCGCTGCTGCGTCAGGACCCCGACGTGGTGATGCTGGGCGAGATCCGCGACCAGGAGACGGCGTCGACGGCCATCCAGGCCGCGCTCACCGGCCACCTGGTCCTCTCGACGCTGCACACCAACGACGCGCCGAGCTCGATCACGCGCATGATCAACATCGGCGTCGAGCCGTTCCTCGTGGGCGCCGCGCTCAACGGCGTGCTCGCCCAGCGCCTCGTGCGAAAGATCTGCCCGAAGTGCGCCGAGGACCGCGAGATCGACGACGACATGCGCGAGTTCGTGCTCACGCACGGCATCGACGCGCCCAAGCTGCGCATGGGCAAGGGCTGCCCCGCCTGTCGCCAGACCGGCTACGCGGGCCGACTCGGCCTGTACGAGCTGCTCGTGCTCGACGACTTCCTGCGCGACAAGATCGCGTCGAACCCGAATGTCGTCGAGTTCCGCCGCCTGTGCGTCGAGCGCGGCATGACCACGCTGCGCGAAGACGGCTTTGCCAAGGTCAAGGCAGGCAAGACCACCGTCGAGGAAGTGCTCTCGGTCACCGAAGCCACCATCTGATGGTCAACTGATCCTTGACCGAGATCCTTGACCGAGATCCTCGAACTAGATCCTCGAACTAGATCCTCGAAGGACACGCGCCGCGGGCATGGGGGCCCGCGGCGCGTGTTCGCTTTTGAGTTGCGTGGGAGCCGTCAGTTGCAGGGGCCCCAGCGCGAGAGCAGGATCGCGAGGTCCGCTCCGTTGACCAGTCCGTCGCCATCGAGGTCGGCCCCGGTGAAGTTGTTGACCGTGCCCCAGAAGCCCAGCATGATCGAGAGATCCGCCGCGCCGATGTTGTTGTCGCGGTTGATGTCGCCGATGCACTGGCAGGTGTCGAGCACGCCGTCGTGGTTGATGTCGGCTGCGCCGTTGGCGATCTGGCAGCTGTCGATCACGCCGTTGTGGTCGCAGTCGGTCGCGGTACCGTTGGCGAGCTCGTAGGTGTCGGGGATCGCGTTGCCGTTGCAGTCGCCCTGGCACGAGTCGGGCACGCCGTTGTGGTCGACGTCGGCGCTGGTGCCGCCGCTGATGTCGCACGAGTCGGGGATGCCGTTCTGGTTGCAGTCGGGCGTCGAGCCCGACGAGATCTCGTAGCCGTCGGGGATGCCGTTGCCGTTGCAGTCGACCTCGCACGAGTCGGGCACGCCGTTCGTGTTGAGGTCGGTGCTGAAGCCGCTGGCGATGTCGCACGCGTCAGGCAGGCCGTTGGCGTTGCAGTCGGGCGCGCCCGCCGCGATCTCGCACGAGTCGGGTGTGCCGTTGCTGTTGCAGTCGGTCGAGAAGCCCGACGCGATGTCGCACGAGTCGGGGATGCTGTTGCTATTGCAGTCTGGCGCGGTGCCTGCGGCGACATCGCATGAGTCGGGAATGGAGTTCGCATTGCAATCCAAAGCGAAGCCCGACGCGATGTCGCAGGAATCTGGGATGCCATTTCCGTTGCAGTCGGGCACGGTGCCCGCGGCGAGGTCGCACGAGTCGGGGATCGCGTTGCCGTTGCAGTCGAGCGCCGCGCCAGTGCTGATGTCGTAGTCGTCAGGCTGGCCGTTGCCGTTGCAGTCGGTCTCGCACGAGTCGGGGATGTGGTTGCCGTTGAGGTCCTGGCTCGTGCCGTTGGCGATGTCGCAGCTGTCGGGCTGGCCATTGCCGTTGCAGTCGGGCACGAGGTGGTTCGCCACCGCGTAGCTGTCGGGGATGCCGTCGCTGTCGCAGTCGGCCTCGCACGAATCGGGGATGTCGTTCGAGTTGATGTCGTTCGAGGTGCCGCTCGAGATGTCGCACTCGTCGGGCACGCCGTTGCTGTTGCAGTCCTGGCTCGTGCCGATGCCGATGTCCGCTCCGTCGCAGACGCCGTTGTTGTTGCAGTCGGTGCCCGCGCCGAAGACGTTGTTGCCGTTGTTCTGCCAGTAGCCTTCGATGTTCGACGGCGTGTTGCCGCAGAAGGTGGAGTTGACGACGGCGGGGTAGACGCAGGAGCCGTTGGGGTTGTAGATGCCGCCGCCCGTCGTGGCGGTGTTGGAGGCGAAGAGGCAGTTGTCGATGGGGAGCTGCCAGCAGCCGCTGTAGTTGCTTAGGTAGAGCCCGCCGCCGGTGGTGGCGATATTGCCGTAGAAGGTGTTGCGGGCAAGCTGCGAGCTGTACATGTAGTAGCCCGCGAGCCAGACTGCGCCGCCCGAGTCAAACGCAAGGTTGAGGGAGAAGGTGGAGTCGGTGAGCTGGAGGCGGCGCACGCCGTAGAGCCAGAGCGCTGCGCCTTGATTGCCGCTGTTCTTTTCGAAGCGGCATTGTGTGAAGGAGTACGGATTGTCGTTACCACTGTTTGTTTGCACGTACGCCGCCCCACCTTGCTGCGCGCTGTTACCCGTGAAGGTGCAGTTGGCGCAGTTCAGCGCGTAGTAGTTGCGGTAGATCGCGCCGCCCGCGGTCGAATTGCCGTCCGTGTTGTTGTTCTGGAACGCGCAGTTGGTGAAGTTGGCATCGTTCGTGTACCCCGCCTCGATGCGGACGGCGCCGCCTTGCGCGGTGCCCGCGGG
>CAITDI010000130.1 GCA_903891095.1 uncultured bacterium | reverse complement strand
TGCGCGGGCCTCGAGAACCCGTGGATGTACGTCGAGCGCAAGAACCTGCGCTTCAAGCCGATCTCGATCGCAGCGGTCGCGGGCGCGCTCGCGCAGGTCGCGGTGTCGGTCGGCGGCGCCAAGCTCGGCTTTGGCGCGAACGCGCTCGCGCTTGGATTCGTCGCGTCGTCGGCGGTGTCGATCGCGGCCGGCTGGCTGCTCGTGCGCAAGCGGCTCGATCTCGCCAAGGACCCGAGCGCCGTCGCCGAACTCCGCGGTTTCGCGCAGCGCGCCGCGGGCGTGCCGTTTCTCATCATGCTCTCGAACAGCGCGCCGTCGCTCATCCTCGGCCGCATCGCGGGACTGCCTGTGCTCGGCATCTACTCGCTCGCGCAGCGGCTTTGCTCGCTGCCGACCGAGATCGCGCTGCCGATCTTCGGCACGGTGCTCACGCCTGCCTACGCAGGCATCCGCGACGACATCCCGCGCGTGCGCCGCATCTGGATCCGCACGATCACCGGCGTTTCGCTGCTGGTGACGCCCGTCGTCGCGGCGCTCGTCGTGCTCGACGAACGCCTGCCGCGCGTCCTCTACGGCGCGAAATACACGGGCTCCGCGGGTCTCGTCTCGATGATCGCGCTGAATGCGCTGGTTTCGTCGGTGCTTTCGTGCTGCGGCCCGATGCTGTGGGGCCTCGGGCGACCCGAGATCGACCGCCGCACGCTCGTGATCCGCGTGATCGCGATCGCGCTGCTCGCGCCGGTCGGCGCGTACTACGGCGGCGCGACGTGGTTCGCGGCGAGCGTCAACCTGTCGCTTGCGATCGGGCTCGCGTACTGCATGCATGTCTCGCGCCGGCTCGTCGACGCGCGTCGCCGCGAGATCGCGCGCGCGCTCGTGCCTGGCGCGTTGCTTGGTGGATTCACGCTGGTTGTTTCGATCGGCGTGCGCAACGCGTGCGCGAGCTACGAGGTCATCGACATGGTGCAGGTGTTCGCGGTGCTCGCGGTCGCGGGCCTCGCGATGCTCGCGAGCGGAATCGCGCTCAAGCGCGGGGTCGTCGGATGACGCCGCTCACGCGCGAGTTCGAGCGGCGGATGTGGTTCGTCGCCGCGGCGATGCTCGCGGGCGCTGTGGTCGCGCACTTCGCGGCGGACCAGGCGATCGCGCATGCCGCGCACGACGGCGCGCTCTCCAAGAACCGCGCGCTGCAGTTCGTGACCGAGTTCGGCGAAGGCGGCTGGTGGCTGATTCCCGCGGGCGTGGTGTTCGCGATCGCCGCGATCCGCAAGCAGCACAACCTCGCGCGCTGGGCGTTTGCGATGATCGCAGCCGTCGGCGGCAGCGGCCTGATCGTGAACGCGCTCAAGTTCGTGATCGGAAAGTCGCGGCCGAAGCTGCTGATTGAAGCGGGGCGGCTGGAGTTCACGCCGTTCACGTACGGGCATGCGGTGAACAGCTTCCCGAGCGGACACGCGACGACGTGCGCTGCGGCGTTCACGGTGCTTGCGATCGCGATGCCGCGGTGGCGCGCGGTGTTCTTGCCGGTTGGGTTTGTGTTCGCGCTGACGCGCACGGCGATCCACGCGCACTACCTGAGCGATGTCTGCGCGGGGTTTGCGCTGGGGATCGCGTGCGCGCTGCTGACCTTCAAGGTCTGGCGCGCGAAGTGGCCGGAGAGTTTGCCGGTGTGAGGGCGGATGCGGATTCGATGGCCGAGTCTCCCTACGCCACATCGCTCGACATCGACAACACGGGTGCCCTTGGTCCGGCCAGTCGAGGTTCGTGGGACTCCACGTCGACCGTCACGTGACTGGATAGCCGAGTCGACTCGGCTTCCGAGTCTCCTCACGCCCACCCTCAGGCTTCGCCGCTGAAGTCAGGCGAAGCTCCACATCGTCCGACTCGGCGGCCTGAGGGCACCCGTCGGATTCATGTCGTCCGACATGACGAGGGTGGGGGTGAGGCGACTCGCGAGCCGACTCGACTCGGCCTTCGACGCTCTCACCTCAAACGCTGATCCTCGCCCCGCACTCACCCGCCTCAAAGAGATGCGCGTGCGCCGCGTCAAACGTGAATCCCACCGCATCGCCCTCGCGCGCGCCCGTCGCGAGATCCGCGTCGATGCGCGCGACGATCCGGCCCCACGCGCTGTCGAGCGCGATGTCGGTGCGATCACCAAGTCGTTCGACCGCCGCTATCGTCGCAGCCACCGAGCCCGCGCTGTTCGGCGCAGCGAGCCGCACGCGATCGGGGCGGAATCCCAGCGCGCACGCGCGGTCGCTCACCCGCGTCGGCATCGGCGCATGCACGCCGTTCGCGCCGAACGCGCCGTTCGCGAGGCGGCCGTCGACGATGTTCATCGGCGGCGTGCCGATGAAGCCCGCGACAAACCGATTCGCCGGGCGTTCGTAGCACTCCTGCGGTCCCGCGTTCTGCTGGACCTTGCCCTTGTGCATCACCACGAGGCGGTCGGCGAGCGTCATCGCCTCCTCCTGGTCGTGCGTCACATACACGATCGTCGCGCGCAGCCTCCGATGCAGCATGCGCAGCTCGGTGCGCGTCTCGATGCGCAGGCGCGCGTCGAGGTTCGAGAGCGGCTCGTCGAACAAGAACACCTTCGGATCGCGCGCGATCGCGCGGCCGACGGCGACGCGCTGGCGCTGGCCGCCCGACAACTCGCGTGGGAATCGCGCGAGCAGCGCATCAAGCCCGAGCGTGCGCGAGACCTCTGCCACGCGCGCGTCGATCTTCGCGCTTTCCTCGGCGCGCGCAGCGCCCGCGCCGCTCAGAGCCGCGACCAGCGCGCTGCGATGCGCGCGCCGCGTCTCGAGGCCGAACGCGATGTTCTGCGCGACCGTGAGATGCGGGTAGAGCGCGTAGTTCTGGAACACGAACGCGATGTCGCGGTCCTTCGCGGGCAGGTCGTTCACGCGCGCGCCGTCGATCTCGAGCGTGCCTTCGCTGATCTCCTCGAGGCCCGCGATCATGCGCAGCGTGGTGCTCTTGCCGCAGCCCGACGGACCGACGAGCACGCAGAACTCGCCGTCGGCGATCGCGAGGTCGACGGCCTCGACCGCGCGAACCTGGCTTCCGCCCGGACCTTCGTAGACCTTGCCGACCTTGTGGAGCTTGACGTTCGCCATCGCGGGTACCTCAGCCCTTCACCGCGCCGCGCGCAAGGCCTTCGACGAAGGTCTTCTGCGCGGCGATGAAGAGCACAATGCAGGGGATCATGGTGAGCACCGACAGCGCCATCAGGAGATGGACGTCGTCGAGCCCGCCGTACTGGTTCTTGAAGCCGTTGAGCGCGACGGCGAGCGTCGACTTCTCGTCGGAGTGCAGGTAGATAAGCGGCGCGAGGAAGTCGTTCCACGTTCCGATGAAGGTGAACACCGCGCAGATCGCCGTCACGGGCCGGCACAGCGGCAGCACGATGCGCCACCAGATCGCGAGGTGCCCGAGCCCGTCGACGCGCGCGGCCTCGACGAGCGACTCGGGGATCTGCGCGATGAACTGCCGGTACATGAAGATGAAGAACGCGTTGCCGAAGAACGCGGGCACCACGAGCGGCATGAGCGTGTCGATCCAGCCGAACTGCCGGAACACGAGGAAGAGCGGGATCATCGTGACCTGCCCCGGCAGCATCATCGTCCCGAGCATCACGAGAAACAGCGCCCGGCTGCCGCGGAATCGCAGCCGCGCGAACGCGTATCCGACGAGGCTCGACGAGATCACCGTGCCGAGCACGACGAGCACCGTGACCACGATCGAGTTCGCGAGCGCGTCGACGAAGCCCATCCACGGCTTGCTGCCCGTCTCGCGGATCGCGTCGAGATAGTTGTGGAACTGCGGGCTCGGCGGCACGAGCACCACGCCGCCGCTGCCCGTGATCGCGGCGCCCGCGCGCTCGGGCGTCTCGAGGCTCACGACCGTCATCCACCACAGCGGAAACACGAACGCCGCCGTGCCCATGATGAGCACGAACCAGAGGATGGCGTTGGCGAGGGGTGAGCGCTTCACTTCTTGAGGCTTTCGTAGTAGACGACGCGCGCGCTCGTGCGCAGGATGATGCCGGTGAACACGAGCACGATCACGAGCAGGATCCACGCCATCGCGCTGGCGTAGCCCATGTCGTAGAGCTCGAACGCCTTGTTGAAGAGGTAGAGCACGTAGAAGCGCGTGAGGTCTCCAGGCTCGCCGCCCGTCATCACGAACGCCTGCGTGAACACCTGGAACGAGCCGATCACCGCCATGATCAGGTTGAACAGGATCACCGGCGAGAGCATCGGCAGCGTGACGCGGAAGAAGCGCCGCACGGGCCCGGCGCCGTCGATTTCCGCGGCTTCATAGAGGTCGCGCGGGACCTGCTGCAGGCCCGCGAGGTAGACCATCATCGAGCCGCCGACGAGCCAGAAGCTCATGATCGCGAACGCGGGCGGGCCGAACGCCGCGGCGTCCTTGCCGAACCACTCGGGTCCGTGGACGCCGAAGAGCGCGAGCGCCTTGTTGAGCAGTCCGCCCTGCGAATCGAAGATCCAGCGCCACAGGATCGAGATGCCCACGCCCGCGAGCACGCTCGGCAGATACCACGCCGCGCGGAAGAACGCGATGCCGCGCACCTTCTGCGTCATCACGACCGCGGCGAGGAGCGCGAGCAGCTGCCCGATCGGCACCGCGATCACCGCGTAGTACGCCGTCACCTTGAACGCGGTGTGGAAGCGCGAATCGCGCAGCAGCAGCTCGGAGTAGTTGTCGCCGCCGACCCAGTCCGCGCCCGACAGCGGGCCGATGCCGCGCCAGTTGGTGAGCGACAGCACGAGCGACAGCAGGATCGGGAACGCCATGAACAGCACGAATCCCGCGACCCACGGCGATGCGAACAGGAATCCAGCGCGTTCCTCGCTGCGCGTGTTCGCGCCGCGCGGCGCGCGCACGAAGAGGTACGCGATCGCGCCGATCAAGAGCCCGAGCAGCGCGAAACCGATCGCGGCGAACGAACCCCACGGCACGGGGCCGGGGTTCTTGCCGCCGGGGACGAACCGCGCGTGCTCGTTCCACTTCTCGTTGAACTGCTCGATGGCCTGCGGAATCGTGAGGTCGCCCGTCTTGAGGCCTTGGTCCATCGTGCCGCCGAGGACCTGCTCGAACGTCGGGTCCGCTGGCCAGCCGATCACGACCGACGACGGGATCGCGTCGAGAAAACCCTGGTTGTTCGCGGGCGGAAGCTTCGCGTCGAGAAACGCATCGCTCGCGGCGACGGACTTCATCGTGGGAATCGCGAGGCCGAGCCGCGCGTTCGCGGCCTGGCTCTTGGCGTCGGTTAGCCACTTGACGAGCTTCCACGATTCCTCGGGATGCTTGGTGTGCTTCGCGATCGACCAGCTGACGGTGAGCACGCAGTTGGCCGCGGCGCTCCCGCGCGGAAGCGGCGCGAAATCCCACTCGAAACCGCCTGTTTCGCCTGGCTTGGGAATGTTGCGGTAGCTCGGCACCACCCAGCGGCCGAACGGTCCCGCCATGCCGACCTTGCCGCCGAGGAACACGCTCGAACCCGTCGCGATCTTGCTCTTGCCGCTCGTGAGCGTGTTCTCCTCGCCGTGGCGCCATGCGCGCAGGCGCTCGAGCGCGGCGACGGAATTCGGCTCGCCCACGCGGATCTGCTCGAGTCCGTCGTCGATCGCCTCGCAGCCTTCGGTGCGCAGGTAGGTGCGCACCATCACGGGCCAGGTGACGAACTCGCTGCCCGTGATGCCCGGCAGCTTGCCCAGCGCGCGCGCGGCCGCGATGTAGTCGTCCCATGTCCACGCGCTCGTCGGGAACGCCACGCCCGCCTGGCGGAAGAGATCCTTGTTGTAGTAGAAGCCGACGGTCGTGAAGTCCTTCGGGATCCCGTACAGCGCGCCCTTGCCGACGCGGCTGCCGTCGAAGCGGAAGGCGTCGACGGTCTGCTCGTAGAACGCCGAGAGATCGAGCGCGTTCGCATCGCCAGCCTTTCGCGCGGCGTCTTCGCGCGCGACGAAGTCGTCGATCGGACGCAGCAGGTCGAGGCTCGCGAAGTTCGCGACGCGCTCGTAGCCGACGTAGAAGACATCGGGCGCCTCGCCCGCGGCCATCATCGTCTGCAGCTTGGTGTAGAAGCTCCCCGCGTCGCCGGGATTGAGGCGCTTGACGCGCACGCCGGGATTCGCGCGCTCGAACTCGGCGAGCGAATCCTCGACGATCTTGTCCTCTTCCTGCCCGCCGTCGCCCGACCAGTGCATGACGGTGAGCTCGATCTCGCCCGGCTTGAGGCTGCCCGCGGTCGCGGTGCGGTAGATCACGCGCGCGAATGCGGCGATCACGAGCAGCGCCGCGACGATCGCGAGCGCGCGCATCGCAAAGCCGCGGAGCGCGCTCCCGACCGGGCTCGCTGGCGTTCTCGCGGATTTCATGGGCTCGTCCGACATGGGCGGCGAGTATAAATGAAGCGATGCGCCGATTTGCGGTCTTTGCCTGCGTTGCAGTGATCATGTCCGGCGCGTTTGCGTCGGCACCGCAGGCTGCGCCGCCGAGCGTGGCCGTCACCAGGCTCGCCGAAGGTCGCTGGGGCGCGACCTTCGAGTTCCGCCCGGCCCGCGCCGACGCGCACGTCTCGCTCGCGGGCTCGTTCAACGGCTGGAATGTGAGCGCGACGCCGATGGAGCGCATGGGCGACGGCGCGTTCCGCGCGACCGTCGAGCTGCCTGCGGGGCGGCATCTCTACAAGTTCGTGATCGACGGCGGAAAGCAGTGGGTCGCGGATCCCGCGAATCCGCAGCGCGAGGATGACGGGCAGGGCGGATTCAACAGCGTGATCGAGCTCGGCGCTGGGTCGTCGCTTGAGGCGAGTTTCGACGCGAGCCGTGCGCGCGCGGGCGACGGCGCGATCGAAGCCGCCGCGTGCCTGCACGATCCTGCGCGCGCGATGTGGATGCAGCAGACCGCCGATGGTGGCGCGCTCGTCCGCTACCGCACGCTCGCGCACGACGTCGAGTCGGTCGCGCTCGCGCTGGACGACGAGGCGCCGCAAGCGATGTCGCGCGCCGCACGCGTGCGCAACTTCGACTGGTGGGAGATCCGCGTGCCGAAGGGTCGCGCGGAAACCGCGTATTCCTTCGTGGTTTCCGACGGTGCCGCGAGGTGGAACGATCCCGCGCGTTTCCGCGTGCCGGTGTTCGCGGCCGCCGTGCCGTTCCACACGCCCGACTGGGCGAAGGGCGCGGTCTGGTACCAGATCATGGTCGATCGCTTTCGCAACGGCGACACCGCGAACGATCCCGACGACACGCGGCCGTGGAAGAGCGACTGGGCGAAACCCAGCGCATTCGAGCTCGATTCCGACGGTCAGCCCGTGTCGCAGTGGGGCGAGTTCTTTCGCCTGTACGGCGGCGACATCGCGGGCGTGCGCGCGGAGATCCCGTACCTCAAGTCGCTCGGCGTCACGGCTGTGTATCTCAATCCCGTGTTCGAGGCGCCGAGCCCGCACAAGTACGACGCGCGCAGCTACGTGCACATCGACGACAACTTCGGCACCAAGGGCGACTACGCCGCCGCGGTCGCGCGTGAGGATTTGCTCGCGCCCGGCTCGTGGACGTTGACCGCGAGCGACCGCGCGTTCATCGATCTCGTCGCGGCGATGCACGCGAACGGCATCAAGGTCGTGATCGACGGCGTGTTCAACCACGTGGGCGACACGCACGAGGCGTTCGCGGATGTGCGGCAAAACGGCGCGAAATCGCGCTTCGCAGACTGGTTCGCGATCCGATCGTTCGAGCCGTTCGCGTACGACGGCTGGGCGGGCTTCGGTCAGCTGCCTGCGTTCGCAAAGTCGACGACGGGCTTTGCGAGCGACGCCGTGCGCCGGCACATCTACGCGATCACGCGGCGCTGGATGGATCCGAACGGCGACGGCGATCCCTCCGACGGGGTCGACGGCTGGCGGCTCGATGTGCCCAACGAAGTGCCGATGCAGTTCTGGCACGAGTGGCGCGCGCTCGTGAAGAGCGTGAATCCCGACGCGTACATCTCGGGCGAGATCTGGAAGCGCGCCGACGAGTGGCTCGACGGCCGCACGTTCGACGCGGTGATGAACTATCCGTTCGCCGCGTCGGCCGTCGCGTGGGTCGCGAACAAGGACAAGAAGATCAGCGCGAGCGAGCTCGACGCGCGCCTCGCCGAACTGCGGCTCGCGTATCCGCTCGAAGTCACGCCCGCGCTCATGAACCTCGTCGACAGCCACGACACCGATCGCGTCGCGTCGATGATGCGCAATCCCGACCGCGGTTTCGACCAGGGAAACCGACCGAAGGACAATCCCGCGTACGACGGATCCAAGCCGCGCGCCGCGGATTTCCAGCGCCAGCGGCTGCTCGCGCTCGTGCAGGCGACCTACATCGGCGCGCCGATGATCTGGTACGGCGACGAAGCGGGCATGTGGGGCGCGGACGACCCGCTCTGCCGCAAGCCGATGGTGTGGAGCGATCTCGGCGCGTACGACAACGCGCAGGACGCGGTCGACGCCGAGCAACTCGCGCAGTACCGCGCGATCTTCGCGTTGCGCACGAATCTCGCGGCGTTGCGCACGGGCGGCTTCCGTACGCTTCTGACCGACGACGAGAAGGACCTCTGGGTGTTCGAGCGCTGGCTTGGCGACGAGCGCGTGCTGGTTGCGCTCAACGCGTCGGATTCCGCGCAGAGTTTCGCGCTGCCGGCTGCGGAGTTCGACGGTTGGCGGTGGCGCCTGGTTTTCGGTGGCGCTCTCGACGGCGCGGCGACCGGCTTCGACGCCGTGCCCGCGCGCGCAGGCCGCGTGATCCTCGGCACACACTGACCGCACATGCGGTATACCTGCAGAAACCATGCCGCAGAACGCGACACATCCGCTTCTCTCGACCCGCCGCGCGGGCGTGCTCCTGCACATCACGAGCCTTCCTTCGCCGTTCGGCGCGGGCGATGTCGGGCCTGCGGCGTACGAGTTCGTCGACTGGCTCGCCGACGCGGGCATCAGCGTGTGGCAGATGCTCCCGATCGGTCCCGTCGGGTACGGCGACAGTCCGTACTCGTCGCCGTCGAGCTTTGCGATCGAGCCGACGCTGCTCTCGCTCGAGATGCTCGTCGAGCAGGGGCTGCTCGAGAAGTCCGACCTCAAGGTCCCCGCGAAGGACGCCAAGCGACTCGGCGCGGGCGACTGCGATTTCGCGGGAAACCGCGCGTTCCGCATGCCGCTCTACGCGAAGGCCGCCGCGGCGTTCGCCGGCAAGAACAACGGCCGCGCGCGCGCGCTGAAGCAGTTCGCCGAGCGCACCGAACACTGGCTGCCCGCGTGGCTCGAGTTCGTGAGCGCAGGCGACGCCGCCGCGCGGCAGACGCACGCGTGGATCCAGTTCGAGCTCGACCGCCAGTGGGCCGCGCTGCGCGCGTACTGCACCAAGAAGGGCGTCGCGCTCGTGGGCGACGTGCCGATCTTCGTGACCGCCGACAGCGCGGACGTGCGCTCGCAACCCGAGCTCTTCCGCCTCAAGAACGACGGAACGCCCGAGGTCCTCACCGGCGTGCCGCCCGACGACTTCTCCACCGACGGCCAGCTGTGGGGCCATCCGCACTACGCGTGGGACGCGCACTCGCGCCAGAAGTTCTCGTGGTGGATCTCGCGCATCGCCTGCGCCGCCGAGCGCTTCGACCTCGTGCGCATCGACCACTTCATCGGCTTCACGCGCGCGTACGAAGTCGCCGCGGGCGCGAAGAACGCGCGCAAGGGCTCGTGGCGCCCCGCGCCCGGCCGCGCGCTGCTCACCGCGATGGCGAAGGCGTTCCCGTCGCTGCCGCTGATCGCCGAGGACCTCGGCGCGCTCACGCCCGAAGTCGAGGCGCTGCGCGACGATTTCGGCCTCGCGGGCATGCGCATCGTGCAGAACGCGTTCTGGAGCGGCAAATCGGGCGACATGCCGCACAACCATCCGTTCCGCTCGGTGGTCTACTCGGGCACGCACGACAACGAGACGACCGCGCAGTGGTGGCAGGGGCGCGACGCCACGCAGAAGGCGCGCTTCAAGGCCTATGCGGGCGAAGGCGCGGTGCCCGAGGCGATGGCCCGCGTGGTCATGGCGTCGCCCGCGGCG
>CAITDI010000129.1 GCA_903891095.1 uncultured bacterium | reverse complement strand
TCTTGTCGAGGATCCAGGTCTGCTGCGTGGTGGGAAAGTGATCGATGTTGGACACGGTGGTGAGATAGCCGCGGAACCGTCTCGCGTGCAAGCAGGCCGACGGTGCCTGGCACCAACCGTGCACCAACCTGGCACCAACCTGGCACCAACCATGCCCACCAGTCACCAACCGTGCACCGCCAAGTCGGCTCCTATGACCAGATCGCAACGACCCAACCGCGTCTTGAGGCTGGTGCCGTGCACCGTCCTGGTTCGCACGGTTGGTCTGCGGGTGGTGCCTGGTTGGTGCCAGGCACCGGCGGGGACTCGGGGGGCTACGAACCCGCGCTCAACCCAATCGTGATCTCCACCAAACCATGCACCGGCCCATTGCCCATGCCCGGGCACGGCGTGCGCTTCTTCGTGCCTTCCCACGCCTCGGGGCTCTCGATGTTCTCCGGCCACCACGGCCATGTGCGGCACTGCGTCGGGCGCGCCTTGTACAGCTGGCAAATCGCCTTGCCTGGCCGCGAGTCGCGGTCGAGGAACACGCAGTCGTGCTTCCCGTCGCGGACCAGTTCCTTGAGCGAACGCCGGCCGCCCATGCGCCGCGTGTAGCGGTCCATGAACACCTCGAGCGTCACGCCGACCGCGCGCGCCATGACGACTGCCTCGTCGGGCGTGAACCACACCGCGCCGGGGCCGCCTGAGCAGCAGTTCCCGCACTGGGTGCACTCGAAGCGCAGTCCCTCGGCGTACCACGGCTGCTCGCCGCTGGGGACACCGTCAGTTGTCGCCAACGCCGCCTCCACCACCAGGCGCCTCAGGGGGCTTGCCGCCTTCGCCAACGCGGTCGCCCCACTGCTCGATGATCATCTCGTGCACCGCGGCACGGCGGCGCGAATGCGGCAGGTGCGACAGGCTCTGCGGGCGATCGTCGTAGGCGACGCGATCCATGGTGTAGATCGACTCGAACACGAACTCAGGGCGATCGAGCAGCGCGTCCTCGATCAGCTCCTCGGCCTGCGCGAGACTTCCGGCCGTCATCCAGATCACGATGTTCGCGCCGCGCGCCTCGTCGCCATCGGAGCTGGTCGCAAAGACCACCGCGTGCCAGAGCGTCATGCCGAGATGCCGCCCTGCCTCGTCGACGTTCGTCTCGCGGTCGATGTTGAGCTCGAGCAGCCAGCGCTCGCGAAGCTCGAGCAGGAGCTCCTCGAGATCGGGTCCGTTCTCCGACAGATCGAGCACGCTCTCCGAGACGAGCTCCTCTTCATCGGCAAGCGTCTCCTGCTCGTCCCAGGTCGCCTCGACCTCGGACAGCCCGAGGCCCGAGAGCATCCGCTCGACCTCGTCGCGAAGCTCGACCGGCACGGAGATCACGACGCCCTTCCATGTGTCGATGAACACGTCGACCCACGGGTCCTCCGCGTTCGCGCCGACGCCGATGGTCACGTCCTCGAGGAGGATCTCCTCGAACTCGTACCACGAGCGCAGGAACTCGACGAGCGGCAGCGGCTCTTCGCCGAGGTAGACGTCGGTCATGCGGTACGCGTCGCGCGAGCCGATCTCGATGACGGGCGTGACCTCGCGCGGGAGCAGGTTGAACGCGGCGTCGACCAGCGGGCGCAGCTTGTCGTGGCTGACCACGGCGTGGAACAGATACGTATCGGGATCGTCGCCGACGCCCTCGGTAAAGCGCACGGTGTAGCCCTGCACGGGCGGCTTGAGCTTGGTCTCGCGGACACCGAGCGGCAGCTGGTAGTCGCCGAGAGTCAGGCGCTGGAGATCCTGCCGCAGGCGAAAATCATCGGGCATGCGCGCATCCTAGCGAGCACGCCGCGCATCGCGTCACGAATCGCCGAGATACGCCTCGCGGACGCGCGGGTCGACGAGGAGCTTGCCCGCATCGTCGGTGAGCGTCACGCGGCCGGTCTCGAGCACGTATCCGCGGCGGGCGAGCCTGAGCGCGGCGTTCGCGTTCTGCTCGACGAGCAGGATCGTGAGGCCCTCGCGGTTGAGCTGCGCGACGGCGCGGAAGATGTTCGCGACCAGGATCGGCGCGATGCCCATCGAGGGCTCGTCCATCATCAGCAGGCGCGGCTTGGAGAGGATCGCGCGGCCGATCGCGAGCATCTGCTGCTCGCCGCCCGAGAGCGTTCCGCCGAGCTGCGCCGAGCGCTGCTTGAGGATGTCGAAGAGCGCGTAGACCTTCTCGAGATCGGCGGCGATGCCGGCCTTGTCGTCGCGGCCGTAGGCGCCCATCATCAGGTTCTCGAGCACGGTCATGCGCGGAAAGATGCGGCGGCCTTCAGGGACCTGCACGAGGCCGCGGCCGACCAGCTTGTCGGCGCGCACGCCACCGCCGGCTGCGCTGATGCGCTCGCCCGCGAAGTGGATCTCGCCGCCGCGCAGCGGCACGATGCCCGAGGTGCACATGAGCGTGGTCGACTTGCCCGCGCCGTTGCCGCCGATGAGCGTGACGATCTCGCCCTCGTTGACCGTGAGCGAAACCTCGTGCAGCACCTCGACGGAACCGTAGCCGGCGACGATCCCCTTGATCTCGAGCAGCGCGCTCATCCGAGTTCCTCCTTGCCGAGGTAGGCCTCGATGCAGCGCGGGTCGTTCTTGATCTCGATCGGCGTGCCTTCGGCGATCTTCTCGCCGTACTGCAGGACGTTGATGCGATCGGAGATGCCCATCACGACGCGCATGTGGTGCTCGATCAGGACGACCGTGGTGCCTGCGTCGCGGATCGCCTTGATGAGGCGCATGAGGTCGACGGCTTCGGTCGGGTTCATGCCCGCGGCGGGTTCGTCGAGCAGGATCACGTCGGGGCGCGAGGCAAGCGCGCGCGCGATCTCGAGTCGGCGCTGATGGCCGTACGGCAGGTTGCCCGCGGCCTCCTCGGCCTTGTCGGCGAGGCCGACGAACTCGAGCAACTTCATCGCCTCGGCACGCGCGGTCATGCGCTCGCGGAGTGCGGACGGCAGCGCGAGCACCGCCGCGACCATGCCGCTCGAGAGGCGGCGGTCCATGCCGACGGTCACGTTCTCGACGAGCGAGAGGTCGGGGAAGAGCCGGATGTTCTGGAACGTGCGCGCGACGCCTGCGCCCGCGACGACGTCGGGCGTGCGTCGCGTGCGCGACCAGATGACCATGCGTCCGCTCGCGCCGAGCACAAGCCCGAGCAGCATCGGCAGCCAAGTGCCGACGAATCCGCCGCCAAACAGCGTGGCGAAGAACGCAGCGATCGCCTTGCCCCACGGGAACGCCTGCTGATAGACGTAGAGGTCGATGACCGACGCCTTCCACAGCGCCTCGACGCGCACGAGGATCGCGAGAAAGACCGCCGTCGCCACGCCTGTCGTCGCCGCGCCCGCGATCACCGCGGGCGTCAGCTGCCGACTCGGATCGCGGCCCGAGACCAGCACGGTGCCCTCGGTCGGCTCGTAGACCCCGGTGATCGCGTTGAACAGCGTGGTCTTGCCCGCGCCGTTCGGACCGATCACCGCGGTGATCGAGCCCCGCGCGACGTCGACCGACACGTCCTTGACGGCCGTCAGGCCGCCGAAGCGCATGGTGACCTTCTGCACCGAGAGCAGTGAAGTCGCGTCCGCACTCACTTGCGGGCCGCCTTCCGCGAATACACGATGCCGTCGGGGCGGTAGCGCATCATCAGGACGAGCGCGAGGCCGAAGAGCATGTACTTGTAGTTGTCGGGCGACGAGAGCACGTTGGCCGTCGAGTCGACGCCGTGGCGCTGCAGCGCCTGCGTGGCCTGCGGCAGCACGACGTTGTTGAGGCCGACCATCACGATCGCGCCGACGAGCACGCCCGTGATCGAGCCGATGCCGCCGACGATCACGATGCACAGCGCGAGGATCGAGATCTGGAAGTCGTAGTTGCTCGGCTCGCCGGTCGACGAGAGCAGGCTCGCGCTGAGCGCCCCCGCCACCGCCGCGAGCGCCGCACCGAAGGCAAACGCCTTGAGCTTCGCCTTGTCGGGGCTGATCGCCATGCAGCGCGCAGCGAGTTCATCCTCACGCACCGCGAAGAGCTGCCGACCAAGCCGGCTGAACTCGAGGTTGCGGCAGAGGAACACGATCACCGCGAGGATCCCGAGGTACAGGTAGAACCACGGGAACGGATGCTCCGCCGACATCACGAAGCCGGGGAACGTCGGCGCGGGCAGCGGATTGATGCCCTGCGTGCCCTTGGTGATGATCTCGAGGTTCTTGAGCGCGTCCTGCACGATCTCGCCAAAGCCGAGCGTGACGATCGCGAGGTAGTCGCCGCGCAGGCGCAGCGTCGGCGCGCCGAGCAGCCAGCCCGCGAACGCCCCGATGAGACCCGCGAGGATCACGCCCCACCAGAAGCCCACCTGGAACGGGTAGATCTCGCACGTCAGGATGCCGAACGCATACGCGCCGATCGCCATGAACGCCGCGATGCCGAGATGCAGCAGGCCCGTCCATCCTACGACGATGTTGAGCCCGAGCGCGAGGATCGCGAACACGATCACGTTGCGCATCGGCGCAGCAAGCTGCACGCCGGGGACGAACAGATCGACGAGCGGCACCATCGCCAGCAGTCCGAGGACCACCAGCTGGCCGCGCGAGAAGAGCGAGAACCGCTGCAGCGCCGACATGTCAGACCTTCTCCCGCTGCTTGAGCCCGAGCAGGCCGCTCGGACGGAACACCAGGATCAGGATCAACACGCCGAACACGACGACGTTGGTCCAGCGCGTCTCGATGTACTGGTCGCTCATCGCGCGGATGAGACCGATCAGGACGCCGCCGAGCATCGCGCCAGGCATGCTGCCGATGCCGCCGAGCACGGCCGCGGTGAACGCATCCATGCCCGCGCGGAAACCCATCTGGAACGAGATCGTGTTGTTGTAGAGCGACCACATCACGCTGGCCGCGCCGCCGAGGAACCCGCCGATGAGGAAGGTCGCCGAGATGACGCGGTCGGTGTCGATGCCCATCAGCTTCGCGGCCACGGGATTCTGCGCGGTCGCGCGCATGCCGCGGCCGAGGCGCGTCTTCTTGACGAAGATCGTCAGCGCGATCATCAGCGGGATCGTCACGATGAAGATCGCGAGATCCTCAAGGCGCAGCACGATGTTCGAGTCCTCGCCGAGGAGGTTGGAGCCCTCGAGGATCTCGGGAAAATCCTTGCTCGCCGCCGCCGCGTTGCCGCCGCCGAAGACCTCCATCGGAGCGCCGCCCCAGAAGAGGCCGAGGTTGACGATGATGAAGCTCACGCCGATCGCCGCGACCAGCTGCGTGAGCTTGGGCGACTTGCGCATCGGCTTGTAGACGACGCGGTCGATCGCGACGTTGAGTCCGCCGCAGAAGACGCCCGCCGCGATCACCAGCCCGAAGAGCAGCAGCCAGTTCGAGTGATCGCCCATGTGCGCGATGTCGAGCACCCCCGCCGCGCCCAGCGCGCCCACGATCGTGAGCGCGAAGAACCCGCCGAGCATGAACAGATCGCCGTGCGCGAAGTTGATCAGCTCGACGATGCCGTACACCATCGTGTAACCGAGCGCCACGAGGGCGATGATCATGCCGTTGGACAGGCCGTAGATGACCTGTTGCATGAAGACTTCGGTTGGTGTCATCCGGCGGCGCCTCGGGGACTCGTTGTCTAGGACTCGTTGTCTAGAGCTTTTCGTCTAGAACTTTTTGTCCAGAACTTCTGGTGCGTACGACTCGCGAATCGGTCCTGCCGCCGCTTACTCGACGACCTTGACGGTCTCGAACTTGCCGTCCTTGACGGTGTTCACGCTCATCGTGCGGTTGGTCGTGTCGCCGTTGGCGTCGAAGCTCCACGTGCCGAGCGCGCCGGAGAAGTTCTTCGTCTTGGCGACCTCCGCAAGCACGCTCTCGCGCGTCAGCTTGCCGCCGGCCTTGGCGATGTTCTGCATCGCGGTGAGGACGACCTTGGCCGACTCGTAGCCGTAGACCGCGTAGCCCTCGGGCTCGCCGCCGTAGGCCTTCTTGTAGTTCTCGTAGAAGTCCTTGCCCTTGCCGGTGAGCGCCTTGGGCTCCTTGCCGCCGAAGGTGATGAAGGCGCGGCCTTCGAGGGCCTTGGCGCCAGCGGCCTCGATGAACGCCTGCTCGTAGCAGCCGTCCGGCACGATCAGGCGCGCCTTGAGGCCGACGGTCACGATGTCCTTCGCGAGCTGGCCCGCGTTGGTCTGCGTGGTGCCGCCGAAGTAGACGAGGTCCGCGCCCGCCTGCTTGATCTTGGTGACGACGCTCTTGTAGTTCGAGGCCTTGGCGTCGATGCCGTCGGTGCCGACGACCTCGAGGCCGATTTCCTTCGCGTGCTTCTCGAACACGCCGGCCACGCCCTTGCCGTAGACCTCGCGGTCGTTGAGGACGAAGACCTTCTTCGCGCCGGTTTCCTTGGCGAAGTCGGCGGCGACGGCGCCCTGCACGTCGTCGGTCGGGACGACGCGGAAGTAGCTGATCTTGCCGCTCGGGCGGTAGACGGCGGGCTCGTTCGGCTCGCCGAAGCCGGGCTTGGTGAGGTTCGGCGCGGTGTTCGCGGGGCTGACCATCACGAGGCCGGCGGCGTTGAGCTTGGGCATCGAGATCTTGCTCGCGCCCGAGTTGTAGGTCCCGATGTACGCGAGGATCGACTTGTCGGCGATCGCCTTGTCGGCGTTCGCGGCCTCGACGGCGGGATCCCAGTTGCCGCGCTGCGCGCTGGCGTCGTCCCAGTCTTCGTACAGGATGGTCGCGCCGTTGATCGTGCCGACCTCGGCGATGGCCATCTTGATGCCGTTGACCATGCTGGTCGTCTGCGCGTTGGCGCTGCCGGTGCGCGGCAGGCTCGAGATGATCTTGATCGAATCGGCGGCGAACGCAGTCGCGGCGATGGCGAGCGATCCAAGCACAGTGGTCAGGCGAGCAAACTGGAGCATGTTCGGTTCCTTCGGAAAGTTGCTTGCAGGGACGTCGGACGGAACCGCGAGGGATCCGATCCGAGGGGGCGGAATATACCCGTTCAGGGAGTCGATGAAGCGCACGCGAACGACCGCTTACGAGATCCCGTCGAGGATTTCGTTGGTCATCGGTTGACCGCGAGCGACCCTTGCCGCGACCTCCGCGCAGATGCGGGCTGGATCGAAGCCGCGGAACGACGCCGCGACCTGCCTGAGGTCTTCCCTCGTTCGCTGCATTCGCACGCCGTTTTGCAGAAGTTCGAGCGCGCTCGCCGCGATGAGCTCGGGGCCGCCCGCGTATGGGACGAACTCGGGGACGATTCGGCGGCCCGCGAGGATGTTCGGCAGCAGCAGATGCGGCGCTCGGACGAGGAGCTTCGCGCCCCAGACCTCAAGCCGGCTCAGCCGGTAGACGCCGATCATGGGCTTGGCCTGGCGCGCGCAGTCGAGGCTGACCGTGCCCGACACCGCGAGCGCGAGATCGGACCAGTAGACCGCACTCTCGATGTCGCTCACGGCGATGTGCACGCCCGCGGGCGGCTCGCCGCCGATCGCCTTGCGGAAATGCCCCGCGTTGGCTTCGTTCGACGCCAGGACCACCGCCACCGCGCCCGGCGTCCGCGATCGCACGAGCAGGAACGCGTCGAGCAGCAGCCGCGCGTTGGCGCGCACCTCGCTCGAGCGCGAGCCTGCAAGCAGCAGGATGTGCGGCGCGCCCGCGGGGAACGCATCGGTGTTCGGAACGAAGCCCGACTCCTCGAGCGACTTCGAGAGCAGCGGATGGCCGACGAACTTCGCGGTCACGCCGCGGACTCGGAACCACTGCTCCTCGAACGGCAGGAGGCACAGCAGCACGTCGCTCAGCCGACGCACCTTCTTGATGCGCCACGGCGCCCACGCCCAGAGCTGCGGCGCGACGAGGTTGACGATCTTGACGCCCATCGGCTTGAGCCGCGCGCAGAGCGGGTAGTTCGCGCTCGGGCTGTCGACCGGCATGTGCACGGCGACGGGATTCTTGCTTGCCCACTCGACGATCGTGTTGTGGAGCGCACGCACTTCGAGGGCGCGCGAGACGCCCTTGATGCCCATCACGCCGTCGTCGGCGGTGCGGCCGAGCATGGTGGCGCCGGCGGCCTCCATCTTGGGTCCGCCCCAGGCGACGGGCTCGATGTCGGGGTACTCGGCGCGCAGGCGCGCGATCACGGGCGCCGCGTGTGCGTCGCCCGATGGCTCCAGCGCCGTGAAGAGGATGACCTTGCGATCGGCCGACATGGTCGGGAGCCTAGCGAATGCAGGCGATTCCCGCACATGAACCTGCGGATGAAGACATCGTGATCGTGCCTCGTCCACGCGGGAAATCGCTACCATCCCGCCCTCAATGCTCAAGCGCTCTCACATGTGCGGTTCGCTTCGCGCGAGCCACGTCGGACAGACCGTCACCATCTGCGGATGGGTCAACACGTACCGCGACCAAGGCAAGGGTCTGATCTTTGCCGACATCCGCGACCGCGAGGGTCTCTGCCAGGTCGTGTTCGACCTCGAGCAGTCCCGCGCCGACCTCATCGAACTCTCGCGCACGCTGCGCCGCGAGTACGTGATCGGCGTGACCGGCAAGGTGCGCGTGCGCGCTGGCGGCGCGAATCCGAACCTCGCCTCGGGCGAGATCGAGATCGTCGCCGACAAGCTCGAGCTGCTCAACGCCGCCGAGCCGCCGCCGATCCTGCCCGACGACCGCGACGCCGACAAGATCGGCGAAGAGACGCGCCTCAAGTACCGCTACATCGACCTGCGCCGTCCGCGCATGCAGCACATCCTGCGCACGCGTTCGCGCATCACCAAGTTCGCGCGCGACTACTTCAGCCAGAACGGCTTCCTCGAGATCGAGACGCCGCTGCTCATCAAGACCACGCCCGAGGGCGCGCGCGACTTCATCGTGCCGGCCCGCCTGCACCCGGGCAAGTGGTACGCGCTGCCGCAGAGCCCGCAGCTCTTCAAGCAGATCCTGATGGTCGCGGGCTGCGACCGCTACCTGCAGATCTGCAAGTGCATGCGCGACGAGGATCCGCGCGCCGACCGCCAGGCCGAGTTCACGCAGATCGACCTCGAGATGAGCTTCGTCGAGCGCGAGGACGTCATGAACATGATGACGGGCTTCGCGCGCGGCCTGTGGACCGAGCTGTTCAACTACGACATCGGCGAAGTGCCGCGCATCACCTATTGGGATGCGATGGAGCGCTTCGGCATCGACCGTCCCGACACGCGCTACGGCCTCGAGACCTGCGACGTCTCCGACATCGCGGCCAAGACCGAGTTCGTCGTGTTCAAGGAAGCGCTCGAGAAGTCGAAGAACGGCCGCAAGGGCGTCGTCAAGGCGATCCGCGTGCCGACTCCGAACGAGAAGCTCACCCGCAAGGTGCTCGACGGCTACAGCGAGTTCGCGAAGACCTTCAGGGCCGGTGGCATTCCGTACACCAAGCTCGGCGCCAACGGCTTCGAGACGGGCGTCGCCAAGTTCTGCGAGCCGGTCAAGGCGGAGCTCATCGCCAAGCTCGGCCTGCAGCAAGGCGACATCGTGATCTTTGCCGCGGACCACTACGACATCGCGACCAAGACGCTCGGCGAACTCCGCCAGAAGATGGCGCGCGACCTCGGCATCGTGCCCGAGGGCAAGTGGAACTTCCTCTGGGTCGTCGACTTCCCGATGTTCGAGTGGGACGACGACGGCAAGCGCTGGGTTGCGCTGCACCATCCGTTCACCAGCCCGAATCCCGATCAGTTCGGCATCCTCGGCACCGATCCGGGCGGCTGCCTGTCGGCCGGCTACGACCTCGTGCTCAACGGCAGCGAGATCGCGGGCGGCTCGATCCGCATCCACGACCAGAAGGTCCAGGCCAAGGTCTTCGAGCTCATCGGCCTCACGCAGGATGACGCGAAGGTCAAGTTCGGCTTCCTGCTCGACGCGCTCAAGCACGGCGCCCCGCCGCACGGCGGCATCGCCTTCGGCCTCGACCGCCTCGTCATGCACATCGTCGGCACCGACAACATCCGCGACGTGATCGCGTTCCCGAAGACGCAGTCGGGCGCGGATCTCATGACGGATGCGCCGGGCCCGGTCGACGCGCACCAGCTGGTCGAGACGCACGTGCGCAGCACGGCGCCGGTCGAACCCGCGAAGGCGTAACCCGCCGTCGCTTTCGGTAGGATCGCCGCATGGCGACTCCTGGCACTGCATTCCGCGGAACCAAACTGCAAACCGCCCTGCTTTTCGGGGCGCTGTTTGCTGCGATCCTGACGGGCCAGATGCTGCACGCACAGGGTGGCGATGTCGCGGGCTTCTGGAGCATCGCGGGCGAGTACCTGCTCGTTCGTCCGCTGCAGATGCTGGTGATTCCCGTCGTGTTCCTCAGCGTGTGCTGCGGCATCGCGTCGGTGGGAACGCCGTCGCAGCTCGGCAGGATCGGCGGCGCGACCGCCGTGCTCTATGTGCTCTCGATGCTCATGGCCGCGGTGCTCGGCGCCGCGCTGATCGAGTGGTTCGCGCCGGGCGCAGGCGTGAGCGATCAAGCGCGCGCGGCGCTGGTCGCGCAAGGCCAGCAGACGTTCGCAGCCGACGCTGCGCGCGCCGAACGCATGCAGTCCGCGACATCGACCGGCGTCGGCGGCGCATGGCTCTCGATCCTCTCGCAGGTCGTGCCGAAGAACCCGCTCAAGGACGCGGTCGAAGGCAACACGATCGGCACGATCTTCTGCGCGCTCCTGCTCGGGCTCGGCCTGGCGAGCGTCGGCGAACGCGGGCGCGCGGCGCTTGACGTGCTCTCGGCGCTGCTCGCAGGCGTGATGCGCGTGATCAGCTGGATCCTATGGGTGATGCCGGTCGGGTTGTTCTTCTTCGTGACCGGCGTGGTCGCGCGCATCGGCCTGCAGAACGTCGCGGCACCCGTGCTCGGCTACATCGGCGTGGCGATCCTCGGACTCTGCGTGCACGCGTTCATCGTGCTGCCGCTGTTCTGCCGCGCGTTTGGCGGCGGAAACGGCTGGAAGTTCATGTGGAGCGTGCGCCGCGCGCTGCTGACGGCGTTCTCGACGAGCAGCTCCAACGCGACGATTCCCGTCGCGATCGAATCCTGCGTGACCGACGGCGGCTGCTCGCGGCGCTCGACCAACTTCGTGATCCCGCTCGGCGCGACGATGAACATGGACGGCACCGCGCTCTACGAAGCGGTGGTCGCGTTGTTCCTCTTCCAGCTGTTCGGCGTGCAACTCGGCTTCTCCGAGATCGTGCTCGTCGTGGCGACCAGCGTGCTGGCCGCAGTCGGAACCGCGGGCATCCCGAGCTCGGGCCTCGTCACGCTTGTGATCGTGATCTCCGCCGTCAACGCCGCGCTTGCATCACGCGGCGTCGCACCGCTGCCCGTCGCCGCCGTCGGCATCATCATGGGCGTCGACCGCATCGTCGACATGTCGCGCACCACCGTGAACGTCTGGGGCGACTGCGTGGTGGCGAAGATCATTACGCGTGTCGCGCCGGACGCAGACTGACGACGACGACGACGACACCCAGCTGCGAAGAAGTTGAGGCCGCCAGGCCTCAACGACAGTCGCAGCTGAAAATCAATGCACGCCGTGGTCCGCCAACCACCGCTCCGCATCGATCGCCGCCTGGCAGCCCATGCCGCTCGCGGTGATCGCCTGGCGGTAGTTCGCATCGGCCACGTCACCTGCGGCAAACACGCCGTCGATGTTCGTCTTGCTCGAGCGCGTGCGGAGAAGCACGTAGCCCTTCTCGTCGAACTCGATGCCGGTGCCCTGCAGGAACTTGGTCGCGGGCGAGTGGCCGATCGCGATGAAGAGACCCTTCACAGGCAGCGTCGAACGCTGCTTGGTGACGACGTTCTCGAGCACGACCGCCTCGATGAAGTTCTCGCCGACCACATCGACGACCACCGAGTTCCACACGGCTTCCGCCTTGGGGTTCTCGAGGATGCGCGCCTGCATCGCCTTCGACGCGCGGAACGAGTCGCGACGGTGGATGACGTAGACCTTCGAAGCGAACTTGGTGAGGTAGCTCGCCTCTTCCATCGCGGTGTCGCCGCCGCCGACGACTGCGAGCGGCTGGTTGCGGTACGCGGGCAGCGCGCCATCGCACACGGCGCAGGCGCTGACGCCGCCGCCGTTCATCGCGAGACGCAGCTCGTTCGGGAGACCGATCCAGTTCGCCGTCGCGCCGGTCGCGATGATCACCGCGTGCGCGCGGATCGTCTCGCCCTCGCTCGTCTCGAGGACGAACGGACGCTGCGTGAAGTCGCACTTGACGACATCCGCGTTGGTGATGCGCGTGCCGAATCGCTCGGCCTGCTGCTGGAAGAGCGACATCATCTCGGGGCCGCTGACGCCGTGCGGGAAGCCCGGGTAGTTCTCGACTTCGGTGGTGAGCATGAGCTGACCACCCGGAAGCACCGGCGCGGGATTGGCCGCAGGCACGCCGATGATCGCGCGCGGCGCGAGGTTGGCGCGCGCGCCGTAGATGCACGCGGTCCAGCCCGCGGGGCCGGAACCGATGATGACGAGTTTCTCGACCGCGTTGTCCGCGGGGGTGTGCGTGCTCATGCCTTCTCCAGTTCTCGTTGCCGAGCTTGCTTGGCTGACTTCAGGTGGCCGACCTTACGTGGCTGACTTCAGGCGGCCGACCTCACTTGGCTTGCCCGCGCGAGATCGCGCGGATCGCCGGCCAAAGCACGAAGTCGTCGGACTTGCCGCCCGCCGCGTGACGCGCAGCGCCGTTCGGCTCGTTGTCATCGTTGCGCGCGAAGAGCACGCAGCCCGTGATCTGCTGCCGTCCGTACTCGCTGTCCACGCCACGCTCGGTCGAGAACGACTCGTACTGCAGGCGACCGTAGTCCTTGTCGTACGCGTCGAAGTCGAAGCGCTTGGGGAAGAACTGCGTGTACGCCTTCTCGATCGTGCTCGGCCACGAGCCGTACTGCTTGAGGTAGCCCTCGAGACCAGCGGCCACGACGGTGCCGTCGAACTCGGCGATCACGCGGCGGCGCATCTCGAAGAGCCGATCGATGTCCTTGACCGTGAGCACGACAGCCGCGTACTTGACGGGATTCGTCTTGGAAAGCACGGTCGGCATCGAGATCATCGGGCCGTACGCGGGCAGACGCCAGCGGCGCCACCAGTCGTCGTAGATCGCGTTGAGGCGCGCGAGGCTCGCGTCGCGGCTGCCGTGCACGCCGGCGATCTTGGTCCAGCGCTTGGTCGCGCCGAAGGTCGTGAGCGGCTCAGCCGTCGACTGCACGCCGGAGAACGTCTTGGCGAAGTTCTCGTCGGAAATCATGCCGTCGCCGCCGAACACCGACGAGATCAGCTCCGCGCAAACCGCGAGGTCGCCCTCGGGCATCTCGATGCGCTTCATGCGCTCGGTGTCGCTGGTCTTGAGAAACGGGTAGCCCTTGATCGAGAGATCCTGGAGCTGCGCCAGGGTCATCTTCGGTCCGTAGACGTAGAGCAGATCGCGGTGCACGGAGAACGCGTCGGCGAGCATGGTCATCGCCGCGAGCTTCTCCTCGTACATCTGCGCGTCGCAGGCCTGGCGCATCACGCGCAGGTGGGCGATGCCCTCCTTGAACGCCTCGTCGAACTTGCCGGCTTCGCACAGGCGGTACATGTCCGCCGTCACGAGCGCGCTGACGGTCTCGAGCGCCTTGAGATACGGAAAGCGAACCTTGGTGAGGTCGCCGCCGACGCCGATCTCCGCGACCAGTCCGCGCTCGACGAACTTGGGGTCCGCGCCCGCGGCGCCGTAGGGCACGCCGAGGATCTGGCAGTTCTGGACGTCGATCAGCGTCTTGCCCATCGCCGAGTTCGCCTCGGCCCACTTGGCGACGTCCGCCCATCCGTCCATGCCGGGATAGATCGTGGTCTGGTTGAAGTCGGGACCGACCTCCTTCGGCGCCTTGGTGACGTCGAGGTAGGCGGTGAACAACTTCGTGGCGCTCTTGGCGTTGTCGGCCACGCGGCCAGCGGGCGCGTTGAGCTTCTTGAGCAGGTCCGCGCTCTGGGCGTGCGCCGAGGTCGGCGTGATTGCCACCAGTCCGAAGACTGCGAGCGGGAGGACGCTGGTGAGCGAGCGGACGACGAGAGAGCGGTTCATTGGCATGAGTGCGTTCCAGGTCCCGTTGGCGAAACGGGCCGCGCAATCTAGCACGACTCCCCGCTACAGTGTCCGCCCCCAATGGCCAAACTTCGCTGCCCCGACACTGTGAACGTCCTCCTCCTCGGTACCGGAGGGCGCGAACACGCACTCGCGTGGAGGCTGAAGAAGAGCCGCCGCCTCGGCACCCTCTGGGTCGAGCCAGGCGCGAACGCGGGCATCCTCGAGATCGGCCGCGCCTGCCCTGAGCCGATCGACGACGCGTTCCGCATCTCGCGTTGGTGCGAGCGTGAGAATGTTTCGCTCATCGTCATCGGTCCCGAAGTGCCGCTGGCCGCCGACTACGCGACCAAGCTCGCCGATCCGCCGCGCCGGTTTGTCTTTGGTCCGACCAAGGCCGGCGCGCAGCTCGAATGGGACAAGGCGTTCGCCAAGCAGGTCATGCGCGCCGCGAGCGTGCCGACGGGCGACAGCCGCACGTTCACCGACGCCGAGCAGGCGCTTGCGTACGTCGCCACGCGCATCGACGGCTGCGTGGTCAAGGCCACCGGCCTCTGCGCCGGCAAGGGCGTGGTCGTGTGCAAGACGATCGACGAAGCGCGCCGCGCCGTCGAGGATTGCCTTGTTCGCAAGGTGTTTGGCGATGCGGGCAGCACGATCCTGATCGAGGAACTGCTGAGCGGTCCCGAGGTCAGCGTGCTCGCGCTGTGCGACGGACAGTCGTTCTGGATGCTCGATCCCGCGCAGGATCACAAGCGCGTCGGCGAAGGCGACACGGGGCCGAACACCGGCGGCATGGGCGCGTTCAGCCCGACGCCCAAGGCGACGCCCGAGCTGCTGCGCATCGTCGAGCGCGACGTGCTCGTGCCGACGATTGATGCGCTCAAGCGCATGGACATCCCGTTCCGCGGCGTGCTCTACGCAGGCATGATGATCACGCCCGCGGGCCCGAAGGTCCTCGAGTTCAACACGCGTTTCGGCGACCCCGAGACGCAGCCGATCATGGCGCGCCTCAAGGGCGACCTCGTCGAGCTCTGCTGGGCGACTGCGACCGGCCAACTGGGCGAGGCCGAGCTCTCGTTCGACCCGCGCGCCGCGTGCTGCGTGGTGGTCTGCGCCAAGGGCTACCCGAACAACTACGCCAAGGGTCTCGAGATCACCGGTCTCGAGGAGGCCAAGGCGGTCGATCACGCCCCCGACGAGGAAATCGTCATCTTCCACGCGGGAACTACGCGGAAGAACGGCCGGCTCGTGACCAACGGCGGTCGGGTCCTCGGCGTCACGGCCTTGGCCAAGACCAGCGCTCGCGCGAGCGAACTGGCCACCAAGGCGGCGGCTTGCATCAAGTTCGAGGGTGCGTTCTTCCGCCGCGATATCGGGGCGAATCTCAAGCCCTGACCCGCGCGCTGATCGCCACCACCGGAACCTCCAGGCGGAGACCACCTGCCCGTCGGGTGCTGCAGCCGATTCTTATGGTTTGGGCTTCGCTCTGGGCTTTGGGCTTCGCTCTGGGCCTCGGTCTGGGCTTCATGTCTGGACTTCGGTCTGGCTCCTGCCCGCCTCCGACTTTGGAGCCGCCGTCGAACGGCGCTTCGTCCCATCACCGCTCGTCCGCGCGCAGCCGGGATCGCCCCCAACAATCGTGGTCCGAGTTTTTGGGCGAACCTCTTGAGGTGCTCGCATCTCTTTTCCAAGTTCGCGTATATTCCGTTACTCGCCACTCCGCGGCCATTGCGCGTGGTGGCGTTGGTCTGATTCCGCTTGCGCGGAGTCCGGCAGGCAGTCATCGAGTTCGATCACAACGTTTGATCACAACAGTTTGATCCCAACACGGCGTCTCCGCGAGTTCCCTCCGAATCCTCGCGCAGCACCGAGCAAGCACTGGAGTCCTGAATCATGAAGTCGCGAGCCTTCCTCGCATCGATCCTTGGCGCAGTCGTGTTCACCGGTTTCGTCGTCGAAACCCAGAACACCGCAAGCGCGATCGCACCTGCTGGCCCCGCCAAGCTGGCGTCGACCACTGCGGCCGGCGGACGCGTCGAGAGCGACGGTTCGCTGCTGCCCCGCAAGATGGTCCGCAAGAAGGACTCGCGCAGCTTCTATCTGCCGGTCAATCCCGCGAACGGCGAGCCGTGGTACACGGGCAACATCGTGCTCAAGTTCCATGACTGGGTCGGTGCGCGCGCGACGATGACCGATTCGCCCGCTCCGATCAGCATGACGGGCGCGAACATCGCGTCCTTCTCGCAGATCCTCGGCGACAACAAGCTGACCGTGCGTCAGTGGATCAATCAGACCCCGGGCACGCTCGCCAACCTCGAGGAGCGCGCACGCGTCAACTCCGGCCGCGCGCAGCCCGACCTCGCGGGCATGATGATCATCCAGGACGTGAATCCGAACGAGCTCGTTCGCATCGCTCGCGCGATCAACGATCTCCCCGAGATCGAGTTCGTCGACATCGAGCGCATCGCGCAGCTCGACCAGTGCGGCCCGGACGCCGTTGCCACCTGCAACGTGCCGAGCCCGAACTGCGCCGACCCCGCGGGCTTCGACTGCAATCCCGACCCGGGCAACCAAAACAATGCTGCCGAGTACGGCTGCAAGGACGCGAACTGCTGCACGCTCATCGCGACGCAGATCCCGTACTGCAACAACGAAGACAGCCCGAACGGCTGGGACGTCATCTGCGCCGCCTACGCGAACCTCCTCTGCGACGGCACCATCTACGACGCAGAGAACCCCTCGCTTCAGCCGCCCGATCGCTACGACCCCTGCTTCACCGATCCCGCGAATCCGCCGGCGATCAACCCGGTGTTCGAACCGTACGTCGGCGGACTTCAGGCTGGCTGCTTCGAGCCGCACGTCGGCCGTGGTTGCGCGGCTCCCGCATGCTGCTACGCCGTCTGCACCTTTGACTCGCTGTGCTGCAGCGAAGAGTGGGACCAGAGCTGCGTCAACCTCGCGCTGAGCCCGAACCTCGCCAACAGCTGCGCCTCGACTCCCGTCAACGGACCGACGCCGGACTTCACCTACTTCGCTGAGCCGTTCACCGCGACCCCGCCGGTCGTCTCGAACCCGCTGGCGGTTGCTGGCGCCCAGCTGTACACGCAGGCCGGCCGCGTGAACCCGGAGAACCCGGGTGGCTTCCCCGGCGCCCAGCTCTTCGGTGGCGAAGGCCTCGACATCGCTGGCTTCACCGCGCTCCAGCAGGAAGTCTCGACCGCCTACCAGGGCGGCGCTGCTCCCCTGCCGAACGGCAAGTCGATCCGCGTTGCCATCATCGAGTTCTCCGCCTTCGTGAACCACGAAGAGTTCACCAAGGACGCCAACGGCAACCTGCTCGCGCAGCCGCGCGTCATCCAGGAGCCGGGCCAGACGATCCTCCTCATCGAAGGCGCCAACAACGCCCCGCAGCACGGCACCGCCACCCTCGGCGAAGTCGTGTCGGGCGACAACGGCTTCGGTGTCACGGGCATCGCCAGCGAGGCCCAGGGCTACTTCTTCCCGATCGTCTCGATCGAAGAAGGCTCGCGCGCTCAGAACGCGATCACCAACTGCATGCTCAAGTTCCGCGCTGGTGACGTTGTCAACCACTCGTGGGGCTCGCCGCCGGACTTCCCGCTCCCCTCGATCGGTCAGTACTACGTGCTGATCGCGATGGGTACGGACCTCGGCATTACGACCTGCTGCTCTGCAGGCAACTCCGACTGCCCGATCCAGCCCCAGGCTGGCGAAGTCGACTGCGGCGCCATCGTCGTGGGTGCAGGACACTCGGGTCGCAAGGTGCTCCCGATCCAGGGCGGCATCGGTCTCTGCCCGGGCTACAACGCGTGCGGCGCGCGCTACATCCGCGCTCCGTTCTCGAACTACACCGGCGACGACGACCTGACCACCGTGCATGTCATGGCGTGGGGTGAGAATGTCTGCACGACCGGCTACGGCGATCTCTTCCTCGGCGAGAATGGCATTCCCGCCAACGACAGCGATCCCGCGCAGCTCAATCAGCTCCGCACGTACTCTGGCCGCTTCAACGGCACCAGCTCGGCATCGCCGATCATCGCGGGCTCGGTTGCCCTCGTGCAGGCCTTCGCCAAGCAGGTCTACGGCACGCCGCTGGGACCGATCGACGCGCGCTCCATCCTCACCGGTCAGGCCGAAGCCCAGTGCGACCGCGCTGGCTCGCCCGAGCAGTGCGGCAGCTCCGCCTCGGACTGCTGCGTGCTGCTGCCCCCGGATCCGGATTGCGACGGCATCTTCAAGGCGATCGGCGGCTTCCCGAAGATGCGCGATGCTGGCGTTGCGGTCTTTACGGGAACTGGCTGGGACGGCAACCAGACCAACATCCGCGTCGTCGCTGGCACGCAGCCCGAGGGATACCCCTGGGCGCCGTACCTGATCCGCGCGGTGGACCTGCAGGCCTTCCGCATCAACACGGTGCGCGGCCGCGCTGGCGCCAAGGTTGAGGGTCTGTCGTACGTTGCCACCGGCAACATCACCGACGTCAACTGCCTGCTCGATCCGCCGATCGAGTCGCCCGCTCAGAACCTGAGCGACATCTCGCTGCGCTACACCGCCAAGGCGTCGCGCAACTTCGTGCTGATCAACGCGTTCATCAAGAACTTCCAGACCGGACGCTACGAGTACTTCGGAGCGCGCTTCCTGACGACGCTGTACCCGCTTGCTCCGCAGGGCTTCGCCCTCCCGGCGCAGGGCGGATACACGGCGTACCTCAATCCCGCCAACAACAACATCGACGTCCGCCTTTGGACGGTCGGTCTTGGCGCGACTGGCTCGCACCAGATCTCGTACGACATGATCCAGATCGGCGTCAACGACCCGCTGAATCCGCTGTGATCTGTGACTGACTGGCAACTTCCAGCGGCCCCGGTTCTTCCGGGGCCGCTGTGTTTTTGCGCGGGCGTTTTGCGCCCGAAGCACGCTGGCTCCGAGCGCCGCTGCTTTCAGAAGTTTCTGAAAGTTCGGTTGCCGTCACAGCATTGCAGCGTTACTGTCCGAGGATGGCCTCTCGTCCGACCACCACATCCGCAATCGCACCTGCGCTTGCCTCTTCGCCCAGCGCGGCGGCCGACCAGCTGCCGGCGATCGACGAGATCCGCTCGGCGCAGGACCGCTTCATCGAGTTCTGGGGTGAGATGGGTACCCGCTGGGGAGTGCAGCGCAGCATGGCTGAAGTCCATGCCCTGCTGTTCATCGCGGGCGAGCCGCTCCCGGCCGAGGAGATCATGGAGCGCCTGTCGATCTCGCGCGGCAGCGTTTCGACCACGCTCAAGCAGCTCGTCGAATGGGGCCTCGTGCAGCGCGTACGCCCGAAGGGGCGCGTCGACCGCCGCGAGTACCACCAGGCCGAGCAGGACGTCTGGAAGCTCTTCTACACGATCCTCCGCGCCCGCAAGCGCCGCGAGTTCGATCCGCTCGTCGAGGAACTCGGCGGTTGCCGCGTGGCGCAGAAGTCCGGCCGCAAGTCCGACCGCCAGCGTGTGCACGATCAGAAGATCGACGAGCTGCTCGAGCTGTGCCAGTTCTTCGACGGCCTCGCGAACACCATCTCCAAGTCGGGCAAGGGCATCGAGCGCGCGACCAAGATCCTCTCGAAGGTCCTCGGAGGCGCGCGATGACGCGCATGGCTCCGATGCACCGCACGTCAGGGTCCCTCGCCTCGGGAACCATGGCTTCGGGAACCATGGCTTCGGGAACCATGGCCTCAGCCACCACGGCAACCTCACGCACCGCCGCGGTCGAGCTCCGCACGGGCACGCACGTCGTGTCGGCGCGCTGGCGGCTCGGCCTGCGTGGGACGCTCACGCTGGAAGTTCATGACGTCGGCCGCGACGGCGTGGCGCGCGCGACGGCGTCGATCGCCCGCTCCCGCGACACGGGCGCGCGTGTGGTTGAGCTGCGCGCGCAGCTGGATGCGACCGAATGTGGCGGCGCCGAGGTGCGGTGGACGCTGACCTCCATCAGCGAAGGCTCGCCGATCTCCGCGCGGGCAGCGCTGGTTCGCGCATCCAGCCTGGACTCGGCCCCTCTGCTCGTCACCGACCTCCCCGAGGCGCTCGGCCTGCAAGGCGGCACCTACGTGCTCGAGTCACTCGTCGTCACGCCTGACGCGATCTGAGATCGCGGGCCAGCGTCACGGGAACCCAGCATCACGGAAACTTCGACGGCGTCTTCCGCTGCTTTTCGATCGCGACGATGGTGTTGGTCTCGGTGCGGATCTCACCAACGACGGCCGCGTGCAGTTCGTACAGCGGCTGCTTGGCGATCGCGATCTCTTCGGCCGCGCGCTCTCCCTTGATCGCAAGCATCAGCCCGCCGACCTTGAGGAACGGAATGCTGTAGACCACGAGCTCCGAGAGCCCGCCGACCGCGCGCGATGTCGCGACGTCGAACGACTCGCGCAGCGAGGTGCGCGCGGCCTTCTCGGCGCGCTCCTGGACGACCGCGACGTTCTGCAGCCCGAGCTTGCGCGCGACCGCGTCGAGAAACCGCGCCTTCTTGCCCGTCGCCTCGATCAGCGTCCAGCCGATGTCGCGGCGCGCGATCGCCAGTGGAATCGCCGGAAGCCCGCCACCCGAGCCGACATCGACGCCGTGCGTCAGCTGCGCCATCTCCGCCATCGGCGCAAGCAGCGTGAGGCTGTCGACCACGTGGCGGCTCCACGCGCTGTCGCGCTCGATGCGGGTGAGATTGAATCGCTCGTTCGCCGCGAACAGCATGCCGAGGTAGCGCGCGAGCAGCTGCTCTTCTTCGGCGCTGATCTCGATGCCAAGCCGCCCGAGCAGCGCGCGCGCGTCGGGGTCGCACGGAATCGCCGGCGGCTCGGGCTCAAAGCGCAGCCACTCCGCGAGCTCCGCCTCGCGCGCCACGGGATCGGGCGGCGTTGCGCGGGGCTTTGCGTCGTGCTTCCGGGGTGGTCTCTGATCAGCCATCGAACGGATCCTTCTCGCCGCCAGCAGGCGGGCGTATGCCAATACCAAAGAGCAAGCCGGTCAGCACCCAGCATGACAGGAGCGAGCTTCCACCGTAGCTCGTAAACGGGAGCGTGACGCCAGTGATCGGCAGAAGCCCGATGGTCATGCCAATGTTCACCGTCATCTGCGCGAACAGAAGCGCGCCGATCCCGACTGCGACCAGCTTGCAGAACCCGTCCCGCGACGAGATCGCGATGGCGAACGCGCCAAAGGCGAACATCGCGTAGCAGCCGAGCGCCACCGCCGCGCCCGCAAGCCCGAATCGGCAGCAGACCACGGCGAACACCATGTCGTTGTGCTCCTCGGGCAGGCGGTTCCGCTCGATGAGTTCCCTCGCGTGCTCCTTGTCGTTGCCGAACACGCCACCCGCGCCCACAAGCCGCATCGCGCGCCAGCCTTGGAAGCCGATCGTCGACTCGTAGCGGTCGTCGCCCTTGATCTGCGCGACGATCGCATCGATGCGCGCGCGCTGGTACGGCTTGAACGCCACGAAGTACGCGAGCGGCGCCGCGATCGCGCCCGCCGCAATCGCCAGCCACACGTAGCGCAGCCTGACGCCTGCCACCACGGTCATCGCCAGGATCGTCGGCGCGAAGAGCAGCGCGCTGCCGAGATCGGGCTCGAGCGCGATCAGCCCGACGACACCGCCGAAGATCGCGATCGGCGGAAGCAGCGCGGCGATGCTCCGCGGGCTTCCCTGCAGCGCGTACCACTGCGCGGAGCAGAGGATGAACGCGATCTTCGCGAGCTCCGATGGCTGGAAGTCCGCCGCGCCCATGTTGATCCACGCGCGCGAACCGTTGCGCGGCGTGACCAGCGACTTGGGCACGAACGGGATCAGCACGAAGATCAGCAGCGCCACCGCGACCGCGAGCACGAGCCAGCACGTCACGCGCAGCACGCGCGGCGGCACGAGCGCGACCATCGCCGATGCGGCAAGGCCCACCATGAGAAAGATCGACTGCCGCGCCGCGAGCTCGGGCCGCGTCGTACCGATCGCGAGGATGCCGATGACGGACAGCACCAGCGCCGCGCCCACGCACAGCCACGCCGGCGTGACCACGCGCAGCTTCAAGCGGAAGCCCGCGTCTGTACCGCTGTAGAGGCGCGTCGCGGTGTATCTCGACGGACTCATCGCGCGCTCGTCCCCCGCTTGCCCGCGTTGGCCTTGCTGCGCTGTTCGGCACCGCTTCGCCCGCTGAGATATCCCTCCGCGGCCAACGCGCGCACGACCTCGGCGGCGACCGGTCCTGCGACCTTGCCGCCCGACCCGCCGTGCTCGAGGATCACCGCCAGCGCAAAGCGCGGCTTGTCTCCGCTCGGCCCGACGAAACCCGCGAACCACGCATGGTCGGTCTGCACGCGCTCGAGCTCGCCGTCGCCGTCGAGGTCGATCTGGTACGGCGGCGCCGTCGCGGTGCCCGTCTTGCCCCACACATCAATTCCAGGAAAGCGCCCCGCGAAGAGGTTCTCCTTGCGCTTGCCCTGCAGCGTCAGGTGATGCCCCGTGCCCGCATGGTGCTCGGCGTCGCCGCCGTCGTACAGCGAGCCGTGCAGTCCCTCCCAGCACTCGTCGATCGCCCACTTGGGGATGTGCAGGTCGACGCGCGGGCGCTGGTCGATCATCAGGCGGTAGATGGTGGGCGGCACGATCACGCCGCCGCGCGCAAGCGTCGCGTAGGCGTTCGCGGCCTGCAGCGGCGTCCATGTCATGTCGCCCTGGCCGATGCCGAGGAGCACCGAACCAACGCGGTCGCGCGCGGCCTTCATCTGCGCGAGCTCGGTGTCGCTCGGCACGCTGCCTGTCGCCTCGCCCACGATCACGGTCTTGGGCGGTTCGGTCGAATCAGGCGCGGCGGTCGCCCGCCGCTCGTACGCGAGACCGCCGTCGACGCGCTCGCCGAGACCGAACTTGCGGAGCCACGACACGAGACGCTCCGCGCCAAGCCGGTCGGCCAGCGTGTAGAAGAAGATGTTGCAGCTCTGCGACAGCGCGCCGCGCGCGTCCTCGCTGCCATGCGTGCCCGTGCGCCCCTCGGCCAGGCGGTACAGGTGGCAGCGCAGGATGTCGTTGCGGTCCTTGAAGAAGTGCCCGTCGCAGGTGATGCGATCGCCGGCCGCGATCACGCCCTCCGCTGCCGCTGCGCAGTGCACGAGCGGCTTGAGGATCGAGCCCGGCGGATACACGCCCTCGAACGGGCGGAACATCGTCGGCACCTCGCGCACGCGGTCTTCCTTCGACATCGCGCGGCCGTCGGCGAGCGTGGGCGAACTGACCGCGGCGAGGATGCCGCCGGTCTCGACGTCGATCACGACGATCGCGCCCTTGAGCTCGGTGCCGACGGGGAGCGGGCCCTTCTTCGGCGTGCCGTCGTCTTCCCAACCGATGTGGAACTGCTCGAGGCGCGCGAGCCCGACCTCGGGCATCAGCAGCGCGTGCAGGCGCTTCTGCAGCTCGATGTCGATGGTGAGCTCGATGTCGAGACCCTGCACGGGATCGACGCGAAGTTCCTCGCCGGTCTTGAGGTTGAGCGTGGAACTTCCGCGCGTCCCGCGCAACACCGGCTCGGCGGTGCGCTCGACGCCGCGCGAACCGATGTGGTCGCGTCCCTCGCGGTATCCCTTGAGGTCCTCGCTGCCGTCGGCGGTGCGGAACGGCCGCTGCTCGACATCCTCCGCGTACACGTTGCGCATGTAGCCGACGATGTGATCGGCGACGCCATCGATCGTGAGCTCCATCGGCTTGCTCGAGCGGATCGGCGTGGGAAACTCCGCGCGCGAGACGGTCACCTTGGTCTCGTCGAACAGGCGCACGCGCTTCATCGATGGCTCGACGCTGACCGTGCCGGGGTGCGCGTCGCCGAACTTCTGGAACTTGAACGCGACCTCGGGGCCGACGTTCTCGAGCACGACGTGCGCGTCGAGCTGCGACGGCGCACGCTCCTTCTCGATGAGCGCGATCGGCGCGTCGCCGCCGTACTTCTTGCGCATCACGTCCTTGCGGTTCTCGCGGTACGACGTGGCCTGCTTCTCCACGCGCGTCATGATCGCGTCGAGCCGCGCAGCGAGCTCATCGGGCGTGAGATGCCCTTCCGCGACGATCTCGGCGTAGATCCCGTCGAGCACATCCTGGAAGTCACGCTCGTGATCGTCGATCGCGGCATCGCGCGCCGATGGCGAAAGCTCGAGCCAGGCGGTGCGACCAACTTCCTTCAGCGCAGCCTTGCGGCCTTGCACGCGCGCCCAGCTGCCGTAGATCGCGTCGTACTGCAGCAGCACGTCCCACGAGGTCTGGTCCTGCGCGAGCACCTGTCCGTTGCGATCAAGGATGCGTCCTCTGCTCGCAGGCAGCCAGGTGCTCTCGACGAGAAACCGCTCGACGTTGGCCAAGTGCTTCTGATGCTCGGCGACCGCGAGTCGCGCGACCTGCGCGAAGAGCACCAGCAGCATCGCAAGCGCGGTCAAGCCGAGCCATACGGTGCGCCGATCCGACCGCGCGACCGAGCCGCCGTGATTTGCAGCACGGGATCGTGATGATGATTTGGCGCCAGTGCCAAGCATTCGCCGCAGGGTATGCGAGCACGCGCGGACTGGCGAGGAATCCCAGCGCAGGAATCAAGCCATTCGCATCAACGCATCTTGATGGTCGCCATCGCCAGCGCGCCGAGGATCGCCGTGATCAGCCAGAAGCGCACGACCACCTGGCTCTCGCTCCAGCCGCCCAGCTGGAAGTGGTGATGGATCGGCGCGCACCGGAAGATGCGCTTGCCGCCCGACCACTTGAAGTAGCCGACCTGCAGCGCCGTGCTCGCGAGCTCCATGTAGAAGATGCCCGCGATCAGGAACAGCAGGAACTCCTGCCGGATCGCCACCGCGATGAAGGAAAGCAAACCGCCCAGCGCCAGCGAACCGGTGTCGCCCATGAAGACGCGCGCCGGATTGCAGTTGAACCAGAGGAAGCCGAGGCACGCGCCCGCCATCGCGCCGCTGACGATGATCAGCTCGGTCGCGCCAGGCACCCACGGAACCAGCAGAAGTCCCGCGAACTCGCTGCTGCTGGCGAGGTAGCACAGCACCATCACCACGATGCTGCAGATCGACATGGTTCCCGCGGCGAGGCCGTCCATGCCGTCGGCGATGTTCACCGCGTTGGAGGTGCCGGCGATCATCAGCCCGCCAAACAGCACGAAGATCCACACGCCGAGCAGGATCACCGACGGATTGAGGTCAGGACCGGTCTGCTTGATGGCGGAGAGCTTCTCCGACAGGTAGGTCTTCTGGAACGGGAGGTTGAGGGAGATGGCCGCGGGATTCTCGCTGCCGTTCGCCGCCTGGTAGAGGAAGAACGAAACCAGCAGGCCGCAGCCGAGCTGGAAGAGCAGCTTCTCCCACGCGAAGAGACCCTCGCGGGTGCCGGCCGCGCGGCGCGCCGCGGTGAGCTTGAGCCAGTCGTCAAAGCTGCCCACGACCGCGAGCCACACGAGGACCAGCAGCGAGAGCTTGACGTACTGCGAGTAGACGATGTCGGCGAAGAGCATCGTCGAGACGCAGATCGCGCCGACGATCAGGATGCCGCCCATGGTGGGCGTGTCCTTCTTCTTGCCGTTGATCTCGTTGAGCTGGGCGTTGTAGAACTCAGGCTGATCGCCGACCTTGAGCCGACGCAGACGGTCGATCGTGCGCGGTCCCAGCAGGATCACGAAGAAGAACGAGAAGAGGAGCGCCGCGAACGCGCGGAAGTGGAACTGCGTGAACACCTTGATCACGGAGAGCCATCCTGCAGACGACAGCCATTCCTCGAAACTTTTCGTCAGGTAATAGAGCATTCGCGTAACGCGCTGTATCGGAAAATGCCTGCCGCCCACTGCACATTCAGCCTGCGGTCAGGCGCCTGCAAATGCCGCCTTGAGCGGCTCGACGAAACGCTCCATGCGGGCGCCGCGGCTGCCCTTCAGGAGCACGGCCGTGCCCTTTGGAATCAGGGCCGCGGCCTCGAGGGCGAACGCGTCGCTGTAGCCGACCGCGTGCAGCGAATCGCCGGCGAATCCCGCCTTGCGGGCGGCGGAGGTGAGCGCGTCGGCGAACGGCCCGACCGCGACCAGGCCGTCGGCGGGACGGAGGTTCGCGGCGGCGTGGCGGCCGACCTCCTCGTGGAGGGCGCGGGCGTCGGGTCCGAGCTCGCGCATCTCGCCGAGGATCGCCACGCGGCGAGGCGCGGCGGCGGCGATCTCGGCGAAGGCTCCCAGCGAGGCGATCATCGCGTCGGGATTGGCGTTGTAGGCGTCGTTGTAGACGGCGCGGTCGGCGATCTCGAGGCGCTCGAGGCGCATGTCGCTGGCGGCAACCTTGGCGAGGCCATCGCGGATGCAGCGGTTGTCGAGGCGCATCTCGCAGGCGGCGGCGATCGCGGCGACGGCGTTGCGCGCGTTGTGCTCGCCGGGCATGCGGAGTGCGTAGGTGCGCGTGCGGCGCTCGCCGTCCTCAAAGCCACCTGCGCCGATCGGGAAGGCCACCTCGATCTCCTGCCCGCCGTCGGTCGGCTTGCGCGAGACGAGGCGGTAGTCCGAAGCAGGTCCCGTGCCGAATGTCACGATGCGCGTCGGTCCGCGCCCCGACTCGGCGAGCCGCTCGACCGCCTCGATCAGCGGCGGATTGTCGCCGTTCACCACGCCCCAGCCGTGCGGGGGAACTGCCTCGAGGATCGACGCCTTCTCCGTCGCGACCGCCTCGATCGAGCCCATGCCCTCGAGATGCGCGCGGCCCGCGAGCGTGATGATCGCGCCCTCTGGCTCGGCGATCTCGGTGAGCGGCAGGATCTCGCCAGGATGGTTCATGCCGATCTCGGCCGCGAGAAAGCGCGCGGCGTCGGGCGTCGACAGCAGCGTGAGCGGCACGCCGATGTCGTTGTTGAAGCTCTTCGGGCTCGCGTGCGCGACGCCGGCCTCGGCGAGGATGCCCTCCATCAGCCGGCGCGTGGTGGTCTTGCCCGCGCTGCCCGTGATCGCGACGACGCGCAGCTTGAGCAGGCTGCGGCGCCACGCGTGCGCGATCGCGCCGAGCGCCTTGCGCGTCGAGGCGACGCGCACGATGCCGAAGTCGGCGGGAATGCCCGCGCGCTCCTCGCCCGTGAGCTCGCGCTCGATGATCGCGAGCACGGCCCCCGCCTGCGCGGCCTTGGCGACAAACGCGTGGCCGTCGAACGTCTCGCCGCGGAGCGCGACAAAGCACGCGCCGCGCAGCTCGTCGCGCGTGTCGGTGGTGAGCGACGAGGGATCGGCCGAGGGCCGCGCGATCACCTGGCAACGCGTGGCGAGGACGATCGACTGGAACGACGGACAATGCACGCGATAGACGCTGGCCATGCGGGACTCCGCGGAAATCTCGGGATTGAAAGCAAACTCACGAACCGACACGCTGGCGCAGCGCGGCTTCCGCCTCGCGGCGATCGTCGAAGCTGCGCTTCTCGGTGCCGATGATCTGGTAGTCCTCGTGGCCCTTGCCCGCGATCAGGATGATGTCGCCCTTGCGCGCGGTGGACACGGCGTGCGCGATCGCGCGCGCACGGTCGCTCTCGACGGCCACGCGACCGCGCGCACCATCAGGAACGCCCGCGAGGATCTCGTCGATGATCGTCGAGGGATTCTCGGTGCGCGGGTTGTCGCTGGTCACGATGATCTCGTCGGCGCCGTCGCATGCGACCTTCGCCATGCGCGGGCGCTTGGTGCGGTCACGATCGCCGCCGCAGCCGAACACGACGCGCAGGCGTCCGCCATCGGGCACGGTCGGGCGAAGCGCGCGCAGCACGTTCGCGAGCGCGTCGTCGGAGTGCGCGTAGTCGACCAGCACGCTGAACCCCGCGCCGCCGACCTGCACAGGCTCGAGGCGTCCCGGCGGCGCGTGGCAGGTCGTGAGAGCGCGGGCGATGCGCTCGCCGTCGATGCCGCGCGACCACGCAGCGGCCGCTGCCTGCAGCGCATTCATCGCGTTGTGGCGGCCGACGAGCGGCAGGTGCAGCTCCATGAGTCCCCACGGACCGCGGAAGGTCACGTCCATCGCCTCGAGGCCCATGCGGTGCACGGTCGCGTGGCACTCCGCGCTCGGATCGACGATGCTCGTGCGCAGCACCTTCGCGCGCGTCGAGAGCATCGACTTGTGCCACGGATCGTCGGCGTTCACGATCGCGGTGCCGCCTTCGTCGAGCATGCGGAACAGCGCAGCCTTCGCATCCGCGTAGCGCTCCATCGTCCCGTGGTAGTCGAGGTGATCACCCGTGAGGTTGGTGAAGATGCCCGTGCGGAACGCAAGGCCCGCGACGCGCTTCTGGTCGAGCGAGTGGCTCGAGACTTCCATCGCCGCCGCGCGGCAGCCGTTCTCGAGCATGCGCGCGAAGAGCTCGGAAAGCTCGAGCGCCGGCGGCGTCGTGAGCTGGCTCGGCACGCGCTCGCGGCCGTCGTCGATCTCGACCGTGCCGACGAGTCCGCACCGCATCCCCGCGCCCGCGAAGAGCTGCTGCACGAGGTACGCGATCGTGGTCTTGCCGTTGGTGCCGGTCACGCCGATCAGGTCGAGCGCGCGCGACGCATTGCCAAAGAACCGCTCCGCAACGAGCGCCGCGGCGAGCGCGGGATCCTGCGCCTCGATCCACGCGATGCTCGCAGGCACGCCGTCAGGCCGGCCGCTGCCGCTCGGCGCAAGCACCGCGACCGCGCCGCGCGACACGGCGTCGGCGATGAACGCGCGTCCATCGGACTTCGTGCCCGCGCGCGCGAAGAACAGCGCGCCGTTCTTTACCTTGCGCGAGTCCTCGGAGAGGCTCCAGATGTCGGGGTCGTTGCCATCGCGGCGGTCGAGGGGAAAGCCAGCGAGAAGTGTGCTCAGTTTCATGTTCGCATCCGTTCGAATCAAAGCCGGCCATGCGGTCGGCCCATGCAGTCCAGTCAAGTCCGTTCACCTTCGGTCGAGCGGCAACGGATCGGAAGCGCGTCCTCGCGCCCACTCCGTGATGCGCGGCAACAGCAGCCGCTTTGCCGCGATCTTGCCGCATGCCGCGATCGGAATCGCGAGCAGCATTCCGTACACGCCCGCCACCGAGCCGCCTGCGAGAATCGCCACGACGATCGTCACGGGATCGAGGTTGGTCGCCTTGCCCGCGATCACGGGCGTAAGCACGTAGCCCTCGAGCGTCTGCACCAGCACGAACACGAGCGACGGCCAGAGCAGCATCGCCCACAGCGACATGCGCGCGCTCTCCTCCATGCTGAACTGATCCGCGACCAGCAGGCCGATCGCGCACGGCAGCGCGATGCCGCCGAGGTACGGCACGATCGAAAACGCGCCCGCGAGGATGCCGAGCACGATTCCGTACGGCACGCCGCAGATCTGCCAACCGATCGCCATGAGCACGCCCATGATGACCGCGATCACGATGCGCCCACGCACGAAGCCTGCGACGGCGCGATCCATCTCCTGCACGATCCCCAGAACTTTCTCGCGGCGATCGTCGGGGATCAGCATGCTGAAGAAGCCGAGGATCGACGGCCAGTACACGCTGAAGTAGTAGAAGTAGAACGGGATCAGGAAGATCACGAGCCCGATCTGCAGCACCTTGAGCAGGAAGAGATAGACCTCGCGCGAGCCGGTTCCGATCAGCGCGATCAGCGGATTGTCGAGCGTGACCTCGGAGAGGATGGTCGGCGGCTCCTCCGTCGCTGCACGCGAAGGCGCGGGTTCCGCGGCGGGAGACTGCGTGGACGGCGCGGCTTCGGCGGGCGCAGGCTTGTGCCCGTCGGGCTCGACGTGCGGAGCGGCGTCGCGTGATTCAGTGTGGGGTTCAGTGCGGGGTTCGCTGCGGGACGACGGATGCACGACCTTGTCGGTCCACGCGCGCACATCCTCGCGGTACTCGTCGGGCATCAGCGCGACCACGCGCGAAATCGCGGTGTCGTAGCGGCCGCTGCGAAGGCTCTCGCCAAACGACAGCGCTTGTCCAACCGAGAGCGGCACGAGCACGAGCAGTGCGATGGCCATTCCCAATCCGAGTCCGCTGAGGATGAGTCCCACCGCGAGCGGACGGTTCATGCGCCGCCAGCTCGCGACGCGCGAAACGATCGGCTCGAAGAGATACGCCAGCGCAAGCGCCACCAGCAGCGGAACGGTCACCGTGCGCATCGCGTAGCCGGCGTACACCGTGCCCGCAACAGCAGCGATGACAAGCAGATCGCGCACAGGCTGGAGATGCCAGAGGTGAAGCGACCGCAGATCGGCCGGGGCCGGGCGCTGCTGCGAAGACGGGGCGTCCTTGGTGCCGTCTGGTGCCATGCGCGGAAGGTAGCGAAAGCCCGAGTGCTGTGCGGAAGCAGAAGGCGGAACTCCGCCCTTCGCGACCCGCCCGCAAATTCGCGTCGTTTGAAGGAAATCAGCGGGTCAGCCGATACACTCGCTCTCTCCTCATGGCGACGACCCAGTCCAACTCCCCGCTGCTCCTGATCGCAGATCAGTCGAGTTGCTACCCCCCGGCGGCGTTCCAGTTCGTCGCGGACGGGCTGAGCTACACGGCGGGTCGCGCCGCCGGACAGCAGTTTGCCGCCGACCTGCCCTCCGCCGAGACGAGTCATGTCACTGGCCAGCAGCTGAGCATCGGGCTGCGCGAGTTCGCCATCGACCGCTTTGGCATGCTCGCCCCCTGCGTCCTCCGCCATTGGAACATCGTGCGCACCGAGGACTTCGGCCGGATCGTCTACGCGCTGATCCAGGAAGGCCGCCTCCACAAGTCGCCCGACGACTCGATCGAGGACTTCAACTCCGTGTTCGACTTCGACGAGGCGTTCGCGCCCAAGGCGTTGGCCGCCCGAATCGCCGTGAGCTGAGGGCGAGTCGCAAGCTCGCTTCGGCTCCGCCTGCGGGAATTCCGCGGCAATGCTCACGCGCCGCTGCAGGATCATTACAATCCGCCGCACGCAGGACCCCCTGCAAAGAGAAAGTTCGTCGCCGCATTGGACGCGCGCGACGATTTCTAATACGCGGTCAACACCTCGACCACTCAGGTACTCGAATCAAAGTAAGGAAAGCCATGCGCCTTGCACCCCTCGCAAAAATCGCTCTCTCCGGTGTCGCCCTCATCTCCCTCGCTGGTTGCGTTCCGCAGAACCAGTACGACGATCTCATGACCGCGTACCGCGCGAAGGAGCAGCAGCTCCTTCAGATGCAGAACGAGTGGGACACCTCGCGCGCCAACGAAGACATGCTCCGCAAGCAGCTCGGCGAAGCGATGGCTCGTCTCGCGCAGATGAAGACCGGCGGAAACGAGGCTGAAATCGCCAAGATGCAGGCGATGATCGACGGCCTCATCAAGCAGATCGGCACCACCGCTCTGCCGGCCGACGTCACCAGCGCGCTGCAGACGCTCGCGTCCGAGCACTCCGAGCTCCTCTCGTTCGATCCCGAGACCGGCCTCGTTCGCTTCAAGAGCGACGTGACCTTCGACAGCGGCAGCGCCAAGCTCAAGAGCGAAGCAAGCTCCGTTCTCTCGCAGTTCGCGGCGATCCTCAACAAGGCTTCGGCTCAGGACCTCGAGATCCGCGTCGTCGGCCACACCGACAACGTGCGCATCAGCAAGCCCGAGACGCTCAAGCTGCACCCGACCAACACGCACCTCTCGGCTCACCGCGCGATCTCCGTGCGCGACGAGCTCGTGAAGGACCAGGTCGCGAAGAACCGCTTCATGGTCGCGGGCTACGGCGAGTACCGTCCGATCGCGGAGAACGCGAAGAACGGCAACGCGCAGAACCGCCGCGTCGAGGTCTACCTCGTCGCGATGCCGAAGAACGCGCTGCACGAGGCCGATGCGGCGCAGACCGCGCCGACCGTCGCGACTCCGATCGAGACGAAGTCGACGAACTCGTCCGACGAGAACACCAAGTAATCAGCTCACCGTGATCAGCTCACCGTAATCAGCTCACCAACTGGTGAACGAACGCAAGAGAGCCAGCGGGACCACTCGGTCCCGCTGGCTTGTTTTTGGCTTGAATCAGCGCGGTCCTGAGATGCGTCCGTTTTATCGGACGATAAGAAAGCCGAGGCAACGAATAAGAACGTTCAGGGATGGTCAAAACAAGGCTTCTGCCGACGAATCTCTTCGCCATCAGGTAAGCACCCCTTAGACTCGCCCCGCCCCTCAGGGTGTGTTGATGGCAGCGATCGTGAGTTCAGGCCGATTCCCCGCGACGCGCGTCGCTGGGAAAACCCGTGACCCTCGGCCCAGAGCAGCGAAGCGCACCCCTTCACAATTCGAAGTTCAGGAGCAAAGCCCCGATGCGCCGACTGGCCCTTACCAGCGTTCTCTGTCTTCCTTCGCTGTGCGCAGCGATGGCGATGGCCGACGCCCCACTCCGTCTGAATGAGATCCGCCTCGAACAACCGGGCGCCGACCTCGATGAGTACATCGAGATCGCAGGCACCGCGGGCGAATCGCTCTCGGGCGTCTCGATCATTGTGATCGGCGATGACAACTTCGCTCTGCCGGGCCAGCAGAACGGCGTCATCGAAGAGGTCATCGACCTCACCGGTTACTCGATCGCGTCGAGCGGCTTCTTTGTCGTCGGCGAGCCGACGATGTCGATCGGCGTGCCGAACCTGGCGCGCGCGCTCAACCTCGAAGGCGCGGACAACGTGACCTTCCTGCTTGTGCGCGGCTTCACCGGCACGAACGGTCAGAAGCTCGACACCAACGACGATGGCGTCCTCGACGTCACGCCGTGGACCTCGATCGTCGGCAGCGTTTCGGTCATCCAGACCGCGACTCCCGATGGCGTGAACTCCGACTACTACTACTCGACGAGCACCGTCGGCCCCGACGCGGGTCAGCAGCCCGCCGCGGCCTGGCTGTGCGCGAACACGTCGCAGTGGCAGATCGGCACCGTCGATCCGTTCGGCGGCGTCGACTCGCCGGGCGCTGCGAACCAGACCTGCGTTCCGCAGGGCATCATCATCAACGAAATCCGCATCGACCAGACGGGTACCGACACCGACGAGTACTTCGAGATCAAGGGCGCCCCGGGCCAGTCGCTCGACGGCTACACCTACATCGTCATCGGCGACGGCTCCACGGCTGCGACCCGCAACGGCGTGATCGAGTTCGTCAAGCCGCTCACCGGCATCTCGCTCGGCTCGGACGGCCTCGCGTCGTTCGCGCAGTTTGCGACGCTCCCCAACGTCGGCGGCACGGTCGACAACCTCATTACGCCTGTCAACACGGCTGGCTTCTTTGAGAACAGCGACAACGTCACCCACATGATCGTGCAGGGCTTTACCGGCACGCTCAGCCAGGACCTCGATACCAACGAGGACGGCGTCCTCGACATCACCCCGTGGGCGAGCATCTCCGATGCCGTCGCCATCGTGGAGAACGACAACCGTCCGCCGCTGACCGGCGACGAGTACGTCTACGCGCCGACCGGCGTCCGCATCGGACCCGACGGCACGTTCGCTCCTGGTCATGTCTACCGCTGCTCGCCGTCTGGCACTTGGCAGATCGGCGCGTTCGATCCGCTCTCGGCCACTGCTGCCGACTCGCCCAGCGACCCGAACGACGCTTGCACCGCTTGCGGTCCAGGCGGCGCGAACTGCCACACGGTCCACAGCACCCCGGGCTGCGTTGACACCACCTGCTGCACCGCGGTGTGCGTCGTCGACCCGATCTGCTGCACGGCCGCGTGGGACCAGACCTGCGTGAACCAGGCCCGTACTTCGTGCCTCACCGCTGGCACGCCGCCGGTCCTCTCGTTCAACGAGATCCGCGCGGACGAGCCTTCGACCACCGACCCGAACGAGTACATCGAGATCAATGGCGTCCCGGGCACCAGCCTGAACGGCGTCTCGATCGTCGTCGTCGGCGACGGCCTCAGCCTCAACGGCAACATCGAGGCGATCATCTCGCTCAACGGCGTGTCGATTCCGAAGGACGGCATCTGCCTGATCGCCGAGTCGACCTTCACGCTCGCAACCCCGGACGCCGTCCGCTCGATGAACCTCGAGAACGGCGACTCGGTCACCTACTTCCTCGTGTGGAACTTCACGGGGCTCCTCAACACCGACATCGACGCCAACGACGACTGCACGCTCGACTCGACCCCCTGGGACGCGACGATCGACAGCCTCGGCGTGATCTCCGGTGACGGACGCTGCGTGTACAGCGCGAGCACGGTTGGACCGGCGTACGCGGGCTTCCCCGCGCACATGGTCAAGTGCCTCGACGGCAACTGGCGCGTCGGTCGCGTCGACCCGGCCGATCCGACTGGATACGGCACCCCGGGCACGGCCAACACGACCTGCCCCGCTGCCAACACCTGCGGTCAGCCGAAGTCGGGCAGCTGCTTCATCGCGCACGGCAACCCCGGCTGCGTGGACGCCGTCTGCTGCAACTCGATCTGCAACGTCGACCCCACCTGCTGCGAAGTGACTTGGGACGCGACCTGCGCCGAGGCGGCCACCCTGCAGTGCTACACCCCCGGCGCCCCGCCGGCGGTCAAGCTCAGCGAGATCCGCATCGATCAGCCCGGCATCGACAACGATGAATACGCGGAGCTCGTGGCAGCGCCCAACACGCTGCTCAACGGCCTCACCTACATCGTCATCGGCGACGGCGTGGGCGGCTCGGGCGTCGTCGAGACGATCATCGACCTGCGCGGTCACCGCGTCGCGGCCGATGGCTTCTTCGTGATGGCGCACACGGGCTTCACGCTCAACGGCGGCGCTGCTGATTGGCTGGTCAACCCCGCCTTCAGCTTCGAGAACGACGACAACGTGACCCACATGCTCGTGTTCGGCTTCACCGGCACGGCGCAGCAAGACCTCGACACCAACGATGACGGCGTGCTCGACATCACCCCGTGGACGAGCATCGTCAGCAGCGTGTCGGTGATCAAGGATCCGACCATCCCGCCGGTGACTGGTCAGGAGTGGGCCTACAGCTCGACCCGCGTCGGTCCCGATACGAGCGGCACGACGCCGAAGTCGCCGCGCCAGCTCGCGTACTGCCCGTCCACCAACGCGTGGACGATCGGACCCGAGGACATGCTGACCGACCCGGCTGCGGACACCCCGAGCGCGGCGAACACCAACTGCGTGTACGCGTCGTCGTGCCCCGCCGACATCAACGGCGACGGCCTCGTCAGCGCGTCTGACCTCGCGGCCCTCCTGGGCGCGTGGGGCGGCGCTGGTGGCGACATCAACGGCGACGGCACCACCAATGCCGCCGACCTCGCGGCGCTGCTCGGCGCCTGGGGCGCCTGCCCGTAAGGCGACCCGATTGGTCAAGTGAGTTTCCCGGCGGCGGACTTCGGTCCGCCGCCGGTCTTTTTGGCGCGACCGTCTGTTCGGGCGATTCCGAACCCCTGCTTCTCATGGCGGCGAGCGACCCGCGTATAACACTCCGATGAGTCGCGCAGCGCACGTGGTCACGCAGTTCGGTCTATCGACGGTCCTTGTCCTGGATGGGCTTGGACGGTTCGCGTCGTTCTGCCTGATTGCGTTTCGCATCGCGATCACCGAGCCCATGAGCTGGCTGCGCTGGCGGCAGATCGGACCGTCGCTCTACGCGGTCGGCGCGGCGAGCGTGATGGTCGTGGCCATCACCGGCGCGTTCATCGGAATGATCCTCGCGCTCGAGAGCTACGACCAGTTCGCGGCACTCGGCCAGGAACAGCAGATGGGCGGCATCATCAATGCGTCCGTCACCAAGCAGATCGGCCCCGTGCTCGCGGCCGTCATGCTCGCGGGCCGCGTCGGTGGTTCGCTCGCGGCCGAGCTCGGCTCGATGCGCGTGACCGAGCAACTCGACGCGATGCGCGCGATGGCCGCCGACCCCGTGCGCACGCTGGTCGTGCCGCGCGTCGTGGCGTGCGTGCTCATGACGCCGCTGCTCACGATCTACTCGGACATCGTCGGTTCGCTCGGCGCGTGGCTCGTGGTGACGGGCTACTGGGGCGTGACCAACGCCGACTACTGGCACTTCACCGCGCAGTTCGTGTCGGCGTGGGATCCGATGACCGGCGTCGCCAAGAGCGTCGCGTTCGGCCTCGCGATCGGCCTGGTCAGCTGCTACAAGGGATTCAACTGCGGCGCGGGCGCATCGGGCGTCGGCCGTGCGGCGACGGAGAGCTTCGTCGTCAGCTTTCTCGCGATCATCATGATCAACCTGATCCTGGCGCAGTTCATCGGATCGCTGCAACACTGGTTCGACCCCGCCAGCATGAAGACGCTGATCTCGTGATGCACGATCGTGCGATTTCGCGGGAATAGAAGCGTCGACACGCGCCATCTACGGAGCACCATGAAGCGCATCGCATCGAACATCCTCCTCGTCGCCACCGCGGGTCTCCTGGCAGCCGGCGCGTTCGCGCAGTCCGTCTCGACCAAGCGCCCCGTCCTGCTGCGGCGCAATCCCGCGATCCACGACATCCGGCTCGAGGTCGAGCTCTTCCAGCAGCAGGCGCTCAACGTGCAAGGCAACACGCCGCGCCCGGCCGGTACCAACACCAACAACGGCGTCGGTCCCGCCTACACGATGACGCGCGCGTCGATCGGCATCCCCGTGATGATCCGCACGAGCTGGTGCGACACCGACTTCTCCAACTACACGACGCGCGTCACGCTCGATGGACAGACTGTCGCGGTCGATCCCGCGCGCGTGCTGACCAAGCTCGGAGGCTCGGCGGAGGGCATCCTCAAGTACGACTTCCCCGTGGCCAACGGCGCCTTTAGCGATGCGGTGATGCAGACGAACTACCAGGTGCAGCGCTGGGACCTCGATGTCGACGAGCCTGCGGCGATGACCTCCACATGGCCGCGCGAGTGGCCGAAGGGCATGCAGCGCTTCCTCGACCAGGAGGTCGGCATCAATCCCGCCAATCCGTCGCTCAAGGCGCTGGCAGAAGGCGCGACCAAGGGCGGACCGCGCTCGGTCTCGCCGTTCCTCGCGGCAAAGAACGCGGTGCTCGCGATCCTGCCCAAGTGGAAGTCGTTCAGCTCGACCACAAGCGTCTTCGGCCAGAAAGGCACGCTGCGCGGCATGGCGTTCTCGCAGAACGGGCAGTACGGCATCGACGCCGGAGGCGGCACGCCCGTCGAGCTCGCGGCGACCTGCGTGACGGCGCTGCGATCGATCGGCATTCCGTCGCGCATTGTGTACTGCCTGCAGGAAGGCCAGCAGCGCCGCCGCGACCGCGAGCCGGTGCAGTTCCGCTTTGTGTGCGAGTTCTTCCTTCCCGACATGGGCTGGATCCCGTTTGATCCGCTGATCATGCGCCAGCAGGCGCCCGTCAAGGATCCGAGCACGACGAGCATCAAGGGCTTCGCGAACATCCCCGACATCAAGGACGCGCTGCCGCTCGCGCTGCTTGCGGTCCCCACCGGCTACGAGATGGCCGACCGCTACTCGGCCTGGGGCTGGACGCAAGGGCCCGGCACGCGCGCGCAAGTCGACACCGACCGCGCTGCGACGCGCATCGGCTTCAGCGATTCGGGCCGCGGCAACGGCAAGACGCCGACGATGCCTGCGCCCGTGAGCGACGAAGCGCCGTAATCGCACGCGAAAGTCGGATGCAGCGTTGCGCGCATGTTGCGCCGCTGCAACGCGGGGCACGCGCAGGAGGCGTTCTCAGTCGCGCGCGGTTCCGCCTTTCACGGATGACGCGCCCTCGCGATGCGACGCTGCGACGGCGGCGCGCCAGCCGCGTCGGCGTGCTTGCATCCCCGCGGCTGAATGCGACTCTTGTCGGATGAAGCACACACATCAAGTACCCACATGGGTCACTGGCGGGAATGGCCACGCGCACGGGCGCTCCGACGAGGAAACGGACGTCCTCGCCGAACTGATCCAGGAAGCGCGCGATCTGGTGGGCGAGGCCGATTGCCCGTGGTTTTCCTGCGAGCCGCAGCTGCTTGCGGCGGCCGCTGCGGATCGCGTGCGTTCGCGGAGGCTCGACGACATCGCCCTCACGCCGACGCAGCGCACCGCGCTCGACCGGCTGAAGGACATCGAGAACCTGCGTTGATGCCGGACCCGGACCTCGCCGCGCGTCGACGCGCGTGCGCTCAGCGGAATCCGCGCGCGCGCAGCCAACGCCGCGCCTCGCGATGTGCCGAGGCGTGCAGCTCGGCAGTTCGCTCGGCCGTGCGCGCGTAGCCGCCGGAGAGCACCAGGCACAGCGGGATGGCCATGCCCGCGACGGTCTCGATCACGAGGCTGTCGCGGGCAGCGAGTCCGCCTTCGGTCAGCGCGAGCCGGCCAAAGCGATCGCCTGCGACCACGTCGACGCCGCCGAGGAAGAACACCAGTTCGGGCTCCGCACGCGCGATGGCCTGCGGGAGATGCTCCGCGAGCAACGCGAGATACTCCGCATCGCCAACGCCATCGGCGAGCGGGACATCGAGCGAGGACGGCGGCTTCTTCATCGGGAAGTTCTTCGCGCCGTGCATCGAGAACGTGAACACGCGCTCGTCGCCCGCGAAGATCTGCGCCGTGCCGTTGCCGTGGTGCACGTCGAGATCGCACACGAGGACGCGCGACACGAAGCCCTCCCGCTGCAGCCAGCGCGTGGCGATGGCGACGTCGTTGAGCGTGCAGTAGCCCTCGCCTGCGTCGGGGAGTGCGTGATGGGTGCCGCCCGCGAGGTTCGCGGCGATGCGCTCGGGCGAATCCAGCGCGGCGAGCGCGGCGTCGATCGTGCCCTGCACCGCGAGCCGCGCGCGTCGCACGAGCGCGGGCGACCACGGCATCCCGATGCGGCGCTGCTCGGCCTCGCTCAGCGTGCCATCGCGGAGCTTGTCGAGATACGACGCGTCGTGCGCGAGTGCGACGGTGTCCCACTCCACTTCGCCGGGTACATGGAGCTCGTCCTCAAAAAGCAGACCCTCCGCGAGAAGCCTCTCGCGGAGGATCGGATACTTGCGCATCGGAAAGGCGTGGCCTTCCGGCAGCGGGATCACGTAGTCCGGGTGGTACGAGACGTGCACGTCGCGTCAGAGCCGAGCGGCCAGCGCGTCGGCGAACTCCATCGTGCTCAGCTTGCCGCCGAGATCGCGCGTGGTCGTGCCTTCGGCCAGCGCGCGGTCGTAGGCGTTGCGGATGCGCGTCGCGCAGTCGCGGTACTTCGGTTCGCCGCGCTGCGTGGAGAGCCAGTTGAGCATCATCACGCCCGACATGATGAGCGCGAGCGGATTCGCCAGGCCCTTGCCTGCGATGTCCGGGGCGGAACCGTGCACGGCCTCGAAGACCGCGCCCTTCTCGCCGATGTTGGAGCCCGGCGTCACGCCGAGGCCGCCGACGAGGCCGGCGCAGAGATCGCTCATGATGTCGCCGTAGAGGTTCTCCGCGAGGATCACGTCGTACTTGGTCGGGTCCTGCACCATCTTCATGCAGGCGGCGTCGATGATCACTTCCTCGTACGCGATGTCCTGGTAGCTCGCGTCGTGCACCTCGCGCGCGCAGCGGATGAAGAGACCGTCGGTCAGCTTCATGATGTTCGCCTTGTGGAAGACGCTGACCTTCTTGCGGCCGCGCTCGCGCGCGTAGCGGAAGGCGTAGTCGGCGATGCGGCGCGACGCGGCTTCGGTCGCGACCTTGGTGCTCGTGCAGACGCCCTTGGCGATCTCGCTCTCGATGCCCGCGTAGAGGCCTTCGGTGTTCTCGCGCACGATCACGAGGTCGACGTTCTCGTAGCGCGACTTCACGCCGGCCATGCTGCGGATCGGGCGGACGGCCGCGTAGAGGTCGAGCGTCTTGCGGAGCAGCACGTTGACCGAGCGGAAGCCCGTCCCGACCGGCGTCGTGCACGGCCCCTTGAGCGCAACGCCGTACTCGGCGATGAGGTCGAGCGTCGACTGCGGGAGGAGCTGCTTCTCGCCGGCGGCGAGCGCGGCCTCGCCTGCATGACGGGTGGTCCACTTGATGTCGGCGCCGGAGGCGTCGATCACGCGCTGCGCTGCCTGCGCGACTTCGGGACCGATTCCATCACCGGGGATGAGGACGACATTGATCGACATGAGCGTGCTTCTTTGCGAAAGTTGCGGGATCTGGGCGGGAAATGAGCCGCGAAGGATAGCGGACAAAAGCAAGGATGGCGCCGTGAGGCGCCATCCTTGGTGAGTTCATCATGGGCAAAGACTGGATGCTTGTCGCAACCAATCAGCGCGACGACGCAGGCTCGACGTTCTCGGCGCCGACCACGGTGGTCTTCGACGGAATGTTGAGCTTCTGACCGGCCTTCATCGCGTCGGGGTCAACCGTGGGGTTGGCCTTGGCGATCGCCTTCCAGAACTTGGAGTTGCCGTAGATCGCCTTGGCGATCGACGACATGGTCTCGCCGCTGGCGACGACGTGGGACGTCGTGCCGCTCGTCGTGCTGCTCGTCGTGCCGCTCGTGGAAGCGTTCGAAGCGAGCGCCTTGCCCGGCGCGCTCGTGCTGCCCGAGCTGCGCTCGATCTTGCCGTCGCCCGCAGCGAGCGTGCCGCTGGCGGCGCTCGGAATACGGAGCTTGGTGCCGATCTTGAGCGCGTCCGCCTTCACGTTGGGATTCGCCTTGGCGATCATCTCCCACTTACCAGCGGAGCCGAGCTCGCTCTTCGCGATCGAGGCGAACGTCTCGCCCTTGGTCACGATGTGCGTGTGCTCGCCGGTGGTCTTGGTCGCGTCGCTGTTGCTCTTGGCGACGACGGGCTTGCTGGCCGTGTCAGTCGACGAGCCGGTGGCCGGAGTGCTCTTGTTGCCGGTGGTGGCTCCACCGTTGACACCCGTGTTCGTGCCGCCCGCAGCGAGCGAGCCGCCGGGAATGGACGAACCAGAACGCGTCATGCCGTTGAAGGTTGCCGGCGTTCCACCGCTACCGACCGTCGAGCCAGCGGGCGCGGTCGCGCCGTTGCCCGTGTTCGGAGTGCTCGTGTTCGGAGTGGTCGTGTTCGGAGTGGTCGACGGCGGGAAGACGGTCGATCCCGTTCCAGTCGTCGTGCCAGTGTGCACGCCAGTGTTCACGCCACCAGTGGTCGTGCCGACGCCCGCGCCAGCGTTCGCGTTGTTGCGCGCGAGCTGCTCGAGGTTCGACATGCCAGTCGCAGTGCCGGTTGGATTCGTAGCACCCGGCGTCGTGCCGGTTCCGAGTCCGTTCGCGTTGGCACCCGAGGGCGGCAGCGTGAGCGGATTCGACGAATCGTTGAGCGAAGAAGGACCACTCTCCTTGTGGTCATCAGTCGCGTGAGGGGTGGACGGAGCAACAAAGGCAAAGTAGAGGCCTGCAGCTCCGAGGAGAACGACGAGAACGATTGCAGCGATCTTGGTACCGGTCGGCATGGGGTGCTCGATTGAGTGCGACGGTATCGCAAGTGCGAACGAGTCTCGTGCTCCGGCATCCGTTCCGGCGATGACTCGTGGAAATGTGTGTGAACTCGCGCTCGAACGACGTGAGCTGCGACGCGTGATCTACCTCTTGATCCACTTCTTGACGAAGTTCATCTCGACATCGATCACACTGGCTGAGGCATTGCGCTGACTGGCGCGATGGCCATCTTCGCGCGCTCTGCCTCTTCCTGTCGGCGACTGTACACCAAGGGCGCAGCAATTGCCACCGAGCTGTACGTACCTGCAAGCAGACCGATGAGGAAGGTGTAGGCGAACGGCCTGATGCCCGTACCACCGACCACGATCAGGACGAGCACGGTGACGAGCACGGTGCCGCCGGTGAGGATGGTTCGGCTGAAGGTCTGGTTGATCGACAGGTTCACGGTGTCGCGGCTGATCCAAGCGCGCTTGCCGCGGTTCTCGCGGATGCGGTCGAGGATGACGACGGTGTCGTTGAGCGAGTAGCCGACGATCGTCAGGATGCCCGACACGACGTTGAGGTCGATGCGGTACTGCTCGATGTAGAGCGCCTTGCCAACCGAGGTGCCGGCCAGCGAGATCGACAGCGCGAGGAAGCCAAGGCTGACGATCACGTTGAAGGCGACGCCGACGATGGTCGCGGTCGAGAAGCGGAAGCTACCGAAGCGCACCCAGATGTAGGCGAGCATGCCGATCATCGCGAGGATGACCGCCACGAGCGCCGAAGCGGCGAGGTTTTCCGCCACGACCGGGCTGAACACCGACACCTGGTCGAGGCTCGCCTGCTGGGTGAGCGCCTGCTGGACGAGGTTCCATTCGGTCGAGGCCAGTTCACGGTCCCAGGACTCGAGGTCGACCTCGAAGCTGCTGATGTCGGGGTCGCTCACGAGCACCGCGAGAGCCGTCTGCGGGCCCTCGGGGCGTGCGGGGTCGACCGGCGACAGCCCGACGACGCGGGTCTTGCGGCTGGCCGTCGCCGTCCAGTCGGGCTGGGCGCGCATGCGGGCCACGCGCTCAAGCACGTCGGTCGCGGTGACCGGGGTCTTGATGTTGTCGATCACGATGGCGACGCCACCGCGGAACTCGCCGACCGGCTCCTTGGAGGCCTCGGTGCGGCCAACGGACGCGCCGACGAGGGCCTTCTCGAGCGGATGGGTGAAGGCGGCGTGTTCCTTGGCGTCCGCGCCCTTGAACTCAAGCGGCAGGCGGACGTCGAGGTCGGTGGCGAAGTCCTTCACGATCGCCGAGACGACGTCGCGGGAGATGCGGGTCTCGTCAAAGTCCGCAGGGATGTTCGGCGGGTTGCCGACGCGAATCTGGAACTTGGACGCGAGGCCGTCCTTGGTCTCTTCGCCGACGGTGAGGACGTTGGCGTTGGCGAGCTGCGCGACGACGAGGTCGTCCTTGGCGGCTTCACCGATCTTGCGGACGCGCTCCTCGACCTCGACGCGGGTGAACCCGCGGTGATTGTCAGGGGCCGCGGCCTCGCCGGCCTTGGCTTCGCGCGTGGACAGCGTCATGGCAACGCCGCCGCGGAACTCGGTCTCGAACATGTCGTTGCCGCGATAGAACACGATGCCGATCGAGGCCAGCACAAGCACGCCGCTGAACGTCCAGAGCGCGGTGCGGATGCGGATCCAGTCGACGTTCGGACGCAGCGCGCGGGCCACGGCCGGAACGGTCGTCGGGAGCATCGGGAGGTGCTTGAGACCGAGCGCGAGCGCGGTGTCGATCATCGCGCGGGTCACCCAGATGGCGGTGAACAGCGTGGTGAGAACGCCGATCGAGACGGTGAGGGCGAAGCCCTTCACTTCGGTCGCGCCGACCTTGTAGAGCACGATGCAGGCGATGAGGTGGGTGACGTTGCCGTCGATGATGGCGCGGAGCGCGCGCTTGTACGCGTGGTCGACCGCGACCTTGATCGGGTGCCCCGCTTCAAGCTCTTCGCGGATGCGTTCGTTGATGAGCACGTTCGCGTCGACGGCCATGCCGACGTTGAGCGCGATGCCTGCAAGACCCGGCAGCGTGAAGGTGCCGTCGATCATGGCCATGATCGCGAAGATCATGAGCGTGTTGATCGCCACCGCGATGTCGGCGAAGAAGCCGGTGATGAAGTAGTAGCAGAGCATCACCAGGCTGACGAGCGTGACCGACAGGAGCATCGCCTGGAAGCCCTTGCCGAGGTTCTCAGCGCCGATGGACGGGCCGAGGATGCTGACGGAGATCGGGTCGCTCGAGACCTTGGCCTCGAGGCTGCCCGCGGTGAGCACGCGGATCAGGTACGCGATCTCGGCGTCGCTGAACTGGCCGGTGATGACGCCCGAGTCGGAGATGGTGCTGTTGAGGCGCGGAGCGCTGTAAACCTGGTCGTCGAGCACGATCGCCATCGGCTCGCCCACGTGCGCGCCAGTGAGCGCGGCCATGCGCTGGCCGCCGTTCTGATCGAGCTGGAAGCCGACGGCCGCGGCGCCGAGGCGCTGGTCGACGGTGCGGTAGGCATTCGTAAGACCCCAGTTCGCGCCGTCACGATGCGTCATCGCGTTCGCGGGCGAGTCGTAGAGGAGCACGTAGATCTCGCCGGCAAACTCAGCGGCGACGAGGTTGCGCGCGGCGAAGAAGCCAGCGGGGTCGGCGCGGAGGCGCTCGAGTTCGGCGGGCTTCTCGTACCACTGCTTGAGATCGTTGATCGGGAACCAACGCGCGGTGCCGGTCTCGCCGGAGCGCGGGCCCTTGACCGCGAAGTCGCGGCGCATCTGCTCGGGGTTGACGCCCTGCGGATTGCTCGCGCTCACCGCGATGCGGAAGTCGAGCACGCCTGCGCCGCGCATGAGGCGGATGAGGTCCTGCGGGTCATCGAGGCCGGTGCGCTTGGACAGGTACTTGTCGTTCGCGCCGACGAGTTCATCGAGCTCGGAAGCGAGCGTCGGGAAGTCCTTCTTGATCGCCGCGAGTTCCTTTTCGCGCTGGCTCGGCCCGAGCTCGGGCTTGCCATCGGCGCCCATGATGACCACGCCTTCGGCGTTGCGGACCTGGATCGGGATGTTCGAGAGTTCGAGCGCCTTGACGAGGCGGGCCGGAGCGAGCGTGCGCGAGAGCACGCTGCCGCGGAGGTTCTCGTAGCGGAGTTCGGCTGCGACGAGCTTGTCCTCGGCGGTGCCGATCTTGTCGGCGGCGGCGTTGGACGACTGGAGACCACTGAGCTCCGCGCGCGCGGCGCCGAGCGCCTGCCATGCGGACTCGAGATCCGCGACGGCGGGGTTCTGCTTGGCAAAGCGCGAGGCTGCGGTGCCCGACGCAAGCGCTGCGTCGAGATCAGCCGCGGAGAGCTGCGTCTTGGCGAGGAAGTCCTCGACGCGCTTCTTGGCCTCGAGCTGGAGCGCGCGGACTTCGTCCGACGGAAGCGGCATCACCACTTCGATGCGGTCGGTGCCCTGCGGCTGCATGCTGATGTCGAGCACGCCCTGCGGGTTCACGCGCTGCTTGAGCACCTCGATGACCTGCGCGATCACCTGATCGGCCGGCTGCGTCGACATCGTCTTGACCGAATAGACGAGGCTGACGCCACCCTTGAGGTCCTTGCCCAGACGGGTGCCCTTCACGTTCACTACCCATGCGCAGAGCGCGGTGATCGCGACGACAAAGAGGAGCTTGATCCAGTGATTCTTCATGTGCTATTCCAGTTCTCGGTCGCTGACAACGCGCTTGCATCCTGCTGGCGCGGCTTAAGGGGCTGCGATTGATCGGACGATTCAGGCGACGCCTGTGGTCGTTTCCTTCATGACTGCAGCGATCGATGCACGGACGACCGTGATCTTGGTGTTGGAGTTCTCGTCCACCTTGAGGACGACGACGTCGGGCTTGACCTCGACGACGCTGCCGATGATGCCGCCGGTGGTGCGGACCTGATCGTGCTTCTTGATGTTCGAGAGCATTTCCTCGAACTTCTTCTTCTCCTTGCGGCCGCTGAGCATGGAGGAAATGATCAGCGCGGCGAGCACGCCGAACATCACGAGCATGATCATGTTGCTGCCGGCGGGCTGCTGCTGCGCGCCCTGCGCGGTCGAAGGAGCACCGGTGGTCGCGCCGGCTGCGGGAGCCGCTGCCTGGCCCGGGAGTCCGGGGCCGTCGTTCTGCGCGATGGTGAACTGGTTCATGAAATTGTTCATGTTCATCTGTCCTCGGTTTGATGTGGTCGGATCGGCTTCACTGCTTGCGCCGGCCCGGATGTACTGGTCACGACTCGATCGCCCGTCGCGATCCGCCAACACTGCGGGGATCTTCAGCCGGGCGACTGGGTCGGCTCGGCGTCTTCGGGTTTGTCCTCGGAGCTGCTGGTCGCACGGAGCACCGGCCAGCGCGCCTCGAGGTCAAGCCACGCATCATGCCGAATAATCGCGCGGATGTCCACCATCAGGCGTTGGAAGTGTCGGATGTTATGGATACTTAGGAGGGTTGGCCCCAGCATCTCGTCGGCCATGAAGAGGTGCCGGATGTACCCCCGCGAGAAGCCGCCCCCGCAGGCGAGGCAGTCGCAGGTCGGGTCGATCGGGGTCGGATCGAGGGTATGGCGGGCGTTTCGGATGCGGAGCGCGCCCGTCGGGGTGAAGGCGTAGCCCTTGCGCCCGTTTCGGGTGGGGAGCACGCAGTCGAACATGTCGACGCCTGCCTTGACGGCCGCGACGATGTCGCGCTCGTAGCCGACGCCCATCAGGTACCGCGGCTTGGCGTCGGGCAGCATCGGGGCGACCTCGGCGACGGTGCGGTGGATCTCGTCGGGGCTCTCGCCGACAGCCACGCCGCCGATGGCGAATCCTGGCAGGTCGAACGAACAGATCTGCTCGACCGAGCGCCGGCGGAGCTCGAGGTCGGTGCCGCCCTGCACGATGCCGAAGAGCCCCTGCTCGTCCTTGCGCGCGTGCGCCGCGATGCAGCGGGCGAGCCAGCGCGCCGTGCGGTCGATCGCCTCTTCGAGACGCTTGCGGTGATCCTCGGGCTTCGAGCGGCGCTTGCGGGAGAGCTGCGGGTCGGCGAGGTCCTTCTCCGGCCGCAGCGCGGGCGGGCAGTCGTCGAACGCCATGATGATGTCGGCGCCGATCTTGTTCTGCACGTCGATCGAGCGCTCGGGCGAGAGCATGATCTTGGAGCCGTCGACGAACGAGCGGAACTCGACGCCCTCCTCGGTGAGCTTCGTGCCCTCGGTCATCGACCAGGCCTGGAAGCCGCCGGAGTCGGTCAGGATCGGCTTGTTCCAGCGCATGAAGCTGTGCGAGCCGCCGAAGTGCGCGACGCGCTCGGCGCCGGGGCGCAGCATCAGGTGGTACGCGTTGTTGAGGATGATCTGCGAGCCCGTCGACTCGATCTGCGCGGGCGTGAGGCCCTTCATGGTCGCCGCGGTCGCGACGGGCATGAACGCGGGCGTGTCGTACGAGCCGTGCGGAGTGGTCACGCGGCCGAGGCGCGCGCGCGTCGATTGCGATCGCGCGCTGATCTCGAAAGTGATGGGCGAACGCGCGCTACTTGCCATCGCGCTTCCTGCGCTCGTCGGTGGCGTTGCGGAGCGTGTCGCGCTCGCGCTCGTTCAGGCTTGCGAGTCCGTTGTCGCGGACCTTGTCGAGGATGCGGTCGATCTCGGCGATGTCATCGGCGTTGCCCGCTGCGCCGCGCGGGCGTGGACGCGGCACGCGCGTACCGCTGAAGCGCTGGAACACCGGGAAGAAGTCGTCGAGCAGATGCGGCCGCTGCGCGATCCACCAGCCCGCGATGGCGCCGCCGAGGTGCGCGGCCTCGCCGCCGGCGTTGTGGCCGTTCTGGATCAGCGCGAGCACGGCGATGCCGATCAGCGCGAGCGCGAAGTAGCGGATCGGGATCGGGAAGAAGAAGAACAGCATGATGTCCTCCTCGGGCCGCAGCCACGCCGCGGCGAGGATCACGCCGTACACGCCACCGCTCGCCCCGATCAGCGGGAGGTACGCGTTGTTGAACAGCAGCCCGGGCACAACGAACTCGCCGCCGCTCGCGCCGAGCACGACAAGCCCGAGCACATTGAGGATGAAGTACGTCAGCGCGCCCATCACGACCGCGAGCAGGAACACCGCGAAGAAGCGCAGCCGTCCGAACGCAGCCTCGACGATCGGGCCGAAGACCAACAGGCCCGCCATGTTGAAGAACAAGTGCGTGAAGTTCACATGCAGCAGGCCGTAGCCGACGAAACGCCACACTTCGAGCCCTTGCGCGAGTCCCCAGCGCGCGGGCACCCAGAGCGCCTGCGCGGTGGTGAACTGCAGCCACTTGCGGATGGGGCCGACCGAGTCGGCCGACGCGACGGCGAGCGGGTCCACGCTCGCGCCGAGCTTCGGGTCCAGCGCCACGACCATGTCGCCGTCGGAGCCGCGCACGAAGTTGAGAACAAAGTCGCGCCGCGCGAGCCGGGTCATCCAGGCGGCCTCGGCGTCTTCTTCCATGCGGAGGAGCCGGAGCCGTTCGGTCTGCGCCTGCGCGCGCTCGGCGCGGAGCTGGTCGGCCCGCGCGGAATCGCCCATTGCGATGAGACGCTCGATCTCGCGGTCGGCCGGCGGGGTCAGCGCGTCGATCGCGCGGATGCGCGCATGCACCGCGGGCGCGGCGCGCCACGGTCCGCTCTGCACGAACTGCCTGGGCAGCAGCATGTCGAGGAAGAACACCAGCGTGCAGACCGCGATGATCACGATGCTCGCCGACGGACCTCCGCGCGGTGAGAGCGAACGAAGTCGTCCGGTGAGAAAGCCCCCTCGGAGAAAGCCGCCTCGCCTTCCGGCTGGCGCTGCGCTGTTGACGCGCGTGTAGTCGCGATCTGCAAGACCCATTCGCGGAGTGTAGGGAGTTTGGCAGCGGCGTTCAGCGCGCGCGCATCAACGCTTGCCGTTCTCTCGGTCGCGCTTCTCATCGGTCGCGCGCTTGAGCGCGACGCGCTCGGCGTCGCTCAGGCTCTCGATGCCGGAGCGGGCGATCTTGTCGAGGATGCGGTCGATCTCCGCCTCGTTTTCGTCCGCGCGGCCCTTCTCTCGATCCTTCTCTCGATCCTTCTCTCGATCTTTGGCGGCGGACTGCTTGGTCGCGGCGGACTGCCTGATCGCGCGCGGAGACGGCTCGTCGATCTCCTCCTCCATCGCCGCGAGCTCCGCGGGATCGGGCTCGAAGCCGAGGAAGTCGCGCTCGTACTCGAGGTGCCGAGCGGTCGAGAAGCACACGATTCCGCCGAAGAGCGCGATTCCCAGCAGCGTGGTGCTGTCGTAGACCAGCGCGACGATTCCGATGAGGACTGCGCCCATCAGTCCCGCGCGGCAGGCGAAGCGCATCGACTTGGCGTATCCGATGCGCCCCCAAAGGACCGCCTGCAGGATGCGCCCGCCGTCGAGGGGGAACATCGGGATCAAGTTGAAGAGCAGCAGCACCCACGCGACGAAGTTCGTGAGCACCAAGAACATCTTGGCCCAGCCCGCGAGGTCCTCGCCAAAGTCGGCGCCCTGGATCATGCCCGCGAGGTCGAACGGATTCGGGATCGCGAGCCCCCACCAGTGACCCGACTGCCAGGCCAGGTAGGGCGTGAGCACGGCGATGATGCCGACATTCACCAGCGGACCGCCGACCGCCGTCCAGAAGTGCGCATCGGCGCGTTCGGGAGGCGTGCAGGTGGCGAGTCCGCCGAGCGGCCAGATCAGAATCTCGTCGGCCGTGCCGCCGCGCGCGCGACAGGCGATGCAGTGGCCGAACTCATGCAGCAGGATGACGGAGAAGAGCGCGACCAGACCGAGCAGCGCGGGCAGCACGCCGACGCTCCCGCTTGGCGCCTTGCTGGCCGCCCGGGCGAGCACCACGAGAACGAACGCGAGGAAGAAGACATGCAGGCGCACCGTGATGCCCGCCACGCGCAGGACCGGAAAGGCCCACGACATGGGGTCGTCAAAGGTTGGCTTGGCGCCTCGCCAGTCGCCGCCGAAGCCGGCGGGACGGGAGCGTTCGTCTGCATCGTCCCACGCGCTCATCGAGATCCTCCGCTAGCGATTCCCCGCTTCATCGACCAGAGCAGGTAGGCCCCCAGCGTCTTTCCGTCGAGAATTTCGCCCCTGGCGATGGCAGAGACAAGCGATTCCTCGGGCATCTCCACCACTTCGAGCACCTCGCCTGGCTCGAGCCGCTGCGGCACGGGGCGAAGGCCCGTGGCGACGAACACGTGCATGATCTCGTCGGCAAAGCCCGGGGAAGTGAAGAACTCCCCCACCTTCTCGATGTGGCTGGCGGTGTAGCCGGTCTCTTCCTCGAGCTCGCGGGCGGCGGCGAGGGCGGGATCCTCGCCGCGCTCGAGCTTGCCGGCGCAGAACTCGAGCAGCCAGCGGGCGACGGCGACGCGGCGGTTCCGCACGAGCACAAGAGTGGGTGTTCGGCCGGCGCCATCCTCGCGAACGGCGATCACGGTCACCGCCCCTGGGTGGCGGACAACATCCCTCACCATGCCTGGCGTGCCGTCGGCCTCGGGCGGCAGCTGCAGGCGTTCGACCTGAAAGACGCGACCGACATGCGTGACGGAGACGGCTGCGGAGCGCTCGGGCCAGTCGGCAGGCCAACGCTCGGGACAAGGGTCGGGACGCGCCTCGGTCGATGTGAGGGAATTGCTGACTTGCGGAGCACCCATAGGTGCGCCGATCATACGGGGATGCCCGAGACCGAGGGACCAACTTCCAAGACCGACGCGCCAGTGCGGATCGAGCAGCTCGTGAAGGGCTTCGGCCGCCAGCGCGTGCTGCGCGGAGTGACGCTCTCGTTCCCGCGCGGCAAGACCACGGTCGTGCTCGGTCCGTCGGGCTGCGGCAAGAGCGTGATGCTCAAGCATCTCATCGGACTGCTGCGGCCCGACAAGGGCCGCGTGTTCTACGAAGGCGAGCAGATCGACCTGCTTTCGGAGCGCAAGCTCGGGCCGATCCGCCGCGAGTTCGGCGTGCTGTTCCAGCACGGCGCCCTGTTCGACTCGATGACCGTTGCGGAGAACATCGCGTTCCCGCTGCGCGAGATGCGCCGCGGCAAGGCCTACGACGAGGAAGCGCGCGTGCGGCTCGTGCTCCGGCTCGTGGGCCTCGAGCACACCTACCACCGCTACCCCGCGGAACTTTCCGGTGGCCAGCAGAAGCGCGTCGCACTCGCGCGCGCCGTCGTGCTGCGGCCGAAGGTCGTGCTGTACGACGAGCCGACCACGGGACTCGACCCCATTCGCTCGGACGTGATCAACGAACTCATCCTCAAGCTCAAGCAGCAGCTCGATGTGACGAGTATCGTGGTGACCCACGATCTCGCCAGCGCGTTCAAGGTCGCCGATCACATGGTGATGCTGCACGAGGGCAAGGTCGTCCTCGAGGGCTCTCCCGAGGAGTTCCGCAACGCCACCGACCCGGTGGTCAAGCGGTTCCTCCGCGGCGAGGCGAGCGAAGAGGAACTGCAGGCGATCCGCGCGGTCGGTACCGGCATGCGCGACACCGACGGCGGGATGCGAGGCTGGGAGTGAAGGCCAGTATCCCGTCGGAGAGGATCCAGTCGGACACGACAGGCGTGCGCGGCGCGAGCCGCGTCAACAAGTCAGCGAGAGGAACGCGATGAGAGAACGAGTGCGCAATGTCATGGTCGGACTCTGCACCATCGGAGCATTGGGCTCGCTGGCGGCGCTGCTGTTCCTGTTCGGCGAGTTCGAGCCGATGTTCGCGCAGCGCTGGCAGATGAAGGTCGCGTTCAACGACGCGGGCGGACTTCGCCGCGGCAGCCTCGTCACGCTCAACGGCGTGCCGATCGGCGCGATCGAGCGCGTGGAGTTCTGGGGCGACGCGTCGCAGCCGGTGCTCGTGACCGCGGCGATCAACCAGGAAGTGCGCGTACCCGATCCGAGCACGCCGACGATCCAGGCCTCGCTGCTCGGCAGCGGCGCACGGCTCGAGCTGACGGCGGCCCTGCCGCTTGCGGTTCCGCCGCGCACGTATCCGCGCGACAAGGAGACGATCCTGCGCGGACGGGTCCAGCCGATCGAGGCGCGCCTGATGGAGTCGCTCGACCAGAAGATGACGCCGCTGATGGAAGGCTTTGCCGAGATCCAGAAGCTCGCGCACAACCTCAACGAACTCGTGCAGGCTCCGCCGGATGGGCAGCAGCCGAGCCCCGACAGCATCCGCACCGCGGTCAAGCGCCTCAATGACACGCTTGCGTCGGCCGACGCGACGCTCAAGAGCGCCAAGACCTGGCTCGACGACGAGCAGATGCGCACCGACATCCGCGACGCGGCGCACGGCGCGAGCGAACTGATGCGCGACGCGAACGTGACTGCGAACAAGATCGGCACGCTCGCCGATTCGCTCGCGAGCGATGCCGCAAGCCTGCGCGCGAGCGCGCTGCCCGTGCTTGACCGCGCGAGCGCGACGCTGCAGGAGCTCGAGCTGACGGTCGCCGCCGCGCGCACCGGCAAGGGCACGGTCGGCCGCATGATGCAGGATCCCGCGCTGTATGAAGGTCTCGCCGATTCCGCTAAGCGGCTCGACGAGGCGCTCGCCAAGCTCAACCTGCTGCTCGACAAGATTCGCGCGGAAGGCCTGGGAGTCGAGCTCTTCTCGAAGTGACCCGGCGCGCAAGCGCTTGATCGACGAACGAAACGAAACGAAAGAAACACGGCCCCGCTTGCGCGGGGCCGTGTTCTTGATGCAGATTGCGGATGCCTGTCGCGCGAGGAGCGGCGATCAGTTGTCGGCGTTCACGATCGCGATCTCGACGCGGCGCGACTGCTTCTTCGAGCTCTTGAGCTGCTCGGGGCCGTACGACGAGTACTCGATGAGCGACTTGTCGATGCCGTGCGTCACGACATACTGGCCGACGTTGAACGCGCGCTCGAAGCCGAGGTGGTAGTTCGTCTTGAAGTCGCTGCTCTTGATCGGATCCTGATCGGTGAAGCCCGCGAAGCGCAGCGGCTTGGTCGGGTACTTCTTCTTGATCTCGGAGACGACGCGGTCGAGGGTCTTCTTCGCGTTCGGCTTGAGCGCGGCCTTGCCGGAGTCGAAGAGCACGTCGCTCGCGATGGTGAGGACGAGCGCGCCATCGCGGTGCTCGACGGTGACGTCAGGACCCATGTCGACGACGGGCTCGGGCTTCGCGGCGGGCGCGGTCTCGGTGGTGGCGACAACGGGCTTCTCGTTGGCGGCGGCCTTGAGCTTGGCGTTCTCTTCCTCGAGGCGGCGGCGATCCTGCTGCGCGCCTTCGAGCGCGGTGTTGGTCTCCTCGAGCTTCATGGTCAGCTGCGAGTTCTCCTCCTTGAGGAGCGCGACTTCGGACTTCTTCGCGGTGTTGCAGCCGACGAGCATGGAACCAACCGCGAGCATCGCGGCGCACGAAACAACGGACACATTCATCTTGCCTTGCATCTTGCCTTGCATTAACGGGCATCCCTTCCAAGAGAGGCGGCGCAGTCGACCGGAGATCCGTCTCCAGCGTGGCGAACAGCGCGGGCGCATTTCAACGCCGATCGCGCGGACGTGCAAGTTGCGCGGGCGGCATGTGCGCGCGATTTTCGCCGTCGCCGGGAAGCGGTCCCGCGACGCTGCCGACGGTGTGCTCGATGGTGCGCGCGAACGCGTCGATCACCTCGACGAGCGGACCGCGCGCGATCACGAAGAGGATCGCCGCCGCCGCGAGGTGCGGACCGAACGGGAGCTCGCGGCTGAACACCGACGAGAAGCGACGGAAGACAAACGCGAGCGCCGCCCAGATGATCGCGATGAACACCGCGACGAAGAACGCGAGCACGGCGACCTTCCACCCGAACGCGGCGCCGACGGCGGCCTGCAGGTGGACATCGCCGAGGCCCATCGCCTCGCGACCAAAGCCGAGTGATCCGAAGATGCGCACGCCCCAGACGAGCGCGCCGCCGACGATCCAGCCGAGCATCGAGCCACCGAGGAGCGTCATCGGCTGGCAGACGGTTTCGGTCGACGTGTAGCCGAGCGCGCCCGCGATCACGCACGCAACTCCCGCTCCCGCAAGGCCCGGCAGCAGGAACGCGATCTCGGCGAGCATCTCGCGGCGCGCGTGGGGATACGCGCTGCCGTCGTCGCCGTCCTTCACATAGTCGTTCCAGTCGGAGAAGCTCTGGCGCAGGCGGCCCGTCGCGACGAGCCAGCGCGAGACGCCGAGACCGAGCAGCATGCCGATGCAGGCGAAGGTCACGGTCCAGCTCGCGACCGGGATCGGCACATCCTCGCGGAGCGCGCGCGACTCGGGCATGAAGCCCTGCACCAGCCAACCCGTGAACGCGATGATCGTGACGCCGGTCGGGATCTCGACCGGGATGAGCATGGTCTTGGCGTCGACGATGGTCATGGCGATCAGCCCGGCCATCGACAGGAGAACGAGCGCGAACGCAGGCCACGATCGCGAGAACCCCTGCAGGTGCCACCATGGGCTGGCGGCGTCGTGGAAGATGTGCCCTTCCATGCGGTCGATCGGCCCGTAGAACATGAGGTACGCCGCCGCAAAGATCACGGCGACGAGGAGTTCGATCGCGGGGTACTGGAAGCTGATCTTCGACCTGCACGCCTTGCAGCGACCGCCGAGGAGGAACCATCCGATGATCGGGAAGTTCTCCTGCCAGCGCAGGCCGTGGCCGCAGAGCGGGCAGCGCGACGGCGGCGTGACGACCGATTGACCGGTCGGCAGGCGCCACGCGAGCACGTTGAGGAAGCTACCGACGCACGCGCCGAACAGGAACACGAACACCGCGCCGATCAAGGTCGGCGCCCATTGGATGAGCTGGAAGTTCAGGTCGGACGACTGCATCGCGTTCGGGGGTCGGGCTCGGTTTCAGAGTCGGGGCCGGGCTGTTTCGGCGTTTTGGCGTGGGGAGGATGAGCGCGCGCGTGCTGCGCGATTCAGCCGCCCTGCTCGGCGTCGGCGAGCGAGAGCTCGCGCACCGAGAGTTCGGCGCGATCGAGCAGACCCTTGCAGTGGCGGAGCAGCTGCTCGCCCTTCTTGTAGGCGGCGAGGCTCGCTTCGAGGCTGACATCGCCCGACTCGATCGACTCGACGAGGCGTTCGAGTTGCTGGACGGCGTCTTCGTAGCCGAGGGCGGCGATGGCGGGGTCGAGGCCGGCGCTTGCGGTGGAGCTCGGCGTGGAGTCGGTGGATGCGGGCTTCTTGGCCATGGGGTGTTCCTGGGAGCGGGCGCGTCAGTTCGCGGGGCGTGGCGGATTGGTGGGAGTATTGGCGGAAGTGGCGGACGGCTCGACGCGGACGGGGATCGATCCGTCGGCGAGCTGGACTTCGAGCTTGGCGCCGGCGGGCGCGTTGGCCACGCTGCGGACGAGCGCGCCGTCGGCGCCGGTCACGATCGCGTAGCCGCGGTTGAGCGTTTCCTCGGGGCCTGCCGAACGCAGGCGGCGCTCGAGGCTGGCGACGGCGAGGCGCGCGTGCGCAAGCTGCGTCTGCATCGCGCGCGAGAGACGCGGGCGGAAGGCGACGAGCGCGGCGCGGGCCGCGGCGGCGCGCGCGGCGGGCGCGTTGCGTGCG
>CAITDI010000128.1 GCA_903891095.1 uncultured bacterium | reverse complement strand
GCGCCGCTCGACGAGGCCGCGATGTCGATCGTCGAGATCCGCGCGCTCGGCGGCGCCGCGATGTCGGGCACCAAGCTGCCGACGGGCAACTGCCACCACGCGTTCTTCCTCGACCTGATCACGATCTACGACGCGAAGGGAAAGTCGGCGGAGGAGCGCGCGGCGATCGCGGATCTCACCAAGCGCGTCGTCGACAAGGGCCGCGCGGTGCGCGAGCTCTCGATCGACTTGAGCGGCACGCACTCGCAGCCGGATGATCCCGACCGCAGCGCGGTGGCGTCGGTGATCTTCGGCACCGAGGAGATGGCGGCGATGATCAAGGCGACGAAGCGGCAGGTCGACCCGCACAATCGCTTCCGCTTCCATCCGTACGCGAAGTTCGTCTGATCGATCGACGGCGCCGCTCACACCACGAAATCATGCCGACTCCAGCGCACTCGCCTGCACCACAACCGCTCGACCCGCGCGTCCGCGTCGGGCACATCCATCTCCGTGTTGCCGACCTCGAGCGGTCGCTGCGCTTCTACCGCGACGTGCTCGGGTTCGAGGTCACGCAGCGATACGGGCGCGACGCGGTCTTTCTCTCGGCGGGCGGGTATCACCACCACATCGGGCTGAACGCGTGGGAGAGCAAGGGTGGTTCGGCGCCGCCGACGGGCTCGACGGGCCTGTATCACGTGGCGTTCGTGTATCCGACGCGCGCGGCGCTTGCGGATGCGTTGCGACGCCTCGCGGCCGCGGGCGTTTCGCTCACGGGCGCGGCGGATCACGGCGTGAGCGAAGCGCTCTACCTCGACGATCCTGACGGCAATGGCGTCGAGCTCTACTGGGATCGTCCCGAGGCGGAATGGCCGCGCGACGCGGACGGCGCGATTGCGATGTACACGCGGGCGCTTGATCTCGGGAAGTTGCTCAACGCTTGATCGCGTACCCGCTGCATCGCGGGGATTCGAGCGACGACGGCGAGTTGCGACGCACAGCGGGCGACACGCGTCGGGTCGCGCAGCGACGCGTGCCTCGCCTCACGGCCTTGAATTCGGCCTTGAGTTGGGATCGAACCCCATCTCCGCATGCCGCTGCGCGGTGCCGCCGCGTGGGATCGAGATCGTGTTCCAGCGCTCGCGACCCACGATCATGCGCGCGACCAGCGTGATCTGGCCTTGGTGATACGCCATGTGCGCGAGCGATCGCGCGAGCGCGCGCGACACCGTGTGGGGCACGCCGCGGATCGAAACGGTCTTCGTCGCGAGATCCGCGTCGGTGAGCGAGGCGAGGGCCGACTCGAGCACGCGCCAGCCGTCGCGCCAATCGGCAAGCGCCGCGTCGCGCCCCGCTTCTCCTGCGGGGAAGTCGTCGACGAACTCGGCCTCGCGGTCGCGCCAGGGCTTCTCGCCGTCTTCGGTGAGGAAGCTCGTGAAGCGCGAGCGCAGGTTGCCGCCGACGTGCTTCATGATCACGGCGACGGAGTTCGTGTCGCCGTCGAGCGAACGGCGGAGCTGCTCCGCGTCGAGCTGGGCGATCGCGCGCTCAGACTCGCGGCGGATCTCTGCGAACTCGAAGGCGAAATCACCGATCAAGAGGCGCGTGGATTCGGGAGTCTGCTTCGCGGGGAGCGGATCGGACATGCAGCGAGCGTAGCACGGGACGAAACGCAACGACGCCCCGGCCGATCGGCCGGGGCGTCGTGTTGCTGTCGAGTGGCTGCCGCTCAGGCGAGATCGAACCGGTCGAGGTTCATCACCTTGTTCCACGCGGTCACGAAGTCGCGCACG
>CAITDI010000127.1 GCA_903891095.1 uncultured bacterium | reverse complement strand
TGTCGCGAGGTGCCGTGCACCTCACGACACGTGCCAGGCACCGTTTCCGCAGAGGCGCGCGGCAGCCTCGACCGCCAGCCGCGCCGTCTGCCCATCGCGATCCGCCGCCGGATTCACCTCGACCACCTCCACCGCCAACACGCCGCGATGCGCGCCGATCCGCGCGAGCAACGCCTGCGCCTCCGGCCAGTCGAGCCCACCGTCGACATGGCAATCCACGCCCGGCGCAACCGACGGATCGAGACAATCGAGATCAAAGCTCACGCTCACGCGTCCGTCGCGCGCACCCGCGATCGCGAGCGCTTCCTCAGCGACCGCGACCGCGCCCTTCCGCCGCAACTCATCCGGCGTGATCATCCGACAACCAAACCGCCGCACGATGTCGAGTTCCTCGGGATCCACATCGCGCGTACCGACATACACCGTGCGCTTCGGATCGCGCACACCGCCCTCGACCACGCGGCGAAACGGCACGACATCCAGTCCGTGCACCGCGGCCAGCATCATTCCGTGCAAGTTGCCAGACGGCGTCGTCTCCATCGTGTTGGCGTCGGTGTGCGCATCGATCCAGATTAGCCCGGGCGCGTCCCAGCCACAGCGCCGCGCAAACCGCCCCACCGCGGCCTGCGTCGCGGCACCAAGCGAATGGTCCCCGCCAAGCACGCACGGCAGCGCGCCGCGCGCAAGCACGGCCTCCACCGCATCGCGCAGTTCGAGCGAGTAACGCTCGACCTCCGCACAAAGCGCCGCGCCTGGATCGCGCCCTGGCAACCGCGCGACATCACGCGCGACGATGTCGCCGAGATCCCGCACGCTTCCGCCGCCCGCCGAAAGCCGCGCAACCAGCCCCGCCGCGCGTATCGCCAGCGGACCACGCGCGGTTCCGACGCAGCGACCGCCGAGGCCGAGCCTCGCACCGATCACCTCGATGGTCCGCGCCGCGGAGCTCATCAGCCGCCGCGCGCTCCGCCGCGTCCGCGACCGCCGCCACCGCGGCGCCCGCCCTGCTGCGCGCGCTCATGCACGTCACCCGACGAATTCACGATGAACGTGATGTCGTCGTCGCCGCCGACCGCGCGGTCGGGGCCCGCCGAGATGATCTGTGCGATTCCGCCCGAGCCCTGCTCGGCGCCGTCGAGGACGACGAACGAAACGCCCCAACCGTCCTTCAGGTCGGACTTCGCGTCCGCGGCATCACCCGCGCCCAGCACGCTTCCCGCGCTGCGTCCGGCCTTCACGGCCTCGGCCACGCGCTTGCCGAGCGACTCGGCGGCCTTGCGCGTCGCCTCGCGCACGGTCGACTCCTGCGCGGTGCGCATCGGGTTGCCGCCACCACCGCGCTCGCGCGGCTCGACGGCAAACGTCGAGCGCTCGATCTGCTGCGGGAACATGTTGTCCGACGGATCGCGGTCCGCGGTCTGGCGATGGCGGTCGAGCTCGACGCGCACGATCTCCTTGTCGGTCACGATCATCTTCGACGCCTGCGCGCCGCCGGCGAAACGCCAGATTTCGGCGGGCAGCGTGACATCCTGCGTCGTGTCGTCGGCAAAGGTCAGCGTGAGCGGCAGCGGCGAAGGAACGCCGCCCGAGTTGCGGAACCGCACGATCGTGAACGACAGCTTCGACTGCGCGAGCTCGCCGTCGCGTTCGCCGAGCTGCGCCACGATGCGCTTGAACCGCTGGCGATCCTCCGCGGTCACCTCAAGCTCATCGAAAGTCGAGTAGAAATCAACGAGCTCAGGGAAACGATCCGCCCTCACCGCGAGCTCCGCGTTCCGCTGATCGCTGAGCGTCTTCGGGCGCGCGTCGCGCTCGGACTTCTTCGCGCCCTTCGAGGCTGCGGGATCGAGCGGCTCGACGGTGTAGCGCGTGACCTTTTCGATCGCGATGTCGACCGGCCGCGTGGTGTAGAACCAGCCGCGCCAGAACCAGTCGAGGTCGACGCCCGACGCGTCCTCCATCGTGCGGAAGAAGTCCGCCGGCTCGGGGCGCTTGAACGCCCAGCGGCGGCAATACTCGAGGAACGCGTAGTCGAACAGCTCGCGGCCGAGCACCGTCTCGCGCAGGATGTTGAGCGCGGTCGCGGGCTTCGCGTACGCGTTCGATCCGAGGCGGCGCACGCTCTCGGAGTTGGTCATGATCGGCTCCTGCTCGGAGCTCGTCATGTAGTCGACGATCTTCTCGGGTTCGCCGCGGCCCGACGGATACTTGTGCTCCAACTCCTGCTCGGCGAGGTACTGGCAGAAGGTGTTGAGACCTTCGTCCATCCAGGTCCACTGGCGCTCGTCGGAGTTCACGATCATCGGGAACCAGTTGTGTCCGACCTCGTGGATCACGACGCCGATCAGGCCGGTCTTGCTGCCCTGCGAGTAGGTGCCGTCCTTCTCGGGGCGCGGCCCGTTGAAGGAGATCATCGGGTACTCCATGCCGCCGACGGGGCCGTTGACGCTGATCGCGACGGGGTACGGATACGGATACGCGTGGCGCGAGTACGAGTCGACCGTGTGCGCGACGGCGTGCGTCGAGAAGCGGCTCCACAGCGGCTCGGCCTCGGCGGGGTAGAAGCTCATCGCGAGCGCCGCGCGGTCGGTGCCGGGTACTGGCGCCTTCGCGGCGTCCCAGATGAAGGTCGGGCTCGCGCCGAAGGCGACATCGCGCACGTTCTTCGCGGTGAACTTCCAGGTCTTCGTGCCTTCGGACTTCGCGGCGCGGCGCGCGGCGGCCTCTTCAGGCGTGATCACGAAGCGCGGCTTCTCGTCGTCGCGCGCGGCGGCGAGGCGCTCGCGCTGCTCGGCGGTGAGCACGTCGCCCGCGTTCTGCAGCTCGCCCGAGGCGCCGACGGTCCAGTTGTCGGGCACGGTGACGGCGAGCGTAAAGTCGCCGAAATCAAGCGCGAACTCGCCCTGCCCGAGGAACTGCTTGTGCTGCCAGCCGCGCACATCGGAGTACGGCGCCATGCGCGGATAGAACTGCGCCATGTCGTAGATCGGCGCGAGATCCTTGTACTTCGCGTCGGGGTCGCCTTCGCCGAGGATCTCGTAGCACGAGCGCGCGCGGCCGGTCGAGCTCTTGATGACGTTGAAGTTCCACGACACGTCGAACTCGAACGTGCCGCCCGCGCCGAGCGGCGCGGGGAGATCGATGCGCATCATCGTGTCGACGACGACCGTGTGCAGCGTCGCGCCCGCGGAGGTGACGACGACATCGCGGTAGCCGCCCTCCCACTCGCGGTTCTCCACGATGCCGCGCATGAAGCCGATGCCCTGCGGCCTGGAGAGATCGGGCGCAGGCGACGCGCGCTCGCCCATCGAGTTGTCGGTGAAGCGGTTCTGGTCGAGCTGCATCCACAGGTAGCGCAGCTCATCGGGCGAGTTGTTGTGGTAGCGCACATGCTCGCGGCCGCTGATCGCGGCGGTCTTCGGATCGAGCGTGACCTGGATGTCGAAGTCGGCCTTCTGCTGCCAGTAGCGCGGACCGGGCGCGCCGCTTGCGGTGCGCGTCTCGCTCGGCGTCGGGAGCACCTCGTCGAGCTGGCGGAACGGATCGCCTTCATTGAGCAGCGACGGCGGGACATTCGCAGCGCCGTTTCCACGGTCAAGCGAGACGTCGGGGGGACCGCCGGCGGCGGATGCTGCGAGGCTGACGAGTGCGACGACGAGAGCGGATGCGGACATCCGCGCAATGTACGCGAGCCGCGCTAGAGCCCAAGCGCCTCGCGCTCACCAAGCTCGAGAAGCTTCCGCCCTTGCTCGCCACGGCCGACCGCCGCGAGGTAGCGGCCGATCGCCATCGTCGGGAAATACAGGCGATACAGGTGGTAGCGCAGGTAGAACACGCGCGGGAAGCCCGTGCCCGTGAACTCGGTCTCGCGCCAGCTGCCGGCGGGGTCGCCGTCGGGGTTCGAGATCGGATCGTTCGCGGCGGCGCGGTCGAGCTGCGTGCGGCAGAGCCACAGGATCGCGCGGCGGAGATCGGGGTCGTCGGCGCCGTAGATCTCCTGCAGCACCATCGCGGCCCACGCGGTCTGGCTCGCGGTCGACGGCCCTTGGCCCTTGAGCGCGGGATTCTCGTACGTGTCGGCGCTCTCGCCGAAGCTGCCGTCGGGCTTCTGGATCGACTTCATCCAGCGGCCTGCGCGCGCGATCCACTCGCTGTCTCGCGAGACACCGCAGCGGATCGGGCCGATCACGGCCTGCCAGGTTCCGTAGATGTAGTTCACGCCCCAACGGCCGAAGAAGCAGCCCTCGGGCTCCTGACGCGCGCGGATGAACGCGATCGCGTCGTCGACCGCGGGATGGCCCACGCGATGACCGAGCGTCGCGAGGCACTCGAGCACGCGGCCCGTGATGTCGGGGCACGACGGATCCTGCATCGCGTTGTGGTCGGCGAACGGCACGTACTCGAGGATCGGGCGATCCTGCGTGCGGTCGAACGCGGCCCATCCGCCGTCGGAGTTCTGCATCGCGAGGAGCCAGCGCGCGCCGCGCTGCGCGGCGGCAAGGTTCTCGCTCCCACCCACGCGCGCGAGCGCCATCGCCACCATCGCGGTGTCGTCGCAGTCGGGGTAGTGCTCGTTCGCGTACTCGAAGAACCAACCGCTCGGCGCGACGGGCGCGTCGAGGTTCGCCTGCCAGTCGCCGCCGTTGCGGCATTCCTTCGCGCGCAGCCAGCGTGCGGCGCGCGCGGCGGCGCCGTCGCGGCCGTCGAAGCCGCAATCGGCGAGCGCGTACAGCGCGATGCCCGTGTCCCACACCGGCGAGAAGCACGGCTGGAGGCGGATCGGCGCGTCGTTGCCCGCACCGATCTGCACGAAGAGCGCATCGAGCTCGCGCTCCGCGCGCACGACCAGCGGATGCGTGCGCTCGTAGCCAAGCGCATGCAGCACGATCTGCCAGTACACCATCGGCGGGAAGATCGCGCCCACGCCGCCTTCGGTCGCGCGCGCCTCGATCCACTCGAAGGCACGCTGGATCGCCTGCTGGCGCCACGGCGTGCCGCCGCGTTCGTGCAGCCACTTGAGCACGCGGTCGGTGCGCAGGAAGAACTTCTTCCACGACTCAGGCGCGGCGTTGGTCGGCTTGAGCACGTGTCGCGCATCGTGGTCGACGAAGAGCTCGCCGATCCCGAGCGGCGCGGGAAGCTCGCGCGTCGGCCGACGGCTCGCGACGATCGCGAGCGGCAGGATCATCGTGCGGCTCCACGCGCTCACCTTGTCGAGGTGGAAGTAGAACCACTTGGGCAGGTAGGCGATCTCGGGCGGAATCGCAGGCACCGCGTTCCACGAGATCTGCCCGAGCGCGGCGAGATAGAAGTTCGTGAACGAGTTGCACTTCTCCGCGCCGCCGAGGTGGCGGATGAGCGCGCGCGCCTTCTTCATGTGCGGCGCGTCGGGCGAGTCGCCGAAGAGCTTGAGGCAGAAGTACGCCTTGACCGATGCGGAGATGTCGGCGGCGGAACCTGGATACTGGCCCCAGCCGCCGTCCTCGCGCTGCTGCGAGCGGAGATACGCGGCGATGCGCACGAGCGTCTGCGGCGGACGGCCATCGGCGAGCGGCTGGCTCTCCTGGCCGAGGATCCACTTCATCAGCAGGTATTCGCTCTGCAGGATCGAGTCGCCCTCGAGCTCGCCGCACCAGTGGCCGTCGGACTTCTGCAGCACGCGCAGCGCGGCGACGGCGGACTCGAGGTGCTGCTCGATGTCGGCGTTCGCGAGCGGATGCGTCGCGACGGGATGCCGTCGTTGGCCGGATGGTTGGCCGGATGCCTGGTTTGAAGACTGGCCGGATGGATGCGGAACTTCGCGCATTGGGAAACCTGAGGGAGGGCCGAACACTCTACCCGAGCACAGCGCGGCCGCGCGCAGAGCAAACGTCCATCGCGAGCCCGAAACCGGCCTGCTTAGAACTTGTCGAGCTCGCGGATCGGCACGGGACGACGCTCGCGCGCGCTGCGGATCGCAGCCTCGAGCACGCACTGGGTCTTGTACGCGTCTTCGAAGTCAGGGAGCGCGACGATGGGCGCGCCACCCGCGACCACCGCGCAGATGTCGGCGGCCTCGCTGATGAAGCTGTGCTCGTAGCCGATCAGGTGCGCGGCGGGCCAGTAGTGCCCCGCGTACGGATGCGATCCGTCGGTGCACATGATGCGGCTCCAGCCGCGCAGCTTGGGGTCGAGCGTGTGATCCCACCACTGGAGCTCGTTCATGCGCTCGAAGTCGAACTTGATCGAGCCCTTCTCGCCGTTGATCTCGATGTTGTTGCGGTTCTGGTTGCCGGTCGCGAGGCGCGTGGCCTCGAAGCTGGCGACCGCGCCCTGCTTGAAGCGCGCGAGGAAGAGCACCGCGTCGTCGACGGTCGACTTGCCGGACTTCTTGGCGGACGACGACGATGACGCACGAGCGCCCTTGCCCGAGATCTCGCCGCCTGCGTTCGCGACGATCGCGCGCTCCTTGACGAAGGTCTCCTCGATCGCGCCGACGACTTCGGTCACTTCATCGCCCGTGATGAAGCGCGCCATGTCGATGATGTGCGCGTTGAGGTCGCCGTGCGCGCCCGAGCCCGCGAGGTCGCCCTGGAAGCGCCAAAGCAGCGGCGTGTCGGGACCGCCCCAGTCCTGCAGGTAGCTCGCGCGCACATGGAAGATGCGGCCGAGGCGGCCGTCGCGCACGAGTCGGTGCGCAAGCGCCACCGCGGGGCAGCGGCGATAGTTGTACCAAACGAAGGTGCGCACGCCCTTCTTCGCAGCGGCGCGCGCGGCGAGCACCATCTTCTTCGCGTCGGCGAGCGTGCCGGCGAGCGGCTTCTCGCAGGCCACGTGCTTGCCGGCCTCGAGGCACGCGATCGACATCTCGGCGTGGAGGTTGTTCGGCGTCGAGACGTCGACGAGGTCGATCTCGGGGTTCGAGAGGAGGTCCTTCCAGTTGGTCGTCGAGTTGTGCCAGCCCCACTTGGTGGCGAAGGCGCAGGTTTCCTCGGGATTGCGTCCCGCGACGCAGCGCATCGCCGGCGGACGCTTGAGATCGAAGAACTGCGAGGCCTTGCCCCACGCGGTCGAGTGGGCGCGGCCCATGAACTTGGTGCCGATCAGCGCGACGCCCAGCGGGCCGGTCGTCTGCTGCGTGCGGGTTTCCTTCGAGCGGGTGTCCTTCGCCATGTGTTTGTCCTGTATCGCCGTGCGGAACTGCGTCGGCCGGGTCGGCCTCGGAAGGGCGCCATGCTAACCGCTCGCGCCCTGTGGTCGGCGCGTGGAAAGTCTCGCTCTTCGCGGGAAAAGTCGATGCGCCCGCCCCGCTTGCGCGGTTACGCTCCCGCCATGGTTTCCATGATCGCAGCGGCCCTCACCGTCCTGTCTTCGTTGACTCTCTCGCATCTCCCGATCCAGGCGGCGCCTGCCGCACCGGCGGTCGCAAGCACCGCGCGTGCGGAGGGCGAGTTTCCCGAGTCGTGGTTCTGGCGGCTCGGCAGCGCAGGTCCCGCGCATCGCGAGATGACCGGCAAGACGCCGCCCAAGCTCGAGGTCATGGGTTGGCTCGGCGAGCCAGCCGACATCGACCCGCTCAAGAAGAAGGGCGACATCTTCGAGACGCTCAAGGGCAAGGTGATCGTGATCGACTTCTGGGCGACGTGGTGCGGCCCGTGCCGCGCGGCGCTGCCTGAGAACGTGAAGATGATCAACGACCTCAAGTCGAAGGGCCTCGTCGTGATCGGCGTGCACGACAGCGCGCGCGGCAGCGAGAAGATGGACGAGATCGCGAAGAGCGTCGGCATCAACTACGCGCTCGCCATCGACAGCGGCGGCAAGAGCGCGAAGGCGTGGAATGTCGGCTTCTGGCCGACCTACGCGGTGATCGACCGCAAGGGCACGCTGCGCGCGATCGGACTTCAGCCGCCGCACGTGCGCGAGGTCGTCGAGAAGCTGCTCGCCGAAGGCACCGACGCCGCGAAGGCGCCGGCTCCTGCAAAGTCGCCGAACCTCGCCAAGCCGCAGGCCGAGACTCCCGCGAAGGACGCGAATCAGGCGAATCTCCCCAAGGCCGAGCGCATCCAGCGCGAGCTGCTCGAGGGCGACGGCCGCCGCCGCGGCGTGCTCGCGAAGTTCGACCAGTGCCCCGCCGCGCCGTCGCTCGGCGCGATCACGCAGTGGACGAACCTCCCTGCCGAGCTCAAGGACGCAACGCGCCTCGAGGACATGAAGGGCAAGATCGTCGTGCTCGACTTCTGGGCGACGTGGTGCGGGCCGTGCCTCGCGAGCATCCCGCACATGAACGAGATGGCCGCGAAGTATGCGGGCGACGGCGTGGTCTTTCTCGGCGTGTGCAACAAGGAGGGCGGCGAGAAGATGCTCGACCTCGTCCACTCGAAGGGCATCAAGTACCCCGTGTGCGTCGACGCGCGCGGCGACGCGAACTCGGCGTACTCGGTGGACGGCTTCCCCGACTACTACATCATCGACCGCCAGGGTCGCCTGCGCGGTGCGGACGTGAGCAACCAGTCGATCGAAGCGGCGATCGCGCAGCTGCTCGCCGAGAAGTGAAGTGAAGTGAAGCGAAGCGACGCGGTTACGCCGCGGTGCCGGCGACGCCGTCGCGGGTCACATAGAACAGTTCGTTCGTGATCGGATACGGCAGGCGGCGGTAGTCTTCCTCGACGCGCTGCTTGAGGCGATCGACGAAATCATTCGGGCCGACGCTCATCGCGATGAACGTGTCGCGCGCAGGCGTGGCGACATAGAAGTCGCCCTTGAGCTCGCGGGCAAGACGACCGTGCAGGGTCGAGAGGAGCAGGCGTGCGGCGTCGTAGCCGTCCTGCTGCTGGACGATCGCGGCGCGGCCGCCGTCGTGCGAATCGATGAGGCGCACCTCGAGATCGGGCGCGTAGCGCGCGAGGTTCTCGCGGGAGATCGCGTCGAGGTCGTCTGGCTGCAGGCCCCAGCGAAGCATCTGCTCGGTGGTGATCGAGACGGTGAGCTGCGGGAGATCGATGACGAACACGATCACAGTGCCGTTCACGAAGGGAACGTGCGCGACATGCTCGCGGTTGAGCTGCTCGAAGATCGACTCGGGCTGGATGCGCGGCATGATGCGCGCGCGCGCCACCGAGAACGGCAGCGACGTGCCGGAGATCTGCTCGCCCTCGAACAGTCGCTCGAGGTAGTTCTCGACGATCTCCTGCGCGTTGCGCGGATCGCGGAGCACCATGCGATAGAGATTCTCGAGGCCGAGATGGCGGCCGTCGAACACGACGTGGAGCGGACCGGTCACGACGGCGTCGCGACCCGGGAACTGCTTGCGGAGCAGCTCGACGACGTGCGCGACAAAGGCTTCTGGCTCGAGCGGAAGAGGTTCCATGACGGTGCTCGCAATGAGGTGCCGGTCGGTCTCGGGAGCGTGTTCGCGCGCTCCGTCCGTTCGACTTCGGCACTCTCAAGGTCCGTCTTTCCCGAACCCGCCGAAGTTGTCGAAATCAGCCGAGACGCCTCGGCGAACCGCCGTTTCCGCGCAATGGGCTGCGGTTGGTCTCACTACACTGCGCCCCCATGACTTCTGCCCAGGCTCCTTCGCGAACCGGAATCACCGCCCCGCTTGACGCTTTCTTCGCCTCGCCCCCGGGACCTGGGCGCAAGCTGCTCGTGATCGCAGGACCCTGCGTGCTCGAGGACGACGACACCAACCGCCAGATCGGCGACACGATGGCGCAGATCTGCTCGGACCTCGGGCTGACCTATGTGTTCAAGGCGAGCTTTGACAAGGCCAACCGCTCGAGCATCAAGAGCCCGCGCGGGCCAGGCCTCGAGAAGGGTCTCGCCATGATCGCCGCGATGCGCGAGCGGCTCGGCGTGCCCGTGACCACCGACATCCACGATCCCGACCAGGCCGAGCCTGCGGCGAAGGTCGTCGACATCCTGCAGATCCCTGCGTTTCTGTGCAGGCAGACCGACCTGCTCGCGGCCGCGGCCGCCACGGGCAACGCCGTCAACGTGAAGAAGGGCCAGTTCATGTCGCCCGCCGAGATGCGCAACGCGCTCGAGAAGCTCCGCGAAGGCGGCGCGACGCGCATGATGCTCACCGAGCGCGGCACGTTCTTTGGCTACAACCGGCTGGTGACCGACTTCATCGGGCTCGGCGACATGATCGAGCTCGGCCGCGAGTTCGGCGCGCCGACGTGCTTTGACGCGACGCATTCGACGCAGCTCCCGGGCGGCGACAAGACCTCGACGGGCGGACGCCCCGACCGCTGCGCGCAGCTCGCGCGTGCGGCGATCTCGGTGGGCGTCGACGCGATCTTCCTCGAGTGCCATCCCGAACCCAAGCGCTCGTCGAGCGATGCGGCCACGATCCAGCCGCTGACGGCGGTGCGCGGCATCCTCGAGTCGCTGGTGCGGACGCGCGCCGCGCTTGCAGCCTGCTGATGAAATCGACCGACATACGGGTCGGCCACGGAAGGCGGACGCTCCCCCGCCTAGCATCCGCCTCTCCCAAAGCGCGCGCCGCGCGACGATAGAACGACATGCAACATCACTGCGATCGCTGCAACAACCCCGCCGTCGTGCATGAGACGCTCGTGCATGACGGCAAGAAGTCGGAAGTCCACCTCTGCGCGGAACACGCGGCCGAGGGCGGATACATCCTTCCGACGCAGGGCGGACCGACGCTGATCGTGGGAAAGCTGCTTGAGAAGGCCGCCGCGGCGGCGAGCGCTCCGCAGCGCGCGGTCAAGTGCTGCCCGAGCTGCGGCATGACGATGGCGGCGCTGCGCGAGTCGGGACTCGTCGGCTGCGCCCTCTGCTACCGGCAGTTCGAGGAAGAACTCAGCGGACTCATCCAGCGCACGCAGGAAGGCGCGACCGCGCACGTCGGCCGCCACCCCGCGCATGCGGCGGAACTGATCGACCGCGCCGCCGTGCGCAACCGGCTCTCGCGCGACCTGCGCGAGGCGGTGTCGCGCGAGGACTACGAGCGCGCCGCGCGATTGCGCGATGAACTGCTCGCGCTTGGCGAGCCGACGAGCGACAGCGCGGCGGAGGAAGCGTCCAGCGAAAGTTCGAGCGGCGGAGGCCGCCACGCATGAGCGACGCGCGTGACGCCAACAGCAGCGCTGCCGGCAGCCCTGCCAACAACACCGGCCAGGCGGAGCTCCCGCCGCTGCTCGGTCTCGACGGCGGCGATGCGCCGTTCGCCGATTGCGTGCTCTCGAGTCGCGTGCGCCTCGCGCGCAACCTGGTGGGGTTCAACTTCGTCAATCGCTCGTCGCCCGAGCAGCTCGCGGATGTCGTGCACCGCGTGCAGTCCGCGCGGCTTGGTGGCGGCGGCAGCGGATTCGACGGCGGCGTGCGCTGGGTCAACGTGCAGACGACCGCGCCCGTCGACCGGCTCATGCTCTTCGAGCGCAACCTGATCTCGCGGCCGTTTGTCGAGGCGACGCATCCGCGCTGCGTGGCGATCAGCTCCGACGAGACGACCAGCGTGATGGTCAACGAGGAAGACCACCTGCGCCTGCAGATGCTCGCGCCGGGGCTCCAGCTGCGCGCGCTGTCGGCGCGCATGTTCGCGCTGGATTCGTCGATCGAGCGCTCGCTCGAGTACGCGTTCCATCCGCGCTACGGCTACCTGACGGCGTGCACGACCAACGTCGGCACGGGCATTCGCGTGAGCGCGATGCTGCACCTGCCGGCGCTGCACATGGTGCAGGAGCTCGAGCGCGTGCAGCGCGCGGCCAAGGAACTGCATCTCGCGATCCGCGGGTTCCACGGCGAAGGAACGGAGTCGCTCGGCGACTTCTTCCAGATCTCGAACCAGACCACGCTTGGCCGCAGCGAGCACGACATCGTCGAGCAGTTCGCGGGGTCGATCCTGCCGCAGTTCGTCGAGTACGAGCGCGCGGCGCGGCGCGCGATCATGGAGCGCGATCTTGCGGCACTCGACGACCGGGTGTTCCGCGCGCTGGGCGTGCTGCGTTCGTGTCGGCTGCTGGCGCTCGACGAGGCGATCAAGTTCCTCGCGCGCGTGCGTCTTGGCGTGGCGCTCGGGCGGATCACCGATGTGCCGCTGTCGCTCGTGAACCGGCTGCTGCTTGAGGTGCAGCCTGCGCATCTTGCGCGTGCGTCCAACGGCGAGCTCGGCAACGGGCGCGACGATCGCGCGGCACGGGCGAGGCTTGTGCGTGAAGCCGTGCGTGGGTGAACTCGTGATTTGAGCGGGCGCAGGTGCGGCTGCTTCCTGTGGTGGAGGACGACGGACAAGCGAGCGCGCGCACGGCGCGAGCGTGACATGACGAGCGGGCGCAGCTGCGGCTGCTTCCTTTGGCGGGGATCACGACTGGGGAGCTTTGACGTTGCACACAACCCGTTCCGCAGGCCGCGGGCCTGCGGGCATTCACGACATGGCTTTGGGGACCATCGCGGCTGCGGGTCACCGCATCGCGAGGAAGTTCGCCAGCAGCTTCGGGCCTTCGACGGTGAGGAAGCTCTCGGGGTGGAACTGCACGCCCTCCAAAGGAGACGCGTCGGCGGGCGCCTTCCAGCGGAGGCCCATGATCTCGTTCTTCGCGGTCCACGCGGTCACTTCGAAATCAGGATGCACCGTCGCGGGATCGACCACGAGCGAGTGGTAGCGCGTCGCGACGAACGGATTCGACATGCCCGCGAAGAGCCCGCGGCCGTCGTGGTGGATCTCCGAGGTCTTGCCGTGCACGGGCTCCTCGTTGCGGCGCACGAGCATGCCGTGGCAATCGCCGATCGTCTGGTGGCCGAGGCACACCCCGAGGATCGGCACGCGCCCGCGGAAGCGCTGGATCAGCTCCGCGCTCACCCCTGCTTCCTTCGGTGTGCACGGGCCGGGCGAGATCACGAGGTGCGACGGCTTGAGCGCTTCCGCCTCGTCGGCGGTGATGCGGTCGTTGCGGACGACCCGCACCTCGAGCGCGCGGTCGATCTCGCCAAAGCGCTGGACCAGGTTGAAGGTGAACGAGTCGTAGTTGTCGATCAGCAGGATCACGGGTCGGGATGGTACGCGGGCTTGCGAAGCGTGTATCTTCCCGCGCCATGAACACCGCCTCTGCGAACGACCTCACGACCTGCCACGCGCGCCTCGAGGAAGCGACCTCGGACAGCTTCGTCCTGTCGGTCCCGGGCACCGAGTACGTGCTCCGCCTCACGGCCGCGGGCCGCACCGCCACCGCGCCGGGCAAGCGCATCGCGGGCACGGTCTCGGGCAAGGCGCAGAAGTTCCACCGCGCGCACGCGGGCGGCGAGTTCATCGAGCCGGTCGAGGGCCATCCGCGGATCGTGCAGGGCCGCATCCGCGAGGTCGACGCCGCTGGCAACCGCGTGCTCCTGAGCGCGGTCATCCCGATGTGGGTCTCGCTCATGGCGGGCCAGTCCGCGCGCGACTTCGCGGCGGGCGACATCGTCAACTTCTACATGGAGAGCGGCGTGACCTTCGCGCCGAACGCCTGACGTGGCTGGCGCGAGAACCGTCGGCGTCGGCATCATCGGCGTCGGCTTCATGGGCCGCACGCATCTCGGGTCGTACGCGCGGACGGCGGGCGCCGAAGTGCGCGCGCTCCTCGATCCCGCGCATCGCGCAGCGCCTGCGGGCAACCTGATCACCACCGCCGACGACACCGAGCGGCTGCTCGCGACGCTTCCGCGCGAGGCGTCGATCGATGCGCTGCTCGCGCGGCCCGACATCGACCTTGTCTCGATCTGCACGCCGACCGATTCGCATGTCGCGCTCGTTCGGGCCGCGATCGCCGCGCGCAAGCACGTGCTGATCGAGAAGCCCGTTTCACTCGACGCCGACGCGATCGATGCGCTCGACCGCGAGGCGCGCGCGGCGGGTGTGCTCGTGATGCCCGCGCACTGCATCCGCTTCTGGCCCGCGTGGGCGTGGATGGCGAAGGCCGTGCGCGAGCAGCGCTTTGGCCGCGCGGTGCGCGCGTCCTTCCGCCGCATGGGCGCGCGGCCGGGCTGGAGCCAGGACTTCTATCTCGATGTCAAGCGTTCGGGCGGCGCGCTGGTCGATCTGCACATCCACGACGCGGACTTCGTGCGCTTTGCGTTTGGCGAACCGACGACCGTCGACGCGCGCGGCTCGCGCATGCATGTGGTCGCACGCTACGGCTACGCCGACGGACTCGTGATCGAGGCCGAGGGCGGCTGGATGGACGACCCGAACTTTGCGTTCATGATGGTCGCGACCATCGAGTGCGAGCGCGCGGTGATCGACTACCGCTTTGGCCGCGAAGCGGAACTCGAGGTGCACGAGTTCGAGACGGGCGCGCGTCGCGCGATTGCCGCGGGCGTCGACTACCCGACCGGAAACGGCTACGACCACGAGATCGCGGCGCTCGTCGCCGCCATCGCGCGCGGCGACCGCGAGGCGCCCGTGACCTTGGCCGACGCGGCGCGATCCCAGCGACTGCTCGACCGCGAGGCCGCCGCGCTTGGTGGCTGACCCCCGCTGACGGGCGGACTGATAAGTTCACCCATTGCAGGACCGTGGGAAAATCCCTTCCTCTGGAGACGATGAGTTTGGCGAAAGCCCGAGGTGTTCACTTGCTTCAGAGACAGCAAGGGGCAGGTTTGAGGCCTCAGCGCAGCCGCCCGACGGTTGTCGCGTCCCCGGGTCATGTGATCCCTCCGCGGATGGCTCTGCGCTCAAGAGGAGTTTGCTCATGAAGTCGTACAAGGTGATGGCATTCGCAGCAGTTTCCGCTGTTGCTTTCTGCGCGACCACGGCGCTCGCGGTTCCGGCGGGCGCGACGCTCTCCGTGAACGCGAACGCGACCGTCAAGAGCTCCGGCTCGACGGGCAACACGTTCGTCGTCGACGTCAACATCGCGGACATGACCGCCAACGCCGTCGGCGCGCAGGCCACGGTCTCCTATGACCCGGCCCTCGTCGAGTTCGTCGGCCTCGCCGCCGGCGACGACCTGGGCACGATCATCTACCAGAGCAGCGATGTCGCGAATTCGCGCATCATCTTCGCCACCGGCGTCGACCCGAACAATCCGGGCTCGGGCGTCGCGACCGGCAACGTCGCCAAGCTCACCTTCAAGGCCATCGCGAACGCCTGCGTCGACACCGACGCAGTGGTGCTCGGCACGAGCAATGTCCCGACCCGCATCACCGATGCGTCGGGCAACTCGCTCGCCTTCACCTCGTCCAACGCCGTCACGCTCAACTCGCTCGGCGGATTCTCGCTCAGCGGCGTGCCGTCGAACGCCGACGTGGCTGCGGACGCGGGCACGATCTCGGGCGCGCTGGTCTCGCTGGCCGCGCCGACCGCGAGCGACTCGTGCGGCACCGCGCTCACTGTCACCGCGACGCGCTCCGATTCGGCCGCGCTCTCGGCGTACTACCCCGTGGGCACGACCACCGTGCACTACAGCGCGACCGACGCCGCCGGTAACACCGACAGCTCCGACGTGACCGTCACGGTCGAGAACTACCAGCTCCTCGACGCTGGCATTTCGCTCAACGGCACGATCCTCGGCAACTCGACGCGCTCGATCCGCATCAAGTCGGGCGCGCGCACGCAGGTCGTCTCGGTCGCGATGACCGGCGCGAACGGCACGGCTTCCGACGTGCAGGTCCCCGTCGCCGCTTCGTACAGCTGCATGAGCGCGAAGGACACCGTCCACTCGCTCACCAGCACCGGCGCTGCGAGCGTCAGCGGCGTCAAGTACGCCGCGAGCTTCGCCCTCGACCAGGGCGACTCGAACGACGACGACTTTGTCGACATCCTCGACTTCGGCGTCTACGTCGGTAAGTTCGGCGCCGCTCTCGCGAGCGGTAACTCGAACTTCAACGCCGACCTCCTCGTGAACAACGCGGACTTCAGCTTCATCTCGGTGAACTTCTTCCACCACGGCGCGAGCTGCGGCTCGTTCACCGGTGGAAACGGCGTCGCCGCGATCAGCGTCAAGCAGCTCCGCCGCCAGGGCCTCGGCTACCTCGCCGCTTCGGACCTGAACCGCGACGGCATGCTCGACGCGAACGACGTCGCGTACTACATGCAGCACGGCATCCAGAAGGCCGAGCGCCCCGATGCGCCGACCGTCGCCTGGTGACCGAGAAATACTGCAATCCAGCTTCTTGATCCAACACAACGCCCCGGCCATGCGCCGGGGCGTTGTCGTTTTCGCATCGGTCCCGCGTTGTCAACTTTCGAATATGACAAAATATTGTTGGCGCAAATCAAGCCGAGTCGCTGCCTTATGCGGAGATTGGGTTTGACACGAACGACTTCGGATCCACAATCGCGGGTCGTTGCCTCGGCGATCGAATCGTTCGATCGTCGATGCACCGTGTTCGCCCGCTTCGGCTCCTGAAGTGCTGCGAGAGAAGACGAGGACTGCTGAAGTCCCCGTGTTTCCTCGCTCACGGAAGGCAGACGAGGCCAGATCCAGCAACCGCGCGCGCTCTTGCACGCACGGCGTCAGACAGTCTGGATGGCGCACACAGGTTTGATGGCGCGAGCTCGTAGGGCTCGTTTGTGGGTTTTCACGAGTTCGCCGGCAAGCAACGCCGACGGCGCCAGTCAGGTAGTCAGCGACATCCCGGTCAGAGGTCAACCCGTCCTCGAACCCGACCAGTTGTACAGCATTGCTTGGAATGTCCGCGGTCTCCCGCAGCGGACATTCGGCAGGAGAAAAAAGATGAACCGTCACCACGCACGATCGATCAACTCGACCACCAGCGCATCGACGAGCAAGGCCCTCCGCCTTTCGCTCGTTGCTGCATTTGTCGCCTGCGCCGCGACCACCGCGAACGCGCAGACCGTGCGTGCCTGGGGCAAGAACAACGACGGCACAGGCCAGTGCAACATCCCGGCCGCGCTCGGACCGACCGCGACCGTCGCGGGTGGCCTCTACCACTCGCTTGGCGTGAAGGCTGACGGCGGCGTGCTCGCATGGGGTCTCAACGCGAACGGCCAGTGCAACGTGCCGGCTGGCTTGACCGGCGTCACCGCCGTCGCCGGCGGCAGCTACCACTCAATGGCGCTCAGGGTCAACGGCGCAGTCATCTGCTGGGGCGCGGGCACCACCACGACGAACCTCGTCAACGGCGGCCTCGGCGAAGAGTACGGTCAGTCGATCGTGCCTGTCGCGGCCCAGTCGGGCATGGTCGCGATCTCGGGTGGCGCGCGTCACTCGATCGCGCTGTCGTCGGCTGGTCGCGTCGTTGCGTGGGGTTTGAACTCCAGCGGTCAGCTCAACGCTCCCGCGAACGTCTACTCGGCGATCGCGGCGGGTGGCGCGCACAACCTTGCCATCAAGGCGTCGGACAACACCGTGGTCGCGTGGGGCAGCAACAGTCAGGGACAGGCGACCGTTCTCCCGACGGTCGGCAGCGTGATCTCGATCTCCGCCGGCAGTTCGCACTCCGTTGCCATCCGCAGCGACCACACGTTTGTCGGCTGGGGCAACAACTCGTTCGGCCAGGCTGCCAATCCAACGACCCCGCTGGTGAACCCGATCGCGGTTTCGGCCGGCTATCTGCACACGGTTGTCCTGCAAGGCGACGGCACGGTTCGTGCCTGGGGCCGCAACGTCGACGGCCAGTGCAATGTGCCGACGGACCTCTCGCATGTGTGCGCCATCCGCTCGGGCGGATATCACGTCATGGCGGTCGTGGCACCTGAGCCGACCGTGACTCTCGTCTCCAGCACGCCGACCACCTGCAATGGCGCGAACGGCGCGATCGACATCACCACCACCAACGCGATCAGCGTCGCTTGGACCGGTCCGAGCGGATTTACCTCGAGCGCCACCGACCTCTCGGGCATCTCCGCGGGCTCGTACCACGTGGTCGTGACCGGTGAAGGCGCGACGACGGCTTCGCTCGACGTGACCGTCGCGGCGACGCCCGATACGACGAATCCTGTGATTGAGAGCTACGCGGCGAGCAAATCGGCCCCCGCCTCGGGAGTCGACTGCTCGGCGATCGTGCCGGACTTCACTTCGTCGGTCGTGGCAACGGACAACTGCACCGTCGCTTCGATCACGCAGTCGCCGGCCGCGGGAGAAAGCGTCTCCGGTCTGGGCGCGCACACGATCACGATCACGGTCAGGGACGCGGCGGGCAACGAAGCTACCGCGACCGCCAACCTCGATGTCACGGGCGAAGTGCTCACGTACTACCAGGACTTCGACTGCGACATGTACGGCAACAGCGCCGAGTCTAAGCAGTCCTGCTCGCTGCCGATGGGCTACGCCCGGGATGGCGGCGACTGTAATGACAACAACTTCTTCCAGAATCCCGGCGAGGACGAGAAGTGCAACGGAGACGACGACAACTGCAACGGCGAGAACAACGAAGGCCTGCCGCACCAGAACTACTACGTGGATGCGGACAGCGATACGTTTGGTTCCAGCGCGGACACGATGCCGGAGTACTCGTGCGAGCCGGTTGAGGGTCGGGTGACCGACCACACGGACTGCAATGACGGCAACGCCGCCATCAACCCAGGCGCACAGGAAATCTGTGATGCCAGCAACGTCGACGAGGACTGCGACGGCACGGCCGACGATCTCGACGGCTCGGTGCTCGAGAGCTCGAAGTCGGACTTCTACGCCGACGCCGACAGCGATAACTACAGCGTGAGCTCGGTCACCCGCTTCTGCGACATGCCCGCCAGCGGATATTTCGCGACCGCTTCGTCGCCCGCCGACTGCAATGACGGCGACGCCGCCATCAATCCCGGCGCGCAGGAAATCTGCGACGCAGGCAACGTCGATGAAGACTGCGACAGCGCGGCCGACAACGACGACCGTTCGGCGCTCGACTCGACCAAGTCGGACTTCTACGCCGATGCCGACGCCGACACCTACAGCGTGAGCGCGGCCAGCC
>CAITDI010000126.1 GCA_903891095.1 uncultured bacterium | reverse complement strand
TCGAGAGCCCCGAGGCGTGGGAAGGCACGAAGAAGCGCACGCCGTGCCCGGGCATGGGCAATGGGCCGGTGCATAGTTTGGTGGAGATCACGATTGGGTTGAGCGCGGGTTCGTAGACCCCCGAGTCCCCGCCGGTGCCTGGCACCAACCAGGCACCACCCGCAGACCAACCATGCGAACCAGGACGGTGCACGGCACCAGCCTCCAGACGCGGTTGGGTCGTTGCGCTCTGGTCATAGGAGCCGACTTGGCGGTGCACGGTTGGTGACTGGTGGGCCTGGTTGGTGCCAGGTTGGTGCGCGGTTGGTGCCAGGCACCGTCGGCCTGCTTGCACGCGAGACGGTTCCGCGGCTATCTCACCACCGTGTCCAACATCGATCACTTTCCCACCACGCAGCAGACCTGGATCCTCGACAAGATCGCCGAGGGCGATGGCGGCGCGGCGGCGCTTCGCGAGCACATCATGGAGCGCTACCGCGAGCCGCTGCTGGTGTACGTGCGCGGCTCGACGCTGCGGGTACTCGGTGAGCCGGACGAACTCGTTCACGGCTTCTTCGCGCACTTTCTCGCGCGCGAAGACTCGCTCGCACGCTGGGCCGAGAGCGGCACGCGCCTCCGCCGCTGGATGATGAACGGCCTCGTGCTGCACGCGCGCGGCTTGCGTCGGGACGCCGCGCGGAACCGCGAGACGGGATCGATCGATGCGCTGGCGTCGCGCGCGAGCGGCGAGCTGCCTGCCGAGGACGCCTTCGAGGTTGCTTGGGCGCGCTCGCTGCTCTCGGACGCCGCGACCGCGGTGCAGGCGGAGTTGGGCGCCGAAGGGCGCAACGCGGCCTGGGAAGTCTTCGCGCGCCACATCATCGATGGCCAGTCGTACGCGGATTGCTGTCCTCGACTCGGCTACACGATCGATGAAGGCCGCACGGTGACGCGCATGGTGTCGATCCGCATCCGGCGCACGCTGCGCGAGCTGTTGTTGCAGGAGGGAACGCCTGAAGTCGAGATCGCAGCGGAACTTCGCGCGCTTGAAGGGTTGCTCGCGCGATGAGGCGTGTGGGGATCACGGCGGCGGCGGGGCGGAGATTCGTTGGGCAGATTGGTGTGGGACCACCGCCAGGCGCAGAGCTTCATCAGTGGACTGGATTGGGATTTGTGCTGACTCTGGCCGTGGTGCTGCACGCGGCAGCTTCAGGCGGCTCTTTGACATGCCGCGACACTCGCGGCTCACGGCCGCGCCCTATTCAACTGGAGTCCAACATGACCCTCCGTACGACCTCGGCTTGCCTCGCCACAACAACAATCTTGTCCTGCACTGCCGCGTTCGCGCAGCAGTGCGACGAACTCGTAGTCTGGGGATCCAACACCTATGGCGGCTTGAACGACATTCCGAACGTCCCTATGGTGACTGTGTCTTCGAAGTACCACCTGAGCGTGGGGCTAGATCCGTACGGTCAGATCCACTGTTGGGGCGCCCCCGACATTCGGGCGTCGACACCTTCCCGAAAGGGTGTCGTGCAGGTCGTTGCGGGCTACAACTGGGCCATGGCTCGTGATATCGGTGGAACTATTGTCGCGTGGGGTGACAATTCGAAGGGGCAGTGCGCGGTGCCGGCGGGGACCTATCTCGATATGGCGTGCGGCGACTGGCACGTTGTTGCGCTGTCCGGGGATGGCACTGTTCGGTGCTGGGGAGACAACACGATGGGCGCGTGCAGTGCGCCTTCGGGGGCGTTTACATCCGTTGGCGCGGGAAGCTGGCACTCGCTTGCGATCACGGCTTCGGGCGGTGTCGTTGGCTGGGGTTACGACGTTGGGCAGCTTCAAGCGCCTGCCAACATCGTCTTCACGCGGGTCGTCGGTGGCTGGAAGCACAGCCTTGGCCTTGCCCAGGATGGATCGATTCACGGGTGGGGCCTGGACATCGGTGGCGTGCTGACCCAGATTCCTCAGGATGGGTCATTTGTCGCGATTGACTGCTCGGCAAACCGAGGGCTTGCTCTTCGGAATGACGGTCGACTCGTGACATGGGGGTCACCGACGAACACGGAGCAGCCCGTGCCAGAGGGGCGCTTTGTCGCCATCAGCGCGGGCGGCACCGTCGAGACAGGCGTGAGGTGTTCCTGTACCACCGACCTCGTCCACGACGGCGCAACCAACGGCGCCGACATGGCCGTCCTCCTCAACTTCTGGGGCACGAACGGCGCTCAGTTCCCCGGTGTCGACATCAACAACGACGGCATCGTCAACGGCACCGACCTCGCGATGCTCCTCAACGCCTGGGGCCCGTGCCCGCAGTGATCTCAGGGAGTCTTCGCGATCCAGTTCTGGATCGCGAGGCCCTCGACTCTGCCGAACTCTCTGGTGTTCCCAGTGACCAGCGTGGCGCCGAGCGCGATGGCGTGCCCGGCGATCAGCGTGTCGAGGGGACCGATCGGCGTGCCCTTCGCCGCAAGCCGCGCCCGCGTCTTGGCGTAACTCGCGGCCGCACGTTCATCGAAGGGAACAGCATGGAGGCTGGCGCAGAAACGAACGACCCTGGCGGTGTTCTCGCTGGAAGACGTTGACCGCGCAGCACCAGCGAGCAGTTCTCCGACTGTGATGGCTGAGATATGTACATGTTCGAGCCCCACCTGGGACAGGATCTCCACGGCGCGCGGAGCCTTGCCTCGCAGTAGCTCGATGCAGCAGTCGGTGTCCAGCATGTATCGCATCGCGGCTCTCCCTCGAACCAAATGCCCTCGAACCAACTGCCCTCGAACCACGCGCCCTCGAACGAGCACGCGTATTGAGCAAATCGGCTACGCGGACTTGCGCGGACGCTTGACGGAGTTCGCGGTTGACTTCGCCGTGGACTTCGCCGTGGACTTCGAGGAACCCTTCGCTGCGGTGGGCTTACGGTAAACACGCGTTCGCACTGGGACCGAAGTCGGATCAAGCGTCGCCAGGTCGGGACCAGGCGCGCCCTGATCCGGTCGATGGAAGTCGTCGCTCACGGATCCAATCGCCGACTGGAAGAGGTCCCACGCCTCGTCCTTCGGGTAGATCACGACCATGGAGCCGATCCGCGCGATGCAGACGTCGGGCTTGTCGAATCGATACTCCGCGGGGAGCCGAACCGCCTGGCTGGCTCCGTTCATGAAGATGCGGGTCGCGTACACGATGGATCTCCTGAGGACACAGATGTCTAGACAAGAGTATAGACATCATCTCCGTGTTCCCAAATGGGGCGTGCAGATTTTCGCGAGATGTCGCGCTGCGCGCGCGAATCACCGCGCCAGCAACTCCAACGCCTCGCGCCACTCGAGGTACCGATACGGCACTCCCAGCCGCTCATGCAGCGCGAGCGTGCCGCGGTGCGTCTCCTCGTAGAGCTCGCTCTGCCAGTCGGCGCCGCGGCCATCCGCACCCTTGTCGCAGTAGAAGATCCTGCACCCCAGCGGCCGCTCCTCGTGCTCGCCGCAGATGCCAGCGCGCAGGTACGGACAATCACCGCGCGACCGCGCGTCGCTGACCTCGAGCACGCGCAACGGATTCGCCGCACGCTCCGCCCGCGCGGCATCGATGCGCGCCACGACGAACGCCGCCTCGAGCCCCGACAGGTACATCCGGTGCCCGTACTCCTCGAACCTGCAGCACGCGCCCGACGCAAGGCAGATCGGCCGCATCGCGCGCACCGTCTCCGCGATCCGCACGCGCTCGCGCTCGAAGAACGCCGCCACATCCTCATGCTGCGCTGCACGGCGCCACGCTGCGATGTCGGCTGAGTCGGTCATCCGAGCAAGGTATCGACCGATGTCCGCGTCGCGCGCAAAACGAACAGGGCCCGGCATCGCTGCCGGGCCCTGATTTTCACTTGATCACACCACTCACTCGTCGGCGTTCACGACGCCTTCCTGACCAGCGGCAATCGCGCTGGCAAGGCGGTCCTTGACCGTGGTCACGGCGCCAGACACGCGACGCTCGGCTCCGAGCGCCTCGGCCTCCTGCGCGGCCTCGTCGTACATCGCCGCTGCGGCTTCGTCGTCGTACTCGGGGACATCCACGAGCCGCTTGACCTTGGCCTTCGAGTAAGCCTCGAAGCCAGTGCCGGCGGGGATGAGGTGTCCGAGGAGCACGTTCTCCTTGAGGCCGAGGAGTCCGTCCACCGCGCCCTTGAGCGCAGCTTCGGTGAGCACCTTGGTGGTCTCCTGGAACGACGCGCCGGAGAGGAAGCTCTCCGCCTGGAGCGAAGCCTTGGTGATGCCGAGGAGCAGCGTCTTGGCGGTTGCCGCGCGCGGCTTCTTGGCCTTGCAGCCCGGCTTGCCTTCGCTCTCGGCGAGCGAGTTGGCCTCGCGGACCTCGTCCTTGTCGACGAGGGCGCCGACGGGGAGGCTCGTGCCACCCGCGTCGTCGATGCGCACCTTGCGAGCGAGCGAGTCGTTGACATCGCGGAACACGAACTTGTCGACGACCTCGTTCGGCAGCAGGTCGCTGTCGCCCTGGTTCGACACACGCACCTTCGACAGCATCTGACGGAGGATGACCTCGATGTGCTTGTCGGAGATCGGCACGCCCTGCGCGCGGTACACGTTCTGGACTTCGTCCAGCATGTACACGTAGAGGGCGTCCTCACCCTTGATGCGGAGGATGTCGGCCGGAATCATCGGGCCTTCGGTCAGCGGGTCGCCTGCGTCGATGCGGTCGCCGGTGTGAACGAGCAGCGCCTTGCCCTGCGCGACATGGTGGTCGTGCTCGAGGCCTGCGTCGCTGATCACGCGGATCGTCATCTTGCCCTTGCGCTTGTCGCTGTGGAGCTCGACGCGACCGGAGATCTCGGCCATGACCGAGGGATCCTTCGGGATACGAGCCTCGAAGATCTCGGTGACGCGGGGGAGACCACCGACGATGTCGGCGGAACGCGCCGCTTCCTTCGGCTGACGCGCAAGCATCTGGCCCTGCGCGATCTTCTGACCGTCCTTGACTTCGATACGCGCCTTCGCGGGAAGGTGGTGGAAGTCGAGGATGTTGCCGGTCTCGTCCTCGATGGTGATCTGCGGGTGCTTCTCGCCGGTGTGCTCGATGACGATCATCTCAGCCTGCTCGCCGGCACCCTTCTTGGTGTCCATGCGGAAGGTGACGTCCTCGACGAGGTCCTTGAAGCGGACCGTACCCGACTTCTCGGCAAGGATCGGGGTCGCGTGCGGCTGCCATTCGCAGAGCACGGTTCCCTTCTTGACGACGTCGCCGGAACGCGCGAACAGCTGCGCGCCGTACGGAACCTTGAACTTCTCGAGCTCGCGACCCTGGGCGTCGAAGATGAGGATCTCGCCGTTGCGCTTGAGCGCGACGATCTGCTTGGATCCGTCTTCCTGCTTGACCTCGACCTCCATGCAGTCGCGGAGCTGGACGGTGCCGCCCAGGACCGACTTGAAGGCGTTGTCGAGAATGCCGCGCGCCGCGATGCCGCCGGTGTGGAAGGTACGCATGGTGAGCTGCGTACCCGGCTCGCCGATGGACTGCGCCGCGATGATGCCGACCGCCATGCCGATCTCGACCGGCTTGCCGGTCGACATGTCCTGTCCGTAGCACTTGGCGCAGACGCCGCGGGCGGTGGAGCAGGTGAGCGGGGAGCGGACGTGCACGCTGTTCATGCCCAGCGCTTCGATCTCGAGCGCGATGCGGTCGGTGATGACCTCGTTGCGCTTGACGATGACCTTGTCGGTCATCGGGTTGATGATCGTCTCGAGGCTCGTGCGGCCGCGGATGCAATCGCGCAGCGGAACGTCGACTTCCTCGCCCTTGTAGATGGCCTTCTTCGGGATGCCGGTCTGCACGCCGCAGTCGTCCTCGAGGACGACGACGGACTGCGCCACGTCGCAGAGCTTGCGCGTGAGGTAACCCGAGTCTGCCGTCTTGAGCGCGGTGTCGGCGAGACCCTTGCGGGCGCCGTGCGTCGAGGAGAAGTACTCGAGCATCGACAGACCTTCGCGGAAGTTCGCGCGGATCGGCGTCTCGATGATCTCGCCGCTCGGCTTGGCCATGAGGCCGCGCATGCCGGCGAGCTGCTGCATCTGGCTGACGTTACCGCGGGCGCCCGAGTCGGAGAACAGGTACACGGGGTTGAGGTACTTGCTGCCCTCGTTCTTCTCGATCGAGGTCTGCTCGCCGTTCACGCCGCGGCGGTCCTTCTTGAGGGCCTCCACGAGCTTGGCGGTGACTTCACCACGGCACTGCTGCCAGAGGTCGAGGAGCTGGTTGTGGCGTTCACGCTCGGTGATGGCACCGGCCTGGTACGCCTTCTCCACGCGGTCGACCTTCTTCTGGGTGTTGTCGAGCAGCGTCTTCTTCTCCTCCGGGATGCGGAGGTCGGTGATCGCGAACGACAGGCCCGACACGGTCGAGTAGCGGAAGCCGGTCGCCTTCATCGCATCGAGCAGGTCGATGGTCGCAGCCTTGCCCTTGCGAGCGAAGGTGTCGTCGATGACGCGCGCCGCGCCCTTCTTGCCGAGGGCGCAGTTGTAGAACGGCATGCCGTCGGGAAGGATCTCGCTGAAGATGAGGCGGCCGAGCGTGGTGACCACGCGGCGGTTCGCCGGCATCGGCTCAGCGGGCTTCTTCTGGTCGTTGACGATGTCGGTGAAGCGCGTGAGGCGCACTTCGATCGGATCGTGGAACGAGATCTTGCGCGGGTCGCCGTGCGGCAGGTTGAAGCTGAGCAGGGCCTCCTCGTAGTCCTTGAAGCGGCGCGGCTTGGTCTTGAGCTCGTCGCCGTGCGCGGTCGTGAGGAAGTACACGCCCATGATGATGTCCTGCGACGGGCTGACGATCGGGTTGCCGTTCGCAGGGCTGAAGATGTTGTGCGTCGACATCATCAGCACGTGGGTCTCGGCCTGCGCCTCGACCGACAGCGGCAGGTGGACTGCCATCTGGTCGCCGTCGAAGTCGGCGTTGTAGCCGGTGCAGACGAGCGGGTGGATCTTGATCGCGTTGCCTTCGACGAGCACCGGCTCGAACGCCTGGATACCCATGCGGTGCAGCGTCGGCGCGCGGTTGAGCATGACCGGGTGATTCTGGATCACCTGCTCGAGGATGTCCCACACCTCTGCGTCGCGGCGCTCAAGCATGCGCTTGGCGCTCTTGATCGTGTCGGCGAGGCCGTGCTCCTTGAGCTTGCGGATGATGAACGGCTGGAACAGCTCGAGCGCGATCTTCTTGGGAAGGCCGCACTGCCAGATCTTGAGCTCGGGACCGACGACGATGACCGAACGCGCCGAGTAGTCGACGCGCTTGCCGAGCAGGTTCTCGCGGAAGCGACCCTGCTTGCCCTTGATCATGTCGGTGATCGACTTGAGCGGACGGTTCGACGAGCCGAGCACCGGGCGGCGGCAGCGGCCGTTGTCGAACAGCGCATCGACCGCCTGCTGCAGCATGCGCTTCTCGTTGCGCACGATGACCTCGGGCGCATTGAGGTCCATGAGCTTCTTGAGACGGTTGTTGCGGTTGATGATGCGGCGGTAGAGATCGTTGAGATCGCTGGTCGCGAAGTTGCCGCTCTCGAGGAGCACGAGCGGGCGGAGGTCCGGCGGGATCACGGGGATCACGTCGAGGACCATCCACTTCGGCTCGTTCTGCGAGCCCTTGATCTGCTCGACGATCTTGAGGCGCTTGGACAGGTCCTTCTGGCGCTGCTTCGACTTGGTGGTCGCAAGGTCCTCGCGGATCTCGCGGCCGAGGCTCTCGAGATCGAGCTGCTGCAGGAGCTCGCGGATCGCCTCGGCGCCCATCATCGCGGTGAACGACGCGGTGCCGTACTTGTCGACCGCCTGGCGGTATTCGTCCTCGGTGAGGACCTGCTTGTGCTCAAGCTCGGTCTGTCCCGGATCGGTGACGACGTAGTCCTGGAAGTAGATGATCTTCTCGAGGTCCGAGGTCTTCATCGCCATCAGGTTGCCAAGGCGCGACGGCATGGCCTTGAAGAACCAGATGTGCACGATCGGCGCGGCCAGGTTGATGTGGCCCATGCGCTTGCGGCGCACGCGGCTGTGCGTGACCTTGACGCCGCAGCGGTCGCAGATGATGCCCTTGTACTTCGTGCCCTTGTACTTGCCGCAGGCGCACTCGTAGTCCTTCTCAGGACCAAAGATGCGCTCGCAGAACAAGCCGTCACGCTCGGGGCGATACGTGCGGTAGTTGATGGTCTCAGGCTTCTTGACCTCGCCGAAGCTCCAGCTTCGGATGTCGTTCGGACCCGCAAGAGTGATCTTGACGGAGCCGTAGTCGTTCACGCGGTCGTAGACGCTCTCGGACATCGCAGTTGCCTTCCAAATGGACCCGCGTCAGCGGGGGGATTTCAGTTCTTTCAGCCGGGACGAATCGTTGCTTGACGGTGTTGTTCGCCGTTACAGCAGGATGTTCGCCTCGGTGGTCTGCTTCTCGAGCTGGATGTTCATGCCAAGGCCCTTGATCTCGTGGCAGAGCACGTCGAAGACGACGGGCATGCCGGCCTGGAGGGTGTTCGTACCCTTGACCATCGAGTCGTAGATCTTGGTGCGTCCCTCAACGTCATCGCTCTTGACGGTGAGGAGTTCCTGCAGCACGAATGCCGCGCCGTAGGCCTCGAGCGCCCACACTTCCATCTCGCCGAAGCGCTGGCCGCCTGTGCGTGCCTTGCCGCCGAGAGGCTGCTGGGTGATGAGGCTGTACGGACCCGTCGAACGAGCGTGAATCTTGTCGTCGACGAGGTGGTGCAGCTTGAGGATGTACATGAAGCCGACGGTCGTGCGCTGGTGGAACGGCTCGCCAGTGCGGCCGTCGTACAGCTGGATCTTGCAGTTCGCGGGCATGCGCGCGAGGAGCTCGCGCGGCTGGCCCGGGTCCTTGCCCGTCGCAGCGAAGTCGGCGAGTCGCTTGTTCACGTGCTTGTTGGCGTCTTCGATGGCCGCGAAGATCTCGCTCTCGTGCGCACCGTCGAACACAGGCGTGACCGCCTGGAATCCGAGCACCTGCGCAGCCCAGCCGAGGTGAACCTCGAGGATCTGACCGACGTTCATGCGGCTCGGCACGCCGAGCGGATTGAGCAGCACGTCGACCGGCGTGCCGTCTTCCATGTACGGCATGTCTTCTTCCGGCACGATGCGGGCGATGACGCCCTTGTTGCCGTGACGGCCTGCCATCTTGTCGCCGACCGAGAGCTGGCGCTTGGTGGCGAGGTAGACCTTGACCATCTCGAGCACGCCCGAAGCGAGCTCGTCGCCGCGCTTCATGTGATCGAGCTTGCGGGCCTTCTCGGAGGCGAGACCCTGGACGCGCGGCCAGAACTGGCCGTAGACGACCTTGGCCGCATCGCGAGCTTCCGCCGAGCCCTTCATCCACTTCTCGTTGAAGTTCTCGATCTGCTCGACGATGACCTCGGGGATGTCGCTCGCGCCGACCTTCTGGCGGGTCGACGGGTCGACCATCTCTGCGCCGAGGATGCGGTTGATCTCAGCGACCATCTTCTTGAAGAGGTCGATGCGCTTGCCGTCCATCATGGCCTCGAAGTCGGCCATGTCCTTCTTGAGCTGCTTCTTCTGGTCGTCGCTGAGGTGCATGCGACGGCTGAAGCGCTTGGCGCCGATGACGACGCCTTCGGTGCCCGCGGGCACTTCGAGCGAATCGTTCTTCACGTCCTCGCCCGCGCGACCGAAGATCGCGTGGAGGAGCTTCTCTTCCGGCGAGAGTTCGCTCTTCGACTTGGGCGAGACCTTGCCGACGAGGATGTCGCCCGGGCCGACGCGCGCGCCGATCGCGATGATTCCCTGCTCGTCGAGGTTGCGCAGCATGCGCTCGCTCACGTTCGGGATGTCGCGGGTGAACTCCTCGCGGCCGAGCTTGGTCTCGCGGATCTCGACTTCAAAGCTCTCGATGTGGATCGAGGTGAAGACGTCGTCCTTGAGCAGACGCTGGTTGATGACGATGGCGTCCTCGAAGTTGTAGCCGTCGAAGGTGTTGAACGCGACGAGCACGTTCTTGCCGATCGAGAGCTCGCCCATCTTCGTGCTGGCGCCGTCGGCGAGGATCTGGCCTTCCTTCACCTTCTGGCCGAGCTTGACGACCGGCTTCTGGTTCTGGCAGGTGCGCTCGTTGAGGCCGACGAACTTGCGGAGCACGTACTCATCGGCGTTGTCGATGATGATGCGCTCGCTGTCGACGAAGGTCACGGTGCCGCCGCGTGCCGCGGTGACGATCATGCCCGAGTAGTTGCCGACGGCCTTCTCCATTCCGGTTGCGATGCAAGCCGGATCGGTCTTGACCAGCGGAACGGCCTGACGCTGCATGTTCGAACCCATGAGCGCGCGGTTGGCGTCGTCGTGCTCGAGGAAGGGGATCAGCGACGCCGAGACGCCGACGATCTGCTTCGGGCTCACGTCGACGTACTCGACGGCGTTCGCGGGCACTTCGGCGAGATCGCCGTCGATGCGCGCGAGGACGATGCCCTCGAGCGTCTTCGAGTCGCCCTTGAGGAGGTCGGAGGTCGCGAGAACCTTCTTGAGCTCTTCGTCTGCACGAAGATCCTGGAACTCGTTGAGGACCTTGCCGCCCTTGACCTTGCGGTACGGCGTCTGGAGGAAGCCGTAGTCGTCGACCTTGGAGTAGATGCCGAGCGAGGCGATGAGGCCGATGTTCGTACCTTCAGGCGTCTCGATCGGGCAGATGCGGCCGTAGTGCGAGATGTGCACGTCGCGCACTTCGAAGCCCGCGCGCTTGCGGTTGAGGCCGCCCGGTCCAAGGGCCGACAGACGACGCTCGTGGACGAGCATCGAGAGCGGGTTGGTCTGGTCGACGACCTGCGAAAGCTCGCTGCGGCCGAAGAAGAACTCGATCGCGCTGGAGATCGACTTCGAGTTCACGAGGTCGGCGATCTTGGCGAGGTCGCCCGGCTCGCGGGTCGACATGCGCTCCTGGACCGTGCGGCGGAGCTTGAGGAAGCCCTTGCGCATTTCCTCGGTCGCGAGCTCGTCGAGCGTGCGGAGACGGCGGTTGCCGAGGTGGTCGATGTCGTCGACATGCGCCTTGTTGCGCTTGGCGCGCAGGTCGAGCATGTAGCGGATGACCGCGAGGAAGTCCTCTGCACGGATGTGCTGGACCTTCTCCTCAGGCACGTTGCCGAGCTTGCCGCCGACGCAGTACACGCTGTCGTGCTCGAACTTGCGGTTGATGCGGAAGCGGCCGACGCGGCCGAGGCGGTAGCGGTTCTCGTCGAAGAACTTCTCCGAGAACAGCGCCTTCGCCTTGTCGATCTGCGGCGGGTTGCCCGGACGCAGACGGCCGTAGATCTTGAGGAGCGCAGCCTCGTGCTCGGTCACGCCGGCGAGGAAGTCGAGCTTCTCTTCGGCGAGCGTGTTGAGGATCAGCGGATCGCTCGCGTTGGTGATGACGCGGATCGTGCCGAGGTTCGACGCCTGGATCGTCGCGACCATGTCGCCGATCGGCGCGCCGACGCGGCAGAGTTCCTCGCCGGTGTCGCTGTCGATGACGAGTTCGGCCGCGAAGTGCTCGGGCTTGAGCTTGGCGACCTTGATCTCCTCGACCTCGTAGAAGAGCTCGAGCAGCTTGTCGGTCGACGAGTACTGCTCGTCGAGGGCGCGCAGGAACGTCGTCGCCGCGAGCTTCGTCGACTGGTCGATTCGCATCGCCAGGACGTCCTTCTTGGTGACCTCGAGCTCGATCCACGAGCCGCGCTCGGGGATGACGCGCGCCTGGTGGAGCGGGCGGTCGCCGAGCGAGCTGACGATCGAGAAGTCCACGCCCGGGGAGCGGTGGAGCTGGCTCACGATGCAGCGCTCGGAGCCGTTCACGATGAACTCGCCGCCGCCCATCATGATCGGGATCTCGCCGAGGTAGATCTCCTCTTCGGCGATCTCGCTGGTGCCTTCGCGCACGAGGCGCACGCCGACGCGGAACGGACGTCCGTAGGTCAGGCGCAACTCGCGGCATTCATCCGCGGTGTAGCGGGGCTCGTCGAGCTTGTAGTAGAGGTACTCGAGCTTCATCGAGCCGTCGTAGCTCTCGATGGGGAACACTTCCCGCATGAGGCCTTCGAGGCCGACCTGGTCAGACCGCTCGTCGTGGCTCTTCTCCATCTGGAGGAAGCGCTTGTACGCGTCTTCCTGAACACGGGTAAGAACCGGAACCGGAAGCGCGTCGCCGCGCTTCGAGAAATCCCGAATCGTCTTGGATGACATCGACGAGTCCCCTACAAAGAAACGCCCGTCCGGAGCACTGCCGGGCTGGCGAGGTTTATCAGAGTGTGATCGGACAATGGTTCAGCAAGCGCCGCCGAGCCCAAAATTGGTGGATCACGAGTGTAGACACAGTCCCAACCGCAGACAACCGCCATTTCGATGAGCGCCTGGGATGCAGGGCGACCACCGGCGGAGTTGCGGCGCAGATGCTCGGAACTCCCTTCCCAGAGGATGTTTCCTTGGGGGGATGGTTCCGAGCACCTGCGGCCGCGCTAGCGGGATTACTCCATGACGGCGTCGGCGCCGGCAGCCTTGAGGGCGTCGACGACCTTGGTCGCGTCTTCCTTGCTGACGTTCTCCTTGACGTTCTTCGGAGCGCCGTCGACGAGGGCCTTCGCCTCGGCGAGGCCGAGGCCGGTGGCCTCGCGCACAGCCTTGATGACGTTGATCTTGTTCGGACCGGCGGCCTTGAGGACGACGTTGAACTCGGTCTTCTCGGCAGCGGCCGGGGCGGCAGCGCCACCACCAGCGACAACGACGGCGCCAGCGGCCGGCTCGATGCCGTAGGTGACCTTCATGTAGTCGGTGAGCTCAACGGCCTCCTTGATGGTGAGGCTGGCGATCGAGTCGCCGAGGGTGCTGATCTTCGCGTCAAAGGTCTTGGTGTCGGACATGTCTGATTCCTTGTGGCTCTCGCCACGGTCTTGCCACCGAGAGGTGCCGCAACACGCGGCATTTCATCCCTGTCTGGGACCAGTCGGTGGCGGACTGGAGACGGGTTAAATCGTTTGTTCTTCTGATCTTCACCACGCGTCATTCGCGCGGCCCGATCCGCGCCGGAGCGCGGATCGGCCTACCAACTTTGGCCTACCAATTTCGTCAGGCCTTCGCGATCGCCTCGCCCTTTTCGAGCTTCTCCTGGATCGTCTTGACGACGCCCATGATGTTGCGCGCAGGGGAGAGAACGAGGGTGACGACCTTGGCCTGGGCTTCTTCGCGGGTCGGGAAGCTGCCGAGCTTCTTCACGCCGGCATCGCCGTCGTAGTACTCGCCGTCGAAGATCGCGCCCTTGAGCACGATCTTCTTCTCGGCTTCGGCTGCCTTGACGATCTCACGCGCGACGAGGACGGCGCTCTCCGGGCCGGTCAGCAGTGCCGACGGTCCCTTGAGTGCCTTCTCGAGCGACGCGAGCGGACCAGACTTGAAGGTACGGCGCGCGAGCGCGTTCTTCACGACGGTGACGCGGATGCCCTTCGAGCGCAGCGAGGTGCGCATGGACGTCGTCGCCTTCGCGTCGAGACCACGGATCTCGACGACGACAGCGCCGGTCACGCCCTTGAAGCGGTTCTCATACTCCGATGCAATCAGATTCTTGACTGGCTTGCTCATGGTGATTCCTTTCGGAGTACGGACTCAGACAGCGACCTGAACGCCGGGGCTCATGCACGCGGCGATCACGCACTTCTTGATGTAGGTGCCCTTCGAAGAGGACGGCTTGACCTTGTTGATGTTCGCGATGAACGCCTCGAGATTCTCGGCGAGCTTCGCGTCGGCGAAGGAGAGCTTGCCAATGACGCCGTGGACGTTGCCACCGTCGTCGTTGCGGTACTCCTGCTTGCCGTTGGCGTATTCCTTGACGGCGTTGATGACGTCGGGAGCAACGGTGCCGGCCTTGGGCGAGGGCATGAGGCCCTTCGGTCCGAGGACCTTGCCGAGCTTGGAGACGACGCGCATCATGTCGGGGCTCGCCACGGCGACGTCGAACTCCATCCATCCGCCTTCGATCTTGGAGACGAGTTCCTCTGCGCCCGCATCGACGGCGCCCGCAGCCTTGGCTGCAGCGGCCTTGTCGGAGCTGCAGAAGCACACGACGCGCGCGGTCTTGCCGGTGCCGTGAGGCAGGCCGATCGAGCCACGGATGATCTGGTCGGCCTGCTTCGGATCGATGCCGAGGTGCATGACGACGTTGACGGTCTGGTCGAACTTCGGGGTCTTGAACTTGCGGAGCGCCGCGACGGCCTCAGCAGGAGACAGGACCTTGTCGGTCGCGTTCGAAAGATTCGCCTTGCGGCGCTTGGAGATATTCGGCATGGTTTAGCCCTCCACCGTCACGCCCATCGAGCGTGCAGTGCCGGCGACGACGCGCATCGCGGCTTCGATGTTGGTGGTGTTGAGATCCTTGAGCTTCTCTTCGGCGATCGCCTTGACCTGGGCCTTGGTGATCTTGCCGACCTTCTCGGTGTTCGGCCTGCCCGAGCCCTTTTCAATCTTCAGCGCAGCAGCGATGAGGACCGAGGTCGGCGAGGACTTGATCTCGAAGTCGAACGAACGGTCGGAGTAGACCGTGATCACGCAACCGACGACGCGGCCGTTGAGCGCGCGCGTGGCATCGTTGAACTTCGTGATGAATTGGCCGGGGTTGACGCCGTTGGCGCCAAGGACGGGGCCGATCGGCGGGGCGGGAGTGGCTTTGCCACCCGGCGCCATGATCTTGAACTGCTTTGTGACTTTCTTTGCAGCCATGGTTTCCGTGACCTCCCACCAGACTCACGAACGAAGGCGCACGCGGCCTTCGGTCATGCGGACCCTGCGGAGAAGTCGCCTTCATGCAGGGGCCTGGTAGTTCGAGCGGTTTGAAATGTCGAGTCGAGCAATGTAGCGAGCACCCTCACACGCTGCAAGGGCAGATTCGCGATCCCACGACCGCCTTCAGGAGTGGCGGCTCGGAGCGCGAGCGGGCGGTCCGATCGGTCCGATCGCGGCCGCGCTTGAGCCAGTTATGTCCCCCAGAGCGCGAGCAAACGGGCGAGGTCGCCGGCGTTCACGAGGCCGTTTCGGTCGAAGTCCGCGGGGGTTCCCGGCGCGGCTGGGCCCCAGGATCCAAGGAGGATCGCGAGGTCAGGGGCCCCGACGTCGCCGTCTCCGTTCAGGTCGATCTGCATGACGGTCCCGCCCTTGACGTAGGCCGAAGCGGGAATGGTGGCTCGGGCGACGCCCGGACCCTCCCAGCGGACGATCTCGCCCGCGCCGCCGAAATTCTCGAAGAACTCGACGCGGTAGGTGTGGTACCCGGCCTCGAGCGCGATCTGGCCCGATCGGTCGACCATGCCGTGCAGCCCGTCGTTGGTCACGACGACCTGGCCGTCGATGAGCATCCGCGAGCCGTCGTCGGATTCGCTCGAGAACGTCCAGAGGCCAGTCGCAGGAATCGAGAGATAGCCGGAGAACACCGCCGCCACGAGGTCGGCGCGTCCGCTGCTCGAGAAGTTGCCGCCGGTCGACGCGATGTCGATGTTTGCGAGCGTCGCGTTTCCATACGGCGTCAACGTGCTGAAGTCAGGCAGCACCGCGGTGTCGCCAGCCAGCGCGTACCACTGCGCGAACGCGCCCGCGGACGGGTTCTCGAGGTACGTGCGATCGAAGATGCGGCGAACGCTCGCGTAGACCGTCGCATTCGACGAGTGACCAAGGCCGTCGCTCACCGAGTAGATGAAGCTGTCGCTGCCGTTGAAGTTCGCTGGGGGCGTGTAGTGCAGCTTGGACGGCGCGCCTGCGACTGCGGCGATGGTGCCGCCATGCGCGCTCGTCGGCGCGAAGTAGGAGATCGTCACCGGCGTGCAGTTCACGAACGCGTCGTTCGCAAGCGGCTCGATGATGACTTCGGTTCCTTCCAGCGTGCTGGTCGAGTCGTTGACTGCGCGCGCGCCCGCGTCGTTGCAGGCGACGCTCGCGAGAAAGCCCTGGATCGACGCAATCGACATCGGGTGGAAGTGCAGCGAAACGTTGGACATGCCGCCGTCGCAGCCGTGGCAGTACGACATGATCGTGCCGGTCGAGGCCTGCGAGCAATCGCCGAGTCCGCATCCGTCCGCGGGAGGCGTGTAGTCGTGCGTGTGCGGCGCGCCAAAGTTGTGGCCGATCTCGTGCGCGACCACCATCGGCTCCCAGTTGCCGTAGTCGTGGTCGACGAGCGGATAGGGAAATCCGTAGCCAATTCCCGACGAAAGCCCGTATCCGTAGGTCTGGTTCGAGCAGACGACGGAGAGCCACGCGACGCCGCCGCCTAGGCCGCGGCCCGCGAGGTAGTGGCCGAGATCGCGCGCGACAAAGCCCATGTTCGCGTTCCAGTACGACTGGTACTCGTTGAGCTGCGCGCCCATCTCGGTCTGCACCCACGGATCGTCGCCGGTCCACAGGCGCAGGTAGCTGACGGGAATCTTCGCGTTGAAATCGCGGTCGTAGATCTGGCTCGTCCCGCCGAGGAGAAGCAGCGCGTACTGCGACGCAGCGACGGTGTCGCCGCCTTGCGCGCTCATCGTGAACTCCGTGTCGGTGTCGACTGCGATGCGGAATTCGCGGCAACCCGCGCCGCCGGCCACGCCGCCATCGGCGGGGGGATTCCACTCGTTGCCTGCGAGCGTCGGCGCTGCGCACGCGAGGCCAGCGACTGACTGGCCTGCCAGCGCGCTGCTGTGCGCGATCATCGCGGGAAGCCCCGCGCGCCGCGCGCGATCGGGACCGCTCGAGAGCCACCATGTCTCGTCGCCGATCTCGACGTAGCCCGCGACGAGGCCGTCGGCGCTGCCAGTTCCCACGCCGATGTAGACGAGGCTGTCGGGGAAGCCCTCGACGGTTCCGCGATACGCGTTCGGCAGCGCGGCCTGCACTTGCTGCGAAACGACCTTGCCCTTCGCCATGCTCGCGACCTCGAGCGTGAAGTCCGGCGTCGCGACGGCGGTGCGCACGAGGTCGATCGTGACGGCGCCGTGCAGCGGAAGGTCGATGCCGATGCTCGCGGCGGGCGCGCCCTTGCGGAGTTCCGCGAGTTCACGCGCGTCGAGCGGCCGGTAGCCAGTGCCGTGCAGCTCGCGCGCAGCGACCGCGGTGCGCGGTTGCGCGACCGGCGGCTTGCTCGGCTGAGCGAGCGGTGATGCGAGCGTTGATGCGAGGATCGTGAGCGCGGCGAGTGCGGTGGCGTGCGGCGTTGCGTAGAGCATGGAGCCGTGCAGTGTGACGGCAAAGTCGCACGCGTCACCACTTGTGGCGCAAGATCGGGGCAAAATCGCGGATCGATGTTTCGCCCTTGCGTCCGCGAAATCGCATCACGCGCGGTCGGCCAGCGCCAGCGTCGCCATCGCCTCGATGCCGTGCGGGATCGCCGCATCGTTGAAGTCGAAGTTCGGCTGGTGCAGGTGCGCGCTCTTCCAGCGGCCATCCTCGACGCCGAGCAGGTAGAAGCACGCGGGGATCTTCTGCGCGTAGAACGCAAAGTCCTCGCCGCCCATCACGGGCGCGTCCATGTGCACGAACCGCTGCCTGGGCAGTTCCTCGCGCAGGATCCGCTCGAACTCCGCCACGCTGCCGTCGTCGTTGCGCGTCACGGGATATCCGCGGAAGTACTTCACCTGCGCCTCGCAGCGATGCGCGCGCGCGATGTCGCAGGCGACTTCGGCCAGGCGCGTCTCGATGTGCATGCGCGTCGACTCGATCAGCGCGCGCGTCGTGCCTTGCAGCACGGCGCTGGAGCCGATCTGGTTGGTCGCGGTGCCCGCGTGGAACATGGTCGTGCTGATCACGCCCGCGTCGACCGGGTCGATCTCGCGCGAGATGATCGTCTGCAGCGCCATCACGATCGCGCTGCCCGCGACGATCGGATCGCGTCCGTGATGCGGCCACGCGGCGTGCGCTGCGCGCCCGTTGATCGTGATCTCGAAGCGATCGCTGGAGGCGAACGCCGCGCCGCGCCGCGTCGACAGCGAGCCAAGCGGGAGCCCTGGAAAGTTGTGGAGTCCGTAGATGCGGCGCACCGCGGGGCCTTCGCGACGCGCGTCGAGCGCGCCGTCCTCGACCATGCGACGGCCGCCCGCTCCGCCTTCTTCAGCGGGCTGGAACAGGAAGCGCACCGCGTTCGGCAATTCGGTTTCCGTGGAAAGCCGACGAAGCACGCGCGCGGTTCCGAGCAGGATCGCGGTGTGTCCGTCGTGCCCGCAGGCGTGCATGCGGCCGGCGGTCTTGGACTTCCACGCGCAGTCGTTGTCCTCGACGATCGGCAGTCCGTCGATGTCCGCGCGCAATCCGACCGCCGCGGCGCTACGGCCCGGCAGGAACGCGATCGTGCCGGTGCCGCCCGCCAGCCCGTCGACGTGCGAAACGCCCGCGGCGTCCAACTCGGCGCGAACGCGCGCGCTGGTACGGACCTCCTCGTAGCAGACCTCGGGATGGGTATGCAGTTCGCGGCGCAGCGCGACCGCGTTGGGAACTTCCTCGGTGATCAGCTGCTTGAGGCGCTGCTTGAGCTCGGTTCGGATCTGCATCGCCCGATGGTAGCGGCAGGTCAGCTTCGCAGACGAGCGAGGCCGCACGCTTCGCGGCCGTCGTTGATCAGCGCAAAGGCATGGCGCTCGTGGCGGATAAGGCGCGTGAGCTGGCTCATGGTGATGCCGAGCAGTCCTGCCGCTCCCGCGACGTCGAAGCGGCGCACGGTCACGACATCCATCGCCTCCGCGAGCAGCGCCGGATAGTCGGGATTCTCGGGATTGATCGGGAGTTTTTCCCCCTGTCGACGCTTTTTCCAGAGCTCGCTCGGCTTGTGGTTGTCGCGGTTGGTGACCGTGCGCACCTTGCAGGCGAGCTTGAGCCGCAGCCGGAAGATCGCCATGCCGCGGTTCTGCACCTGGCTGCGCCGCTCGGTCGCGTGCGTCTCGATCTCGGTCGGCTTGTGCTTGATCCACACCGCGGTTTCCACGCGGTTTCGATGCTGGCCACCTGGGCCGGAGACGCGCCCGGTCATCAGTTCGCACTGCGCCAGGAAGTCGGCTTCCTCGAGCGTGGATGGATGCGGCCCCTCGATGGTGACCGCGCGTTCGTCGATGTAGGGAGGTCGGTAGGCCATGGTTGCCGCTGAAGCGGCGAGCATTCTCTACCATGACGGACGATGGAGTGCATCCTCGGCATCGAAAGTTCTTGCGACGAGACGGCGGCGGCCGTCGTCGATTCTTCGTTGCGCGTGCGCTCGAATGTCGTCGCTTCCCAGTACGACTTGCACGCCGAATACGGCGGCGTCGTGCCGGAAATCGCCAGTCGGGCGCATCTCGAGCGGATTCTTCCCGTGATGCGCAAGGCGCTGGACGAAGCGGGGATCCCTGCGGGAAAGATCGTCGCCGTCGCCGCGGGCGTGCGGCCTGGACTGATCGGGAGCCTGCTGGTCGGCGCGAGCGCCGCGAAGGCGTTCTCCTGGGCGCGCATGGTGCCGTTCTACGGGGTCGACCATGTGGCGGCGCATCTCTTCGCGGGCCTGCTGCGTGACGGCGATCGGCCTGCGCCTGAACTTTCGCGCATGTTCCCCGCGCTGGGGCTGGTCGTGAGCGGTGGGCACACGAGCCTGTTCCGCCTCGAGAGCGCCGTCGATTGCCGCTTGATCGGCCGCACCATCGACGATGCCGTCGGCGAGGCGATGGACAAGGCTGCGAACATGCTGGGACTTCCGCATCCCGGCGGGCCGAATCTTGAGCGTTGCGCCGTGGGCGGCGACGCGCAGGCGCTGCGTTTCTCCAATCCACAGCTGCCGAACGCGCTGGATTTCTCGCTGTCGGGGCTCAAGACCAAGTTGCTCTACGAAGTGCGTGGTGTCCCGCAAGGTCGCGGCGCCGCTGCGACGTTTGCGCGGACGAGCGCTGATCTCTCTGCGTCACGACGCTCGGATCTCGCGGCGAGCTTCCAGCGCGCGGCGATCGAGCAGGTGATCGACCGGCTCTCGCGTGCGGCGGATCTCGCGCCCGCGCCGGCGTTGTTCGTAGGCGGCGGCGTGGTCTCCAACGAGTCGCTCCGCGTGGCGCTTGCGGCGTGGTGTGCGGCGCGCGGCATGACGCTGGTCGTTCCCGAGCGGCGCTTCTGCGTCGACAACGCGGCGATGATCGCGGGTTACGCGCATCTTCGTCGCCGACTCGGCGATGCAGGCGACGACCTCTCGGTCCCCACCGAACCCGTGTCGTTGCTTGCCCGCGGCAGCGCGCCGAAGCGCGTACAGTGACCCCTTCATGAATACGAATCCGCGCGAGTCCGTTGCAGCAGTGACCACCGAACCGGCGGTCCTCGTCGGCGTGCGGCTGCCGCGTTCGCGCATGGATTTCCAGGATCCGCTCGGCGAACTGCGCGCGCTCGCGGAGACCGCAGGTGCGCGCGTCGTCGGCGAACTCCTGCAGAATCGCGATTCGCCCGATGGGCGCACGTTCATCGGCAAGGGCAAGGTCGAGGAACTCGCCGCGATGACCGGCGAGCTCGGTGCGCGCGTCGTGATCTTCGACAACGAACTTTCGCCGTCGCAGATTCAGGCGCTCGAGGAAGGCCTCAAGGTCAAGGTCATCGACCGCAGCGAGCTGATCCTCGACATCTTCGCCAACCGCGCGACCACGCGCGAGGCGCAGTTGCAGGTCGAGATCGCGCAGCTCGAGTACACCGCGCCGCGCCTGCGCGCGATGTGGTCGCACCTCGGCCAGGTCACGGGCGGCGCGCCCGTCGGCGTCGGCACGCGCGGCCCGGGCGAACAGCAGCTCGAGATCGACCGCCGCATCGTGTCGCGCAAGCTCGGCGCGCTCAAGCGCGAGCTCGAGGAAGTCCAGGTCCGCAAGGCGCGCGAGGTGCAGGTGCGCCGCAGCGAGCATTTCACCGTCGGAATCGTGGGCTACACGAACGCGGGCAAGAGCACGCTCTTCAACGCGCTCACCGCAGGCGGCGCGTATGCGGCCGACAAGCTGTTCGCGACGCTCATGACCCGCGTCGAGCGCTGGAACGTCGGCGGCGCGAATTCCGTGCTGCTGTCCGACACCGTTGGATTCATCCGCGATCTCCCGCACCATCTGGTCGCCAGCTTTCGCGCGACGCTCGAGGACGCGATCCACGCGCATGCGCTGCTGATCGTGCTCGACGCGAGCGACCGCGAGGCGCCGCGCCAGCTCGAGACGGTGCGCGAGGTGCTCGACGACGTCGGCGCCAACACGCAGCCGCGCATCCTGGTTCTCAACAAGACGGACCGCATCGCTTCGCTGCCGTTCGACGAGCGGCAGGCGCTGCGCACGCTCGAGGAATGGCGTGAGCGCGAGCCGGGCTCGATCGCGATCAGCGCGATCAGCGGCGCTGGCTTCGATGATCTGCGCCAGGCCGTGCTTTCGTTCGTTTCGGGCGGAGTGCACAAGCACACGCTTCGCGTCGCGATCTCATGCGCAAAGCTCATCGACGCGATCGAGAAGCGTTGCACCGTGCTCGAGCGCCGCTATCACGAATCGGACGTCGAGATCGACGTCGAGATCGGCGACCGTTTGATCGAGCAGCTGCTCACGTTCGGCGAGCCGTTCCTCGTCGACGGCAAGGACGCGTTGCCCAAGAAGGCCGGCTGGGGCGCGGGCCGTCGGCGTGCGCCGCATCTCGTCGATCCTGATCAGTCGAGCGACTGAACCCGGCGCGCGCGGCGCTTACGCAAAGATGCTGCGCGCAAGCGCGATCTGCCGCGACTCCGCCCTGGTGTTGACGGCTTCGCGCAGGAAGAGCAGCGGGCCGCTCCCGCGCGCGAGCGTCCAGTAGGCGGCCAGCCGCGACTGATTGCGCATCGAGCCCGCCCAGAAGCCGTCGCCGCCGCGCCCGTACGCAACGAGTTCGCCGACGCGCGGCCGCTTGTCCCAGCGCTGGATGTGCGAGCCGAGCAGGGCGGTCGCGAATGCCTCGACGCCGCCGGCGCTGCCGCACACAACGATCACGTTCTCGCCGCGCGGCATGAACTGCCCGAACGCCTTGCGAAGCGTCGCCTGGAAGCGGGGCACGTGTTCGTCGAAACCCGCGGAAAGGTCCGCGACGACCTCGACGCGCGTGCCCGTCGACGGCGCGATCACGCGCAGTCGCGCGGCCGTGCGCGCCTCGGCGTCGCGAAAGGAGATTTCCTCGCCGACCGAAGCCTGCTCGAGGAACGCAAACGATTCCGTCAGCGCCGCATGCATCGGCCGCCCGCGCAGGTTGCGCGAGAGCGAGAGCGCGACCACGAGTCCGCGCGGCAAGTCCTCGAGCGCGCGCCACGCGGGCGGCACGCTCGCCTGTGCATCGCGCAGCGTCGTCTGCGGCGCGCGCTTGACGTGCACGTGCAGCGCGACGTTGTCCTTGAGCGCGCGGAAATCGACGTGCTTGCCCGTCGGAGTCTCGACCTCGTGCTCGACGAAGCAGCCCGAATCGAGCAACTGCGCCGCGACCAGCAGCTCCGCGCAGATCGACCGCGCGCGATCGAGCTGCTGCGGCGTGCAGTCCTGCTCCGCGAGGAGTTCCCCGGTCTCGTCGAGCTGCCTGCGGAACTTGCGGAGGACCTTGCGGTCCATGAGTTCCTGCCAGCCGGCCTCGCCATCCTGGTAGCGGCGCGCCAAATCCGCGACCAGCGGTCGGAGGATGGTGCGTTCGTCGGCGCGGCGGCTCATGGCGGGATTTATCGGCGTTCGGGGCTGCGCGCGCAACCCACCATCCGCGGCGCGTCGCACACGTCGTGCGGATTGCGCGGGCGTCGCTTCTCGGGATTGGCCATTCCATCGCTGCCAAGCGCATGGGCGCCGAGATCCGCGCCGAAAGCAGAGCCAAGGAAAGAAGGAGTGAACGATGCGAATCGGAGAAATGCTCGTCCGTATGGGCGTTCTGAATCGCGAGCAAGTCGAGGAAATCCTCGATGAGCAGCAGTCCAGCAACGACGCGTTTGGCGCCATCGCCGAGCGCCTGTTCAACATCTCGCCCGACACGATCGAACGCGCCTGGATCGAGCAGACCCAGGAGCGCGCGACGATCTTCGACGCCGAACGCGGCATCGACGACGACGCGCGTGAGCTCGTCGTGCGCCGGCAGGCCTGGCAGTTCGGCATCGTGCCGCTGCGTCTCGACGACGGCTACCTGATCGCGGCCACCAGCCGCAAGCAGCTGCCGCGCGCCGTGCGCTTCGCGACCCGCGTTCTCGGAATGCCCGTGCAGTTCGAGATCGCCGAGGATGACGAGCTTTCGCAGCTGCTCACCATCCAGTATCCGATCCGCGGTATGGACAAGAGTCTGTTCGACGGATCAGCCCTGTCTCACCTGTTCGGCCGCAAGGCTGCCTGAGCGCGCGATGCGCTTGACAGCAGGGCGAGTTCGGATACTCTTCCGCACCGCACCGCGAGGGCTTCGGCCTTCCAAGTGAGGAACGCCAACTTAGCTCAGTTGGTAGAGCATCGCATTGAAAATGCGAGTGTCCCCGGTTCAAGTCCGGGAGTTGGCATGAAGCAAGACCCGCCGCAAGGCGGGTCTTGTCGTGTTTTGAGCGGTCGCAGTTGCGGCTGCTTCCTTTGGCGGGATCGGCGCCAAAGCGAGCGCGCGCACGGCGCGAGCGTGAAAGCACGCACGCGCGCGCACGGCGCGACAAGACTCCCGGCCTTACGCCAGCTGTTCGCCGACGAGTCGCAGCGGGATCGGGCGACCGAGGTGCTCGCGGCGGATGTTGAGTCGGCCGGCGGCGCGCTCTTCTTCGAGCGTGCCGAGGAGCTGCTCGACGATCCACAGGCGGATCGGC
>CAITDI010000125.1 GCA_903891095.1 uncultured bacterium | reverse complement strand
TTCCGCCGCCAGCGCAAGCCGGTCGAGGGCCTCCTCGTCGACGCCCCGCGCTCCGCGCTCCAGGTGTTGCAGAAGTTCGACAAATCGCGCTGAACACCCGTTGCCCGCGTGCATCAAGCCGCAGAAGCGGTTGATCGCGCCCGTCGGTCGCGCAGGCGAGGTCCAGAATCTCGCCTTTGCCTGCGGAAACCACATCCACAACCTCTCCGACCCCGTGCTTGGCATGGTCGTTGCAATGTGCTTCTCACACATCGCCCATGCGATGGACAGCACAACACGAAGAGGAGAATGACCGTGGACGAAATCAGCTTCCAGGACAAGATGAACCAGATTCTCGAGCGCATCCGCGAGTTGCCTGCGACGCAGGCGACCGGTGCGACCGAAGCCGCCGATGGAGCCGAGGCGCGCCGCGCCCGCGTCCAGACGTCCGTCAACGAACTACAAGACGCGCTCGACTACCTTCGTCTGAGCGTGAAGTACCTGGTCTTCGATCTCGAGGCAACGCGGCGCGAGAACGCATATCTCCGCCGGATGATCGAACAGTCCAACCGCGAGCGCCAGCAGAAGCCGGAAGAGAACCGCGATGAAGAGCGGCCGGACTTCGGCGGCAACGGTTGGGAATGAGCTTAGTCCTGTCACCGGAAAGCCATACCACCGGTGACTGCTAGGAAGCGGAAGTCGCGGAGGACGAACCAAGACGACCGCTGGGCCGATCCAAGGGCGGCTGTTCCTGACAGGGGAACAGCCGCTCCTATTTTTCGCGTGCAACTTTCGTCGCTGCCCCAAAGCGGGCAGCAACTTCTTCGCACGCGGCTTGCGGGCGGCGAGATGCCAGCGTCAGTCGTGGTTCGCGACGCGGACGACGATCTCGGTGGCTTCGTCGCGGGCGAGGGGGATGCGGGCTTCGAGAAAGCCCGGCTCGACGTGGTACGGCGCGCCGTTCACGAGGAGCGCGAGTTCGCGGCCAGCGCCGTCGAAGAGCGGTACGCGCACATCGACTTCGAATCCTGGCGCGAGGCCGTCGACGGTAAAGCGCCGCGACCACTCGCGGGCGCCGCCGACTTCGCGGAACGCGCTTGTCTCGATCGCCTCGAGGCGCGCGGTGCGGCCTTCGCCGCGGTAGACGACGCGCAGTTGGGCGGTTCCTTCGCCGGTGACGGCAACGCAACGGAGCGGCGCGCGCTGCTCGGCGCCGTCGAGCGTGACGGCGAGTGCTTGCCGCGCCTCTGGCCACAGCGAATCCCACTCCGCGACCCGCGCGGGCGTGGCTGCGACCGCGCGATCGCTTGCCGCACACGAGCTCAGCGCCACGCTCGGAAGCGCCAACATGAGCGGCGCGAGAATGACAGGCATCCGTTGCATCCAACCAACGATATCCGAACGCGAAGCGCCGCCCCGCGCGCGGTCGTTGGGATACAGTTTCCGCCCATGCCCGAACCGACCGACATCGCCGGCGCGAAACTCGATCCTGCCCTCGAGATCACGCAATTGCACTTCAAGTACGCCGACCGCGGGTTCGAGCTGCGCCTGCCGTCGCTGCGCCTCGCGCGCGGCGAGGAGATGCTCCTCGTCGGCCGCTCGGGCTGCGGCAAGAGCACGCTGCTGCAGCTGATCGCGGGGCTCGTCGACCCGAGCTCGGGTTCGGTGCGCGTCGGCGGCCAGGACATGCACAAGATCGCGGGCGCCACGCGCGACCGTTTCCGCGGGCGGACGATCGGCATGGTGTTCCAGACCTTCAACCTGCTGCAGGGCTTTAGCGCGATGGAGAATGTCCTCGTCGCGATGCTCATGAGCGACATGCCCAAGTCCGACTGGAAGGCGCGCGCGGAATCGCTGCTGCGCTCGCTCGGCATCGAGCGCCTCGACGCGCGCACGGAAGAACTCTCGGTCGGCCAGCAGCAGCGCGTCGCCGTCGCGCGCGCGCTTGCGTGCAGCCCGACGCTCGTCCTCGCCGACGAGCCGACCGCGTCGCTCGACCCTGAGAACGCCGCCAACGCCGTGCGCGTCCTCCGCGACGCGTGCCGCGAGCAAGGCGCGGCGCTGCTCGTCGTGTCGCATGATCCGTCGCTCGAGTCGCACTTCGCGCGCGTCGAGCGGCTCGACAAGCTCGTCGCCACCGCACAAGCCAATGAGGGAGCGCGCGCATGAGCGACCTCACGATCGTCCTCCGCAGCCTCCGCACGCGCGCGTTCTCGAGCGTGGTGGTCGTGCTGCTCGTCGCGATCAGCGCGGGCCTGCTGCTCGCGATCCTCTCGCTGCGCAACGCAGGCAAGGACGCGTTCGAGCGCGGCACGGGCAACGCGCATCTCCTGGTATCGAAGGACGGCAGCCCGCTGGTGTCGGTCCTCAACGGGATCTTCTACGCGAACCCGCCCAAGGCGCCGATCGACACGGCCAAGCTCGCCGAGCTGCGCGCGTCGTTCCCGTGGGCGATGTTCGTGCCGACGGCGATCGGCGACAGCTACCGCACGATGCCCGTCGTCGCGACGGTGCCGGAGTTCTTCAGCAAGTTCGAGCCGGTCGTCGGCGAGCCGTGGAGCTTTGCGCAGGGCCGTGCGTTCGACAAGAACTTCGAGATCGTCCTCGGCAGTGCGGCCGCGCGCGAAGCGGGCCTCGGGATCGGCGCCAAGATCGTGCTCACGCACGGATCGGGCAAGTCGCGCGAAGGCGTCGACGAGCACGCGCACGAGCACAACGAATACCAGTTCGAGGTCGTCGGCATTCTCGCGCCGACGGGTTCGCCGCATGACCGCGCGCTGATCACCTCGCTCGAGTCGTGCTGGATCCTCCACGCGCACGACCGGCGCGAGCGTGAGGAGAGTCACGCGAACGCCGATGCGGGCACCGCTGCGAAGGATGCGGCTCATGATCATGACCACGACCATGACCATGCGCATGATGAAGCGCATGAACCGCCCATCACCCCCGCCGATCTCACCGACGCGGACCGCATGGTGACGGGCGTGCTGCTGCGGCTGCCGTCGCGCGATTCGGCGGGTGCGCCGCCCGCGCTCGCGCAGCAGTACGACCGGCTTCGCCGCGACGGCTCGATCACCGTCGCGCTGCCTGCGAACGAAGTGCAGCGCCTCTTCGACATCGTGTCGAGCATCGACGTGCTCTTCCTCGCGATGGCCGCGGCGACGCTGGTCTCGTCGGGCGTCGCGATCCTGCTCTCGATGGTCAACTCCATGAGCGAGCGCCGTCGCCAGATCGCGATCCTGCGCGTGCTTGGCGCGAGCCGCACGCGCATCTTCTGGCTCGTTCTCACGGAAAGCACGCTGGTCGGACTCGTCGGCGCGGTTTCCGGCGTCATGGTGTGCCAGGTGGTGCTGTTCCTCGCGACGCAGTGGTTGCGCTCGGCGCACGGTCTCGTGATCGCGCCGTCGCTCGACGCACGCAGCGCGGTGCTCGTCGCGATGGGCACGACGCTCCTCGCGGCGCTCGCGGGTGTCGTTCCTTCGGTTCTCGCCTATCGCACGTCGGTCGCGCGCAACTTGCGGCCACTCGGCTGATCGGACTCTCGCATGAAGATCGTCTGGACCATTGTCACCCTCCTGCTCCTCGGCGGACTCGTCGTCGTCTTCCAGCCCGAATCGGGCGCGCGGAAGCGCGACGCACTGAGCGCGCCTGAAGCGATGACGGCGGAACCGGCGGCCGCGCCCGCGAAGCCCGAGCCGAAAGCAGAGCCGAAGCCGGAAGCAAAGCCCGAAGTGAAGGCCGAACCGAAGCCAGAGCCGAAGCCTGAACCCAAGCCTGAGCCGAAGCCCGAACCCAAGCCCGCAGCACCGGTCACGCCTGCGCCCGCGCCCAAGCCCGACCCGAAGCCGCTCGTGGACGTCAAGCCATCCTCCGAGCCCAAGCCGCCCGCGCGCGACGCGATCGCCGCTGGCTCGACCTTCAACCCCGAGATCCCGACGATCCCGAACGCGGAGATCCTGCCGAGCAAGTTCGTCAAGCTCGCCGACGGCTCCATCGCCGCCGACGACACGTGGACGATCCGTGGCGAAGGCACCAAGGACACGCCGTACGAAGTCTCGTGGGAGTTCCTGTCGAGCGCGCAGGAGAACTACACGCCGCGACTCGGCGAGAAGAAGATCCCCGCGCGCATCGCGTTCCTCTCGGGCAAGCGCGTGAAGATCAGCGGCTACCTCGCGTTCCCGCTCGTCGCCCCGACCGCGAGCGAGTGCCTCGTGATGCTCAACCAATGGGACGGCTGCTGCATCGGCGTGCCGCCCACGCCCTACGACGCGGTCGAGATCAAGCTCGCCAAGCCGATGCAGGGCTGGAAGCGCCACACCTTCAACTTCGGCGCGGTCGAAGGCACGCTCAAGGTCGAGCCGTACCTCGTCGAGAACTGGCTCGTCGGCCTGTACCTGATGGAAGGCTCGACGATCGACAACGAACTCTGAGCGCGCAGCGACATGGGCGCGCGGCGAACGGATATCTTTCGCCGCATGTCATTGGCCTCGCTCTTGCGCGTTCTTCCGGCCCTGCTGATCGCGGTGCCTGCTGCACCTCTGTTCGCGGGTGATCCGCCGACGCCACCGCCGGCGGAGGCCAAGAAGGAAGAGCCCAAGAAGGAAGAGCCCAAGAAGGAAGATCCGAAGCCCATCGACCCAGGCCCGCTCGCGCCTGAAGGCTTCTCGCTCGCCACCGCGGATCGCATCGCGACCGTCGCCAAGCTCGCGCCGTCGCGCGTGGTGCAGATCGCCGTCTCGCGCGGCGAGAAGCCGATCCAGGCGGTGCTCTTCGGCAATCCCGATCCCGCGAAGAAGCTCACCGCGATGCTCCTCGTCGGCGGCATGGACGGCGTGAACTTCGCGTCGACCGAGCAGGTCTTCGCCGCGCTCGAGGCGATCGCGAAGGACAACCCGAAGATCTTCGAGTCGATGCGCGTCTACGCGATCCCCGAGGCGAATCCCGACGCCCGCGCGTGGGCCGCGAAGCACAAGGCCACGAAGGCGACGAACGCACGCGCGGTCGACAGCGACCGCGACGGCGTCGCCGACGAGGACGGCCCGCGCGACATCAACGGCGACGGCTTCGTCACGATGATGCGCCGCGTCGCGCCGCCCGGCCGCACCGCGACGCAGGTGGTCGACGCGGCCGACGCGCGCATCGTGCGCGGCGCGAACCGCGACAAGAACGAGACCGCGACGCACGAGATCTTCGTCGAGGGCGCCGACACCGACGGCGACGGCCTGTTTGCCGAGGACGCCGATGGCGGCGTCGACCTCGACCGCAACTTCCCGCACCGCTGGCCCGAGGGTGTGAGCGAGGCGGGCCCCTACCAGCTCAGCGAGCCCGAGTCGCTCGGCATCGCGAAGTTCGTGCGCGACCATCCCGAGATCGTGACGGCGGTCGTGTTCGGCCGGCACGACACGGTCGCCGCGTTCCCCGACACCAAGGACAAGGACTCGACCGGCCGCACGCCGCAGGTCTACCACGAGGAGGATCACGCGATCTACCGCGACTTCTCCAAGCTGTGGAAGGAGTCGACCAAGCTCGAGCACTCCGACAACGCCGACCTCGCGGGCTCGCTCGTGCTCTGGCTCGCGGATCATCGCGGCATCGCCGCGGTCGCCGCCAACGGCTGGACGCGCCCCGAGGCGCCGAAGCTTCCTGAAGGCACGCCTGCGCCTGCGGAGACCGGCGACGGCGACCAGGCCGCGTGGCTCGCGGTGTCCGATCGCCTCTACGGCGGCCGCGGATTCGT
>CAITDI010000124.1 GCA_903891095.1 uncultured bacterium | reverse complement strand
ATCGACCGCGTGCTTCCTGCGCGCAGCGCCGCGCCCGCAGCGGCGACGGCAGCCCCCGCTTCGCCGCAGCGTGCCCAGCGCGCGGCCGCGATCCTTGAACTCGCGATCGCGCGCGGCGTGCCGCGCTTCAACGCGGGCGACACAGCATCGTGCGCGGCGCTGTACGAACTCGCGATCGCCTCGGTGGTGCTCCTCGGGGAAGATGTCGTCAGCGCGGATGCCAAGGCCGATCTCGCGAAGGCGCTCGAGCAAGGCGCGTCGCACGAGGACGCATCCGAGCGCGCGTGGATCTACCGCCGGGCGATGGACCGCGCGTTGGCGCAGATGGCCGAACTGATGAAGCCTGCGAATTGAACGGACGGCAGTCCGAAGCGCCCGGACAGGCATCCCCCGAATCACGCGCGGGGAAGCGCACCCCAGAGCGCACGGTACGCTCCGTCGGCGTCGTATCGCTCCGCCTGCCCCCGCACGTCGAAGACGCGGTTGCGTGGATCGTTGCCGACGCCCGCGACGTACTGCCAATTGCCCCAGTTCGGGCCCACGTCGAAGTCGATCAGCTGGCTCTCGAACCACGCGGCGCCCCACCGCCAATCGATGCCCTCGCTGCGTGCCAGCCAGCTCGCCACGTTCTGACGGGCGCGGTTCGACATCTGCCCGGTCGCCGCCAGTTCGCGCATGCTCGCGTCGACGAACGGCTCTCCCGTGCGGCCTTCGCACCAACGAAGAAACGCCTCGCGGTCCTGCGCTCCGCACGGCGTGCGCCCCAGCACCCCGGAGGCCTTGAATGCCCTGCCTTGCCAGCGACGCACCCAGAAGTGGAAGTAGTCGCGCCAAAGCAGCTCGAAGAACATCCAGTAGGTCGAGTCATTGGCGACCCGCTCGGTTTCGTAGCGACGGATCTCGGCCGCCACCTCGCGGGGCGACAGCGCACCGATCGCAAGCCAAGGCGAGAGTCGCGACGCGAAGTCGGCCCCGACGAGTCCGTCGCGGGTCTCCTTGTATCGCGCGATGCAGTCGGTCTCCCAGAACCAGCGTTGCATGCGAGCCAGGCCATGCGAGCGTCCACCATGCACGGCGAACGACGCGCGTGGATCCAGGGTGGCGATGGCCGCGCGCGCCTCGATCAGGTCGGGCGCCTCCATCGTGGTGTTCGAGAGCGCCTCCGCTTCGGCGCAAACACCTTCGGACAGCGCAACCAATGCCGGCACTGCACGCGGTGCGCGCACGCGACAGGACTTCTCGACCACGCGCCGGAAACTCGTGAAGACATCCGGGAGCTGGTCGATCGCAAACGGCAGATCCTCCGGTGCGATCATCGTGGTCTCGTCATGCACCAGCAGTTGCACCCCTACTGCGGACATCGCTCGCTCGGTCCAATCGTTCTCGCGCCGTTCATCGAACGCCAGGCACGGTGCCGTGTGCACCTGCTGCACGCCCAGCCGCGACGCGAGCTCGGGCACGCACTCCCATGGATGTCCGCGCAACACAAACAGCGCCGAACCATGTGCCCGCCATGCCTCACGAAGCTCATCGATCGCCTGCAGCAGATGCCCGACGCGCCGCGGACTCGCGCGAACGACTCCAGGAGGCGCTCCCAGCACCGCCGCTCGGTGCGCTGGCCGCGAGACAAGCGCCTGCGCGTACGGGTCAGGAGGAAGAACAACCACGCCGGCCACGGATCCCGCCGCTGCGGTCGCGGCACCGACCACGGCACCGTTGTCGTCGAGACGCAAGTCGGTGCGATGCCAGACGAGAGCGGTCGGACGCGCGCCTTGCTTCATGGCTGGTTACCGTAGCCTCGCGGCTGGAACAGCGCTGCTGGCGGCGTCGCGCGCGCCGCACACGGCAGAACTTGGTTGCGATTCGGCAACTCTGTGACGCGAAGCGCTCACTGCCCGCGAAGTCCTCCCAGAGCACCGCCATGCCACCGATCCAACGACGCCCGGTCCCCCCACCAAAGCAATGCGCCTCGTGCCATCGGCCGTTCACCTGGCGCAAGAAGTGGGAGCGCGACTGGGAGCATGTGCGCTACTGCTCGGATGCGTGTCGCCGACGCGGGCCCGTCGAGCCACCCGCGTCGAACGAGGACACCCCGCGCTTGTGCTGGCCGCCGCCGGGCTCACGCTCACGATGCTGATGGCCATCGCCACGCGCATCCGCATCGGCGACTCGCTGGCCCAGACTCTCCCCGCGGTCGTACTCCTCGTTGTGAACGCCTTCGTGCTTGGCTTTGCCGTCATGCAGTCCTAGGCACTCTGCTCTTTGAATTGGTCGTCTCGCGCCTCAACGACCCGACGGCGAAACCGCGCACCACCTTCATGAAGCCGATCGCCCGGGCGAGCGACGAGCCGTGGAATCCGAAGGTTCTGAAACCGGCGGTGCAGAATCGGGTGCCCTCATGCTTCAAACTGGGGTGCAGATCCGAGTGCAGCACGCAGCGGCACCGAAAGCACCGACGAGAAGCAATGGACGCTAACTCCAGAAACGCAGCGAGGTTGCGCCAGCTCTTGCGAGACCGGGCAACCTCGTCGCTCTAGCACCAAAGGTCGCCGCCGCAGCGGCGACCGCTCAAATCATGGGCGGAGAGGGATTCGAACCCCCGAAGGCGAAGCCAACAGATTTACAGTCTGTCCTCGTTGACCACTTGAGTATCCGCCCGAAGTGGTTTCCGCTCGGGTGAGCGGGGCGGGAAGTCTACAGTCCAAACGGACGACCCGCAAACGGTTTGCTGATCCGGCGGCTCATTGAGGAGCGCGCGATTCGAACTGCGCGGCCGCGGCGCCGCGATCAACGCTGGCTCGCGCGCGCATCGAACTCACCGCGCATGGCGCGCCAAAGTCGTCCCATAATTGCCCCAGCTCTTCAGCGGTCGTCGCATGATTCCGCGTGCCACTCGCGCATGACGCGCACGTCGATCTTCCGTTCGTCCGCGCGACAGAGTTGCTCCACACGCACCCAGCGGTTCACTGCGCGCGAGATCCACACCGATACAACGAATGAAACCCACAAACGCATTCGCTCGAGCCGCACGGAGCAGCACCCGCCCGCATGCACGGCACAGACGCAACTCCGCGCTCGACGAGAACATCCAACGCATGCGGCCAATGCGATTCCCCGAATCAACCCAACGCCTCCGCGAGTCTTCCTCTGAGTTGGCGCGAAGTGCGCGCTGTCCAAGCGCGACTGTCCGCCGCATCCAACGACTAGGGACCACACTGCCATGCTCGCCTCGCTCACAATGTTGTTCGTGAACCGAATTCCGCGCATCGCCGCCTTTGCCGCGGTCCTTGCCACAGCCACCATCACGCTGATCGCCGGCGACGCACAGGGCGCCACCGCGCGCGCGACGCCGACGGGATTCGTCGCGACGTCGAAGACGATGGAGATCACCGTGGACTCCGGCGCGATCACGCGCGTGGTGAACCGGATCACGGGCGAGCTTCACACCACCTCCGTGACAGGAAGCGCCTGGATGCCCCGCGGCGTCCTCTGCATCGACAGCGCGAGTTCGCCCAGCCTGAAGGCAGTTCAGATCCTGCACATCGAGTGGGGTAGCACGCCCATCTACGGCACCAAGATCGACGCGGGTCTTGCGCGGGTCGCGCGCGGCCCGAACGCGTCGAGCACCCTGCAGACCACGCGCACCGCGAGCGGCATCCGCTGCGTGTGGCGCGGACTGTCCGACGGCGTCACGACGTATCCCAACGACCTGCTGACGATCGACGCCGTCATCGACGACAACACGGGCCAGATCGAGCTCACCGCAAGCGCGACCACCGAGACCTCCGACGTCGTCGGCGTGATGGTGCCGATGGTCAACCTGAGCACGCGCCACGCGCTGTATGTGCCGTCGTTCGGCGGCATGTGCTACCAGCCGGCTGATCTCGCGGCGAGCAAGCTCAACACGCTCTCCAGCGCGCCGTTCGTCGAGGCTCCTGTGCTGGTGGCCGAAGGCAGCTCGGGCAGCATCGCGATGTGGGTCGAGGACCCGTTGTTCCGCCCGTACGCGACGTTCTTCGGCGGCGAGCCGACCAGCACCGCGATGGGCATCGAGGCGATCAACGACATGCCGTTCGAGGGCAAGCACTTCGCCCGCGCGGCGAAATGGCGTCTTGGAGCATTCCGCGGAACCTGGCCTGCGGCGACGGCCCCCTACCGCAGCTGGTACGCACGCGCGATGGGTCCCGAGATCGCCGCACGCGAGTCGCGCGGCTGGCCCGCGGGCATCTCGGTGATCGTCGATCGCGTCGGCTCCGAGCCGAATGCGCTCTCGCGTCTCTCGAAGCTCCTCGATCCCACCAAGGTGCTCATCCACGACTGGTATCCGCGCCAGGCCGCCTTCGACACGCAGCTTCCTGAATGGAACCCGACGTCGAGCTTCATCTCGATGGTGCAGGCCGCGCACACGCTCGGCTTCAAGGCGATGGGTTACGTGAACGCGTTCTGCGTGAACTACAACTCTCCCGCCTTCATCCGCGACAACCTGGCGAACAGCGTGCTCCCGCGCACGATCTCCTCGATCAGCCGCTACGGAGACGCGCGCAAGACGCTCGCCAGCTGCGCGCCGAACGAACTGATCTACGTCGACCCGGTGCGCGCCGCGTGGCGCAAGTACCACGTGAACTCGATGATCAACTGGCGCGCGGCCACCGGGGCCGATGCGAACTACGAGGACACCGGCGGCACCGCGGGCGACTTCGGCAATGGTTCGGTGGACGGGCTCCGCGGCGCGCAAGGCGGATGGGCGCAGTTCCGCGACCTCCAGCAGGCGAACCCGGTCCCGATGGCGACCGAGTTCGGACCCGACAACATCGCGTTCGCGTCGAGCTGGGCGCTGCGCTACTCGCAGGCCTGGGGCACTCCCGAGATCCGCAAGTTCTGGGAGACGCACCATCGCCCGATGTCGGCTGCGCTGTTCGGAACCGGCGCGCGCGCGTGGGTTCCCACGATCGTCGCCGAGACCGAGCAGCAGAAGTGGACCGTGGTCGCCTGCTCCGACGCGCTCGGCGGCGTTGCGCAGCTCGAGGCGACGAACGCGTCGTTCGATGCGCGCGCCGGAATGGCGCGCCACATGGTCGACCGCGCGCTGATCTTCTCGCAGCTCGGGCTGGTTCCTTGCGTGGACGCCTGGCCGCGCGACGCAAGCGTCGTCAGCCAGTTTCGCGACAAGAGCGGCAAGATCTACCAGTACCGCGTCCAGAACGGCGTGCAGGAACTCGCCATCCCTGGAAGCACGCCGCTCTACCAGCGCGTGACGGGCAAGACTTCGATCGCCTCGGCGCTTCGCATCCCCGGTTGGCCCGGCGTGACCTCGACAGGAAACATCGGGCTGATGCCGACCGCCGTCTACGCGCTCGCGCCGAGCACTGCCGCCCCTGCCACGGCCGCGCGGATCGACGTCTGCCCTGCGGGCTACTCCATCTCGCGCTACGTCGAGACCGCGGACTTCGCGCTCATCACCTTCGCTCCCAACGGCGGCGCGACCGGAAGCGACGCGATCGGTGTCATCGCAACGACGAACTTCGTCGATGCGATCCTGAGCGACGCGTCGGGTGCGATCGTCCGCCGCAACGCTCCGCTGGCAAGCGGCGAGCGCATGGACCTTCGCTCGGCGCGACCCGCCGCCCTGCTTCTGCTGCGCCGCGCGGTGAATCCCGTGCCGACGCCTTCGGGTACGGGCGGTTCGATCACGCTCGCCACGACTCCCGTGCTCGGCAAGTACGTCTCGGATACCACAGGCATCGAGCGCGGCGGCACGTTCGTCTCGCCGAGCATCGCGTCGTTCACTCTCTCGGGCTACACGACCACCACGCCCTTCCGCTTTGCGGCGGGCGGCGGCGACTCGGAGGTCGCGTTCGACAACCTGCTCATGGTCTCGGGCCGCGATTCGGCGGTCGAGTTCACCGTGCGCAACACGCAGAAGACCTACGGCGACGGATGCATCTGCCGCGCGTACATCAACGGCAAGCTCGTGTTCTCCGAGGACCTCGGCCCGCGCGCGGACGCGAACGGCGTGCCCAAGTGGGACACGACCGCACACGTCTGTCGCGTGCCCGTCGGCGCGACCGCAGGCCGGCCGATCGTCTTCACCATCGCGATCTGGGGCAAGGGCAACTCCAACGCCGACGAGATCTGGCTGAGCGAAGCGCGCCTGGTCAACGACACGGCGCAGTCCGCGTACGCGACGGTGATCTCTGCAGTGCCGTGAGTGAGACGATCAGCGTCCGCCGAGCCCCGCCGATGCGAGATCCGCAGCAGCGAGGAACGCCGCGGGAACCGCAGGTGCCGAAGCATCGCCAGCCACCTGGTACGCGCGGAGACCAAGCGCCGGCATCGCGAGCGCGAGCCGATCGATGAGCGCGCCCTCGACGCTCGCGAGATCCGGCGCCGCGTCGGGCTTGATGAAGCAGAGCACGTCGACGGGCTGGCCGTTGATCGTGGCTTCCTGCTGCGACACGACGACGGGCAGCGACGGATCGACCGCCGGATGCGCCGCGAGCATGCGCTCGGCGAACGCGCGGTAGACGCAGAGATTCGTGAGCGGCGCATCGCCGGCAGCGATGCGCGCGCGGGCGAGCGCGCCGGAGAGCGCGGCGTTCGCGGCGACGGCGTCGATCTCGCCCGCAGTGAGCGCGCGCACGGAGCGCAGATCCACGCGCAGGCTGCGGCGCACGCGGCGGCCGGGCGAGCCGTACTTCGAGCGGAAGTTGAGGTACGGCTCCTGCACGAAGCGCGCGATCGGCACCGTGTGCACCGTGCCGTCGGCGTTCTGCACGCGCACGCTCGTGGTCTTGATCTCGGCGATGCGGCCGTCGATCGAGTGCTGCTTGAGCTCGACCCAGTCGCCCACGCGGATCGCGTCGTTCGCGGTCAGGAGCAGGTTCGCGACGAGCGAGAAGAGCATGTCCTTGAACACGACGCCGAGCACCGCACCCAGCGCGCCCAACGCCGCGAGGAAGACGACCGGGCTCTTGCCGACCGCGATCGCGGCCGCGGAGATTCCGCCCGCAAGACCGAGCACGACCATCAGCACCTGGCGGTATCCGCGCAGCGCCTCGGTGCGATTGACCTCGGGGCGCGCGGAGTAGAGGTCGTCGACGGTCTTCATCAGCGACGAGGTGATGCCGATCCCCTTGATCACCGCGTACGCGACGAAGAGGTTCGACACGTTGAACGCGACCAGCGGGTTGAGCACTTCCGCGTCGCCGAGCACGCCGATCATGCGGGCGACGAGGAGGATCGGCGCGATGGCGCTGATCGGCGCGATGACGCCCGACTTGGTGATTGCATCGGAGAGCCGCTTCTTGTGGGCGCGCTCGAGTGCGCGTGCGAGCAGCGTGCCGAGCGCACGCTGCACGACGAGCCGCATCGCGAAGCCGATCGCGAACAGCGCAGCGATCGCCATCGCGTTCCACGCGAGCGCGTGCTCGTGCAGCCAGGTGCCGAACGGAGTCTCCTGGATCGCCGCGACGAGGTCGAGCGCGGCGCGCTCGGTCGCGGTGGGCGCGGGCTTGGGCTCGTCGCTCGCAACGGCGGCGGGCTTGGTCGCAGGAGCCGACTGCGGCGCTGACGCCGTGTCGCCGCCGGCAGGTTCATGCGCGGTGGCGACCGCGCCGCTCGGCGCAGCAGCGTCCTGCACCGACGCGCGTGCGTCGATCGCGATGAACGCCATCGGAGCGAGGATGACGAGAAGCAGGCTCAGGGCCCGCACGCGGAGTGCGATCATGTTCGGCATGGCTGAAATCACGGTCGAAGTGCGTGAAAGGGACGAGAGAGCCGCCTACCGGAATCGAACCGGCAACCTCCAGATTACAAATCAGGTGCTCTGCCAATTGAGCTAAGGCGGCGGAGAGCGCGAGAGTGTAGCGGAGCCTCGGCTACGATTGCGCCCCGCGAAATCCGCACGATGCACGCCCCGCTCGACCACATTCCCTCCAGCGACCGCTACGACGTGATCGTGATCGGCGGCGGCCACGCGGGCACCGAGGCAGCGCGCGCGGCGGCGGCGGCGCTCGGCGATGGCGGCCGCGTCGCGCTCATCTCGATGGAGCCTGCTCGCCTCGGGCAGATGAGCTGCAATCCCGCGATCGGCGGCCTCGCGAAGGGCCAGATGGTGCGCGAGATCGACGCGCTCGGCGGGATCATGGGTCTCGCGGCCGATGCGTCGGGCATCCAGTTCAAGGTGCTCAACGCGAGCAAGGGTCCCGCGGTGCGCGGACCGCGCGCGCAGTGCGACAAGTACGCGTACCGCGCGGATGTCCAACGGCAGATCGCGTCGGTCGCGAACATCGATGTCTTCGCGGGCACGGTCGACGAGATCCTCGTCGATGCCGACGGCGCGGCGTGCGGCGTGCTCATGCCGCCGGGCGGGCATCGCGTTGGCGCGGATGCCCGCGCGATCGACGCGAACGCGCGCGGCGACGCGATCGCGGAGTGCGTGCATACGGTCGCGCTTGAAGCGGCGGCACCTGCTCCGCGCGCGCTTGCGGCGCGCGCGGTCGTGCTCACGACGGGCACCTTCATGCGCGCGCTCATGCACACGGGCGAGGACAAGCACGAAGGCGGCCGCATCGGCGAAGGCAGCGCGCGCGGCATCAGCGGCGCGCTCAAGTCGCTCGGCTTCGAGCTCGGCCGCCTCAAGACGGGCACGCCGCCGCGCGTCGCGCGCGGCTCGATCGACTGGGATGCGCTCAAGCCCGCGCTCGGCGACGCGCAGCCGCTTGCGTTCAGCGACCGCTCGCCGGATGCGCTTCCCGCGCGGCGTTTCCCGCATCTCGCGCAGACCGATTGCCGCGAGACGGCGACGACACCCGAGATCCACGCGCTCATCCGCGACAATCTCTCGCGCGCGCCGATGTACTCGGGGCAGATCGAGGCCGAGTGCGGCCCCCGCTACTGCCCGTCGATCGAGGACAAGATCGTGCGCTTCGCGGATCGCGACGCGCACCATGTTTTCCTCGAGCCCGAGTCGCTGTTTACCGACGAGATCTACCTGAACGGCGTGTCGACCTCGCTGCCCGCCGAAGTGCAGCTGCCGCTCGTGCGCGGCCTGCGCGGACTCGAGCGCGCCGAGATCCAGAAGTTCGGCTACGCCGTCGAATACGACATGGTCTGGCCGCACCAGATCGACGCGACGGCGGAGACGAAGCGCGTGCCGCGGTTGTTTCTCGCAGGCCAGATCAACGGCACGAGCGGCTACGAAGAGGCTGGCGCGCAGGGCTTGATCGCGGGCCTCAACGCAGCGCGACGCGCGCGCGGGCTCGAGTGCGTGCGCCTCGCGCGCCATGAGGCGTACACGGGCGTGATGTTCGACGATCTCGTGACGCGCACGCCGCGCGAGCCGTATCGGATGTTCACCTCGCGCGCGGAGCATCGCCTGCTGTTGCGCATGGACAACGCAGACGAGCGGCTCACGCGCATGGGCGCGGAATGGGGCATCGTCGGCGCGGCGCAACTCGCGGCATTCGACGAGCGCATGCGCGCGAAGGACGCGTTGTTGCGCGCGCTTTCCGAGATGCGCGAAGGCGGCGCGCGGCTGCTTGATCTCGCGAAGCGGCCGGATGTCGAGCTCGCGTGGCTCGCGTCGCGCGTCGAGCCGGTGCTCGGCGCGGTATCGCCTGCGCTCATGGATCGCGTCGTGACCGATGTGCGTTACGAGGGCTATGTCGTGCGGCAGAACGCTGAGGTCCGCCGCCAGGCCGACTACGACTCGGTCGCGATTCCCGAGTCGATCGATCCGCACGAGATCCGCGGGCTGCGGCGCGAGGCGGTCGAGACGCTCGCGCGGTTCAAGCCGCGCACGCTCGGGCAGGCGAGTCGGCTCGCGGGGATTTCGCCGGCGGATGTGACGGTGGTGGCGATGTGGGTGCGGAGGATCGGCGCTTCGCGCCGCTGAGAACCGAGATCGGAAGTTCCGCGACCACTACCCCTCTCGGGGAAGTGGCACCCGCCCTCCGGGCGGCGGTCGTCGTGATGAACACACTCAATGACCACACTCATCCCAATCCGCGCGGCGGTTGTCCCGACGACGACGCAAACCGACACTCGGGCGCCGGTCGTCGTGATGAACACACATCCCAACTCATCCACGACAAACATCGATCCGGCGCGAACCGCCGCGCGCAGCGCGGGTGCCACTTCCTCCGCGCAGCGGAGGTAGTGGTCGCCCCACATCAGAGTTCAAGCGGGCGCGCCGGCAACGCCGGCGATCCTCAGCACATGCCTTCCGCGATGTCGATCAGCATCCTCACGCCGTAGCCGTTCGGGCCCGCCACGCAGAGGTCGCTCGCGCTCTCGCTGTTCGCGACTCCCGCGATGTCGATGTGCGCAAACGGCACCTTCTTGTCGACGAAGAAGTCGAGGAACGCCGCGCCCTGGATCGGGTGCGCAAGCCGCGACGGGTTCGAGTTGATGATGTCGGCGTGCTGGGACTTCATGTGGTCCTTGTGCTCCTTCCAGAGCGGCAGGCGCCACACCTTCTCGCCGGTGCGGTCGGCGGCGGACTCGATCGAGTCGCGCAGCTTCGCGTCGTCGCAGAAATATCCCGCGCTCCAGCAGCCGAGCGCGGTGACCACGCCGCCCGTGAGCGTCGACAGCTCGATCATCGTCGTCGGCTTGTACTTCTCGCAGCCGTAGCTGATGGCGTCCGCAAGCACGAGCCGCCCCTCGGCGTCGGTGTTCGTGACCTCGACCGTCGTGCCGTTGTACATCGTGATGATGTCGTCGGGGCGATACGCGTTCGAGCTCACCATGTTCTCCGCAGCGGGGAACAGCGCGACGACATGCAGCGGCAGCTTCGCGTGCGCGATCGCGTGCATCGCGCCGAACACAGCGGCGCCGCCGCACTTGTCGTACTTCATGCCCTTCATGCCGTTGTTGACCTTGAGCGAGTAGCCGCCGGTGTCGTAGGTGAGCGTCTTGCCGACGAGCGCGAGCGTCTTGCCGCGCGCCTTCGAGCTCACGCGCTTGGGCTTGTACTCGAGGATCGCGATCAGGCTCTTCTCGTCGCTGCCCTGGCCGACGGCGACCATGCCGCCCATGCCGAGCTTCTTCGCGTCGGCGAAGGAGATGACCTTGCAGGTGAGGCCTGCGGCCTTCGCGAGCTTCTTCGTCTCGCCTGCGAACCAGTTGGGCGTGCAGATGTTCGGCGGCGTGGCGGCGATGCGGCGCGCCTCGTTCACGCTCGCGCCGACCTCGAGCCCGCGCGCGAAACCATCGGCAAACGCGCCGGTTCCCGCATCGACCGCGAGGTTGCCCGCGCGCGCGGCGCGCGTCGTCGCCTTGCCGTCGAACATGTCGACGCGCCAGTTCGCGATCGCGACGCCCTCGCCCATCGACTGGCCGAACTCGCGCGCGTCCTTCGCGTCGAACGCGCCGCCGAAGCCGAGCGCGACCTTCGAGCACTTCATCCGCTCGAGGCCGCGCACGAGGCGCGCGCCTGCGGTGCGCGCGGACTTTGCGTTGAACTCCGCCTTCTTGCCGAGGCCGAGGATCACCGTGCCGTCGCCGGCCGCGGTGGTCTCGCCGAGCTCGGCGCGGAAGCTCGCCGACTGCGCCGCGGCGTCGCGCGAGGCGTTCCGATCGCCCTTGGCGAGGCCCTTCTCGTCGGAAAACACGGCGAGGACGACAGGCGCCTTCGGCGCACGCACGATGGAGATGCGGTCGAACATGCGGACGATCGTACAGCGTGTCCCGCGCGGCCGCCCGACCGGAGCGAGGGTGCCCTGCCCGACCGATTCCCGCTCAACCCCACGACGAGAGGAGCATCGCGAGGTCGCCGCCTCCGACGACGCCATCGGCGTCGAGGTCCGCGAAGGGACTCGGGCCTCCCCACGCCGACAGCAGGATCGCGAGGTCGCCGCCTCCGACGATGCCGTCGCGGTCGAGGTCCGCAGGCGACGCCTGCACCGGCGGCACGAACACGACCTCCAGCCGGGGGCGGAGGATCGTGTTCGGGTTCTCGCTGGCGCGGATCTCGATGCCGTCGTCGTTGCCCGAGATGACCTGCGGCACGAGGGCGAGCCCATGGTTCGGCTCCCCGGCCGCCCACGCCGCGACGGCCGCGGTCACGTCGACGCGGCGCAGCGTGTCGGCGTCGGGCTGGTTGTCGCCGCTGAACGATGCGATCGCGGCGGTCATGTCGGCGCCGACGGTGAGGCCGCCCGCGAGCGAGTTCCAGGTCGAGGACTCGTCCCACGACCGCGTCATGCGGTGCACGAGGACGTTCGGGTCGTAGAACGGCGTGTCGATGTCGTCGGGTACGTCGATCACCAGGGTGGCGGAGACGATCTGCGCGCCCGCAGGCACCTGCGCCGGCCCGGCGCCGACCAGGGCGTCCCACCGCATCAGCCCCTGGCCACGCGAATCCGAGAAGAGCGAGTTCGCGGTGTCGTCGTCGACGACGCGGGTGCTGTTGCTGCCGAAGCTCGTGTTCGGGTTGGCCTGGCTGATCCAGGTGTCCTGGGTGCCGGCGTACCCGCCGATCCCCTCCTGGAAGGCGGCAAAGCGCACACCCGTCGGCATGCGGTAGGCGTCGAATGCCACGGGCAGCGTGAAGTCGCTCTCATCGGCGGTGCGGACGGCGGCGAGCGTCGGCGAATAGGTGTCGACATCGATCGAACCCGCGGCGACATCGAACCGCATGATGCGCATCCAGCCATCGCCGCCGTTCGGGTCGTCCTGGAAGTCGGCGAGGACCTCGTGCACGGGCAGCCCCGCGACATTGGTCGACACCTGCCGGTACTCCTCGTGGAAGTGCCCGCAGTTGACCAGGAAGATCGACGGGTTCTTCCGCACGAACCAGTCGAAGAACTCGTTGCTCTGGATGCCGTCGGGCGTGTAGGTGCCCTCGACCGAGTACCACACCGCGGGGTAGCGACCGGACGACACCAGCGGCACACCCGACGTGTAGTCCTCGGCATCCTGCAGGTAGCGGTGCGTGGTGAGCAGCACGGGGCGGTCGCGGTTGGCATCGAGCACGCCCTGCGCCCACGCGAGTTCGCGCACCGGGGTGTCGCACTCGATGTGCAGGCTGAGGAACTGCATCCCGCCGGCGCTGAAGTACTGGTAGGTGCTCATGCCCGACGGCGACGCGCCGCCGAACCACGGCTGGCCCGCGAACCGCGACGGCCCGAAGTACGCGAGGTAGTCCTGCGGGATGTACGGCTGTCCGGAGCCTCCGGATGAAGTGATGTCGTGGTTGCCCGGGCAGACGCCGTAGAGGATGCCGGCCTCGTCGAGCAGCCGCATCGACTGGTCCGCGTTGATCCACTGCTGCGGCTGGTCGGCGTTGTTCACGATGTCGCCGAAGTGCGACACGAATCGGATGTCGAGCGGGGCGCGCTGGTCCACCACCCACTGCGTCTGCGCGGTGAAGATCTGGGGATAGCTGCTCGCGTAGTTCTGCGTGTCGGGCAGGCCCACCACCGTGAACGCCGTGTCGCCGAAGGAGAACTGCGCGCCGCTGCGGCGCACGTAGTCCGGAGCCGCCGCAACCACCGCGAACTGCGGCATGCCGCGCTTCTCCCCGTCGGACTGGATGCCGTGGATTCCATCGTGGGCGAAGGCTCCGACCGCCGCGAGCGCGGCCGCAGGGAGAGCAACGCCGCGGACGAGGACCGGATTCCGATTGGGATTCGCAGGCGCTGCGGAACGGCGTGGGTGGCGGACATGCATGGCGGACACGATGTCCGCCATGCGCGAAAGCCGTTCAAGGCTCGTGTGAAGATCCCGTCAGCCCGCCACGCTCACGCGCGGAGGTTCGACGGGTCCTCGCCGCGCTCGATCGCCTCGATCTTGTGGAGGCGGCGCAGGTGGCGGCCGCCGTCGAACGGCGTGCGCACCCAGGTGTCGACGATGCGCTTGACCAGCGTCGCGCCGAGAAGGTCGGCCGAGAGGCAGAGCACGTTCGCGTCGTTGTGGGTGCGCGAGAGCTGCGCGGAAAGTTCGTCGGTCGCGAGCGCCGCGCGGATGCCGCGGATCTTGTTGGCCGCGATGCACATGCCGATGCCCGTTCCGCAGATGAGGATCGCGCGCTCGCTCTCGCCGCGCGAGACGCGGCTGCACGCTGCGTACGCGCTGTCCGGGTAGTCGGACATCGAGCCGTTCATGTCGCAGACGAGCTCGATCTCATGCCCATCCGCCTTGAGGTGGGTGATGAGAGCCTGCGTGGCGACGGCTCCGCGGTGGTCGCATCCAAGGGCGATCTTCATGGGACTAGCATCCCCGCGACGCGCTGCGGAATCAACTCGGCGAAATACACGGCGAGCTCGTCGTAGGCGCGCTGCCCCATTCCGATCGGGTCGTCGACGTCGCCCTCGGGGTCGAGCGGCTGCACGCGCGCCATGGCCTCGGCGTCTCCAGCGACCAGCGCGCGCGCCCGCGCGACGTGGGCGGAAGTCATCCCGAGCACGAGATCGGCCTTGCGGATCATCTCGGGCGTCAGGCGCTTGGAATGCTCGGGAACCGGCGCCTTCATGCGCTCGAGGACCGCGACGGTCTCGGGGCTGGTCGCCGCGCCGTCGAAGGCCGAAACGCCCGCCGACGCGAAGAACACCGCGCCGACATCCTTGGGGAACTGTCCGCTCTCGAGGAGTTTCTGCGCGATCCCCTCCGCCATCGGTGAGCGGCAGGTGTTGCCAGTGCAGACGAAGAGGACGGTGCGCATGCGGGGGATCCTACTGGTCGCCGTCTTCGGGGGTGTCTTCACGGGGCATCT
>CAITDI010000123.1 GCA_903891095.1 uncultured bacterium | reverse complement strand
GCGAGCAGCCCCGTCGAGCAGGTGTCATGGACCACGATCCAAGGCTTCCTAACGGCGACGGGGATGCAGTTGCCGACGGAGGCGCAGTGGGAGTTTGCGTGCCGAGCGGGCACGACGACGGCTTTCCACGGCTTTACTGGGTTTGTGAGCGGTACGAACAACGACACGCTGGTGGGGAACATCGCGTGGTACTCACCGAACTCTGGAAACCGGACGCACGCGGTCGGCGGCAAGGCTGCGAACGGGCTCGGCTTGCACGACATGAGCGGCAATGTAGGGGAGTGGTGCCGCGACTGGTACGGCGCGTATTCGGCGGGGCCACAGACGAATCCGATGGGACCGGCGACTGGAACGTACCGCGTGCTTCGCGGCGGCGCGTGGAACGCCAACACGGACGACGTGCGCTCCTCCAGCCGCAACATCAGCACGCCGGACAGCTCGGGCGTCAACATCGGTTTCCGTGTCGCGAGGACCCCCTCATAATTCCCTTTTCCCTCTTTCCTCTTTCCTTTACCTTTCTTGGTTCTTCCTTTCTGGGCACCCAGCACGATGACCACGAGCAAGGTCCCCAATCCCTCGCAGCACATCGTGTCCTTCCCCGCCGGCGCCCCGTAGTTTGAGCGCTCGCGGCTGCGGCCGCTCGCTTTGGTGCTTGGCTCGCCGGCGACATCCTCCGCTGGGTCATCCCCAAGGTCGGCAAGTTTCCGAAGAATGTCCGCTACGGCCTCGGCGCGCGGCTCGAAAACGCGCACTTCGATGTCCTCGAGGAACTGATCCGCGCCCAGTACGCCCGCGGCGGCGACCGCGGGCGGGCGCTCGAACTGGCGAACACCCGTCTGCAGATCGCGCGCCACGTGACTCGCCTTTGGGCGCGCATGGCGCGCGAACTCAACCTCTTGTCCGAGGAGTCGGCCGTGTACCTCGCGCGCCTCCAGGTCGACCTCGGCACCCAGGTGGGCGCATGGCGAAAGGCATCGGTCGCGGCGGCGAGCTCTACCGCGTCCTCTGTGATCCAGCCCACCTGATCCGCAGCGCGCGCGCGGCGGCCAAGGGCAAGAAGCGCCAAGGGCAAGAAGCGGCGACCCGACGCGGCGCGGTTCCTGCTCGACATGGAGCCCGAGTGTTTCCGCCTTGCCGCCGAGCTCGCCGATGGCTCGTGGCAGTCAGGCTCGTACCACACCTTCACAATTCGCGAGCCGAAGCCAAAGTCAAAGCCACGGCTCATCAGCGCGGCGGCTCCATGTTCCAGTTTGGGAACAACAACACGAACAACCTGCGCTCCTCCAACCGCAACAACAACACGCCGGACAACACGAACAACAACATCGGTTTCCGTGTCGCGAGTACCCGTGACCAGCAAGTCAGAATGTGAGGACCACGCCTCGAGCCGACGCGGGTGACCGCTCGGGAATCGCGGAACAGGTCAGGGGGCCAGGGTTGGGTCCAGGGTTGGGTCCAGGGTTGGGTCCAGGGTTGGGGCCAGGGTTCGGGAGCACGCTTCGGGCTTGCGTTGCGCACCCCGACACCCGAAGACCCACCAACCATCGCCCGCCGGGGATCCGGTCGGCGGTGGTGTTGCTGGAGTGAGATGCTGAAACACCCCGGGGCGGATTCGAACCGCCGACCACGCGCTTAGAAGGCGCGTGCTCTATCCAACTGAGCTACCGGGGTAGGTTGTTCTGATCGTGATCGATGGTATCGGAGGGCTTCGTGGTTTCGGTTGAGAAGAGCGTGGGTTCCGCCGCGGAAACCTCCGGCGCGCCCGCGTTTTCAGGCGTTCTCGGCGGCGTGAGGCCGAAGCCCACGCCGCGGCTGGCGGCGACGGCGAGGTTTCGCAGGAGCCGCAGGCGGCGCGCGTCGGGCGTGCCGAGGTGCGATGGCGCGACGCGCGTGACGCACGGCAGCGGGTCGCCGGCGACGGGCTCCCAGCCCTTCTTGAGCGCGCGCGAGTCGACTTCGACGAGGCCCCAGCCGGACGGAACCTCGCGCGGGCGAAGGAGGCCCGCCGGCGCCATGACCACGAGATGGTCCGCCGTGCGCCAGCGCGCGAGCTGCGCGAACTTGGTGTCGATGCCCATCTTCGCGTCGATCGCCTCGAGCTCGGTGACGACGTTGCGGTACGCGGTGATCTTGCTCTGTCCGAACTCCCAGGTCGCGAGTTCCTCGAACAGGCTCGAGCCCTCGACCTTGAGGTGCGACTCGCGGGACTTCACGCGGAGTTCCTCGATCGCACGGCGGCGCTCGAGGAGATACGCCTTGCGCTTGGCGAGCTCTGCGGGATCGGCGTCGTCGGACGCGAAGTCGGCGCGCGATTGCTTGCACTCGACGGCGATCACGCGGGGCGCATGTGGCTCGTTGCCTTGCGGCGCGCCGAACGCCGCGACGGCGCGCGGATCGTCGGCGTGGTCAAGCCAGCCGAGCGCGTCAAAGCGGTAGCGGTGGAACGGGCACGAGACCTCGAGCGCGACCGCGCGGCAACCGACCGCGCGCAGCCACGCGAGGGCGATGTCCTTGAGCTGGAGATGGCGCTTGGTTTCGGGCACGTAGTTTCAGGCGCTGGGTTTCAGTCGATGCTGGGCTGTCAAAAAGAACGCGCGCGCAGGGTGTCCATGCGCGCGCGGTTCGGATTGTCGTTGGAGCTCGAAGTCGTCGCGCGGTTCAGCGCGAGTCTCTCGTGATCGGCACATGATGCTCGCGCTCGCCGCGGCCGCGCAGCGGATAGTCCTTGCGGAGCGGGTGCGCGGGGAAGTCCTTCCACATCAGGATGCGGCGGAGATCCGGGTGGTTGCGGAAGCGGATGCCGAACATGTCGTACACCTCGCGCTCGGTCCACTCCGCGCCGGCCCAGAGGTCGCACGCGCTGTCGATTTCAAGCGCGGGATCCTCGGCGATGCCGCTCGTATCGATGGTCGGCTCGAGGTAGCACTTGACCGCGATGCGCAGGTCCTTCTTGTGCGAGTTGAGGAGGTAGATCACCGCGAAGCGCCCCGGCTGCTTGACGGGGTACTTGAGGTAGTCGACGCCAACGACATCGGTGAGGAAGTTGTAGTCCAGGCGCGGGTCGTCGCGGAGCTGGCGCAGCACGTCGTGCATGCGGTCCGGCGGGCAGACGACGGTGGTCAGGCCGCGGAACTCCGCAGCCATGAACTTCACGTTGGGGAACGCTTCCTTGATGATCGGAAGCGAGGGGTGATCGAGGACGGGCTTCTCGGCCATAGGCCGCGGAGT
>CAITDI010000122.1 GCA_903891095.1 uncultured bacterium | reverse complement strand
GGCAGGAACCCATAGGAGAGACAGAGGCAGTCAGTCTCCAGTGTCCGTTCGGTGCCAGGCACCGCTTTCCAGCCCTGATCTATGCCGAGGCCTCCACGCCACGTGCCGTGAGGTGCCCGACACCTCATGGCACGTGCCAGGCACCTTTTCCGTTCAGTCGTCGCTGACGTCGTCGACCACCAGCGCAAAGAACCCCCCGCCCACGCTCTTCAGCCGCCCCGCCGCGACCAGCGCGCGCCACACGCTCATCGGGTACTCGCGCGGCGCCTCGATGGCGTCGATCTCGTTCTTCTTGCCGCTCGACATTGGGCCGACGCCGAGCCGCGACTCCGCATCGAGCCGCGCGTACCGCAACCGCTTGCGAAACACCCGGATCGCCGCGCGCTGCGTCTCGATGTCGACCTCCGGCCCCGCCGGCTCGGGCTCCGGCTCCGGCGCCGCGACTTCCTCGCCATGCAGCCAGCGCACCATGTCGGCAAGCCCGGCGGCGTCGCGGTTCGCGACCAGCTTCATGATCGCGTTCGGATCGACCTTCGCCTTGAGCAGCAGCTTGTGCATCGCGCCCCACTGCGGCCCCGCCGCCGCGGCATCGCTCGCGGCGACGGCGCCAGCCTGCTTCGCGACCTCGGCGAGAACCTGCGGCGCGATCGACCCCGGCCGCTTCCCGAAACGTGCATGTGCATCGGACATGCCCCAAGCGTAACGCTCGAATCGCGCGTTCCAACCAGTACACTCGCCGCATGACGCGTTTTCGCCGTGTTCTCGCCACTTTGACCGCGCTTCTCACGTTCGTCGCCCTGGCGGCGCCCGTGCTCGCGTTCGCACCCGCAGGCGACTTCCCCAGCATCGCCAGGAAGCTCAAGCCCCGCGACTTCACCGTCGCCGGCGCGACCGCCGAGGCGTTGCTCGTCGTCCACTACCACCGCCCAGCCGGCGACTACGCGGGCTGGAACCTCTGGTGCTGGTCCGAAGGCGGCGATGGCGCGCAGGCCACGCTCTCCGGCGAGGACTCCTTCGGCCGCTACGCGATCGTGCCGTTCGCGAGCGCGTCGAAGCGCGCGGGCTTCATCGTGCGCCGCGGCAACTGGGAGGAGAAGGACTTCGACCAGGACCGCTTCGTCACGCTCAAGGCGGGCGCGGCGAGCGAGATCTGGGTCACGTCCGGCGAAGCCGCGTTCACCGATGACCCCAAGAAGCTCGACCTCAGCCTCAAGGTCGAGGGCGCGTTCCTCGACGACGCGCGCACGATCACGCTCGCCCTCTCGCGGCCGCTCGAGCGCAAGGAGCAGAAAGGCGTGGCGGTGTTCGACCGTCGCGGTTCCAATCGCGAACTGCGCATCAAGTCCATCGCCGGCGACAAGCTCCTCCGCATCACGCTCGCCAACGACGTCGACGCGGCCGACATCGCGCAGCTCGAGGTGCGCTTCCAGCCCGCGCTGATCGCCGACCTCCGCCCTGCGACGGTCTACGCGCGCGGCGTCCTCGAAGGCGACGCCTTCATGCCCGCCGCCGACGCGCGCTTCGGCGCGTTCTGCACGCGCGAGTCGACGCGATTTGCCACATGGTCGCCCGTCTCCGACGCGGTCGACCTCCTGCTCTACGAAAACGCGGCGAATCCCGCGAATCCCACTGCCACGCCCACCCGCACCATCCCCCTCGCCCGCACCGCGAAGGGCGCGTGGGAAACCACCGTCGCCGGCGACCTCCACGGCGTCGGCTACCGCTACCGCTTTGCCAACTACGGCGAACCGCGCGAGACCACCGACATGTGGGCGTACGCCGCCAACGCCGACAGCTCGCGCACCGTCGTCGTCGATCTCGCGCGCCTCGAGCCCGACGGCTTCGCGACCACCGCCGCGCCGACCGTCGCGCACGCGACCGACGAGATCATCTACGAGACGCACGTGCGCGACTTCAGCGTGCGCAACGCCGCGACGCCGCCGGAGCAGCGCGGCACCTACCTCGGGCTCGCGCACAACACCGCGTACCTGCGCGATCTCGGCGTGACCGCCGTGCATCTCCTCCCCGTGCACGACTTCACCGCGCGCAGCGACGAGTACAACTGGGGCTACTGGACCACGCTCTTCAACGTGCCCGAGTCGAACTACTCGACCGATCCGCGCGATCCAACGCGCGCGATCCGCGACCTCCGCACCGCGATCACCGCGCTGCACGCGGCCAAGCTCCGCGTGCTCCTCGACGTCGTCTACAACCACACCTCGGACGCGGGGCCGAACGCGCCGTTCAGCGCGCCTGCGCCGTACTACTTCTTCCGCACGACGCCCGCGGGCCGGCTCACCAACGACTCGGGCACCGGCAACGGATTCGCCGACGAGCGCCCGATGGCGCGCAAGTACATCCTCGACAGCCTCGAGCACTGGCTGCGCGACTACAAGGTCGACGGATTCCGCTTCGATCTCCTCGGCACGCACATGCCCGAGACCGTGCGCGCGATCTGCGCGCGCGTCAAGTCGATCCGCCCCGACGCCACGCTCTACGGCGAGCCGTGGACGGGCGGCGGCCCGACGCACTTCGGCAAGGGCGCGCAGAAAGGCCTGCCGATCGCGGTGTTCAACGACGATCTCCGCAACGCGATCCGCGGCGACCTCGACGGCAGCGCGGTCGGATTCGCCACGGGACCGGGCGGCGACGACGGCGCGATCCGCCGCGGCGTCGCGGGCGCGATCGACACGTTCACGCAGGAGCCGACCGAGACCATCAACTACGCCGACGCGCACGACAACCTCTGCCTCTGGGACAAGATCGAGAAGACGCAGCCCTCCGCCAGCGACGCCACCAAGCGCGCGATGCAGAAGCTCGCGCTCGGCATCGTCCTCACCGCGCAGGGCGTGCCGTTCATCCACGGCGGCAGCGAGTTCGCGCGCACCAAGCGCGGCGACCACAACTCGTACACCTCGGGCGACGACGTCAACGCGTTCGACTGGCAGCGCGCGAAGGACTACGGCGACGTCGCCGCGTTCACCGCGGGGCTCGCGCAGCTCAGGCGCGCGCATCCGGCGTTCCGCATGTCGGACGACGCCGAGGTCCGCAAGGCGCTCGCGTTCATGAACGCGGGCCGCACCGTCGCGTTCACGCTCGACGGCCGCGTCGCGGGCGACGCGTGGAAGCGCATCTTCGTCGCCTACAACGACGAGCCGGGCGCGCTCGAGGTCGACCTGCCGCCCGGCGAGTGGACGATCGTCGTCGACGCGACGCGCGCGGGCACCGAGCAGCTCGCGACCGCGCGCGGCAAGGTCGCGCTGCCGCCGTACTCGATGGTGGTCGCGCACGCGGAGTGAGTCGATCACTGGGCATCGCGCTCAGCATCGCGCCGGGCATCGCGCTGGGCATCGCGCTGGGCATCGCGCTGGGCATCGCGCTGGGCATCACGCCGAGCGCCGCACCGCCCGCGCGAAACGGGGAAACCTCCTGATCCCCGCAGATTCATGCCCTTTCAGCGATCCGTCCCGCAGCAACCCAACATGCGGAAGTCGCCCCATTGGAACGCGAAGGCACTCACACTAGCCTCTGCGACTCGCTCCGACCCGCATGCACATGAGGTGCACGCGGAGATGTTCCGGACCGGCAGGACCCTTCCCGCGATGCCTTCCCAAACCGCCCGCGCGCAACTCACCCTCGACAGCGTGGACCAGCGCGACTTCCTCGACGGCATGAGCGATCTCGCGCAGAGCGTCACGCCCGACGGACGCATCCGCTTCGTCAACCGCGCGTGGCGCGAGCGGCTCGGCTACACCCAGGCCGAGACGGCGCACATGAACATCTTCGAGGTCATCGACCTCGAGAGCCAGGACCACTGCCGCCACTACCTCGGCCGGCTCGCGGCGGGCGAGGACGTCGGGCCGATGGAGGTCGTGTTCCGCACCAGGCAGGGCGAGCCCGTGCACCTCGAGGGGCGCGTCACGATGCGCTTCGAGGACGGCGTGCCCGTGTCGACGCGCGGGATCTTTCGCGAGGTCACCTCATCGCGCCGTCAGGAGGCTGCGTTCGCGCGGCTCCGCGAGCAGCGCAGGCTGTTCCACTCGGTGCTCGCGATCCTGCGCGCCAACGCCGGCCGCAACCGCCAGGACTTCCTCGAGCTCGCCACGCGCAAGGCAGCGCAGGCGCTCGCCGTCTCGCGCGTGGGCGTCTGGCTCTTCGACGAGCGGCGCGAGCGCATCGTGTGCGAGCATCTCTTCGCCAACGGCGAGTCCCAGGGCCGCACGGGCCAGTCGCTGCTGCGTTCGGTGCACCGCGCGTATTTCGAGGCGATCGAGAGCCACCTGCCCGTCCGCGCCGACGATGCGCGCACGCACCTGGCGACCGCGAGCTTCGCGGAGCCGTACCTGCGCCCGAACGGCATCACCTCGCTGCTCGACGCGCCGATCCGCATCGGCGACCAGATCGCGGGCGTCCTCTGCTGCGAGCACACCGCCGAGCCGCGCCGCTGGACCAACGACGAAGAGGAGTTCGCGACGGCCGTCTCCGCGCTCGTGCTGCTCTTCCTCGAGAACGAGAAGCGCCTCCGCGCCGAGCGCGACCTGCAGCTGATGAACGAGCACCTCGAGCGGCTGGTCGAGGCCCGCACCGCCGACCTCAGCCGCAGCGAGAAGCGCCTGCACTACCTGATCACGTCGAGCCCCGCCGTCATCTACACCTGCGAGCTGGGCGGCGACTACCGCGCGACCTTCATCAGCAGCAACGTCGAGCCGCTGTTCGGCTACCCCGCGTCGGCGTTCCTCGAGACGCCGTCGTTCTGGATCGACCGCGTGCATCCCGCCGACCTCGAGGGCGTGCTGAAGAAGATCGCCGACGTCTTCACGGGGGGCAGCGTGAGCTACAACTACCGGTTCCGCCATGCCGACGGCAGCTACCGCTGGGTGCGCGATTCGCTCGTCCTCGCACGCAACGAGCACGGGGAGCCGCACGAACTGGTCGGCTCGTGGATCGACGTCCACGACCGACGCCTCGCCGAGGACGCGGCCGAAGCCGCGGCAACCGACCTCCGCCAGCTGATCGAGACGGCGAACGCGCCGATCTTCGGCAAGGACATCCACCATCGCGTGAACGAGTGGAACCGCTGCGCCGAGCAGCTCACCGGCTACACCAAGGACGAGGTGCTCGGCCGCAGCCTCAGCGAGCACGTCGCGCCCGAGTACCAGCACGCCGTGCGCGAGGTCCTCGATCTCGCGCTCGAGGGCGTCGAGACGGCGAACTTCGAGTTCCCGCTCATCGCCAAGGACGGCCGCCAGGTGGTGGTGCTCCTCAACGCGAGCACGCGCCGCGACGCCAACGGCGCCATCTGCGGCGTGGTCGGCGTCGGCCAGGACATCACCGAGCGCCGCGAGGCCGAGCGCCGCAGCCTGCGCGCGCAGCGGCTCGAGTCGATCGGCACGCTCGCGAGCGGCGTCGCGCACGACGTCAACAACGCGCTCGCGCCGATCCTGCTCGCGACGGGGCTCTTCCGCAAGCAGCATCCCGAGTCGGCGCACCTGATCGACGTCATGGAGTCGAGCGCGCGCCGCGGCGCGTCGATGGTCAAGCAGCTCCTCACCTTCGCCAAGGGCGTCGACGGCCAGCGCGCCTCGGTGCAGTCCTGCGCGCTCATCAAGGAGCTCGAGCAGATCATCACGAGCACGTTCCCCAAGAACATCACGCTGCAGGTCCGCTGCCTGCCCGAACTGCCGCCGGTCCTCGGCGACGCGACGCAGCTCCACCAGGTGCTGCTCAACCTCTGCGTCAACGCGCGCGACGCGATGCCCGAGGGCGGCACGCTCATCCTCGACGCAAACCGCGCGGTCGTCTCCGCCGCCGACGCGCGCGCGCACGGCGACTGCGCCGCGGGCGAGTACGTCGTGTGGCGCGTGTCCGACAGCGGATCAGGCATCGCGCAGGACCTCGTCGAGCGCATCTTCGAGCCGTTCTTCAGCACCAAGAGCCCCGAGCGCGGGACGGGCCTCGGCCTGTCGACGGCGGTCGGCATCGTGCGCAGCCACGGCGGATTCATGCGCGTCCGCTCGCGTCCGGGCGCGGGGTCGACCTTCTACGTCTACCTCCCCGCGGGAACCGACGGCATCGAGAGCATCCAGGCCACGGCTCCGCGCGAGAGCTTCCGCGGCCGCGGCGAGCGCATCCTCGTGGTCGACGACGAGCCCGCGGTGCGCGACGTGCTGCGGCAGATCATCGTCTCCCTCGGCTGCAGCGTGCGCACCGCGAAGGACGGCATGGAGGCGCTCGCCGTCCTCGCCGAACCGACGAGCAAGATCGACGGCGTGATCACCGACCTGCACATGCCGCGCATGGACGGCATCGAGCTCACCCGCGCGATCCGCCGCACCTACGACGGCCTCGGCGTGATCCTCGCGAGCGGACGCTTCGAGAAGAACGACCAGCGCAAGCTCGATTCGCTCGGCGTGGTCGCGCTGCTCGAGAAGCCGTTCTCGTTCGAGATCCTCGGCGAGGCGCTCAAGTCGATGCTGGCGAAGCGTCCGGCCTGACCGCATCGGCCGTCGCGTCCGGCCTGTCGCGCACGAGGACCGCCATCACCAGCGGCACCACGACGATCGTGAACACCGTCGACACCAGCAGTCCGCCGCCCATCACGGCGCCGAGGCCGCGGTAGAGCTCGCTGCCCGCGCCGGGCGCGAGGATCAGCGGGATCAGGCCCGCGCAGCTCGTGAACGCGCTCATGAGGATCGGACGCACGCGCGTGCGCACGCTCTCGGCGATCGCGGCGTTGAGCGGCAGCTTGCCGCCCTCGGTCACGGTCGGCGCGTCGGGCAGCCCGCGGAACGCCGCATCGGACGGCGTCTCGTCGGCCGTGCCGCGCTGGAAGTTGACCGTCTGGTGGACCAGCAGGATCGCGTTGTTGACGACGACGCCGATCAGGATCACGAAGCCGAGCATCGTGAGCACGTCGAGCGACTGCATCGGCAGCGTCGGGCTCGTGAGGCTGATGATGAACACCGCGAACAGCGCCGCGAAGCCACCGACCGCCGCGAGCGGCACGCTGAACATGATCACGAACGGCAGCATGAAGCTCTGGAAGAGCACCGCCATCACCAGGTAGCACACGAGGAGCGCGAGGAACACCGTGCTCGTGAGGAAGCCGATGACCGTGCCGTCGCCGATGAGCTCCGCGCGCACGTTCGCGAGCGCGCTCGCGGTGCCCGCGACCTCGCTGATCACGCCCGCAGGCACCGAGCCGTCGGCGCGCGCGGCGGCGAGCTCGGCCTTGATCGTCGTGACCGCGGTCTCGAGCGCCATCGTCGGCGGCGGCGTGACCTGCAGGCGCACCGAGCGCTGGCGGTCGACGTGGTTGATCTGCGTCGCCGCGGCGCCGCGCTCGACATCGGCCAGCTGCCCGACCGACGCGAGCCGCCCCGCGGGCAGCGCGACGGGCACGTCGGAGACATTGTCGGCGTCGCTCGAGACCTCGGCCTCCGCGGCCTGCGCGCTCGCGCGGTCGATGATCACGAGGTCGATCGAACTGCCGCCCGCCTTGTACTCGTCGATCAGCGCGCCGTCGCCGGCCGCTGCGACCGAGAGCGTCACGTCGGTCGACGAGACGCCCGCGTCCGACATGCGGCGCTGGTCGGGCTTCACGCGCACCTCGAGGCCCGGCGTCGCGAAGTTCGCGGGGTCGGGCTGCACGCTCATCGGGCCGAACTTGCCCATGAAGCGCCCCATCATCGCGCCCGCCGCGGCCTTGACGCCGTCGAGGTCGTCGCCGCGCAGGTCGACCGCGACCGCGCTGCCCGACGAACCGCTCGTGCGGAACAAGGGCACCTGGAACGCGAACGCCAGCGTGCCCGGCATCTTCTCGGCGCGCGTCGCGTAGCCGAGGAGATGCTCGTTGTACGCCGCACGCGACGGATCGGTCGAGATGCCGCCGTGGAACATCGTCCCGCTAAAGCCGACGACGAAGTAGTTCTCAAGCGGCGCGGGCTGGACCTCGGTGCCGTACTTGAAGGTCATCCACGGCGTGACGGGCACCTTGGGCAGCAGCCGCTCGGCGGCCGCGCGCTCGGTCGTTCCGCGCGCGGGAAGGTTGTGATCCCAGTACGGCGCGACGGTGCTCTCGACGCGCTTCGCGAGGTCTTCCTGCATCGCGCTCGAGGTTCCGGGCGGCGGCAGGATCAGGCCGAACACGAGGTTGCGGTTGCCCTTGGGCAGGTAGTCCGCGGGCGGCATGAGGAAGTAGCTGCCGAGGACCGACGCCGCCATCATCGCCAGCACGAACGCGAGGCTCGCGAGCCTGCGGCGCGACATCTTGAACACCCAGCGCGCGATCGCGGTGGCGAAGCGGTCGCCGAGGCCGGGCTTTGCAGGCTCACTGGCGCCCGCGTCCTTCTTCCTGCTCGGCGGCTTGAGCAGGAACGCGCAGATGCACGGCGTGAAGGTGATCGACACCACCATCGACAGCAGGTTCGAGATCAGGATCGCCAGCGAGATGTCGCGGAAGAGCTGCCCCACCTCGTCGCCGATCAGGAAGATCGGGATGAACACCACGCACGTCGCGAGCGTCGAGCCGAGGATCGCGCCCGCGACCTCCTGCGTGCCGACCATCGCCGCCTTGCGCGCGTCCTTGCCCATCTCCATGTGGCGCACGACGTTCTCGAGGACGACGATCGAGTTGTCGATGAGCGTGCCGATCGCAAACGCGAAGCCCGCGAGGCTCACGACGTTGATCGTGCGGCCGAAGCCGAGCATCACGATCACCGTGGCGACGACCGCGAGCGGCACGCTGGTCGCCACGATCACGATGCTGCGCCACGAGCGCAGGAACACGACCAGCGTGATCACCGCGAGCAGGCCGCCCTGCCAGATGTTGTCGAGCACGAGGTTGAGCGCCTCGTCGATGTAGATCGTCTGGTCGAACACCATCTCGACCGCGAGCGGCTTCGACAGCCCGAGCGCGTGCGTCTGGCTGTCGAGGATGCCACCGGTCTCGCCGAGCTCCTTGAGCGCGGCCTTGACGCCGTCCATGACCTCGATGACGTTCGTGCCGACTTCCTTCTGCACGTTGATGGCGAGGACGGGCACGCCCTGCGAGCGGACGAAGCTGACGGGCTTCTTCCAAGTCTGCACGACCTCGGCCACGTCGCCCACGAGGATCGGGCCGCTGGCGCCCTGCCCGATCGCGACGCGCGCGACGTCCTCGGGCGTCTCGAACTGGCTGACCGAGCGCAGCACGACGTCGCGCTTGGACTCGGCGATGGAGCCGGCGGGCGCGTTCTGGTTGGCTGCGCGCAGCGCCGCGGAGAGCTGCGAGATCGTCACGCCGCGCGACGCGAGCGCCGCGGGATCGATGCGCACCTGCAGCACGCGCTCGCGCCCGCCGAGGATGTTGACCTCGGCCACGCCGTTCACGCGCTCGAGCTGCGGCTTGACGCGGTCGACCGCGAAGTCCTGCAGGATGCGGATGTCGAACGGCTTGCCGTCGGGGCCCGTCGCGCCCGGCGCCGCGAGCACGATCCACGCGATGTAGTCCTTGTTCTCGGGATCGCTCGCCTCGACGACGGGCTGGTCGACGCCGAAGGGATAGTTCGCCACCTGGCGCAGGCGATCGCTCACCTCGCGGATCGCGGCCTCCTTGTCGGTGCCAGGCGCGAACTCGAGGCGCACACGCGCGGAGCCCTGCGAGGCGTTGCTCGTCATCGTGCGGATGCCGGCGACGCCCTGGAGCTTCTCCTCCTGCTTCTCGACGATCGACTGCTCGACCTCCTCGGGCGACGCGCCCGGCCAGACGGTCGACACGCTGATGATCGTGTCCTCGACGTCGGGCGTGAGCTGCACGGGGACCTTGCGCACCGCGACGAGCGCCGCGAGCAGCACGATCACGACCGCGACGAACACGGTCACCGGCTGGCGGATCGAGCCTTCGACGATCTTCACTTCTTGCCTTCCGATCCGGCGGCGGACGGTGCGGTGGCGGACGGCGCGGCGGCAGCCGCGAGCGGCGCGACGGGCGACATCGGCCTCAGGCGCTCGTTGCCCTCGACCACGACCTGCGCGCCTTCCTCAAGCGAGCCAGGCTCAAGCGCGACATCCGCGCCCGCGGGGAACGCGATGCGCACGTTGACGGGCATCGCGATCCCGCCGCGCACGGCGTAGACAAACGGCCCCGCATCTCCGCGGAGGATCGCGTCCTTTGAAACGAGCAGCCGCGGCGCGAGCGCGCCCGCGGGCACATACGCCGTCAGCGCGAGCCCCGACGCGAGCGGCACGTCGTCCTCGCGCATGATCCTGAGCACCGCGTGGAAGGTGCGCGACCGCGGATCGATCTCAGGCACCACGCGGATGCCGACCGCCTTGATGTCCTGCCCGGTCGCGCTCTGGATGTCGACGGGAACCGCGCGCGTGAGGTGCTTGTCGGCCTGCGCGACGAGGTCCATCGCCGCGCCGAAGAGTTCCTGCGGGACCTCGAACCAGCCCTCGAGCTCCTCGGTGCCGAGGAAGTCGACGACCGCGCCGCCGTCCGCGACCCACGCGCCGACATCGGCGTGCCGCGCGGTCACGACGCCCGCGTACGGCGCACGCACCTCGAGGTCGGCGGCGCGCTTGGTGATCAACGCGCCCTGCTGCTCGACGATCGCGACCGCGGCCTTGGCCTGCGCGAGCTGCGCGCGCGCGACGGCGACCGCGCTCTCCGAGTCGGACATCTCGCGCGGGTTGGTGCCGCCCTGCGACGCGGCGCGCTTCATGAGGTCGAGGTCGCGCTCGGTGCGCGCCAGCATCGCCTCGCGCTCGACGACGGCCGCGCGCGCGGACGAGAGGCTCGCCGCGTTGGCTGCGGCCGCGAGCTTGAGACGCGCGTCGTCGAGCCGCACGAGGACGGCGCCCGCCGCGGCCTTCTCGCCTTCGTGGACGAGGACCTCGCGGACGATGCCGCCCTCCTCAGCCGCGATCACCGAGCGGTGCGCGGCGTGGAGTTCGCCGAAGACCTTCTTGCGCGGCGCGAGCTTCTCGCTGCGGACGGCCGCGACCTTGACGGGCGTCGGCGGCGGGCCGGCGGGCGCGGCAGAGCCGCCAGCGCCACCGTCCTGGGCGCGAGCGACGCGCGCGCCAGCGGCGAGCGCGGCGACGACCGCAACAGCTGAGACGGCAAGGACAACGGCACGGCGGCGAAGGGCTGGCGACATAGGGGGCGCATGGTAGAGCGTGACCGCCCACCCCGCCGCCCTCTCCGCTACCATCCTCCCCCTTCCCCGCAGCCACATCCGCGGGCGGATCACGCGAGAATCACCATGGAAGCAGGCATCGTCGGTCTCCCCAACGTCGGCAAGAGCACGCTCTTCAACGCCCTCACTGCAGCGGGCATCGAGGCGGCCAACTACCCGTTCTGCACGATCGAGCCGAACGTCGGCGTCGTGAGCGTCCCCGACGACCGCCTCCAGCGGATCCAGAAGCACATCAAGACCCAGAAGGTCATCCCCGCGGCCGTGCGCCTCGTCGACATCGCGGGCATCGTCAAGGGCGCGTCGACCGGCGAAGGCCTCGGCAACAAGTTCCTCTCGCACATCCGCGAGGTCGACGCCGTACTGCACGTGGTGCGCTGCTTCATCGACAACGACATCACGCACGTCGACGGCTCCGTCGATCCGCTGCGCGACATCGGCACCATCGAGACCGAGCTCCTGCTCGCCGACCTCCAAGTGGTCGAGGGTTCGCTCGACAAGTCGCGCCGCACCGCCAAGTCGGGCGACAAGGAGGCGATTCTCCGCGTTTCCGTGCTGGAAAAGTGCTTCACCGCGCTCAACGCCGGCGAGCCGATCCGCTCGCTCACGCTCGAGGGCGACGAGCTCAAGCTCCTCCGCACGCTCGGCATGATCACCGCCAAGCCCACGCTGTACGTCGCCAACGTCGACGAATCGCAGATCGGCAACGAGGGCGAGCTCGTCGCCCGCGTGCGCGCGCATGCGAAGTCCACCGGCGGCAAGGTCGTCGTGGTCTGCGCCAAGATCGAGAGCGAGCTCGCCGAGCTCCCCGAGGCCGACCGCAAGGAAATGCTCGAGAGCATGGGCATGAAGGAGCCCGCGCTCGCGACCGTCGTGCGCGGCACCTACGACCTCCTCGGCCTGCAGAGCTACTTCACCGCCGGCGAGAAGGAAGTCCGCGCGTGGACGATCCAGAAGGGCTTCACCGCCCCGCAGGCCGCGGGCGTGATCCACACCGACTTCGAGCGCGGCTTCATCCGCGCCGAGATCTTCACGCTGGCGGACCTCGAGCAGTTCCACAGCGAGAAGGCGATCCGCGAGGCAGGCAAGCTGCGCGCGGAAGGCAAGCAGTACGTGATGCAGGACGGGGATATCACGCACTTCCTGTTCAATGTTTGAGCGGCAGCGACTGTCGTCGAAGCCGCGAGCGGCTTCGACTTCTTCGCTGCCTTGGTTTGAGCGGTCGCAGCTGCGGCTGCTTCCTCTGGTGTGAGTCGCGCTGATCGAAGCCGCGCTCGCGTCACCCACCATCAACCGCAAAACGCAACAGCCCCGCCTTTCGGCGGGGCTGCGCTTCATCCTTTAGGATCGTTGGCTCAACTCAGCGGCGGCGGCGCGAGCCGGCGAGGCCCGCGAGGCCGAGCAGCGCAACGGCGCCCGGAGCGGGCACGGTGGCGAAGTTGAGGTTGTCGACGGTCGCGAACACGGCGGTGGTTCCACCCGGCAGCGGCTGCGCGGAGACCTGGACGCTCGTGATCGCAGCGCCGGTCGAGTAGAAGCCCACGAACGCGGTCGCGGTGTCGATGAGGTTGAGGTAGCTGGTGCCGTCGTTGAGGGTGACGAGCACGAGGCTCGGCACGGCGACGGTGTTCACGTCGGTGCCGTAGATGTTGCCCGCGATGCCCTGCACGGCCGCGCCGCTGAAGGACAGCGTCATCGGCGTGGAGTTGGCGGTCGTGAGCGCGCCGCCGTTGACCAGCAGGCCGCCGGTGGCGGTCGCCGCCCAGTTGACCGCGCCAGCCGAACCCGACATCGGGCTCGCGTACGCGCCGCTGTACGACGAGAAGTTCTCAGTGCTGTGGTTCAGGCTCGCGGTCTGGAGATTCCAGAGGAGCTGATCGGTGTAGACAAGGATCGAGGCCGAAGCGGCCGAAGTCAGAACGGTCGACGCAGCGACCGCAGCCATCACAAAACTCTTGGACATGACTCACTCCTTGGGGGGGCGGAAGCAAGGGAACGCTTCGCGCCAGGGACTAGGGACACAGGGGACACCACCGGAACACCATCGGAACATCACACACAGCACGAGCTGGACTGCTCGTGGTAGGGCCAACCAACCGAACCAGAAGTGACGCCATTTTGCGATGGGGAATCACGCAGGAACGGATCGCGCATAGCGCGACCCTCTTCGACTGCCTCCGCTCTGAGGTTGCCTCACATCACGCTTGCGGCAAATGAAATCGCAAACTTCCGCGCGCTTCGCGCATTCAAATTCTCTGCAGCAATCGACCTTCGCACGCACAACATGAGCGAAGCGAAAATGGCACGAAACCCCGCACAAAGTGCGGGGTTCGTGATGAGTCCTTCGTGAGTCTTCGTTGAAGCCTAACTTGCGAGAGCAGCGAGGCTTCGCGTTCGATCAGCGACGACGACGCGAGCCAGCGAGGCCAGCGAGACCGATCAGCGCGAGCGCGCCCGGAGCCGGGACGACCGCGAAGGTCATGTTGTCGAAGGTCGGCCACACGGAGTTCGTGCCACCCGGCAGCGGCTGCGCGAGGATAGTCACGCCAGTGATCGCGGCCGTGGTCGAGTAGAAGCCGACGAACGCGGTCGCCGAGTCAACGAGACCGATGTACGAGGTGCCGTCGGAGAGCGACAGCTGCACGATGCTCGGCACGACGTTGAAGTTGGCGTCGGTGCCGTAGACGTTGCCCGCGAAACCCTTCACGCCCGGGCTGAGCGTGAGCGAGAGCGCGTCGCCTGGGGCGTTGGTCGAGACCACGCGGCTCGAGTTGACGTTGTCGACGTAGAGACCGTTGGCCGCGTTGAACGTCCAGGTCACGCCGCCCATCGCACCCGTGAGCGAAGACTGGAAGCCGACGGTCGTCGACTCGAAGGTCTCGGTGTACTGCGCGGCGCTGTCGGAGTTCGCGTAGAAGTTCCACACGAACTGGTTGGTGAAGACGATGATCGAGGCCGACGACGTCGAAGCGACGGCAGCAGCGGCGATGAGGGAGGGAACAGCAAACTTCATCATGGTACTCTCCGGAAGGAAGGGACTCAAACAGGGACTGAGACTCGGGCGAGACAGACGACAAGCCGCCTGAGGGATTGACGCGTTTCCTGAGCGTGAGGTTGCCACCGCACCAGCAGGATGAGATTTGTGGGGCCGACGCTCGCAGTTGGGACAAGCGACGTCAGCTCGGGACCAGCAGGGAACAAGTACAGACAGATACAGACAGACCTGACGGCCCTGTCTCTGCGCCAAATGTGGGTATTTGGAGCCGAAATGGGGCAACTCACGATGCACCAAAAGCGCATCCCCGTTGCCTAGCTCCGCGCTGAACATACTCCTGAACCGAAGCGAGGCAAACGCCACGCCGTGGATTTCACGAAATTCTGCGGACGCACCCGCGAAGCGCCCCCGCGCCTCAACGCACCCGAACAGCACTCACGCCTCAACCGACCACCGCGCTTGGACTTGCAGCGCCTGGTCCAACCGATCGCGATAGTCGTCGAACTCGATCGTCTCGCCGCCAAACTGCGACATGTGGTCGTTCGCCTCCTGGCTGTCGAGGAGCACGAACCCACCCGCCTTCAGCCGCCGGTCGAGGGCGAGCAGGCAGATCTTCGACGCGTTGTCGCCGCCGACCTCCCGCCGCGTGAACATGCTCTCGCCGAAAAACGCCCCGCCGAGGGCGAGCCCGTACAGCCCGCCGACCAGGACGCCGCCGAGCCACGCCTCGACCGAGTGGGCGAACCCCGCCTGATGGAGCTCGGTGTAGACATCGATCATCCGCGGCGTGATCCACGCCTGGTTCTCCTCCGAGCGGTCCTGCGCGCAGAACTCCATCACCCGGCGGAACGCGGTGTCGGTGCGGATCTCAAACGGCCGCTTGCGGTCGAGCCGCGCCAGCGTGCGCGGCACATGCAATCCGCCGATCGGCAGCACGAAGCGCGGATCGCTCACGATCCAGTGGATCGCGCCATGCTCGTCGCCCATCGGGAAGAACCCGTTGCAGTAGGCGGAGAGCACGGTCTCGGCGTCGAATCGATGCGCTGTTCCGACGTGGAAGTACACGCGCGCAGACTACTTCAAGCCCGGCTACTTCAAGCGCGAGATCACGCGCACCTGCGCGAACTGCCGGTGCCCCTCGGGCCCCGAGTGGAACCCGTAGCCCGACTCCTTCACGCCGACCCACGGGCAGCCGTCCGCGCCGCCGCAGCCCTGGTTGATGCCGACCATGCCCGCGTGGATGCGCTCGGCGACCTCGCCCGCGCGCGCGACGTCGCGGCCGAACACCGCGGCGCCGAGCCCGAACGGCGTGTCGTTGGCAAGCCGCACCGCTTCGTCGACGCTCGCGAACGCCTGCACGCACGCGACGGGGCCGAAGGTCTCCTCGCGCATGATCTCCATGCGATGGTCGACGTCGGTCAGGATCGTCGGCGACACGAAGTTGCCCTCGCGCGGCTCTCCGCCCGCGAGCACGGTGGCGCCCGCGGCGATCGCCGCGTCGATCTGCGCGACGACCTTCGACTTCTGGCGCGCGTTGACCATCGGCCCGACGTTGACGCCCTCGCCGCGCGGGTCGCCCTGCTTGAGCGCGCGGGTTTTCTCCAGCATTTTCCGCAGGAAATCGTCGCGCACGCCCGCGTCGACGTAGATGCGCTCGGTGCTCACGCACACCTGCCCCGCGTTGCGGAAACTGTTGCGCACGGCAAACGCCGCGGCGAGATCGAGGTCGGCGTCGTCGAGCACGACCAGCGGATCCTTGCCGCCGAGCTCGAGGATCACGCGCTTGAGCCCCGGGCCTGCGTCCGCCATGATCCGCTTGCCCGTCTCGCGCGAGCCGGTGAACACGATCAGGTTCACGTCGGCGAGCACCAGCGCTCGGCCCTCGCGGCCATCGCCGAACACAGGCGTCAGCACGCCCGCTGGCAGGAACTCGTTGAGGATCTTCGCGTACTCGCAGGCGACGAGCGTCGTCTCCTCGCTCGGCTTGAGCAGCACCGCGTTGCCCGCGACCAGCGCGGGCAGCACCGACTGGTGCGGCATCAGCAGCGGAAAGTTCCACGGCGTGATCGCCGCGCACACGCCGAGCGGCGTGTGGCGAAGGATGCTCGTCACGCGCTTGTCCTCGCGCACGATGTCGGCGAGCGCCGCGACGATCTCATCGAGCTCGCCCGCGAAGCCGTCGGCGCAGTAGTTCGCCTCGCCGATCGCCTCGGGGAGCGGCTTGCCCATCTCGCGCGAGGCGAGTTCGCCGAGCCGCCGAGCCTCGGCCTTGAGCCGCGCGGCCGCGGGGCGCAGCACGTCGGCGCGTTGCGCGTGGGTCAGCGCGCCCCACCCCCGCTGCGCCTCGTGCGCCTGGAACACCAGCCGCGGAATCGCCTCGATCGGCGTCCGCGCCACGCTCCCCACCACCTCACCGTTGGCGGGATCGATCGAAACGAGTTGCTCGGGGCGCGATGCGTGCTGGGTCATGCCCGAAGCCTAGCAACTCGCCGTGTGGGTTCCGAGAACCGCCCGGCGAGTCGCGCTCCGTTTCCTCCGCCCCGTCGCCCCATCGCTTGTCGCCCCATCGCTTGTCGCCTCATCTATTGCCGCCCCCCGCGGCAATCGCTACATTGCGCGACCCTTCATTGATGGGCCGTTGAGGACAGACGCACCAAGCGCTGGCCTCACATGGAGCACCAACGCGGCCTCGCCGGTGCCCCAGCCTCGAAGGATTTGGCCGCGGACAGGCTTCGCGCAGCACTGCTGCCTGGACCTCCCGCGGGCGCGCGCCACGGTGGCACGCGCATCGTCGAGAGTTCCCCCGCGCCGAGAGATCGGCGCATGTTTCCGAAGCGTCCGCGCCGAAATCAGCCTACAGATCAACGCAGGTCGAACTGCCTTGGCCAACTCGATTGGCCCGTGGTGTAAAGGTAGCACAAGTGGTTTTGGTCCATTTAGTCTTGGTTCGAATCCAAGCGGGCCAGTTCCGATCTGCAGTCCATCGCTGATCCTCCGTCGCGGCGCGAAAGTGCCGAGATGAGCAACACCTCTCCCAACTCGTCCCGCGGACTCGTCGCCGTCGTCCTCGCTGCCGGCAAGGGCACGCGCATGCAGTCGGATCTCCCGAAGGTCATGCACCACGCGCTCGGCCGCCCGATGGTCCACTGGGTCGTCGACGCCGCGCGCGCCGCGGGCGCGACCAAGATCGTGCTCGTGATCGGCCACGGCGCCGAGCTCGTGCGCGAATCGTTCGCGAACGAGAAGGACGTCGAGTTCGCGCTCCAGGAGAAGCAGCTCGGCACCGGCCACGCCGTGATGATGGCGAAGTCGAACCTCGAGGCCGCCGCCACGACCACCGACGCGTTCGTCCTCTGCGGCGACGGCCCGCTCATCCGCCCCGACACGCTCGCGACGCTCCTCTCGATCCACCGCCGCGACAACGCGGCCGCGACGCTCGCGACCAGCGTGATCGCCGACCCGAAGGGCTACGGCCGCATCGTGCGCGACGGCTCCGGCAAGCTCGCCAAGATCGTCGAGCAGAAGGACGCGACCGACGCCGAGCGCGCGATCTGCGAGATCAACCCGAGCTACTACTGCTTCCGCACCGACGCGCTCTTCAACGCGCTCTCGCGCGTCGGCAACAAGAACGCCAGCGGCGAGTACTACCTCACCGACGTGTTCGAGCTCCTCCGCAACGACGGTCGCACGGTGAGCGCGGTCGACGCGGTTCCGCCCGAAGACGTCCTCTCGGTCAACGACCCCGTGCAGCTCGCGGAGGTCGACTCGATCCTCCGCAAGCGCCATGCTGCAGGTCACGGTGCAGGTCACGGCGGAGCATCGCGATGAGCTCCAACGACCGCAACCATCTCAAGATCTTCGGCGGCTCGAGCACGCGCGAGCTCACTGCGGGCATCTGCGCGCACCTCGACCTGCCCGTCGGCCTCGGCACGGTCACGCGCTTTCCCGACGGCGAGACGATGGTCAAGGTCGACGAGGATGTGCGCGGCCGCGACGTCTACGTCGTGCTCTCGACCTGCGAGCCGGTCAACGACAACCTGATGGAGCTGCTGGTCTTCATCGACTGCCTCAAGCGCGCGAGCGCCAAGCGCATCACCGCGGTCATCCCCTACTACGGCTACGCGCGCCAGGACCGCAAGGACGAGGGCCGCGTGCCGATCACCGCCAAGCTCGTCGCGAACCTCATCGTCGCCGCGGGCATCGACCGCGTGCTGTGCATGGACCTGCACGCCGCGCAGATCCAGGGCTTCTTCGACATCCCCGTCGACCATGTCAGCGCGTCGCCCGTGCTCGCCGACCACTTCCTCAAGATCCGCCCGACGCTCGGCGAGATCGTGGTCGTGTCGCCCGATGTCGGCAACGTCAAGGTCGCCAACATGTTCGCAAACGTCCTGCAGTGCGACCTCGCGATCATCGACAAGCGCCGCCAGTCGGGCTCCAAGGTCGTCGTCAAGAACCTCATCGGCGACGTCGAGGGCCGCACGGTCCTGATGTTCGACGACATGATCTCGACCGCAGGCACCGTGTGCGAGGCGGCCAAGCTCGTCGTCGAGCGCGGCGCCAAGGATGTCATCGCGGCCTGCACCCACCCCGTCCTCGTCGGCCTCGCGATGCAGCGGCTCCTCGAGAGCCCGATCTCGAAGGTCGTCGTCGCCGACACGATCCCGTGCGGAGCCCGCACCAAGGCGCTCGAGTCCAAGCTCGAGGTCCTCTCCGTCGCCGCGCTGCTTGGCGAGGCGATCCACCGCATCCACCACGACCAGTCCATTTCCGCGCTCTTCCGGCACGCCGGCGGCGCAAAACGCTAGACGGCGAAACCCGTCACGAGCGCGTTCAACAAGTTCTGTTTCAACCCTTTTCAGCATCGGAGTAATTGCAATGGCTAAGGAAGTTCCAACGATCCAGGCATCCACGCGCGACAAGATCGGCAGCCGCTACTCGAAGCGTCTCCGCGCCGCGGGCCGCCTCCCCGCCGTCATCTACGGACACGGCAGCGAGCCGCTCTCGGTCCATGTCGACGAGAAGATCACCGTCGGCGCCCTCAAGCGCGGCCTCCACGTCATCAACCTCGAGATCGAGGGCAAGGGCGCGGAGACCTGCCTCGTCAAGGACCTGCAGTTCGGCCACATGGGTGACGACGTCATCCACATGGACCTCACGCGCGTCAACCTCGACGAACTCGTGACCGTCACCGTGTCGTTCGAGTTCTACGGCGCGCCGGACGCGGCCAAGAAGTCGGGCGTCGTCATCGTGAACGAGCTCAACGACATCCAGGTCAACTGCAAGGTGCGCGACATCCCCGAGCACATCCGCATCGACCTCACCACCATGCACGGCGACACGTTCACCGCGGGCGACCTCAAGCTCCCGACGGGCGTCACCCTCGCCAATGATCCGCACGCGGTCATCGTGCGCGTCCAGATCGTCAAGGAAGAGGCCGCTGGCGAAGCCGCCGCTCCGGCCGCTGGCGCCGCTGCTGCAGCCCCCGCTGCCGCCGCCGCCGCTCCCGCAGCGAAGGACGAGAAGAAGGCCGACAAGAAGTAAGTCGGGAAGTCATTCCCGCAGAGAATCGCGAAATCCACCCACGCACCCACGAGAGCACCATGAAGATCGTCGTCGGACTCGGCAACCCAGGACTCGAATACCAGCGAACCCGCCACAACGTGGGCTTCGACTGCATCGATCGCCTGGCGCGACGCATCTGCGACGCTTCGCAAACGCCGCGCGCGCGCTTCCAAGCGCTCGCCGTCGAGGGCGAGTCGGCCGGCGAGAAGGTCCTCCTTCTCAAGCCGATGACCTACATGAACCTCTCGGGCTCGTCGGTGACCGAAGCGTTGCGCTTCTACAAGCTCGACGCGACGCGCGACCTCCTCGTGGTCGTCGACGACATCGCCCTTCCCTGCGGCGCCATCAGGCTCCGCAGCGAGGGCAGCGCCGGCGGCCACAACGGCCTCGCCGACATCGAAGTCAAGCTCGGGACGCACAAGTACGCCCGCTGCCGCATCGGCATCGACGCACCTGGGCGCATCCCGCAGAAGGACTACGTGCTCGGCCGGTTCCGCGACGACCAGCAGCCGCTCATCGACGAGGCCCTCGGCTTCGCCTGCGATGCGGCGGAATGCTGGATCTCCCGCGGGATCACCGAGGCGATGAACCGTTCCAACCGCCGTGCCGGCGACGAGCCGGCGGCGAAGACCACGAAGAAGCCTGAGAAGACAGACGGTCCCGGCAACACGTCCGGGCAAAACAACTGAACCTCAACAACACGCTGCACGATTCACGCAGCACAAGATTGGAAAACACCATGGCAGAAACTCGCATCAACGCCTACGAAGGCATGTTCCTCTTCCCGCAGACGGTCTCGGCCGACCTGCAGAGCGCCGCTGACCACGTCCTCGAGATCCTCTCGAAGGGTGGCGCGGAGCTCATCAGCCTCTGCAAGTGGGACGAGCGTCGCCTCGCCTACGACATCAAGGGCAACAAGCGCGGCGTGTACTTCCTCACCTACTTCAAGTGCGACGCGACCAAGCTCGCCGCCATCGAGCGCGACTGCCGCCTCAGCGAGCGTCTCCTCCGCTCGATGATCACGCGCGCCGACCACGTCACCCCCGAGCAGATGACCGCGATGGACGGTCGCCAGCAGCTCGCCGACGAGATCGCGCTCCGCAAGACCCAGCCCGTCGCGGCCCCCGCCGCCGAGCCGCAGGTCGAGGCGAGCGTCGACGCGGAGTAATCCCCGTCGAAAGCGCTCGTTGTCGAAAGCGCTCGTTCGTCAGCGCAGACCAAAGAAAACCCGCCCGCGACCAAATCGCGGGCGGGTTTGTTTTTCGCACAGTTCGGGCGCCCCGCCCCCGCTTGCGAAGAAGTTGAAGCCCTCAGGCTTCAACGACAGTCGCAAGCGTATTAAAACGGAATTTCCTCTTCCTGAATCCCCGAGTGACCGCCGCCGGACTGTCCGCCGCGTGCACCGCCGCCGCTCGAGCGCGACGGGGCGTAGCCGCCGTCGTCACCACCACCGCCGCCGCTGCCGCCGCTGCGACCCTCGACGAACTGGAAGTCCTCGATCATGACGCGCATCTTCGAGCGCTTGGATCCGTCCTTGTCCTCCCAGGTATCCAGCTTGAGGCGACCCTCGATGAAGATCGGCTTGCCCTTGCTGAAGTACTTGGCGATGACCTCGGCGCGCGGGCCCCAGCACTCGCAGTCGACGAAGGTCACTTCTTCCTTCTCGGTGCCGTCCTTGAGCTTGTACTTGCGGTTGACCGCAATCCCCAGCTCGACGACCGACTGGTTGCCCGACGTCTGCTTGAGCTGGACGTCGCGGGTGATGTTGCCCATCAGGATGACCTTGTTGTAGCTCGGCATCTTTCGTTCCTTTGGCTTTCGCCTGTTGGGGCGCGCCTTCCAGGCGAGCCCTGCGCGGCGAGGGATCACCTCCGCGGCGCGTCTTTTCAAACCCATGCTGTTCCGACTTCTGACGTGCACCCACAGTACCGCAGGCGCGATGTTCGGACTTTATCAGGGTACGGAACAGACAGGAGATCCACGACAGAATTTCGGGAAGATTCTCCCGGCCGCGGTTTCGCCGCGGCTCGCAGCGACCGACCCCTTCCATTTCGATCGGGTTTCCTCCATACTGCGCGGCTCGCCACTCGTTGGGCGCCCTCGACCGCGTTGGTCGTCCGCGTCCTAACTCACGGGGCTTCATGCCCCAGGACAGCGACCTATGGCCCGTCCAGTTGAACTTTTGCTCCTCCGTAACGTCGAGAACCTCGGCATCGTTGGCGACATCGTCAAGGTGCGCGCTGGCTACGCCCGCAACTACCTCCTCCCGCACGCGCTCGCCGAGCATCCGACCGATGCCAAGATCGAGGCGCTCAAGGAAGCCCGCGCGAAGGCCATGGCTGAGCTCGCTGCCCAGCGCGCCCTCCGCGAGGAGACCATCGGCAAGCTGACCGGCGTGTCGATCAAGCTCACCCGCAGCTGCAACGATCAGGGCGTGCTCTACGGCTCGATCACCCAGCGCGACATCGCCGACGCGCTCGTCGCGGCCGGCTACCCGGTCGACATGCGCGCCGTGCGTCTCGCGGCTCCGTTCCGCCGCATTGGCTCGTACATCTGCACGATCCAGTTCGACAAGGAGCTCAAGGCCGACGTCACCATCGATGTCACCGCCGACCGCGCGCTCGAAATGCTCCAGGCGCAGAAGGAGGCCGACGAGGCCGCCGCTGCCGTCGTCGCCGCCTCGGAAGCCGAGGACCGCGAGGAGGCCATGTCGGCTCCGAAGGGCAAGCGTTCGCGTCCGTCGAAGGACTGAGCGCGACCTCGCACTTCAACCGCAGCAAACAAAGCGCCCCGGCAACTCGCCGGGGCGCTTTCTTGTTGATGGGTTGGTCAGGCAGTTGGCCGGAGGTTCCATGGCCGGAAGCCCCGTGGCCGGAAGCCCCGTGGCCGGAGGTTCCATGGCCGGAGGTTCCATGGCCGGAGGTTCCATGGCCGGAGGTTCCATGGCCAGAAGTACCGCGCGGGCTCAGCCGCGCACGCAGAACTCGCGGTCGAGGTAGCGCGCGACGTAGTCGAGGATGCTCGAGCACTCGGGGATGTCCGGGTTCGAGGTGCCGCCCATCGGCTCGAAGCGCATGCCGCGGAAGCGCTCGCACGCCTCGTTGACCGACAGGCCGTGCTGGAGGCAAAGGCTGAACGCGCGGCAGAAGCCCTGGATCAGGCCGGAGAGCGTCGAGCCCTCCTTCGACATCTTGATGAAGATCTCGCCCGGACGACCGTCCTCGAAGAGGCCGATCGTGAGGTAGCCCTCGTGGCCGTTGATCGCGAACTTGTGCGTCATCGAACGACGGGTCTGCGGAAGGACTTCGCGACGCGGTGCATTGCTGGTCATGGCGGGCATGGGATCCATCCTTGGAATTGCTCGGGAATTGCTCGAGATTCGCTCGTTCGGGCCAAAGCGAGAGCACTCTCTCGCTCGCTCAATCGCTGTGTCTGTCGCCCGCGCCGCGCCACACTCCATGTGCCGCTCGAGCGGTGCGGATGCTAACGAGAACTCAACCTTCCGTGTCTACTGGGAACGCCTACCTTTTCGGGTTCGCTACTTCAGCACCAGCCGCTTGCGAAGGACGGCCGCGAGCGACTTCGGCTCGAGGAACGCCTTGGGCGGACGCATGTAGACATCGGTCAGCCCCGACTCGTCGGGCGAGCCGACGATCTTGAGCGTCCCCTGCACGCCCATCAGCAGCCGCTCGAGGTCGCGCGGACGCGTGGTGCGCAGGATCACGTCGGCATCCTTGGTCGCGATCGACCGAATGCCCAGGGTCGCCGCCCGCAGGCGCAGCTCGGCGACCTCGAACAGCGACTTCGTCACCGCGGGCGCCTCGCCGTACGCGCTCTCGAGATCGGCGATGACCTTGGCCAGCGCCTCGAGCGTGTCGGCCTGCCCGATGCGACGGTACGCCTCCATGCGACGGGCGTCGCTCGGGATCCAGCCCTTGGGCACGCTGCCCGACAGGCCGATGTCGACGATCGTGTCGAGCGGCGAAACCTTGACCTCGTTGCGGAGCTCGGCGACGGCCTGCTCGAGCAGCTGGCAGTACATCTCGTAGCCGACGGCCGCGATGTGGCCGCTCTGCTCCTCGCCCAGGAGGTTGCCCGCGCCGCGCAGCTCGAGGTCGCGCATCGCGATGCGGAAGCCCGCACCGAGCATCGAGAACTCCTCGACCGCGTGCAGCCGCTTGAGCGCCTCGTCCTTGACCGAGCGGTCCTTCGGGAGCAGCAGGTAGCAGTACGCGCGGTGCTTCCAGCGCCCGACGCGGCCGCGCAGCTGGTGCAGCTCCGCAAGCCCGAACATGTGGGCGTTGTTGATGATCATCGTGTTCGCGGTCGGGATGTCGATGCCGCTCTCGATGATCGTCGTCGACACGAAGATGTCCGCCTGGCGCCGCATGAAGCGGAGCATCGCGTCCTCGAGTTCCTTGGGCGCCATCTGGCCGTGGCCGACGGCGATGCGCGCGCCGGGCGCAAGCTTCTGCAGGTCGTCGGCGACGCTGAACAGGTCGCTGATGCGGTTGTGCACGAAGAACACCTGTCCCTCGCGCGCGAGCTCGCGCAGGATCGCCTGCTGGATGCGCCGCTCGTTGTGCGGGATGACCTCGGTCACGATCGCGCGGCGATCGGCGGGCGCGGTGGTGAGCGAGCTGATGTCGCGCAGCCCGAGCAGCGACATGTGCAGCGTGCGCGGGATCGGCGTCGCCGACAGCGTGAGCACGTCCGCCGTCACGCGGAACTCCAGCAGCCGCTGCTTGTGCTCGACGCCAAAGCGCTGCTCTTCGTCGACGACGACGAGGCCGAGGTTCTTGAAGCGCACGTCCTTCGACAGCACGCGGTGCGTGCCGATGATCACATCGACCCTGCCGTCGGCGAGCGCGTCGAGCGTCGCCTTCTGCTCGGCGTCGGTCTTGAAGCGGCTCACGCTCTCGACGCGAAACGGATATCCGCGAAAACGATCGCGGAAACTCCGCTCATGCTGCTCGCACAGCACCGTCGTCGGCACGAGCACGGCGACCTGCGATCCCGCGTCGACCGCCTTGAACGCGGCGCGGATCGCGATCTCGGTCTTGCCGAAACCGACGTCGCCGCACACGAGGCGATCCATCGGGCGCGCGCGCTCCATGTCGCGCTTGGTCGCGGCGATCGCGCTCAGCTGGTCCTCGGTCTCGTCGTACGGGAACTGCGACTCGAACTCGTTCTGCCACACGGTGTCTGCAGGAAACGCGATGCCCTTCGTCGCGGCGCGCGCCGCCTGGACACGCAGCATTTCGCCCGCGAAGTCGTGGGCGGACTCCTCGGCCTCTTCCTTCGCGCGCTTCCAGCGGCGGCCGCCGAGCGTCGACAGCTTGGGCCGTGCGCTGCCCGCGCCGACGTAGCGCTGCACGAGCTCGATGCGCGTCGCGGGCACATGGATCTTCGCGCCTTGGTCGAACTCGAGCGTGAGGAATTCCTGGGCGCCGATGTCCTTCGTCGCGTCCTTCGTCGCGTCCTTCGTCGCGTCCTTCGCCGCGCCATCGGCCGCGATCAGCTGCAGGCCCACGAAGCGCGCGATGCCGTGATCACGGTGCACGACATAGTCGCCCGGCTCGAAGGTGAGGAACGCGTCCTTCGCGCGACCGCCCGCCAGCGTGCGCCCGCGGCGACGCACGGGCGCGCGATGCAGGATCTCGCTCGCCGGCGCAACGACCACGCCGAGATCGCCCGCCTGGATCTGAAACCCGCGCGCCAAGTGCGCGATCGGCTGCGCGATCGCGTTCGCAGGTCCGTGCGCCGCGAGCAGCTCGGTCATGCGCGCGCGTTCGCCGTCGTTCTCGCAGAAGACGACGGCCGTCGCGGGCGCCGCCGCGAGTGCGACAAACTGCCCCGCTGCCTTCGTCGCGTCTTCGTCGAACACAGGCAGCGTGCGCGCATTCATGCGGAACGCCGCGCCACCCGCCGAGCCGAACGCGTGCATCTCGATCGTCGCGCGCGCGCGCTTGGCGAGCGCCGACAGCGTCGCCGGCGGACCGTACACGCCGCGGCCGTCGCGCACGCGATCCCAGTACGCGCGCGCCTGCTCGATGATCTCCGACATCTCCGCGAGAACGACCATCGTCGACGCCGGGAGCGTCTCCGCGAGCGGCTGCGCGCCCGCGCCGGTCTTCGCGTCGCCGAGCACGGCATCGAGCGCGACCGCGACGAGCTCGATCTGATCGACCTTGCGATCCGACGCCTGCGTGGCGATGTCGATCTCGAACATGCGCTCGATCTCGTCGCCGAAGAAGTCGAGCCGCACGGGCGCGCCGCCGCCAGGCGGGCAGATGTCGATGATGCCGCCGCGCACCGCGACTTCGCCGGGCGATTCGATCGATTCCACGCGGCGATAGCCGCCTTCGACGAGCCACGCGACCAGCGCGGTCGGCGCCACGCGCCCGCCGGTGCGCAGGTCGCGCACGAGCGCGGGCAAGCGCTTTGGCTCAGGCACCGCCTGCATGAGCGCCGCGATCGGCGCGACGATCACGCGCGGCGCGTCGTTCTCCGCGAGCTTGCGCACGACGGCCAGTCGCGCGACGGTCAGGTCCGCGCTCGGGCTCGTCTCGCCGGGGAGCACTTCGAGTGCGGGAAACAGCGCTGCTTCGATGCCGAGTCCGCGCAGTTCCTCGACCGCGTCGTCGGCTTCATCGAGATGCGCGACGACGAGCACCACGCAGCCGCCCGCGCCGAGGCGCTCGCTCGCGGCGCGGGCGACAAACGACGGCAGGCTGCCCGCCGAACCCTCGACCGGCGTCGTCGCGCCGCGCGCGAGCGCCTCGTCGACCATCGGAAAGAGCACGGTGTCGAAGAGCCCCGTAAGCGCGTTGCGCGGATCGACTTCGCCAGCGCCGCGGACGACGGAGTCGCCGCGCGTCATGGCCGCGCTCCTGCAGCAGCTGCCGCGGCCGCATCGCCACGCACCACCGCATCCGCGCGCAGCGCATCAAGCGTCGCCGCACCCATGCCGCGCACGCGCGCAAGATCGTCGAGCGAGGCAAATCCGCCGCGCGTCTCGCGCTCATCGATGATCGACGCCGCAAGGCTCGGCCCGACGTCGGGCAGCAGCGCAAGTTCCGCTTCGCCCGCGTGCGCCACGTCGACGCGATGTCGCGGGACCTCGATGCGCGCTCGGGAAATCACGGTGCTTGCTCCGCGCGCGCCAGCGCATGCATCGCCAAGCGCCACCACCTGCGCCACCGCGATCGCCGCGATCGCCGCACCAAACACGCCCGCGCCAAGCACGGCCGCGCGCAAGCTCGCGCGCGAAGCAAGATGCGCCCCGCTCACGCGTCAGCTCCGCCAGCGCCCTCGCGCTTGCCCGCGCCGTTGAGCCCGCGACGCAGCGCGAGCATCGCGCCGAGCGCAGGCTTCGGCTGTCCATTCGCGTCGATCACGCCGTCGCTCGCGCCGGCCGCGTCCTGGAGCCGCGACCACCACGCGCCTTCGATCCACGAGCGCGCGAGCGAGATCCGCAGCATGTCCGCGCCCCACTGCGCCTGGTGTTCCGCGCTCCACGCGCCGCGCCACGATCCCTGCGTGCTCGCGTCGCCCGCGCTCGGCACGCCGAAACCCGACACGAACACCGGCAGATCGCGCCCGAGATACCCGTCGAGCATGTCGGCAACCGTGAGCAGCTCGCGCACGGGATCGCGCCCGGGGCCCTCGACCACGCGCACGCCCACCGCGGAAAGCCCGAGGTTCTCGCCGACCACGCGCTGCAGGAACGAAGTCGGCCACGCCGCGCCCTTCGCGCCGCACCAGCCCTCGGCGATCGGCGACTGGATCTCGATGATCGTCTTCGCGGTGCGCTTGACCTCGCGCACGGCGACGGTCGCAGTGCGCACGAGCTCGAGCATGCGCTCGATGCCCTCCGCGCGCCACGATGGGAGATTCGCGCCGCTCACGGTCACAAACAGCGCCGTCTCGTTCTGGTAGCGCTCGGCGACCGCGTGCGCGTGCGCCCACACGAGCTCGCGCAGTTTCTTCGCATCGCTGTGATGCGCGAGCGCGTGATCGGGCAGCGCGCTGCCGACGCCGTTCTCGCCAGGACCAAAGTCGATCAGCGGTCCGAGCACGAACGGCTTGCGCTCCTGCCGGCACCACTGGACCCACGCGTCGACCGCGGCGAAATCGCGATTTCCGGGCTTGATCTCGATGCGCTTCCACGGCGTGTGCAGCGCGATCACGTCGAACTGCTTGGCCGCCGCGGCCGCCGCGCCGCGCGGCGCGATCGCGGGATCGACGCACACACCAAGCGCGGTCGCGCTCGCCGGCTTGAGCGCGTAGCGGCGCTTGAGCAGGTGATCCGCGTGGCGTCCCGTGAGTTTCTCCGCGGCGGCGACGCCGAGCGCGATCGCCTCGCGCGCGACACGCTCCGCCTCGGGCGCGGTCTCGCAGCGCAGCGCGGCGCGAAACTGCTCGCGCGCGCGGTCCCACACCGTCAGCGCGTCGCCGCTGATCGCGGGGTTCCACATCTGCCACGCTTCCGACTGCATCACGAACTGCTTGATCAGCCAGCGCGCGACCTCGATGAACAGCTCGTACGGCTCGTCCTGCGACGGAAGAAAGCACGTCTGCAGCACGAGCCTGCCCGCAGGCCCCGCATCGACCAGCAGCGCGAGGCCGATCGGCTGGTCGCGCTCGCCCTTGCACACGATCATCCCGCCCTCGCACGCGACCGTGCCCGCCACGGGCCTGCCGTCGGGACCGACGAGGTACGCCGAACGCAGCGACCAAGCGCCGTTCAAGCCGGAGCCATCGGGACCGAGCGGGTCATGGACGCGAAATCGAAGCAAGGCGGAGCATCACGGGAAGGCGAAGGCGGACGAGAGGCGGACGAGAGGCGGACGAGAGGCGGACATGAGGCGGACGAGCGGCGAACAAGAGGCACGCAACGAAGCCCGCAAAAATGCAGCGGACCGCGGGACGAACACGCGAGACTCACCGCGATATTCCCCGCCCGCCCGATCGGGCGTCGGAGTGTAACCTGTCGCCCGATGAGTTCTCACGCTTCTGGTGTTTCTGCGCCGCATGCTTCCATGCAACCTGTGTTCCGCACCTCGCTCCCGCTCCCGGGCCGTCGTGAAGGAAAGGTTCGCGATGTCTATCGCACCTCCGCCGATCCCGCGTCGCCGCTGCTGATCGTCGCGACCGATCGCCTGAGCGCGTTCGACGTCGTCATGCCCACGCCGATCGCTGGCAAGGGCCGCATCCTCACCTCGATGAGCCTCGGTTGGTTCGGCTTCCTCCGCTCGCGCGCGATCGTGGGCGACCATGTGCTCGGCACCGATCTCTCGGGCGTCGCGGGCCTCACCGCCGCCGACCGCGCCACGCTCGCGGGCCGCTCGATGCTCTGCCGCGCCGCCAAGGTCGTGCCGATCGAATGCGTCGCGCGCGGCTACCTCGCCGGCAGCGGTTGGAACGAATACCGCGCCAACGGCACCGTGTGCGGAATCCCGCTTCCTTCGGGCCTCCAGCAGTGCAGCCGCCTCCCGCGGCCGATCTTCACCCCCGCGACCAAGGCCGAGGAAGGCCACGACGAGAACATCTCCTTCGAGCGCGCCTGCGAGCTCGTGGGCGTCGGCCTCATGACGCGCCTGCGCGACCTCACCATCGCGATCTACACCGCCGCCGCCGACTACGCGCTCGAGCGTGGCGTGATCCTCGCCGACACGAAGTTCGAGTTCGGCTTCGCGCTCGGCGCCGACGGCCAGCCGACCGACGAGCTGATCCTCGTCGACGAGGTGCTCACGCCCGATTCCTCGCGCTACTGGCCCGCCGACGACTACCAGCCCGGCCGCGACCAGCAGAGCTACGACAAGCAGTTCGTGCGCAACTACCTGCTCGAGCTCGTCGCCGCGCACAAGTGGAACAAGGAAGCCCCCGGCCCGCAGCTCCCCGCGCAGGTCGTCGACGCCACGCTCCAGCGCTACGAAGAAGCCGTCGTCAAGCTCGGCCTCACGCCGTTCGGAGCGTCGCGATGAGCACAGCCAAGACCACCGCCAAGACCACCGCCACGATCATCGACGGCAAGCAGCTCAGCGCGACCGTGCGCGAGACGCTGGTCGCGCGCATCAAAGCCGCCGGCCGCCCCGTGCGCCTCGACGCCGTGCTCGTCGGCAGCGACCGCTCCGCCGCGATCTACGCGGAGAACCAGGCCAAGACCTGCACCGCCGTCGGCATCGACTACCGCCTCCATCGCCTCCCCGACGGCGCGGGCTACGACGACATCGCCGGCCGCATCCTCCTCCTCAACACCGAGGACGATGCGCGCGCGATCATGCTGCATCTTCCGCTTCCCGCGGGCGTCGATGTCGAGCGCATCCAGTCGCTCATCGCACCCGAGAAGGATGTCGAAGGCGTCAACCCCGCCAACATCGGCAACGTCGTCTACGGACGCCGCAGCCTCGTGCCCTGCACCGCCCTCGCGTCGATCGAGATGATCGAGTCGACGGGCGTCGAGCTCCGCGGCTCGCGCTGCGTGATCGTGGGCGCGTCGAACATCGTCGGCAAGCCGATCGCCGTGCTCCTCATGCGCGCGGAGGCGACCGTGATCTCGACCAACAAGTTCACCCGCGGCATCGCGGATCTCACGCGCTCGGCCGATGTCCTCGTCGCCGCCGCGGGCGTCCCGGGCCTGATCAAGGGCGACATGGTCAAGCCCGGCGCCGTCGTGATCGATGTGGGAATCAACCGCATCACGGGCCCCGACGGCAAGTCGATGACCGTCGGCGACGTCGCTTTCGACGAAGTCCGCGAGGTCGCGGGCTACCTTTCGCCCGTCCCGGGCGGCGTAGGTCCGATGACTGTGGCGATGCTTCTCCGAAACACGGTCGACGCAGCGCTTCGCTGAATAAACCGATTGGTAGCATGGTCGCTCCCCGCCACCCTCGCTCCGCGAGTCGGTAGCCGAGTACTTCGCCAAAGGAACACCATGCTGACCCTCACCGCACTCGTCGCATCCGCGCTGCTCGCCCTCCCGCAGAATGGCGGCAAGTCCGCCCCGCCGGTCCCGGTCCAGCCGGCCGCTCCCGCGAAGGAGAAGGTCGCCCCGCTCACCATCGGCGACGCCGCGCCCGCGCTGCAGTACGACGAGTGGATCAAGGGCGACAAGGTCACCGACATCGAGAAGGGCAAGGTCCACGTGATCGAGTTCTGGGCGACCTGGTGCGGACCGTGCATCGCCGCCATGCCGCACCTCTCCGAGCTCCAGAAGAATCACCCCGACGTGATCATGGTCAGCTGCGCCGCCAGCGAGAACGGCAAGGAAGAAGCCGCCAAGATCGAGAAGGTCAAGAAGTTCGTCGACGGCAAGGGCGACGGCATGGCCTATCGCGTCGCCTACATCGGCGACCGCGCGAAGATGTCGAAGCCGTGGATGCAGGCCGCGGGCCAGAACGGCATCCCCTGCGCGTTCATCGTCGACAAGGACTCCAAGGTCGCCTGGATCGGCCACCCGATGCAGTTGGACGCGCCGCTCGACCAGATCGTCGCCGGCAAGTGGGACATGACCGCCGCGAAGAAGAAGTTCGAGGATTCGCGCGCCGCTGCCGAACTGCAGATGGCGATCTCGAGCGCGATGCGCACCGCCAAGACCACCGGCAACTACGCACCCGCCTACGAGATGCTCAAGGCGTCCGTCGCCAGGATCCCCAACCCCGCGCTCAAGCTCGAGCTCGTCCGCATCCTCTCGGGTCCGATGGAGCAGTACGAAGAGGCGTGGAAGTACGCCGCCGAGCTCGTCGCTTCCCACAGCGACGACGCCGCGATGATGAATGAACTCGCGTGGATGATCGCCGACCCGCTCGGCGAGGTGAAGAAGCCCAACCTCGACATCGCGCTCAAGGCCGCCGAAGCGAGCTGTGCCGCGTCGAAGAACGAGAACGGCGCTTCGATCGACACCCTCGCCCGCGTCGTCTTCCGCAAGGGCGACATCGCGCGCGCGATCGAGCTGCAGAAGCAGGCGCTCGACAAGACCTCCGAAGGCGCGATGAAGCAGGCCATGCAGAAGACGCTCGCCGAGTACGAGCGCGCCGTGAAGAAGGCCTGATGGAAGAAGGCCTGATGGAAGAAGGCCTGATGGAAAAGGCCTGACCGCACCGGCCTCGCGACAACCAGCAACACCCGAAGCGGGCGCCGTCGATCGGCGCCCGCTTCGTTATTCTGCGCGCCCATGTCTGTGCACTCGTCGTCCAACCCGTTCGGCGCCTCGCTCACCGCAGGCCTCAAGAAGCACGTCGTCGTCGTGGGCGCCGGCATCGTCGGCGCGTCGACCGCGTGGCACCTCGCGAAGAAGGGCTTCGCGGTCACGCTCGTCGACCGCGAGGTCCCGCGCGCGATGGCTGACGGCGCAAGCGGCGGCAACGCGGGCCTGCTCTCGATCGGCCACTACCCGCTCACGCGGCCCGGCGTCTCGATGCGCGGTCTCAAGTGGATGTTCTCGCGCACGGCGCCGCTGTACATCAAGCCGCGCCTCGACCGCGAGCTGGTGTCGTGGCTGTGGAACTTCCACCTCCACTGCAACCAGCGCTACCTCGACCGCTGCATGGAAACGCTCTGCGCGATGGGCTGGCAGACGCTCGAGGTGCTCGAGCAGATCCTCGCCGAAGAGAAGATCGACTGCGACTACGCGCGCGACGGCTGGCTCGATGTCGTGATGAAGCCGGAGAACATGGCCCACGCCGAGGCCGAGGCGCGCAGCCTCGAGAAGTTCGGCTACAAGTGGGAGCGCATCGACGGCAACGAGCTGCGTCGCCGCGATCCGTGCTTTACGGGCGAAGTCGCGGGCGCGATCCACATGAAGGACAGCGCGCACTGCGCGCCGAACGACCTCATCGCAGGCCTCATCCGCGCGCTGCCCAAGCACGGCGTGAAGGTGCGCTTTGACTCGGGCGTGCGCGCGTTCCGCCAAGCGCGCTCTGGCGCGGTGAACGCCGTCGTGCTCGAGAACGGCGAGACGCTCACCGCCGACGCCGTCGTCCTCTGCGCGGGCGTGTGGAGCGACGCGCTCGGCCGCCTCGCGGGCGTCAAGATCCCCATGCAAGGCGCGCGCGGCTATCACCTGCAGTTCGACTATCCCGAGCACGACGCGCCGCCCGCGCCATCGACAGGCATGGTGCTGCACGAGACGTTCGTCGCGATCACTCCGATGAAGCGCGACGGCAAGCAGCAGCTCCGCCTCGCGGGCACGCTCGAGATCGGACCGCTCGGCCAACCGTGGATGCCCGAGCGACTCGGCATGCTGGTGAAGGGTTCGCGCGCGTACCTCAACGGGATCGACAAGCTCACGCCCGCGGGCGAATGGGCGGGCTACCGCCCCTGCACTTCCGACGGCATGCCCGCGATCGGCGGCGTGCGCGGCAAGGCGGGGCTCTTCGTGGCCACCGGTCACGCGATGATGGGCATGACGCTCGGCCCCGTCACCGGCAAGGCGATGGCGGAGATCGTCGCGGGCGAGAAGCCGTGCTTCGATGTGTCGATGCTGGATCCTGCGCGGTTCTGATGCTCACCACAGCCAAGCCGCGCCGATCACACCCGCGCTGTCGCCGAGCTGCGCGCGCACGATCGGCGTCGTGAACGAATCGCCAAAGGTGTAGTGCGCGACGCGCGTGGGCACGAGATCCGTCGCCGCACGCAGGTTGCTCGCGCCGCCGCCGAGGACGATGCAGTCGGGGTCGAGCAGATTCACGACGTCGCCAAGCGACACCGCGACGCGCTCCGCCCAACGCACGATCGTGGCGGAAGCATGCGTATCGCCCGCAAGCGCCGCGGCCTCGATGTCGGGCAGCCGCATCTTGCGGCCCGTGCGCGCGTGGTACTCGCGCTCGACCGCGGGACCCGAGACGTACTGCTCGCGGCAATCGATCTGCCCGCAGTAGCACTGGCGCGGCGCATGCGGCCGGCCTTCGATCAACGCCTCGACGGCGACGCCCTGCTGCTGTCCGTGGCCGAACTCGCCGCCCACGGCGTTGCGGCCTTCGCGCGCGACGCCGTCGATCACGACGCCGCCGCCGACGCCAGTGCCGAGGATCACGCCAAACACGACGCGCGCGCCACGCGCCGCGCCAGCGACGGCCTCGGCAAGCGCAAAGCAGTTCGCGTCGTTCGCCATGCGCACGCGGCGCGCAAGCGCACGCTCGAGATCCTGCACAAACGGCCGGCCGTTGAGGCAAGTCGAGTTCGAATTGCGCTGCAGGCCCGAAACCGGCGAGATCGAACCAGGCGCACCGATACCCACAGGAGTATCACCCGCGAGCTTGCAGTCAGCCGCGAGCCGCGCGACAAGCCCCGCGACCGCCGCGATCGTGCCGTCGTAGTCGCCTTGCGGCGTCGCGACGCGCTCGCGCCAGAGCACGTTGAGCTCGCCGTGCGGATCACCGCGGCTCTCGTCGCGAATCGCCGCCGCCTCGATCTTCGTGCCGCCGAGGTCGATGCCGATGCGAACCTGGCTCACGCGTCGTCTCCGCTGGGACCGTCGCCGAGGATCTCGCCGCCGGAGTCGCCACCTTCGCCGTCGGCGTCGTCGGAATCGTCGTCATTCACCGCATCAAGCACGCCGAGCGCGACCTCGAACGCCACCGCGGCACCAAGGCGCGCCGTGCGATCGTCGACGTCGAGCGCAGGGCAGAGCTCCGCGATCTCGACGCCGCGCACGCGACCCGACGCCATCAGCCCGCGAAAGATCCTGCGAAACGCCGCATCGGGTCCGATGCCCATCGCCGTCGGCGCGCTCACGCCAGGCGCAAAGCCCGCCGCGAACACATCGAGGTCGACCGACAGGCAGATCTCCGCCTCGTCGACCGCGTCGTTGATCGCCTCCATCACGATGTCGAGCGTGTCGAGCGCAAAGCCATCGGCATCGACAAGCGTCGCGCCCGCCTGCTCCGCGCGCGTGAAGAGCTGCGCCGTGTTGCCGTTCCGCTGCACGCCGAGCGCCGTGTAGCGGAACGGCGCGTTGCGCGACTTGCACCACTCCCACACCTGCGTGAACGGCGTGCCCGAGTTCGGCCCGCCTGCAGGAATCGGCCTGAGATCGAGATGCGCGTCGAAGTTGATGCACGCCGGCGGCGTACCGCGCGCACGCGCAACGCCGAGGAAATGCCCGAACGCCTGATCGTGCCCGCCGCCAAGGATCACGGGCAGCGCGCCAGAACGCACGATCTGCTCGACGACGGTGGCAAGCGCCTCCTGCGTCTCAAGCACGGTCGCGCCCGCGACAATGTCGCCGCAATCCGCGAGCGCCACGCCTTGCACCACCGGAAACGACGCCATCCGCACGCGCAGCCGAGCAGGTCCTTCGGCCGCGCCCGCGCGCCCGAGGTTCTCGCGCACGCCGAGATCACTTGCGTAGCCAATGAAGCAGATCGTCGGCTCGAAGAAGTAGTCGAGCGGCTTCGACAGATCGATCAAGCTGATCGCCTGGTGCCAACGCTGGACGTCGGAATCATCGCCGTCGTCGCGGCCGTTCCAGCACGCACGGGTCTCACGCGAAGGCGGCTTGTAGCACGGCAACTCCGCGCTCACTTCTTGCCTCCGAACACACCGTCGAGCGCACCGCCGATGCCCTTCACGCCGTCCTTGATCGCGTCGCCGGCGCCCTCGAGCACCTTGCCTGCTTCCTTGCCGATGTCGCCGAGGCCCTTGCCCACGGCCTTGATCGCCTCGCCCGCGCCATTGATGCCTGCATCAACCGCGCCACGCAGCGGTCCACCGATCATGCCGCCGATGCCCTCGACCGCGCCCTGCATGCCGCCGAGCACGTCGGAGCCGAGGCCCTCGATGTTCGCCGCGAGGACTTCCTTCATCACCGCGCCGATCACGACGCCCGACATCTCGCTCGCGAGCACATCGACGCCGCCCTTCGACGAGAGATCGCGAATCACGAGGTCAGGCAGCTTGACCTCGACAAGGCCGTTCTTGCCGCCCGCGATATTGCGGAGGTTCACCTGGATCTTCTCGAGGCGCAGCTCCTTGACGAGCGCTTCCTTCGACTCGCCGGCCGGCGGCTCGGGCGCGGGCTTCGTTTCATCCGCGGGCTTGTCCTTGCCCGTCGCCTTCTTGAGGTTGTCGACGATCCTCTCGACGTTGAGCTTGCCATCGGCGCCCTTCTCGACGTCGATCGTCAGGTTCGAGATCGCGACGCGATCGATCACGATCTTGTCGCCCGTGAGCCCGGAGAACGGCGCATCGACCGCAACCGAACCAAGCGACACGAACTTCACGGGCGCGTAGCCCTGCGGGTTGTCGACCTCGAGGCCTTCGATCGTCGTCTTGCCGGACACGATGCCGACCGACACATCGCGCACGGTCGTCTTCACGCCCAGCACATGCGTGCCCGCGGCCGAAATGCCCGCGCCGACGATCGAGTCGAAGAACAGCACGCCGCCCACGACGAGCACGACGATGATGAGTGCGATCGCAATGAGCGCCTTGCGAAGGATTCCGCCGCGACGAGGGGTCGAATGGGTCATGGCGCGCAGAATAGGGCGTTTCCGCAAGCCTGCGCGCAGGATGCACCGCACGCACGCAACGGCTAACATCTCCGCCCCATGGTCGAACCCGACATGAACTCCCCCGAAGCGAAGCTCGCGATGTCCTATGTCCGCTCGCTGCTGGGCTTCATCGGAGAGGACCCCGACCGCGAGGGCCTCGTCGACACGCCGGCGCGCGTGGTCAAGGCGATGCACGAGCACTTCTGGGGCTACCACGCCGATCCGATCGAGCCGCTCCAGCGGACCTTCAGCGAGATCGAGGGCTACGACGAGCTCGTCCTCCTGCAGGACATCGAGGTCCACAGCCACTGCGAGCACCACATGGTGCCGTTCGTCGGCAAGGCGCATGTCGCGTACATCCCCAACGGCCGCGTGGTCGGGCTCTCCAAGCTCGCGCGCGTCGTCGACATCTACTCCAAGCGCCTCCAGGTGCAGGAGAAGCTCACCGCGCAGATCGCCAACGCGATCAACACCACCCTACGCCCCCACGGCGTGGCGGTCGTGATCCAGGCTCGGCACTTCTGCATGTGCTACCGCGGCGTGCGCCAGCCCGGCGCGGTGACCACGACCTCCAAGCTGCACGGCTCGTTCCTCACGAACCCCGCCGCGCGCATGGAGCTGTTCACGCTCCTCAGCCTGAAGCCTGAGTAACCAGTTCCCCGAGCCGACAGGCATCGACTTTCCGCGGAATTCGCCGAGCCGGAGCCACGCTCCCTGCCGATATCCTGCGTCCCCCCCGCGGAAGCTCCGCCAGGAAATCACCATGTCCGAAGTCACCTCCCCCACGCCGTCCCCCGCCGCCCCGAAGAAGATGGAGGACATCGTCTCCCTCTGCCGCCGCCGCGGCTTCATCTTCCAGTCCTCCGAGATCTACGGCGGCATCAACGGCTTCTGGGATTACGGCCCGCTCGGCGCGAGCCTCAAGCGGAACCTCAAGAACGCGTGGTGGAACGACGTCGTCGAGCGCGAGCTCATCGGTCCCGATGGCAACGCCGTCGACATCGTCGGCGTCGACTGCACGATCATCATGAACCCGAAGACCTGGGTCGCGTCCGGCCACGTCGGCGGATTCAACGACCCGATGGTCGACTGCAAGGAAAGCAAGCAGCGCTACCGCGCCGACCACCTCGTCGTGCTCGGCTCGACCGCCGCCGGCGCGCGCCTCCACGCCTTCGTCGAGAACGACGACGAACAGCGCGCCGCCGCCACCAAGTCGCTCGCCAAGTACGAGAAGCGCGACGCGCTCGATCCCGCCGTGCACATGCTGCGCCCGTTCATGTCGATCTCCGCCGAGGAGCGCGCCCGCACGATGGGCCCGCACGCGAAGGAAGCCGGCACGCTCACCGAGCCGCGCATGTTCAACCTGATGTTCGAGACGTACTGCGGCGCGATCCGCGACGAGAACTCGCTCGCGTACCTCCGCCCCGAGACCGCGCAAGGCATCTTCACGAACTTCTGGAATGTCTGCGACTCGACGCGCGTGCGCGTTCCGTTCGGCATCGCGCAGATCGGCAAGGCGTTCCGCAACGAGGTCACGCCGCGCAACTTCACCTTCCGCAGCCGCGAATTCGAGCAGATGGAGATCGAGTTCTTCATCCGTCCCGACACCGCGAACGAGTGGTACAAGTGGTGGCGCGACTGGCGCTTCTCGTGGTGGAAGGAGATCGGCCTCGCCGGCGAGAACCTCATCCTCCGCGAGCATGACCGCGACGAGCTCGCGCACTACGCGAAGGAAGGCGCGGGCACCAGCGACATCGAGTACCGCTTCCCCTTCACCGCGCCTGGATTCGGCGAGCTCGAGGGCGTCGCGCACCGCGCGGACTTCGACCTCAAGGCGCACGCGACCCACTGCGGCAAGGGCGACAAGATGCGCTACTTCGACCAGGAGAAGAACGAGCGCTACTTCCCGCATGTGATCGAGCCGTCCGCAGGCGCCGACCGTGGCACGCTCGCACTGCTCTGCGAGGCGTACACGCCGGATCCGACGCGCGCGTCGGGCGTCTACATGAACTTCACGCCGCGCATGGCGCCGGTGAAGGCGGGCGTCTTCCCGCTCGTGAACAAGGACGGCCTGCCCGAGATCGCCGAGCGCCTCTACCGCGACCTGCGGAAGAAGCACAACGTCGAGTTCGACGAGAAGCAGTCGATCGGCAAGCGCTACGCCCGAATGGACGAGGCGGGCACGCCCTTCTGCATCACCGTCGACCACGACGGCGCGTCGAGCGGCACGGCGACCATCCGCCACCGCGACACGCAGGCGCAGGAGCGCGTGGCGCTCGACCAGATCCCCGCGTACGTGGCCGAACGCGTGGGCGGCTAAACGCCGACACGGAAAAGTCACGGCGTAAAAACAGGCTCGGCGCCGTGTGCCTTTCCGCAGCACGCGACGCCGAACCCTTTTGGCTGAAATGGTGTGGCTTGTTTCCCCTGCAGCCTTACGGCCGCTGGCTCTCGGAGATCGTCCGATTGCTGTCGTATCGTCCAAAAACAACCGCAGTCGCCCAAATCTCAGGCATCGCAACGCTAATTGTGAACAATCTCGCCCTCGCCACGCCTGATAGACGGTCTAAAAAGCCCCACGCCGCCTTGCGGCGGCGTGGGACTCGTCCCTAACAGGGAGCATGCTCTTTGCAGAGGGACCCACGTGAGGAGGCGCGGGCCACAGCTCCCATTTGGATGCCCGACGCTTGCGCGTTTCAGGGCACCCCGGATCGGCCCCGAACGAACATCCAACGCAAGCAGTATCGCCACGCGGCAAGGGCAAGACTATTGGGCAATTCCCCCATTCGCCCGAATTGGTCGCTCCCGAGCGTCAGGCGAAGAACCGCGGATCGACCAGCATCCCCTGCGGGACGGCGGGTTCCGCCCGATCCACCATCGTGGCAACGGGATAGGCGACCGCGTCGACCGCGAAGGCGCCAGCCGGTCGGTGGTTGCCGCTGCGCCCGAGCCCGCCGAACGGCAGCTTGCTGCTCGCGCCCGCGGTCCCCGAGTTCCAGTTGATGCACCCCGCGCGTGATTCCGCGAAGAACCGCCGCCACTCCGACTCGTCGTCGCTGAACAGGCTCGCCGCAAGGCCGAAGCTGGTGGCATTCGCCTGCGCGATCGCGTCGTCGAGATCACGCGCGCGCGCGAACTGCACGAACGGCCCGAAGATCTCCTGCTCGTCCGCACCGCGCTCGAATCGCGCGACCTCGACCGCGCCCGGCGAGAGGAAGTACCCCGCGCGATCAAGCGGCGAGGCCTCCAGCAGCAGCCGACCGCGCTGGGCGATCGCGTGCTGCGCGCGGATCACCGCGTCGCGCGCTTCGCCAGTCACCAGCGGACCCATGAACGCGGGCACGCCGTCGTCGGCGCCGGCAATCATCAGGTTCGACGCAAGCTTGAGGAACATCGGGATGAATCGATCCGCAACCGACTCCTCCACGATGATGCGGCGCGTGCAGGTGCAGCGCTGGCCCGTCGTCGCATAGCCCGCGCGCACGCACTCGATCGCCGCGCGACGGAGGTCGGCCTTCGCGGTGATGACCGCAGGATTCGAGCCGCCCATCTCGAGCGCGATCAAGCGACCAGGCGTATCGAGATTCGCCTCGAGAATGCGCCGCCCGACGGGAAACGACCCCGTGAACAGCACGCCGTCGACATCGGGATGCACCGCGAGCCGCGATGCGATCGCGCCGCCACCCTGCACGACGTTGAACACGCCCGCGGGAAATCCAGCCTCGTGCGCGAGCTCCGCCAGGAGCTGCCCGACCGACGCGCCCTTCTCGCTCGGCTTGAACACGATGGTGTTGCCGAGGAGCAGCGCAGGCACGATGTGCCCGTTGGGGAGATGCGCGGGAAAGTTGTACGGCCCAAGCACCGCCATCACACCGTGCGGCTTGAAGCTGCAGATGCCGGTCTTGCCTGCGCCCGCCGCGACCTCGAAGCCCGCCACGCGCGCAACGACGCGTTCCTCGAGCGTGATCGTCACCTTCTCGGCGACGATCTTCGCCTCGAGCTCGGCCTCCCACTTGACCTTGCCGATCTCGCGCGCGATCGCAGCCGCGAGGCGCGCGGCATGCTTGACGCACGTCTCGCGCCAGCGCTCGAGAAACACGCGGCGCTCATCGAGCGAAAGCGCGCTCCACGCAGGCAACGCGCGGCGCGCGGCGGCGACGGCGTCCTCGGCGTGCGCCGCGACAGGGCTCCCCTGCCACACGATGTTCGTTGGGTTCGCAGGATCACGCGTCGTGATCGCATCGCCGGAAAGCGCGCGAAACGCCCCATCGATGAAATCGCTCGGAGCGTGCTGGAGATACGCGGAGGACGCGAGCATGCGGCTCAACCCTTCTTGTTGCCGCCGCGGCGTGGCTTCGGCTTCGACTCAGGCAGCGGCGTGAAACCAACCTGCGCATCGCCCGACGCACCGATCGCCTCGAGCGTCTCCGCCGGAAGCACGAGCTTGTCGCCGACGATCTCAAACGCACTGCGCGTCGCGCGGAATCCGCCACGCCCCTTGTGCGAGACGAACGCCTCGCCGTTTCCAGCGGGATTTCCAGCGCTCGCGCGCATCGAGGCCGTCGCCTTGACCAGCGGCACATCCTCGATCCTGGCATCGAGGTACGGTCCGCCGTCGAACGGATCGACATGGCCGTGGTACTTGAAGCCCTGCTTCTCGAGCATGCGCTTCGCAGGCTCGGTCTCCTCGCCGACCTTGCCGATCAGCGCGCGTGCCTCGGGCGGCAGCAGCGACGCGTAGATCTCGCCCTTCGGCCACAGCGAAAGCAGGAACTCCTTCGAGCGCGAGCTGAAGAGATCCGCCTCCTTGTACGACAGGTTGATGAAGCGGCGCCCGAGGTACTCCCACAGAAGCGTGCCCGAGTCCGGCGTGAGCGGGCCCATCATCTCGGCAAGGATGCGCTCCGCAAACATCTCGCGGTGCAGCCCGATGAAGTGGAAGCGAATCAGCGACAGCAGCGAGCCGAGGCGCTCAGGACGCCCGCGGAAGCCCGGCGCGAGGATCAGTCCGCCGACCTCGCTCGGTCCGCTTGTGTCGGTGCCGAGCTCGAGCGTCGTGTGCGTCTGCCCGAGCTGCAGATCCTCGCTGTAGAACGAGCGCTTGCCCGTCTTGAGGAAGATGTGCGGCCGCCCTTCCCACGAGACGCAGCAGAGGATCGTGCACGTGCCGACGACCTCGTTCGACTCGGAATCCTCGAGCACGAACATGAACTCGCGGTCGCGGATGTCGTCGACGTCGCCCGCGAAGCTCCTGCGGCTGCGCCCGATCTTCGCGGCGAGCAGCTCCTTGTCGGCCGGCAGGTTGATGAAGTGCACCATCTTCGCGAGCTTGAGCAGCGTCGCGAGATCGTCGAGGATTGCCGGGCGAATCACGAACATGCGGTCACATCGTTCGGGCGAACGACTTCTCCATGATCTCGAACACGGGGCCGAACTGCTCGGGCTTCATCACGCCGACCGGCGGGAGGAAGCGCAGGTGATACGGCCCGTGACCGCAGCTGAATGCGATCACGCCGTCCTCGAAGAGGTTGTTGAGCAGCTTGCCGATCTTCTCGCGGTTTCCGCCGAACGGCGTGAGGCGCATCATGCCGCCCGTACCCGCGACGTAGTTGGTGTTCGTGCGACCAAGCGAGTTGGTGACCGGCGTGAACCACGCAGGATGCTTGGCGACGAACGCCTCGGCATGCTGGCGGTACGCCGCGTGCAACTTGGCGATCTTGCCGTTGGGACCGTAGTAGCCGCCGGACTTGAGGCGGTTGAGGATCGACAGACCCGTCGCGAACGCGCTGGTCGACGCAGCGAACGTGCCCGAAAGCAGGCCTGCCTTCGGATTCATCTCCGCGGTGTAGAGGCACGCGCAAGCCTGCGTGATCTTGCCGACGGTCACGACGTCGATGTACTCGCCGAGATTCAGCCGCTCGAAGCAGAACATGCTCTCGGTTCGGCCGAAGCTCTGGACTTCGTCGTCCCAGATCGGGATTCCAGCCTTTCTCGCCGCCTCGAACAGCGCGACGAAGAACTCGCGCGGCGCGGTGTTGAAGCCACCCTCGCCCTGCACGAGCTCCGCGATCAGGCAGCAGTGCTGGCCGGGATAACGATGGATGAGCTGCTCGAGATGCCACAGCGTCATGTCGATCGAGCGCTGCACGCCCATCTCGGCGTCGAAGAACGGCAGGTAGTCGACGAGGATGTTGAGCGCGATGCCCTGCCTGTACGCCGACGTGTCGCCGATCTGCGACATCGTGGTCGAGCGACCCATGAAGCAATCCTGGAACGCGATGATGCGCGGCGCGGCGTTGGTCTTCTGCTGGCAGAGCTTGAGCGCGGCCTCGTTGGCCATGCAGCCGGAGTTGGTGATGAAGCAGTGCTTCATCTTCGAGCTGCGGGCGGCTTCCTTCGCGAGGAACTCGCCGAACTCGATCGCATCGGCGTTGAACTGCAGGTTGCCCTGCATGATCAGGTCGCTGAGCGAACCGCGGATCGACGCCTCGACCAGCTCGGGATCGCCGTGACCGAACATGTGGACGCCGATGCCGTTGATGAGGTCCCACTTCACGCTGCCATCGACGAGCTCGACCAGCGCGCCGTTGCCGACGCCCGAGCCGAGGTACGGATACAGCGGTCCGCGGCCGCGCACTTCGGCCGCGCGCTTGAGCCAGCCGTCGAGCGTCTCCTTGAGTTCCGCGCGCGCCGGCCTCGCGCCCGTCAGCTCGCGCTGCTTCGTCTCGACCTCGTGGCGAATCGTGCGGATGGCCGCATCGATCGCAGGGCTCGAGTGAAGTGCGGAACCAACGGTCTGGGAGGCGGTGAGCGTCGTCGTCATGGAGAGAGATGCCTTCTGCAAGTTTGCGACAGTGCGTGCGGAGGTCACCGCGGCGCCGGGCTTCTGTTTTCGTCCGTTCGCCGAGGGGGGCTGTAGCGTAGATCCGTCGATTTGCCCGTGTTACGGGACGGCGACCTGACGCGCCAAAAGAATCGCCAGCATCGCGGCGCGCGGCGCCATCGAGTCGAGTTCGATGTACTCGTCGGTGCGGTGGAGGTTTCCGCCGCGCGGGCCCATCGTGTCGATCGTCGGGAGCCCCTCGGCCTGCATCAGGTTTCCGTCGGAAACACCGCCTGATTTGCCAAAGCCGACCTTCTCGCCGAGCGCCTCGCCGATCGCGCGCGCCTGCTCGGCAAGGGCGCGAACCGCTGGAATCTCGGGCTTCGCGGGGCGGTTCGACTCGTACTCGATCTTCGTGCGCGGCAGCGGCGCGTCGGCGGCGGTCGCGAGCGCGAAGAGCCCGCGCTTGAGCGCGTCCTCGCGCGCGGCGTCCTTGAAGCGCGCGTTGCCCCAGCCGCGCGCGCGGTCGGCCACGATGTTCGTCGCCTTGCCGCCTTCGAGCGGGCCGATGTTGACGACGGTGCCTTCCGCGAGATCAACCAGCATCGCGGCCTCGAGGATGCGGGCGGCGAGCGCGTTCACTGCGCTCACGCCGTTGGCGAAATCGCGACCCGCGTGCACGGCGCGTCCCTCGCACTCGATGCGAAACGTGCACGAACCAAGCCGTTCGAGCACGAGCGAACCATCGGGCAGCGAAGGCTCCATCGCGAACCCGATGCCCCCCGCCGCCGCGCACGCGCGCGCCTCGGCGCGGATCGCGCGCTGGCTGTGCAGGCTGCCGGTCTCTTCGTCGGAGTTGAGGAGCACGGTCCACGCGGGCTTCACGCCGAGTTCCGCGAGCACCTCGAGCGCGTGCAGCATGCAGACGAGCCCGCCCTTCATGTCGATCGCACCGGGGCCTTCCGCGCGCGACTGCGCGGTGCGCGCGAGCGTCTGGAACGCGCCGAACGGATCGTGCACCGTGTCAAGGTGACCGGTGACGAGCACGCTTCGGCCTTTGCCGCCGCGCGCGACCGCACGCAGCGCAACCGGCGGCGCTGCGTCGGCGCGCTGACCCGGCTGAACGATCCACGCAGGTTTCGGATCACCTGCGACCTCGCTGATTTCTGCGCCGAGCGCCGCAAGCCTCGCGCGCATGATCGCGCGGAAACGCACGAGGCCTTCCTCGTGACCGGAGCACGTCGGGATCGCCACGAAATCCGCGAGGTCGCGTTCCATCGCGGACGCGCGCGCAGCGAGCTTCGCCGCGATCTCGCGCTCGAGCACGGAGAGCGCCTCAGACATGCATCACTCCGTGCGAGGCCAGCATGCCCGCGAGCGCGTCGAGATCGACTTCGCCCTCGAAGACCTCGGTCGCAGGGCCGGTCATGCGCAGATTCGCAGTCTCGCTCGGCCACTCGAGCTTGAGGGGCCCGCCAGGAAGCTGCGCATGAAGCGTGCGCGCGCACTTGCCGAGAAGCACGCCCGCGACGCACACCGCGCTCGCGCCGGTGCCGCACGCGAGCGTGATGCCCGAGCCGCGCTCCCAGGTGCGCATCGCCGCTTCGCCCGCGTTCGGGCCGTACTTCACGAAATGCACGTTGATGCGCGCGGGAAACCACGCGTCGCGCTCGAAGCGCGGGCCGACAGCCTCAAGCGGAACCTTCCACGGATCGTCGCACGCAAGGATCACATGCGGATTGCCCATGGAGACCAGCGTGATGTGCGGCTCGACCTTGGCAGCGTCCCACCAGCCCGATGTGCCAAAGCGCGCGAGATCGATCTTGTGCGCGACCACGCGCGCGTCGGCGGCGATTCCTTCGATCCGCGCGGGAATGCGCGCGTGCTCGAGGATCGGCGCGCCCATCATCACGCTTGCGCGCGCGACGCGACCGTCGGCGCCGCGTTCCCACGAGACTTCCAGCACGCCGCGCCCCGTCTCGATGCGCAGCGGATTCGCCGACGCGATGCCGCGGTCGACCGCGAACTTCGCCACGCAGCGGATGCCGTTGCCGCACATCTCGCCTTCGCTTCCATCGGCGTTGAACATGCGCATGCGCAGGTCGGCGTCGGCGCGCGTCGGCGCACACACCGCGATCAGTCCGTCGCTGCCGATCGCGAAATGCCGGTCGCTCACCAGCCGCGCGGCACGCGCGAAATCGAGCGTCGCGTACTGCGATCCATCGATGTAGACGTAGTCATTGCCGATGCCATGCATCTTGGTAAAGCGCATGCGGCGAGTGTAGCGGTTCAGAACACGCGCATGCCCAGCGCGAACGCCGCGATCACCGCGCACAGCGAGCCCCAGCACAGCACCGCGACAAGCCGGTCGATCGCGAATCCATCGCAGCGACGGCCCACCAGCGTGCGCAGGTACTCCTGTCGCCAAGCGATCGATCCGTGCCGCCAACTGGGTCGCGACGGCGGAACATGGTTGAGCAACGCGACCGCGCCGAGCGCACCGACCATCGCCTCGACCGACTCGGGCGTCGCGTCCTCGCGGGATTCCCGCGCGCTGAGCAGCTGCACCGCAAACGTGTCGGCCTGCCGCTCGAAGCGGCGACTGGCGAATCCAAACGCGAGGATCCCAAGCAAGAGCACCGTGCCATCGCGCGCGAGCGACACGACCTGCGCGAGGCCGTCGCGGCTGCCGTCCGCCATGTCCTCGGTCGCGCGCTGCCAGATTCCTTCGGCAACGGGCTCGACGGCGGCACCTGCGAGCGTCCAGCACGCGAGAATCACAGCCAGCATCCAAGGCAGATGCCTGCGGACAACATGGCCCAGCTCATGCGCCATCACCGCACGAACCTGCTCGCGCGTCATGCACTCGAGCAGGCAGTCGGACAGCATGACGCAGCGCATTCCTGGCAGGACGCCCATCACCGCGGCGTTTGCGATCAAGCCATCGGTCGGCCACACCCAGATCTCGCGCACTCCGACGCCCGCGTCCTTGGCGAGCGCCTCGAGCTCGTCGCGCATGGATCCTGGCGCGAGCCGCCTGAGTCCGAGCAACGGCGGCACGATCACGGGCACGAGCACAAACAGCAGCAACGCGCCACCGATGCTCCCGCCGACGCGCGCGAGGTCCGCGCGCTCGGGCATTCCCGGGAACTCGCGCGCGGCGATCCACGCGGCAGCCTCGCCAAGCAGCATCGGGACGATGAGCGGCGCCAGCAGCGGCACAAGGCCCGCGCGCGCCTGCGCCAGCACGAACGCGCCGCGCGACGGCATCGGATGCACGGGCATGGCCGCGTCGAGCTCACGCATGAGCGACGATTCGCGCAGCCGGCGCTCGATCGTCCAGGCGTTGGCGTATGCAGCCAGCGTGGTTGCGATTCCGCACGCGACGAGAAACACCACCACGGTGGCGTTGCCGACGCGCGGCGCGAACTCGCGGTGGAGGTCGCTCGCGGCTGCGGCAGCCATGCAGATCGCAGCCAGCCACGGCGCGCGCGCGTTGAACGCAAAGAGGAGTTCCCCACCGCCTCGCACCCGCTGGTCCATCAGCTTTCCCGCGCGACGTGCGAGCAAGGCGCCCACGACAAGCACCGCGATCGGCGCAGCGAGCGCGATGCACGCGCCCGTCCACGCGCCAATCGGCAGCATGCCCGCGAGTTCACCTGCGAGGAGCGCGATCGAGAGCTGTACAAGCAACGCCAGCTGCATGCCGAGCCATTCAGCCCTGCGGCCGCTTCACCACGCCGAGATCCACGACAAAGCGGTCGTAGCGATAGAAATCGACGTCGATCGCATCCGCCGACAGGTACGTGAACACGAGTGCATTGCAGTGCGTGCTGTCCGCAAACGCAAAGTCGCCCGTGTGGGGACCCGCGTAATCGGAGTTGTCGTAGCGCTGCGTGTGGTTGTGGAAGTGGAAGAGCCCCGTGTACAGCGCATCGAACAGCGGCTGCGGGCTCTCGAAGCGCAGGTCGCCCATCTTGGCGCGCGGCGGGAACTCGATCAGTTCGCCGCGGCCCGACGCATCGATCGTCACCACGCCGCCGTACTCGGTCGTGCGATCCTCGCGGTCGCGGTCGGCCTGCTCGAAGAGATGCCGCAGCATCGCCTCCTCGGAGAGGATGTCGAGCGCCGTCACCATCGCTGCGAGGTCGGACCACTTGGCGCGCTCGCGCTGCTCGTACAGGAGCTCGGTAAAGCCAGCACCGAATCCTGTGAAATCAGGAGACGCCTTCTTGCGGTCCTTGATGCGCGAGGCGATTTCTTCGTACAGCTCAGGCTCGGGCGCCGTCAGCAGCGCAGGACGCCGATGGAGCGCCGCGACCGCGATCGGAAGCGCACGAACCTCGAGCGATTCGCGCCGTTCCTTGGGCATCGCGGCCAGCGCCTTCTTCGCGTCGGCGAAGAACGCCGCGCGCTCGGGCTTGCACAGTTCGCGCGCCCACAGGATTTCCTCGCGCGTGACCGGCAGCACGCCGAGATCGTTCGCCACGCGCGCGAGGTCGGTGAGCATCGCGTCGCCGCGCGTCGCCGCGGGATCCGCCAGCAACTCGCGGAGCTGCACCGACTGGCCGGACTTCATCACCAGCTCCCAGCAGCGCGCGCGCAGGTTGGCCTGCGTGATGGGGCTCGAGTCGCGCATCGTCTTCAGCAACGTCGCGGTGACCTGCGATTCGCCGACGATCGCCGCGATCGCCGCGCGTTCCGGCCGCATGCCCTTCTCCTGAAGTCCAGGCGCCGGGTTCGCCCACGAGCGGATCAGCGCGGGAACGAGCGAGGCCATCTTCTTCTCCGCGATGAGCGCGCAGACGCGTTCGCGCCAGGCGATGTCGCCCATCCGCGGCAGCGCGTTCTCGAGCGCGGCGGTGACTTCCTTCGGATCGGTTGCGTAGAGCAGCTGGAACGCCTTCTCGCGCACGTCGATCGCGTAGCCGTCTGCCGCAATCATGCGTCGGAGTGCAGCCTTGGTTGGATCGTCGACACCGCGAATCTGCGCGGCCTCGAGCGCATCGAAGTAGCGCTCACGCGAAAGTCCGGAGCGCGAGAGCACCTCGGGCGGATTCTTGACGCTCTCGGGACCGCCGGTGCATCCGAGAGGCAGCACGGTCGCGAGCAGCGCGGCGCCGACCCAGCCCCGAAGGCGCGAGTTCGATGGTGATGAAGGGCGTGATGGCATTCGTGAACCCAAGACCGCGGCAACGCGACGGCGCTACCGCAGGATGGGGACCGTAACATCGGCGCGCGGCGTCCGAACGGAGGGCGGCGAGGCACGCCAACGATTCCGGGCCGGCCATCGAACTCTGATCCGCAACCGGTCCGACCCGGCGCAACGTCCCGAATCTCGCCCCGACGAGGTTCCGCGCAATTTGCGCGCCCCGCAGCGGCAATCTCGGGGACCGATGCTTCCTTCCCCCCCGTTCCTCGGTTAGTCTGACTTTGTCAGCCATGTGGCAGACGGGTCGCGAGACTCTGACAGGAGGTCACCACCATGCTCGTCATCACACGCCGCGAAGGTGAAGAAGTCGTCATCGGAGACCCATCGTCGCCGATGGGCGTTGTCCGGATCGTCGCCATCAAGGGCGACCGCGTCCGGGTGGCGTTCGACTTCCCGCGAACCGTCGAAGTGCACCGCCGCGAAGTCGCGGATCAGATCCTGGCCAACGGCTCCGCTGAGGAGCGGCCGGTGATCGGACAGATCCGCCCCGCCACCGAAGGCGGCTGACCAAGCTCGGCCATCGTCCCGAATCCAATCGCAAGTACCAATCGCGCGCGCCACCTGGGCGCGCGCGATTGCTTTGGGCCATCAACGACCGACGCCAAAAAGAAAGCGGCTCCGGCCCTCTCGGGTCGGAGCCGCAAATCCTGACAGCCAGCGGTCCGTGCCGGCCTCAGCGATCGCCCGGCCATCCTTGGCCGAGCGGAGCGATCGAAGGTCCTGCACGCACCCGCGATGCAGGAATTGGCTGGTTTTTCGGTCGTTGCCTCAACGACCGCGCTTCGACGCATCCTTGCGCTTCGGCTTGCCAGCCACCGGTAAACCGGTCCTTCATGCCAGCAGCTCGACGATCCATGTCGCACTGCCAGCGTTGTTCGTTCCAATCGTGACGGTGCCCTTCCAGGCTCCATCGCGTCTTGCTCAAGCCCGACTCGCTCAAGTCGTTCGGGCCCTCGCGCGTTCCTTCAGCTTCTTGTCCTGCTCGCGTGCGCGGTCGAGTTCCTCGTTGCGCTCGTCGATCGACACCAGCTCCATGTGATCCCGCACTCCGAGGATCACGACCTGCCCGCTCAAGCCAAAGTCCTTCAGGAGCCGATCGGGGATACGAATTCGTCCCGCGCTATCGAAAGGAACCTTGGCTGCCCGCGAGAACAAATCGCGGTTCTGCCTCACCACTTCTTCCTGGGTCACGAGACCGCTTTCGATGCGGTCCGCGTGCTCCTCGAACTTCTTCTCTGGCCAGAGCCAGAGCCAGCCGTTCTGACCCGGAGCGGCAATCAGCGACTCGCCGTGCCGATCCGTGCGCCATGCGTCTCTGAACTCCGACGGGATGGCCAGTCGTTGTTTCGCGTCGAGGGAATGCTCGTGCTCGCCGAGAAACATGGGAAGGCTCTTCCTGTCGGACGATGGGAGAATACCACACCCTGCCCCACCTTTCAACACTTTGGAACACTCCGCCACAGAAATTTTTTGAAGTTTCTGGCCGTGTTCATTGGCGCATCGCCGTAACCGACCCATATTTCATTGGTTACGACAGAGTTTGTACGGTGCGATGCGTATGGCGCTGTTCTGTCGAACCGGTTGATGGCGACGACACCGATGATTGCGGCCCCCACCCCAGAGTTGTTGCAGGCGATGGCCACCGTGCCCGCCGCGCAGTTCCTTCTCACCACGGCTTACGGCGATGTGCGCGACGGACGAATCGTCGAGCGCGTGCAGCAGTGCGGGACCAACCCGCCGATGCTGCTCATCGCGATGGAAAAGGGGCACACCCTTTCGCCGTTGATCCGAGACAGCCGCACCTTCGCGGTCTCCCTGCTTGATCCCGCGGAACGCCTGCTTCAGCGCGTGTTCGGCCCCGATCGGCGCGTGGGCGACGATCCATTCCTCACCTACAAGCACACGCGAGGCGTGCTCGGCGCGCCGATCGTGACGCGTGCGGTGGCCTGGTTCGACTGCGAAGTCGTTCGCCACCTCGACATGGAGACGAACTTCGAGCTCTACATCGGGCTCGTGCATGCCGCCGGTCTCGGAACGGCACCGACGCCGCGCCTGACCGCAGCGCTCAGCGCCACCCGTGCGAGCGATTCGAGGGCAGCGCGTCCACGCGCCGTTCCGGAGCGGCTTCCCGCCGCGGAGTCGCCCGTCGAGCGCTCGCGCAACGGCACGCTGCCGATCCGCAGCGGGTCTCGAGTGCGCTGATCCCGCAATCGCCGAGTCCGTGCTGCGACACCTGCCCTGCGCCGACCGCGTAACCTAGCGGCCCATGCTCCGTCTCCCCACTGCGCCGAACGAGCTGCGCGACGAACCTTCCAACCGTCTCGGCTTGGATTTCGCCGCCGAGGCCGCGCGCTTTCCGAGCCTCGGCTACGGGATCATCGACATCCACTCGCACATCAACGGCACGGAGGCCAGCGCGGTCTGGGCGCCGATCGCACGCGCGTACGGCGTTGAGAAGACCTTCTCGATGAGCCGGCTCGAGGACGTGCCGATGCTGCGCGAGCGCTTTGGCGAGTCGATCGAGTTCATCGCCGTTCCCGACTGGTACGCGAAGGACAAGCGCGTCGGCCACGGAACCGACTACCTCGCGCGCATCGAGAAGTTCCGCGAGCTGGGCTGCCGCATCGTCAAGTTCTGGAACGCGCCGCGCTTCATCGACTTCGGCGTCGAGGCCGGCGACAAGGACATGCTCGCGCTCGACGGCGCGCTGCGCATCGAGCAGATGAAGCTCGCCGAGCGGCTCGGCATGATCTGCATGACGCACGTCGCCGATCCAGACACCTGGTTCGAGGCCAAGTACACCGACACCGCCAAGTACGGACGCAAGCTGGACCACTACACGCCGCTCCGCAAGGCGCTCGATCGGTTCACGATGCCGTGGATCGCGGCGCACATGGGCGGGTTCCCCGAGGACCTCGGGTTCCTCGACACGCTGCTGGAGGCGCACCCCAACCTGCATCTCGACACCAGCGCGACCAAGTGGATGGTGCGCGAGCTCGGCCGTCACTCGCGCAGCGAGATCCTCGGGTTCCTCGAGCGCTGGCGCGGGCGCATCCTGTTCGGCACCGACACGGTGACCACCGACGAGCACCTGCGCGAAGGCGACAAGAGCTCCGAGATGGGCAAGAAGGCGACCAGCCGCGAAGGCGCGAACGATCTGTACGCGAGCCGCTACTGGGCGCTCCGCATGATGTGGGAAGGCTCGGGCGAAGTGACCTCGCCGATCTCCGACCCCGATCTCGCGATGGTCGCGCCCGACAAGCATGGCCCGCTCGACGGACCGATGCTGCGCGGACTGGATCTCCCGCCGGACCTGCTGCGCGTCCTCTATCGCGACGCGACGCTTGCACTGCTTGCGCGCGCGTAAAGCTCGCGCGCGAGTTGCGCGACATCGCTGTCGAATCGGGTCACCAGCGCGTGCGACGCGTGCGCGCCGAGGTCCACCGATGCGTGCACAAGCGCGGGCTTGCCGCACGCGAGCGCCCAAAGCGCAGGCATCGGCGACATCGATTGCGATGCGACGCCGCTCTCGCCCAGCATCCACGGCTGCCGCCAACCCATGCATGACAGCGGATTGGTAGCGACGCCATCCTGATCGAGCACCAGCGCCTCGATCGCGGGCAGGATCTCCCACGGACGGTCGGCGCGCTCGTCCACGATGATCGGCTTGCCATGCGCGGCCTGCTCGAGGAACACGCCCATCGTCTCGCGCCGCGCGCTCCGCGGCGACACGATCATGCGAATCGGCGCGCCGGTCACCGTGGCCATCGCGATGCCGCGCGTCGCGAACGACAGGTCGATCCACTCCGATGGATCGCCCGCGACAAGAACGCCGACTTCGTGCGCCGAGAGGCCGAGTTCGCGGCGGATGCGCGCACGCCTGCCCTCGGGCCACTCGCGCGCGGGCGGCAGCGTGGCGGGCGTTGCCGCGAGTTCGATCGGCGACTGCGCGTCGACCGAGTCCAACAGTCGCTCGCAGACGCGCATCGCCCGCACGCCGTAGGCGATCCGCGGATGCGCACCATGCGCGCGGGCATGCTCTGCGGTCCACACCGATTGGATCGAGTCGAAGCCGAACATCGCCCTGCGCGGGCAGACGAGCAAGCGCACCTGATCATGGAGGCCGAACGCCCGCAGATTCGCGGCGAAGGACTGCGGTCCGAGCACGAACACGGTGTCACCGGCTGCCGCCTCGCGCGCGATGCGCTCAAGCGTGCAATCTCCCGCTTCCTCAAAGCAGACGACGTGCAGGCGACCGGCGTGGAGCATGTCCGATGGCGCTTCTGCCATCGGATCACTTCTTCCGCGTGCCGAGGTTCTCGCCGAGATTGATGCGGTCGTGCTCGTAGAAGAGCTGCGCGATCTCGACGGCGAGCTTCTTGGCGAGCTGCTCCTCGAGCTGCGCGCGTCCGGCGCGCGTGCGGAGGATCTCGGGATCGCTCTCGCGGATCGTCGCCGTGACCTCGCGGCCTTCCGGCAGGATCTCCGACGCCGGGAATGTGCGCTGCTGCAGGTCGATGTCCATCACCTTCACGCGCACGACCGCGGTGGGACGAAGGCCCTGCGTATCGCTGCGGCCGGCGAGGTCGAACGTCGTGGGACGCACGTAGATCACCTGGCTGCAGTCGAGCGAGTGCGCGATCGATTCGACCGACGCCAGCTTGGCCGAGTTGCCGCCGCTCGACGTGCGGGCCACTGCGATCGCGTCGCGCGTGGCGACCGTCGATGTCAGCAGTTCGCGCTGCATCAGGTCGAACGAGACCGCGTCGCCGATCGCCGTGCGGAGGGCGGTGCGGGGCAGGATGTTCTTCGGATCGTCGATGAAGACGACCGTCTTCTTGTTCGGCAGCGTGTACTCGGCGTCGATCTTGCCGGGACCGTTGATCGCGTAGGCGACGGGCGTGACGATGTTGCACGACGACAGGACCGCGCAAACGCACGCCGACGCCGCAACCAATGCTGCGCGCGCGACGATGCTGGAAGAATGGCTTGAAGACATGGTGCTGGTGCTCGAAACGCTGGAAATCACAGGAGCGAAGAAGTCGCGGCGACGGAACGCGTCACTTGTTCGGATACTTGTCCTCGATGTGCTCGAAGAACAGCCACGACGCGCGCTGCACGAAGAGCGTCAGCACGCCGCGCTCGATGTCGGTGCGCTGGGCGGACTCGCGGCCGACGCCTTCCTTGTCGGGGAACTTGACGACGATGTTGGTCGAGAACACGAACTCGTCGGGCGCCAGGCCATCGGCCTCGACGACGCCGAGATTCGCGCCGGCGACGCCGTCCCAAAGATAGCTGTTGCCCGTCGGATTCAGCCGGTACTCGTAGAGATCGATGTGCACGAGGCGATCGACGCCCAGTTCCTTCGCGATCTCGCCGTACGGAAGCGCGCGCCACTGCGGCGTGCGGTACTGCCAGTCGAGCACGGTGGCCGGCGCAAGCACCGTCGCGCCCTTCACGTACTGGTGGATGCGGAAGGCGACGTTCGCAGTGATGTTGCCGACGACCTGCGGATGCTCGACGAGCGTCGCGTAGTCGGCGTTCACGATCACGGCGCAGGTCTTGTCCTCGAGCCCGTCGTACTGCGCGGGAACGTCGAGCTTCTTGCCGCGGTCGATCTGCTGGCCGAGGGCGCCGACGAGACCGGCGATGCAGCCGCTCGACGCGAACAGGAGACCGGCGCACGCGACCATCGCCGATGCGCGAAGCATGGCGGTCAGGCGTGGAGATTGGATCGTTCGAGTCTGCATCATCAACCGAAACCTATCCAGTCGCGCATGACCGCGACCTTGTAGCCCCAAGCGAGGAGCGCAACGAGGCCGATCAGCCACGCAGCGCGCGCGTTCCAGAGACGCTCGTACACGGGCCATACGGTGCGGCCCGTCACCAGCGTCCACGCGGATCCGACCAGCGCCATCCCACAGGCGATCGCGAGGAGGCAGCCCATCGGCTGCGTCGCGAAGCTCTCAAGAAGTCGGCCCTTCGACGCGTACGCGAAGGACGTGGTCATTCCACAAGCGGGACATGGTACCCCGAAGCGCTCCGGCCACGAACACGGCGGAAGCCCAAGCGCCTGATGCGTCCCGAAACCCTTCGGCGATGGGTTCAGCCACCACGCCAGTCCGAGGAGCGCGGAAGTGCAGCCGAACACCACCAGCGCAGCCATCCGCCGACGCAGGACCTCGCCGGTCGCGAGCATCGGGATCGGCACGACCGGGGCTTGTGCAAGCGGCGGGATGTGGGGCAGTTCGGACACGGAAGGACAGCGTATCCGCGCCGCGGCGCGCAAACACCCGCTGCGAAGCGCCGTCACGTACCTTTCCGATCCCATGGCTTCCCAACCGACTCCGTTTCAGCCCGTAACTCACGCGACCGCACGCGGCCTGCGCTGGATCGACGGCCATCTCGACCTCGCGTACCTCGGCCTCAACGGGCGCGACATGCGCGCGACGGTTCCTGCGACGGCGCCGCACGCGCTGACGCTGCCCGCGCTGCGCGAGGGTGGCGTGCGGGTGGCGTTGGGCGCCATCTTCACGGAGTGCGGCGGAAATCCCGCGACCGAGGCCGTGGCGTACCGCGACTCGGACGACCTCGAAGGCGCGCATCGCGCGGGACTCGCGCAGCTCGAGTGGTATGAGGCGATGGAACGCGCGGGCGAGATCGCCATCGTGCGCACGCGTCGCGATCTGGCGCGCGCACTCGCGGGCGAAGGCCCGCTCGGCATCGTGATCCTCATGGAATGCGCCGACCCGATCAGGTCGCCCGACGAGGTCGCGTGGTGGCACGCGCGCGGACTCCGCGTGGTCGGGATGAGCTGGGCGCACGGAAGCCGCTATTCCGGCGGCAACGCGCGCGCCGGCGGACTCACGCCGATCGGCCGACGCATGGTGGAGTCGCTCGACGCCAGCGGAATCCTGCACGACGCGTCGCATCTCTCGCGCGCGGCGTTCGACGAACTGCTCGCCACGAGCAACGCGCGCGTGATCGCGTCGCATTCGAACGCAGCCGCCCTGCTGCCCGACAGCGAGCGGCACATCACCGATGCGCAGATCGCAGCGATCCGCGACCGCGACGGATGGATCGGACTGAATCTCTACGGTCGATTCCTCGCGCACGAGCGACGCGCGACGCTCGCCGACTGCGTCGCGCACTCGATGCACATCGCACGCATCGTGGGCGCGTCGCGCGTGGGACTCGGCAGCGACCTCGACGGCGGCTTCGGACGCGAGCAGCTTCCGCTCGAGATCCAGTCGCCAGCGGAGTACGCGCGCCTGCTGGAAGGGCTGGAAAACGCGGGTTTTTCGGCGCTCGGCGGCACCGTCGACGGATACACCCACGCGAACCTCGCGCGTGTGCTCGATGCGTCGTTGCCGTCCTAGCCGGCTGGCGAACAACTTGAATCAGAACGCGAGCTGCTGCACCAGCCAGCCGCGGCGACCCTGGATCTCGACGAGTTGCGCGAGATGCACATCCGCGCCATCGACCGGCTGCGCGTCGGCGAGGCTGCGCACGAAGACGTGCACGGCAAAGTCCTCCGCACCGCGGATCGACGGAAAGGCGCGGCAAAGCAGCGCGCCGTTCTCGCGAACCCAGACGCGTGCGCGCTGCAGCATGAGCATGTCCTCGACGCGGCACGCGACATGAAGGCGTCCGTCGGCGGAGACCGCGAGCTCGATGCGCTCGCAGCGCGGCGGCACATGCGGGATCTTCTCGAGGCCCGAAAGATGCTCGCTCAGGGACTCGATTTCTGCCTGTGCGGGATCGACGAGCTTCGCGTTCGGCGTGCGCGCGGACGGACCCGAGACGCTCGACGCGTAGTACGCATCGCGCGTCGAAGCGGGACTCGCCGCGCCGGCGGCGCGGATCGTTTCCGACGCAGACTCGATGGTGCGACGCGCCCACGCGTCGTCGCGCGGCTCAACGGCCGAGGACGGCGGGACGGTTGAAGGCGGCGTGCGCACGGGCTCAGTGCCCCTGCCGGCGCGCGTGGGCGCAGGCTCGATCGGCGGGAACGGCAGCGGTCCCTCGTCGCGGCGCGGCGGATGCGCCGGCGAACCGACATGCGCCGAAGGCGCGGCGGGCGCGGAAAAACCTGCGGAAGGAGCCTGGCGGCTCGCGTTCGATTCAAACCGGTTGAGCCTGGGTTCTGGCATGGATTCAGCCTTGAAGGGCGAGGTCGAGGGCGAAGTCGAGGGCGAGGGCGAGTCCGCTGGCGAACGCGGACCGGCCTCGACTTCATCGAGGGACTTGAAGAGCTTTGCGAGCGAATGCACGGTGCCTGCAGCATCTCCTTCGAGGTGCTGCACAGGCCCCACTCGCTGCACGGATCGACGCACGTCGATCAGCGCAGCGTTCGGCGGGCCGATGGAGTCGGCGATGCTTGCCGCGACGACCGCGTGCTCTTCGGCGGTCGCGCCGAGCACGACCACGGAGACTCTCGGTCGCGGCGCGGGCCGGTTTGAGAGCGCGTCGAGACAGCGCACGACGAGCAACACGGCCTGGTACACCGCCGCCTGATGGGCAGCGGTCAGCACGACGATGTCGTCCAAGCCTTCGGGGATCTCGACCTGCGACGGAGTGCGCGCGACGATCATCCACCGCGCGACGCTGTGCGCGATGTCGTTGAGCGCGGCCTCGACCGACGGGTACGAGCCCAGCGTCACCGCGCCACGTTTCGCGCGATAGACGCTGATCTGCGTTCCCTCCTCGCTCGGACGAAGCAGGCAAACCGGACCGAAGTCGACGGCCTCACGGTCGGCGAACTGCGACAACCACGTGCCACCAGCGTGCGGAAGATGCCCGACGAGGACAAGCGTCCTGCGGCGCGGCAACCATGCATCCGACACAAAGCCCGAGTTCGTCGCCACGGACATCAGCGGCGATCCTCTGCGGGCATTGCGCCTGCATGTTCCTCGCGCTGCGCGGGCACGACGACGAGATTCGCATGGATCGACTCGTCGCGAAGCTCGTTGAAACCGTCGAGGACTTCCTCGCCGTTCACCACGATGCGATACGCGTGCGTTCCGGCGGAGAGCAGCACGGTCGCCTCAAGACGACGCTGGTCGGCGCTCTCGATGAACGGCGTGGCGTTGGGATCCCACTGGTTGAAGTCGCCGACGACCGACGTCGCGTGCCGCGAGAACGGCAGCGAGAAGACGACGACGCCGTCGCGCTGCGCGCGCGGACCGAAGCCGCCGCCAACCGTCGAGACCTGGCGAGCCTTGTCGGTCATCGCACGAACGCGCGAGACGAGATCCGCCGTGCGATCGGCACCTGCCGAAGGCGACTGCACCTGCTGCAGGGCCTGCTGCACGGCGTCCTGCTGGTCGCTGTGATGCGCGTGATGAGCGTGATGAGCCTGATGGGCGTGATGCGCATTCGGCGCCTCGACCGCGGAAACCGCATGCATCGCAGGCGAAATCGCGGAGGGCGTGAACGTCTCGATCTGCGGCGTCGGAGCCACGCCGCCAAGCGACGACTCGCTGCCGTACTGCTCGAGCACGCGGCGGAGCGGCGCGTTGCCGCGCAGCCAGGTCGCAAGCATGCTGAAATCGGCATCGGCCGCAGAGCCCGGCGCGAACTCGGTGATCGACTGGCCGTAGCTCGCCGCGTCGCGCAGTTCCTCGTGCTCGCGAATCGAGAACGGCAGAAGCGCTTCGGGGAAGCGGCGACCAAGCGCCTCGACCACATCGCGCGAAAGCGCGCGGCGCTCGTTGACCATCGTCGGCAGCAGCCGGTACGCGATCTCGCGACCGAAACGGCTCACGACGGCGTCGATGGTCTGGATCTGCTTCTCCGCGCCCTTGAGGCTGAAGAAGCCGGTTTCGACGGGAATCAGCACGAGATCCGCAGTGCGCAGCGCGTTGAACGTGAGCAGGCCGATCGTCGGCGGGCAGTCGATGACGCACCAGTCGAAGCGGTCCTGCCACGCGCCGAGCACGCGCGCGAGACGGCGATCGCGATCGAAGCGCTGCGCGAGCGGGCCGTTTGGCGCCTCGAGCAGCGAGAGGTTCACGTTGGACGGCGCGAGATGCAGGTTGCGGCCGACCTCCCAGAGGTATTCCTCGGGCCTGAGCGCCTGCGAATGGTCGGCGACCATCGCGTCGGCGATCGTGCGCTCGATGCGCTGGTCCGGCACGCCGAGGCCCGCAGCGCAATGCGACTGCGGATCCATGTCGACGAGCAGAGTCCGCACGCCATCGCGCGCAAAGACTGCAGCGAGATTGACCGCGGTGGTGGTCTTGCCACAGCCGCCCTTCTGGTTGACGATGGCTACGACGCGCATGGCGCCCGATATCGGCGCGATATCGGGACCTGCGGGAATTATTTCAGGTCAGCGCCCGGCGCCGATCGCGGCGATTCCCGCGGCAACTCCGGAGGCGTGGTCGCCCTGCTCGATCGTCACGGTTCCGATCGCGCGCGGCAGGACCAAGCGGAGCTTTCCGCCCTCGGCCTTCTTGTCGAAACCCATGCGGCGAACGATCTCCTCGGCGGAGACTCGTCCGGGCGGAAGCGTCGTCGGAAGGCCGCAACGCGCGATCAGGCGAACGATGCGATCCGATGTCGCCGAATCGAGGAGCCCATCGACCACAGCGCAACGGCAGGCCGCGTGCATGCCGATGGCGACCGCCTCGCCGTGCAGGAGATCGAGCCCGGGCAGGGTCTCGATCGCGTGCCCGAAGGTGTGGCCGAGGTTGAGCTTCGCACGATCGCCGCGCTCGAAGGGATCGCGCGAGACGATCTCCGCCTTCACGGCCGCGGAAGTCGGGATCAGCCGATCGAGCGCGGCGGCATCGCCCGCGCAGAGGCGTTCGGCGTCGGCCTCGAGCGCGGCAAATCGCGGTTCGCCCGCGATGACGGCGTGCTTGATGCACTCGGCGAGCCCCGCGCGAAGTTCGCGCGGCGGCAGCGTCGCGAGCGCGTCGGCGTCGGCGACCGTGACCTTGGGCTGCCAGAAGGCGCCCGCGAGGTTCTTGCCAAGCCCGCCACCTGGGATCGCGAGATTGATGCCGGTCTTGCCGCCGATCGCTGCGTCGACCATCGCGAGCAGCGTGGTCGGGACCTGGACGAAGTCGATTCCGCGCAAGTAGCTCGCCGCGGCAAATCCCGCGAGATCGCCGACAAGTCCACCGCCGACAGCGATGATCAGCCCGCCACGATCGAGCCGCGCCGCGAGGGCGGCATGCCAGATCGCGTCGACGGATGCGAGGGATTTCTGCGCCTCGGTTGCGTCGAGGTGGATCGCGGAGACGTGTGCATGCGCCGCGGCAAGCGAGGCGGCCGCACGCGCGCCGAGCGCAGTGACATTGCGATCCACCACGAGGAGCACGCGCCGGTCGTTGACCGAAACCAGCGACTCCGTGAGTGTGTCCGCCAGGCGAGCGATCGCACCGCGCGCAACGACAAGGCTCGTCGGGCTGCCGGGGATCTCGATGGAAATGCGGGTGGAGCTGCTCACGCGATGGCCTGTGCCGCTCTATCGGCGGATTGCCCGCAAGAGTTGCAGCGCGGGAATCACCGCAAGTCCCAAGCCCGCGAGGGTCACGCGCCAAAAGCGAAACAGCCCCGGCGGATGCCGAGGCTGCTTCAAGTGACCCCAAGGGGATTCGAACCCCTGTTCTATCCGTGAGAGGGATATGTCCTAAACCGGGCTAGACGATGGGGCCAATTCAGCTTGATTGCTCGGGGGCTCTCACACCGATCCGAGCGCTGAGGGGTCGGAGTATAGCAACCGCCCCGCCGCTGTCCAAGCGTATTGCCGAGCCCTACGCACCCCGCGGGACGCCGACACTCCACCCGCGCGGCAGTGCGGCCTCAACACGGGATTCGCTATCCGACCGAAGGGAGGATCCGACAGACCTCTGGGCGTGGGAGCGACCGACGAGGAAGGCGTGCTCGACGGCGGAGCGGAGCGACGCCGGCAACCACGCCGCCCGAGGAGCGAGCGAGCACGCGCGGACCGCATGGGGCGGCCGCGGCTGCCGTGGCCCACGCGCCTGTCACCCCGCCGCCCCGTGCGGGACGCCGACACTCCACCCGCGCGGCAGCGCGGCCTCAACACGGGATTCGCTATCCGACCGAAGGGAGGATCCGACAGACCTCTGGGCGTGGGAGCGACCGACGAGGAAGGCGTGCTCGACGGCGGAGCGGAGCGACGCCGGC
>CAITDI010000121.1 GCA_903891095.1 uncultured bacterium | reverse complement strand
GCGGGTGACGACGCGCGCGATCAAACGCGCACTTCAAGCGTGCGCGATCCAAGCTGCACGCGAAGGTCCTTCGGCGCCGCTCCCGCGGAATCGCGCGGCACATCGAACATCACGCTGAACCCGCGGTTCTCGACGACCGCCGCGACAACCATCACGGCGGTGGCATCTGCGCCGCACACGACGCGTGCGGTGCCGCTGTCCGACGAAACGCCAAGGCCGTAGACGACCATGCGGTTCGACGCGTCGTCGAAGAACGCGTGCACGCCCTGCACCGGCATGCCGTTCTCGAAGACCGCGACTTCACGCGCGGTGGCGAAATCAAACGACTTGGCGGTGCGCGCCAGCGCGCGAACGGCCTCGTCGACCATGCGGTTGTCGGCGTACGCCACGAGCTTTTCCGACAGCTCGCGCTGCTGGGAGTTGAAGTACAGCGCCACGAGCAGCGCCGCAAACAGGAACAGCGACGCGGCGCGCCAAAGGTGCTGGCGCGGGCTCTGCTCGCGCGCGGCGCGCTCCATCACTTCACGAACAAGCACGTCGCGATCGATCAACTGCGCGGACGCGCCTGAAGCACGCTGCGTGCGAACCGGCCCAATCGTGGCGATCGGCGCCGCGGCGTCGGCCTCGATGGCATCCGCCACGCGCGCGAGCGTCCGCAAACGGAGCGATGCCGGAGCAGCCTCGTCGGAAAGCAGCGTGGGATCGAGCGCGACCTTGTCCTGAACCGCGCGCGCCTCGGCCTGCAGGCTGGGAGCCGCGGCGTCGAACGCACGCTCAAAGCGCGCCGACTCGACGGCGTCGAGAACGCCGAGCGCGTCGAGCGCCGCAAGCTCAAGCAGTTCATCGCGGGAGGAAATGGAGTGGCTGTCGTTCATGATTCTGCAAACACTTCCAACGCTGCGACACACGCTCTCAATTGACCTGACGGATGTGTCTCACGCCCACCGACGAATCCACGCACGCTGCGGAGCAGCGCTGGACCCGGATTCCGCACTGTGCGCATCGCCTGCATCCAGCGCAAGCCGGTGCAGGTGACGCTCGAGAAGTACTCGACCGCGTTGGCGGGCGAAGGTACCCCTCTTCGGCTTTCCGCTGTACGCAGACTTGCAAAACACGGTTGCAGCACGCATTCGAGAAATGCAGGCATTGCCGCCATGCCGAGACACGCAGCGATCGAACGGGGTGCGAGTTGCAGCGCGGCGTCAGCCACCCGTGCCCTCCCCGCCTTCGAGTTCTCGGAGCCGAGCAAGGCCGCGGCTGAGCGCGCTCTTGACCGTGCCAAGCGGAGAATCAAGCTGGGTCGCGATCTCGCGCAGGCTGAACCCTTGGAGATACGCCCGCTCGATCACGGTCCGCTGGAGTTCGGGCAGGCGGCCGAGTTGCCGACGCAGGCGGTCGCGTCCCTCGGACGCTTCCTCGTCTGCCGTCGATCCGGGTCGGCGGCCCCGCGCAGGGATACCCCCGCCGTCGATCTGCGAGTCGCCCATCGCGCTGCGTTCGGGGCGAGCCGACTGACGCCGGAGCCGGTCGATCAGGTGGCGACGGGTGATGAGCATGACCCAGGTGACCAGCTTGGCGCGGCTCGGATCAAACCGATCCGAAGTCTGCCAGAGGCGCACAAAGACTTCCTGGACTGCATCTTCCGTCTCGGCCCGCGAGCGGAGCACTTGGCGCGCCGACTGGTAGACCAGTCCACCGAACCGGGCATACAGCTCCTCGATCGCCGCTTCATCAGCAGACGCGACGCGTTGCATGAGCTCCCAGTCGATGCGCTCCTGCGATTCCAAGCAGCGAACTCCGATTCGGTTTCAGTTCGATCCCGCCAACGCGCCTGAGGAAAGCGCCGAAGAGCAGACTACCCCTTATCCGTCCGAAATCCAACGTAAACAGTTTCCTTCTTCTTTCCTTCTCTGAGACAGGGAGTATCTTCACGCTGACCCGATCTTACTCGGCATCAGGCCTCCGCCTGCTGAAGTTGGACTCGGAGTCGCGAGGATCCCAGCGATGGATTGTGTGGTTGCGACTGGCAATCATCCGCGACAGAGCGACTTGGTCGGCCGGCACCAGGGACATGTCCCGTTTCCGGCGGCGGGCTGTCGGTCTTCCCATCGCGCCTTCACGCTGGTTGAACTGCTCGTCGTCATCTCGATCGTCGTGCTGCTGACTGGCATCCTGATGCCGTCGCTCAGCCGCGCGCGCGCAGCGAGCGAGCGCATGAGCTGCGCCAACAACATGCGCCAGGTCGGCTGCGCGATCCACAGCTACCTCGAAGACAACCGCGATCGCCTTCCGACCCTCTCGCAGGCGTCCGGCAACAACCCCCGCTATTCCGAAGGCATGGCGCTCACGACGAGCGACGGCCAGCTCTGCGACGGTCTCGGCCTGCTGCTCCGCTGCGCGCCGCTTGGCGGACACCTGTCCGACGCCCGCGCGCTCTACTGCCCCTGCCACCGCGGCGACCACCCGTACGACCGCTACGCAAGCCGCATCGGCGGCATGTTCTTCGACGGCGACTCGGGCGATGTGTGCTACGGCAACTACCAGTACCGCAGCCACCGCGACCCCGCGAACGGCAACCTCATCCGCGATCCGATGCGTTCGGACCGCGTGATCCTGACCGACGGCCTCCGAACCCGCGTGGACTTCAGCCACATCACTGGCACCAATCGCCTGTTTGGCGACACCCATGTCGATTGGCGCGCCGATGTCGATCGCTCGATCGTCAACCAGATCCCCGTCGCGAGCATGCTCGTCGAGCCGCCGAATCTCTACGGCAGCATCTGGAAGGTCATCGAAGGCAACGGCATGATCCGCTGAGTGCGATCAGCCGACCGCGATCAACCGACCCCGATCAACCGACCAGAAGTGGCTGACACCGCTCAGCCCTTCGTCAAATCAACGATCTGCGCGCGATGCCGGCCAAAGCCGGGGTCGACGATCTCGGATCGCAACGCGACCCACGGCGCGCGAACGTGCATCAAGTCGATGCCCCACAGCGGAAATCTCCGCGGATATGTGCCGCCCCAGCCGGTACCAGCCGTCGCGAACGCCTCGCGTGCGTCGCCAGTGAGCAGCTTGAGCGACGCGCTGCCGCGCGTGATGTTGAAGTCGCCGACGATGATGTCGGCAGGCTCGATCGCGAGCGCGGCGGTCTCAGCGACCAGCGAGCGAACCAGCGGATATCGCGGCAGCGTCGGTGAACTCGGCATGTCGACCGCATGGATCCAAAGTCGCCCGAACTTGGTGTCGAGCGCGAACTGCGTCAGGTGCCGCTCGCGCGAATCGAACTTGGGCAAAGCCTCGAGCACGGGCACGCGCGCGACGATCGCGAAGCTCCCCGCGCGCAGCACGCCGTAGCCCGCGGCCCGCAGACGCTCGATGCCGTCGTCGACAAACGTCAGGCCCGGATCGGTGATCACGACCGCATCGGCTTCAAACCCGAGAATCGTGTCGACCGCATGCCGCGCGTCCTGGCGCTCGGGATAGCACGCGTTCCAATGCGCGAGACGGAACCCGCCGTCAGGCCGCACGCGAGGCAGACCCCAATCGCTCGCGACGCAAATCAGCGCCGCAGCCACCGAGATCCCAAGCCACACGCGCAAGCGCTTGACCTCCACCGCGCCCCAGCGCCAGCGCATGGCGCATGCGAGCAACACAGCGAAGCCCGCCACCAGCGGCGCCGCCAGCAGCACGCGCGGAATCCACCACAGAACCTGCAGCGCCGGAAGCCGATCGGTCAGCACCTGCGACACGATCAGCAGCGCGAGCAACGCGACCAGCGGCACCTTCCACCAGCGCGTGCTCATCAGCGGACGCCCCGCGCGGGCACGAATCCTTCCGCAAGGTCGCGTGCCGCGAGTTCCTTGGCGATGAGCGGACCAACGCCGCGCGCGGCGCAGATCACCGCGCGATTCACGCTCAAGCGACGCCCTTGCGAGCAGTCGATGTCGCTTCCATCGGTGTCGGCGACCCAGGCACCCGCTTCGCGCGCGATCAGGATTCCGCCCGCGTGATCCCAGATGTACTTGCCGGGGCCACCGCCTCGGCGGCTGTACGCGACATCCGCGAGTCCCGCGACGACATGCGCGTACTTGGCCTGGCTGTCGGAGTGCACGAGCCTGCACGGGTGACCCGTCGACTCGCCCACCGCGCGGCGCACGGCGATCTGGTTCGGCGTCGCGCGCGCAGGCCCGACCACGCACACGCTCTCGCCCGCCGCGAGCGGCTCCTGCGAGACCTCGGCCTCGGTGCACTCGCCTCCCGCAAGCGGGTACCACCACGCGCCCTCGCCGCGGCTCGCCGAAAGCAGCGCGCCGCCGCGCAGCGTCGGGTGCCCGTTGCAGGCGAAGACCGGCTCGCCATCGCTCAGGAGCGCGAGACACGGACACCAGTGGTCGCCGTCCACAAAGCCTTGCGTCCCGTCGATTGGATCGAGGACCCACACGGCGTCCATCCCGCGGGTCGACCCCGCATACCCGCCGCAGCTCAGCGCCCGCTCGATCGCGGACTCGCCGCCATCGAACCCCCACGCCCGAAGAAGTGCCCGGCAGTGCGCCTCGGCGGCGGGTTTCCCGCCAATCGAGTGCATGTCCTCCTCCGCGACCACGGGGATCTCGCCAAAGATCGCCTCAAGCCTCGTCAGGATGAAGACCTGCAGCGCGACATCGACGGCGGTCACCAGCGACCCGTCCGACTTCTGGACGATCGCATCCGCGGGAAGGCCCCGACGGGCCGCCACCGCGAAGTTGGTGGCGTCATGCATGACCTCGCAGGCGAGGTCGTAGTCGTCGGGATCGATCACGGGCATTCGCCAAGGTTAGCAGCAAGTGCCAATGTGGCAGACCCGCCAATGACCTCCGCCACGGTCAACCGACTTTGGCGCACCGAAACGCCCGATCGGGCTGGCACGGAGGTTGCTTTTGGCGGCGCCGCCAAAGTTTCACGGCTCAGGCGAAGTACTCGCCGCGGCCCTGGCTTTACGGCGCAGGCGAAGTACTCGCCGCCGCCTGGAAGTCTGAAGAGACCGGCACGACAGATTCGCCCGACGCAACCCGTCGGGCGGGAAGGATCCAGAACATGTCCAACGGAACCAGCAAGATCATCGGCATCGACCTCGGCACCACCAACTCCTGCGTCGCCATCATGGAAGGCGGCCAGCCCAAGGTGCTCATCAACGCACAGGGCAACCGCACGACCCCCTCGGTCGTGGCCTTCACGGAGAAGGGCGAGCGCCTGGTCGGCCAGCCGGCCAAGCACCAGCAGGTCACCAATCCCAAGAACACCGTGTACTCCATCAAGCGCTTCATGGGCCGTCGCACCAACGAGGTGGCCAAGGAGCAGACGATGGTGCCCTACGAGGTCCTCGGCTCGGGCGACGAGCTCGTCAAGGTCAACGTCCGCGGCAAGCAGTACACCCCGCCGGAAGTCTCCGCCCTCGTCCTCCAGGAGCTCAAGAAGGTCGCCGAAGACTACCTCGGCGAGAAGGTCGAGCGCGCGGTGATCACCGTGCCTGCGTACTTCAACGACGCGCAGCGCCAGGCGACCAAGGACGCAGGCGAGATCGCCGGCCTCAAGGTCGAGCGCATCATCAACGAGCCCACGGCCGCCGCGCTCGCCTACGGCCTGGAGAAGAAGAAGAACGCCCGCATCGCCGTGTTCGACCTCGGCGGCGGTACGTTCGACGTGTCGATCCTCGACGTCGGCGACGGCGTGTTCGAGGTGCTCTCGACCAACGGCGACGGCCACCTCGGCGGCGACGACTTCGACGACCGCCTCATCAAGTTCCTCGCCGATGAGTTCCGCAAGAAGGAAGGCATCGACATCACCAAGGACGCGATGGCCCTCCAGCGCCTCAAGGAAGCCGCGGAGAAGGCCAAGATCGAGCTCTCCACGCAGATGGAGACCACGGTCAACCTGCCGTTCATTACCGCGGACCAGACCGGTCCGAAGCACCTCCAGGTGACGATCACCCGCGCCAAGTTCGAGGATCTCTGCACCGACCTCTTCACGCGCCTCCGCGGCCCGTGCGAGCAGGCGCTCAAGGATGCCAAGCTCAACGCCACCGATGTGCAGGAAGTCGTCATGGTCGGCGGCTCGATCCGCATCCCCAAGGTGCAGGCGATCGCGAAGGAGATCTTCAAGAACGAATCGCTCGACCGCTCGATCAACCCGGACGAAGTCGTCGCCATCGGCGCGGCGATCCAGGGTGGCGTGCTCGTCGGCGACGTCAAGGACGTTCTCCTGCTCGACGTCACCCCGCTGTCGCTCGGCGTCGAGACCCTCGGCGGCGTGATGACGGCGCTCATCCCGCGCAACACCACGATTCCCACGTCGAAGAAGGAGACCTTCTCGACCGCGGCCGACAACCAGAACTCGGTCACGATCCACGTGCTGCAGGGCGAGCGCCCGATGGCGACCGACAACCGAAGCCTCGGCAAGTTCGACCTCACGGGCATCCCGCCCGCGATGCGCGGCACGCCGCAGATCGAGGTCGAGTTCAACATCGACGCGAACGGCATCCTCGCCGTGTCGGCCACCGACAAGGCGACCAACAAGAAGCAGGAGATCAAGATCACCGGCTCGTCGGGCCTCTCGAAGGACGACATCGAGAAGATGAAGCGCGAGGCCGAGGCCAACGCCGACGCCGACAAGAAGCGCCGCGAGCTCGTCGATCTCCGCAACCAGGCCGAGCAGATCGTCTACGGCACCAAGAAGGCCATGACGGATCTCGGCGAGAAGGTCCCGGCGGCGCTGCGCAGCTCGATCGAGAGCGCGATCTCGAACGTCGAGGAGCGGGTGAAGGCCGACGACGCCGCCGCGATCCAGAAGGCGCTCGACGCACTCAATCAGGCCGCGCAGGAGCTCGGCAAGATCTCGTACGAGTCGGCCAAGGCCGAAGGCGGCGCAGGCGCGACCGACGGCGCGAAGCCGAAGGACGATGTCATCGACGCCGAGTATGAGGTCAAGGACGGCAATGCGTAATTGAGCGGGCGCAACTGGTGGCGAGGCGGCTGCGCCGCGTCCGCCACCTTTGCTCCCTCCGGTGTCAATGACCAAGCCGCCCGCGGTGTTTGCCGCGGGCGGCTTTGTCTTTGCGATTCGCTAGACTCCCCGACTCATGCCGCACTCGCACTCACAGCCCAAGGCCATGCAGACCGTGAAGGGCATTCCGGTCTCGCCAGGCATCGTGATTGCGCGCGTGTTCGTGCTCGGCGAGGCCGAGACGCATGTCCCCCACCGCGACATCGACGCGATGGAGATCGACTCCGAGCTTGCGCGCCTCGACGGCGCGCTGCGCGACGCGACCGCGGACCTCGTCATCCTGCGCGACCGCACCGAGCAGCAGCTCGGGCGCGAGGCAGCGAAGATCTTCGGCTTCCACCTCGGTCTCGTGCAGGATCCGTCGCTGCTCGGTCCGATGCGCGACCGCATCCGCAAGGACCTCGTCAACGCGGAACTCGCGGTCGCCGACAGCTTCAAGAAGGTCACCGATCAGTTCAAGGCCATCGGCAACGAAGTCTTCCGCCAGAAGGCCAACGACGTGCTCGACCTCGAGCGCCGCGTGCTCGGCAAGCTGATGGGCGAGAACGAGTCGCGCCTCTCCAAGCTGACCGAGTCGGTCATCGTCATCGCGCACGAGCTCACGCCCTCGCAGACCGCGGGCATGGACCGCAACCGCATCCTCGGCATCGCGACCGATCTCGGCGGCCGCACGAGCCACACGTCGATCGTCGCGCGCGCGACCGAAATCCCCTGCGTCGTCGGCTGCCAGCGACTGATGGAGCGCGCCGAGGACGGCGACCTCGTCATCGTCGACGGCGACACCGGCGTGGTGATCATCCGTCCTGACGAACGCACCATCCAGGAATACCGCGTCCAGCAGGACCGTTTCAGCGCGTACCGCAAGGTGCTGCGCGAGACGGCGCCGCTCGAGGCCGTCACCAAGTGCGGCACGCGCATCCAGCTGCTCGGCAACATCGAGTTCCCGCACGAGGTCGAGAGCGTCCTCGCCAACGGCGGCGACGGAGTCGGCCTGTACCGCACCGAGTTCCTCTACCTGACCAACGACCACGAGCCGAGCGAGGACGAGCAGTTCGCCGCCTACAAGCGCACGCTCGAGCTGCTCGCGGGCCGTCCGTGCACGATCCGCACGCTCGACCTCGGCGCCGACAAGTACACGCAGCAGCGCGCGCACGAGCCCGAGCGCAATCCGTTCCTCGGCCTCCGCTCGATCCGCTACTGCCTGCAGAACCGCGACCTGTTCAAGACCCAGCTGCGCGCGATCCTGCGCGCGTCGGCGTACGGGCCGATGAAGGTGATGTTCCCTCTGGTCTCGACGCTCATGGAGCTGCGCCAGGCCAAGATGATCCTCGCCGATGTCTGCGAGGAGCTCGACGAGGAAGGCATCCCCTTCGACCGCGGCATCCAGACGGGCATCATGATCGAGGTCCCGAGCGCCGCGCTGATGGCCCGCGCGTTTGCCGACGAGTGCGCGTTCTTCTCGATCGGCACCAACGACCTGATCCAGTACACGCTTGCGGTCGACCGCGGCAACGAACGCGTCGCGAATCTCTACACGGGAGCCTCTCCCGCAGTCCTGTATCTCGTCAAACAGGTGGTCCGATCGGGTCGTCGCGCGGGAATTGACGTTTCTCTCTGCGGTGAGATCGCCGGTGAGGCGATCTACACCATGTTGCTGATCGGGCTCGGACTGCGTACACTCTCGCTTGTCCCGAGCCAGATTCCGCTGATCAAGCGGGTCATCCGGTCGGTGGACATCGAACATTGCGAACAGCTGGCCCGCCGGGTTGGTTCGTTCGATTCCGAGCGGCAGGTGCTCAACACCCTCCGCGACGAACTCAGAAAAATCGACCCCGATTCGTTTGGCGGCTGGATCGCCGAGTAACGCGAGCCGGAGCCCAAAAGCGGGGTCGAAACATACGAACTTGAAGCCGTTGGCGAGACCGCATGCGAACCGCATGCCGTCCCCCCAAGCAGGACGAAGGTCGCAGCGAAACACCGCGAGAAACCCGCGATTTCGACGCCGCCCTCCTGGATCGGCTGGGCGACCGTGACAGCCGCGCTTCCGCGCGATGCATGGTCGAAAGGAACATCGCGTGCGCCGCTGCGCACGACTCGAGCCTCCCGCGCACCGCGCAGGACCGACGGACGAAGCAGCGAGCACGTGACGCGAGAGCGCGCGCCGAAGCATTCGGTCGCGCGACCGTGCAGCCGAGCAACTCGGCACGCGCGGAACGCGTCCCGATCGTATCGGTGACGCACTCGCCCGCAGGCTCTCGAAGCCGGACCTCGGTCCAGCCTCGTCCAGACCCGCGGCCCCTGCCCGGTCTCTCCAACCTGCCCGACGCACCGCCTCGCTGCGGCTTCGCAATCAACTGGCTTTCGCCAGAGAAACGAAGCAGGATGGACAGCAATACCGACAACCCGAACCACCACTCGCACTCCGACGCAGATCATGCGATGGACGGCCGCGAGCGGATCGACCCGACCGCGACCAACTCGACCAGCGAGGCCGCGCAGAGCGAATCCGAGTTCCCCGTCGATCCCGGCATGGGACTTGGGCTCAGCGAGCCTGAGACCGACGCCGACACGGACGCCGACACGGACGCCGACGAAGCCGCCACCGACGAACCGCTGGACCCCGAGGCAGACGCCGAAGAGCGCGCCGACGCCGAGGAAGCAGCGGCCGCCTACGCGCGCGCCTCGATGCGCGACTTCGACGCTCCCCCGCCGGAAGTCGTCGAGGCCGAGGCCGATGAGCCGCTCGAAGCCCACCGCGGCGAGAAGCCCAAGCAGCTCGTGATCGTCAACGATGTCCCCGGCGACGAGACGCGCATCGCGATCCTCGAGCAGGGCAAGCTGATGCAGTTCTTCTCCGAGCGCGCGGCGACGAGCACCAATGTCGGCTCGATCTACAAGGCGCGCGTCGTCAACGTCGAGCCTGCGATCCAGGCGGCGTTCGTCGACTTCGGCGAAGGCGCGAACGGCTTCCTCCACATCTCCGACCTCCACCCGAAGTACTTCCCGGGCGAGAAGGACACGAAGGAGAAGGTCGGCCGCAAGATCCCGCGCCGCTCGCGTCCGCTCATGCAGGACGCGCTGCGCCGCGGCCAGGAAATCACCGTGCAGGTGCTCAAGGAAGGTCTCGGCTCCAAGGGCCCGACCGTCACCAGCTACCTGTCGATCCCCGGCCGCCTGCTCGTGATGATGCCCGACATGGACAACGTCGGCGTCAGCCGCAAGGTCGACGACGAGGAAGGCCGTCGCAAGATGCGCAAGATCCTCGACTCGCTCGACCTGCGCGAGGGCTTCGGCTTCATCCTCCGCACCGCGGGCTTCGATGCGACGCGCACCGAGCTCGCGCGCGACGCGCAGTACCTCACGCGCCTGTGGGACGTGATGGACAAGCGCATGAACGCCGTCGGCGCGCCGTGCCAGCTCTACGCGGAAGGCGACATCCTCCTCCGCACGATCCGCGACTCGATCGACTCGAGCGTCGACGGCATCGTGTGCGACAGCGAGAGCGCATTTGCCCGCGCTCGCGCGTTCCTCGAGGTCGTCTCGCCGCGCACCGCGACCAAGGTGCACTTCTGGGATCGCCGCCAGCCGATCTTCCACGCGTTCGACGTGGAGCGGCAGGTCGACATGATCCACGCACGCGAAGTGCCGCTGCCCTCGGGCGGCGCGCTCGTGATCGACCAGACCGAGGCGCTCGTCGCCATCGACGTGAACTCGGGCCGCTCGCGCAGCGCGCGCGACAGCGAGACCAACGCGTACCAGACCAACCAGGAGGCGGTCGACGAGATCGCCCGCCAGCTCCGTCTCCGCGACCTCGGTGGCGTGATCGTGAGCGATCTCATCGACATGCGCGCGTCGAAGCATCGCCGCGAGATCGAGGACCGACTCAAGCAGCACCTCGCCAAGGACCGCGCCAAGTCGACGGTCACCGAGATCAGCGAGTTCGGCATCGTCGAGATGACGCGCCAGCGCATGCGTCCGAGCCTCCGCAAGACGCACTACATGGATTGCCCGCACTGCGCGGGACTCGGCGAGATCCGCATGCCGGACACCGTCGCGTCCGACGCGATGCGCCGCATCCAGTTCGTGCTCGACACCGAGCGCGTCGCGCGCATCGAGGTCGTCTGCTCGTCCAAGGTCGCCGCGATCCTGCTTTCCAAGAAGCGCCGCGCGATGGTCGAGCTCGAGGACCTCTTCCAGAAGAAGATCGACGTGCGCATCAGCGAGGCGATCGCGGTCGACCGCGTCGACATCTACGCGTACGACGAGCGCAACGCCGACGTCGAGTTCGAGAAGCCGCGCAAGTTCCAGCTGCCGTCGCTCGCGAGCCTGCCCACCGAGATCGAGGAGGACGAGGAGTCCGAGTCGTCGTCGGGCGGCGCACGCCCCGAGGCCGGCCAAGGCGGCGGACGCCGTCGTCGCCGCCGTCGCCGCAAGCCGGCTGCTGCCGACGCAACGTCGATCATCCTGTCGGGCGGCTTCGACGATCTCCCCGAGATCGACGAGGACGAGCCGAGCGTGTCCGATGCGCTTGACGCAGAGGAAGCCGACTCGGAGTCCGACGAGGATTCGGGCGACGAGAGCAGCGAGACGCCCGAGTCGCGCGGTGGTTCTGGCGGCGAGCGTCGCGAGGAAGGCGATGGCGGCCGTCGTGGTGGCCGTCGGCGCCGTCGGCGTCGCGGCGGCCGTGGTCGCAATGGCGAGGAACGCGCCGAAGGCGAAGGCCAGTCTCAGTCTCAGTCTCAGGGTCAGGGTCAGGGTCAGCCGCGCGAACCGCGCGGCCCCCGTGTTGCTCCCAAGCCCGTCGCTCCCCCGCCGCCCCCGCGCGAGCCGAGCGATCCGATCCGCGTGCACGCGCTCGCGAAGGAAATCGAGCTCACCAGCAAGGAAGTCCTCGCGAAGTGCGCCGAACTCGGCATCGAAGTGAAGGGTCACCAGTCGCTCCTCAACGGCGAGCAAGGCGACGAGATCCGCAAGGCTTACGGCAAGCCACCGTTCGACGTGCCCGAGCCCGCTCCCGAGCCGGTCGCGGATGAAACCGAGTCCGGCGCGAACGGCGAATCCGGCGAAGCCGGTGACGGCGGTCGTCGCCGCAAGCGTCGGCGTCGTCGGCGCGGCGGTCGTCGGAATCGTGACGGCAGCGAAGCAACCGATGGCACTGGCGACGGCGCGCAATCATCGGAGCAGTCCGACGGTGAAGACGGCGGCGACAGCGATGGTGACAGCGATGGTGACAGCGATGGTGGCAGCGATGATGGCAGCGATGATGACAGAGAAGGCGCGGACTCTGCCTCCGAGCCCACCGAAGCGCGCGCGCCCCGCATGAACCGCAACAGCGGCTCGACCGACGAATCGTCGGATGAGTCGTCGGACGGTGACGACGATGGCGATGGCGATGGCGATGGCGATGGCGATGGCGACGGCGACGGCGCTGAGTCGAGCGAAGGCTCCGAAGGCGGCGGCGACGGCGATCAGCGTGGCGGACGCCGCCGACGCCGGCGTCGGCGCGGTGGCCGCGGTCGCAATCGTGAAGCGGGCGAAGCCGGCGCCACCCCGAGCGGCAATGCCGACGGCGGCGGCGAGCCGCGCGCAGCACAGCCCCCACGCGCGGAGAACCGCGGCGGCGAAGGTCGTAGCGGCGAGGGTCGTAGCAGCGGAGGCCGCACGGAAGGTCGCGGAGGTGAAAGCCGCGGTGGCAATCGCCGCGACAACAACCGTGGCGGCGGCGACGGCGGTCGACGCGACCGTGGCCGTCGTGGCGGCGGCGGCGGCGGAGGTCGCGATCGCGACCGTCGTCCCGAAGGCAACGGCTCGCGCGGCGGCGAATCGCCCAAGCCCGCGGCCCCTGCCCCTGCTCCGGCACCCGCGCCCAGCGCAACGCCACCCAAGCCGCGCTCGCTCTACGGCGGCCGCGTTCGCAAGCTTGCTCCTGGCGAGCGTCCCAAGGGCGGCGGCGACGAGTGATGTCGGCGCCGCGACGACGGGTCTTCCTACTCGGCTCGACGGGCTCGATCGGCACGAGCGCGCTCGATGTGGTGCGTGACTTCACGCGCCGCGGCGATGCACGCTTCGAGGTCGTCGGCTTGGCGGCCGCGCAGAACGGCGCGTCGATCGCAGCGCAAGCACGCGAGTTCGGCGCGACGGCGGTCGCGGTGGTCGACGGCAATGCGCCGCTCGACGTCCCTGCCGGCGTGCGCGTGTTCCGCGGCGCGCAATCGGCGAGCGAGATGCTCGCCGCGTGCGCGCGCAAGGGCGATCTGGTGCTCGCGGCGATGGTCGGTGCGGCGGGCATCGAGCCCGTGCTCGTCGCCATCGGCGTGGGATGCGACATCGCGCTCGCGAACAAAGAGGCGCTCGTCGCGGCAGGCGCGATCGTGATGCCCGCGGCGGCCAAGGCCGGCGTGCGCATCATTCCCGTCGACAGCGAGCACAACGCGCTCTTCCAGTGCCTCAAGGCCTCGACGTCGATGTGCGAGGTCAGGCGCGTGGTGCTGACCGCGTCAGGCGGGCCGTTTCGCACCAAATCCCGCGAGGAAATGGCGCGCGCGACCGTCGAGGACGCGCTCGCGCACCCGACCTGGAAGATGGGCGCGAAGGTCACCATCGACAGCGCGTCGCTCATGAACAAGGCGCTCGAGCTGATCGAGGCGCACTGGCTGTTCGGCCTCGGCGCCGAACGGATCGACGCGATCATCCACCCGCAGTCGATCGTGCACGGGTTCGTCGAGTACCTCGACGGCTCGGTGCTTGCGCAGCTCTCGCCGCCCGACATGCGCACGCCGATCCAGCAGGCGATGTGCGATCCGCAGCGCTTCGACGGACCGTCGCGCAAGCTCGACTTCGCGTCGCTGCGATCGCTTGATTTCCAGCAGGTCGACCTCGAGCGGTTCCCGGCGATCTCGCTGGCGCACCGCGTGATCTCCGCGGGCGGAACCTCCGGCGCCGTCCTCAACGCGGCCAACGAGGTCGCCGTCCGCGCGTTCCTCGATCGCGAGATCGGCTTCCTCGAGATCGCCGACCTCGTGCGCGAGACGCTCGACGGCATCACGCCGACTCCGGTGACTTCGCTCGACGATGTGTTCGCGGCCGACCGCGAGGCGCGCGCCCGCGCACGCGGCATGGTCCACGCGTAGTATGCGAGCGTGAGCGCGACTTCCGGCTTCATCCTCGTTCTTCTCGGGTTCGGGTTCCTCATCTTTGTGCATGAGCTCGGACACTTCCTCGCGGCAAAGTGGGCGGGAATCCGCGCCGACGGCTTTGCCATCGGCATGGGGCCGTGCCTCGCGAGCTACCGCAAGGGCGTGGGATTCTGCTTTGGTTCCGCCGATGCCAAGGTCGTCCGCCTGCATGGAAAGCGCCCGATCGAGATGCCCGACGACGAGCGCGAGCGCCTTGCGATCGGCGAGACCGAGTACTCGCTGCGCGCCCTGCCTCTTGGCGGCTACGTGCGCATGCTCGGACAGGAAGACGGCAACCCCGAAGCCACGAGCGACGACGCGCGCAGCTTTGCCAAGGCGGCGATTCCCAAGCGCGCGGTGGTGATTCTCGCGGGCATCGCGGCCAATCTCGTGCTGGCGATCGTGCTGTTTCTCGTGGCGTTCCTCGCGGGCGTGAGGTTTCCGGCGCCGTCGATCGGATTCGTCGTGCCTGGCAGCCCCGCGGCCAACGCTGCGCCCAGCGATGCGTCCAAGCCAATCGGCCTGCAGCCTGGAGATCAGGTCGTCGCCGTTTCGGGCGAGGACACCAAGACCTTCCTCGATCTCAAGGTCGCGGCCGCGATGGCCAAGCCCGAGACTCCGCTCGCGATCGAAGTGCTGCGCGGCGGCGAGCGACTGACCTACACCGCCACGCCCGCGCGCGAGCCGTCGAGTGGACTGCTCTCGATCGGCGTCGAGCCCGTGCGCAGCTCCACGCTGACCGACGTGCGCGACTCGCGCGAGGATGTCGCGCGCATGCTGCGACGCGTGCTGCCCGATGCGTCGAGCCTGGGAATCAGCGCGGGATCGCGCGTGCTCGCCGTCGACGGCAAGCCCGTGTCGAGCTACGCCGAACTCGACCGCGCCGCGCGTGCTGCGTCGGGCGACAGCGTCGAGGTCGAGTGGTCGGTCGACCAGCTCCACGCCAAGAGCGAACGGCAGAGCACCCGCATGGCCATGCGGCCCGAGTTCGAGGTCCTGCGCGGCGCAGAAGGCGACGGCATCGACCAAGGGCTGATCGGGCTCGTTCCGCTCGCGCGCGTGATCGAGTTCGCAAGCGGCAGCCTGAACACCGAAACGCTCAAGGAAGGCGATGTCATCCTGCGCGTGGGCGCGGGCGCGGGGACGCTTGAAGGCCCGCGCACCTCACAGCTGATGGCTTACCTGCGCAGCCACCCGAACGAGACGCTGCCCGCCGTCGTCCTGCGCGACGGCAAGGAAACCGAAGTCTCGATCCACACCGACCGCGAGGCGCGCGCAGGCGTGTACCTCGAGCCGGCGTGGGACATCGCGCGCGTCGCGCAGTCCGTCGACGCCGTGCGCACGGGAGGCTCAGGCAGCGACGCACGCGACACGCCGGCCAAGGCGCTTTCCGCGCTGCCGCTGGCGACGGTGCTCTCGCTCGATGGCGAGCCCGTGAAGGACTTCCGCGATCTCCGCACCAGGCTCGTCGCGCGCGCCAAGGCTGCCGTCGCCGGCCAGCCGCTCGCCATCCGCATCGGCATGCGCGATCCATCGCCCGAAGCGCAGCCGCACGAGGCCGCCGCGTCGCTCTCCGCGGACGACGTCGCGACGCTCTCCGCGCTGTCGAGCGCGTTCCCGATTCCCGAGACGTACTTCGATCCGCAGTTCACGGTGCTCAGCGCCAACGGCAATCCGATCACCGCAGTCTCGATGGGCTTCCATCAGACGTGGGTCATGGTCAAGCAGGTGTTCCTCACCATCGATCGCGTTGCGCGCGGTTCGGTCGGCGCGGACCAGTTGCAAGGCCCGGTCGGCATCCTGCACACGGGCACCAAGGTCGCCGACGAAGGCTTCATGTACATCGTGTTCTTCCTCGCGCTGATCAGCGTGAACCTGGCGGTGGTCAACCTGCTGCCGATCCCGATCGCCGACGGCGGGCTGTTCCTCTTCCTGATGTACGAGAAGTTCGCCGGCCGCGCGCCGTCGATTGCGTTCCAGAACGCGGCGGCGCTCACGGGCATCGCGCTCGTGGCGGGGCTGTTCCTGTTCACGTTCTACAACGACATCGCGCGTCTCCTGCACTGATCCCATGCAAGAAACCCGCGTGCAAGACAACCGCATGCAAGACAACCACGTCACCATCGTCACCGGCGCAGGCAGCGGCATTGGCGCGGCAACCGCGCGCATGCTTGCCGAGCGCGGCCATGCCGTCGTACTCGTCGGTCGCGGGATCGACAAGCTCGAGGAGACGCGCGCGTCGATGCGGGATCCGTCGCGGCATCTCTCGATGGCGGGCGATGTCGCCGACAGCGGGCTTGCGCACGACATCGTCGACCGCACGATCGAAGCGTTCGGCAGGCTCGACGGACTCGTCCTGTGCGCCGGCTCCGCGCCGCGCGCGTCGATCGACGCCACGACCGAAGAGATCCTCGAAGAGACCTTCTTCACCAATGCGTTCGGCCCGGCGTTCATGGTCACGCGCGCTTGGCCGCAGTTCAAGAAGCAGCGCAGCGGGCGCGTGGTGTTCGTGTCGACGCTTGGCGCGGTGGATCCGTTTCCCGGTTTCTTCGCCTACGCGGCGAGCAAGTCGGCGGTCGACAGCTTTGCCCGCTCGATCAAGGCCGAGGGGCACGCGATCGGCGTCAAGGCATTCGCCGTGAACCCCGGCTGCGTCGAGACCGCGATGCTGCGGCGGAACTTTCCGACTTCGGTGATCCCGGCGTCGCGCGCGCTGCCACCCGAGGCGATCGCGGAGATCATCGTCGCGTGCGTGTGCGGCGAGCGCGATGCGGAGAGCGGGCGGTCGATCCTGGTGGCGTCGCCGTAAGGCGTCCTTCGGCGGGTCGCCCCGCTATCGCCGGCGGCTGAGCGCGCGATCCATGTCGCGCTTGTCCTCGCGCTTGGCGATCGACTCGCGCTTGTCGTGCTGCTTCTTGCCAAGACCGATACCAATCAGGATCTTGGCGCGACCGCGGACCCAGTAGATCTTGAGGGGGACGATCGTCGCCCCCTTGGCCTTGGCTTCGGTCGCGAACTTGATGATCTCGCGGCGGTGGGCGAGGAGCACGCGCTGGCGGGTCGGCTCGTGCTGCCGATGGGCGCCCGCAGGCGGATATTCGGCGATCGTCACGTTGAGCAGGCGGAGTTCCGGCGGCTCAAGTTGCGGCAGGATCCAACCTTCCGCGAGGCTGGCCTGTCCCTTGCGAAGGCTCTTGACCTCGGAACCGACAAGCCGAAGTCCGCATTCGAGGGTCTCGGTAATGGCATAGTCGTGCCGAGACTTGCGGTTCTCGATCACCGGCTCGCGGGCCGACGGATCCTCTCCGGACTTGGATTTCTTGCGGTCGCTCATGCGTGCGGCGTCGGGCGATTACGTGGAACCCGAGCCGCGCAATATTAGGGCTTTTTTTGGATCACTCCGTCACCGAATGCGAAAGGGAGCCAAGATAACGAACACGCGGTTCTGTCCGCGCGTTGGTCCCCCCGTTGGAGCGCTGTCGTCGCGACATCGCTCCTGTTACTTGGATGGCGCTGCGCACCCTGCGTCGCGCATTAGAAACGCACATCGCGCTCACGCTCCCCTGCGGTGCCGCGATGTAAGGAGTCTCGATGGGTTTCCAGAAGAACATGACTCGGGCAACATTGCTCGCCTCGCTCGTGGCGTCCCTCAGCGTCGCCACCACGCTCTCCGCGCAGGTCGTCTCGACCCCCGCGGACTCGTCCGCCATCCGCAGCTCCTTCCTTGAGGAGCATGTCGGCGCGAACTTCTTCTACGAGCCGGATGGCTTGCTCAGCCGCGTCTACGGCGCGGCTTTCTCGAGCGGCACCAACCCCGTCGACAGCGCCGAGCGCTTCCTGCGCTCGTACGCGGGCGTCCTGAACTCCGACTTCAACCAGCTCCTCGCGATCGGACCGAACACCGAGGGTCTCCACGTCGTCCCCGTCGGCTACGACGCGCTCGAGGACAGCTACACCCACACGCTCGTCTCCTACACGCAGCATGTGAACGGCGTCCCGGTCTTCCGCGGCGACGTGCGCTGCCTCGTCCGCAATGAGTCGGGCTATCCGCTCGTCCTCGTCGCGAACGCGCTCCGCGATGTGCGCACCTTCGCCGCGAACTTCCGCGGCGGACCGGTCTCGCCCTCGCAGCTCGACCTCCGCAAGGCCTCGCGCGCGGCTCTCGCGCAGTTCGGCCCCGGCGCCGTGATCTCCGATCAGGAGCAGGTGATCTGGGCGGGCTACGACAACGCGCCGGCCAAGGAGCCGCGCCTCGCGTACAAGTTCATCGTGTCGGGCACGGGCGTGTTCGATCGCACCGCGAGCCAGCGCCAGCTCTACATCGTTGACGTCGAGACCAACAAGATCCTCTTCCAGGAAGACCAGGTCTGCTCGGCTGACATCAACGTGACCGTCCAGGGCAACGCGACCACCGGCTCGGCCGCGGACGCATGCCTCCCGGAGGCCGTGGTCAACCTGCCGTACGCGCGCATCACCGCCGGCGGCGTGACCTACTACACCGATGTGAACGGCGCGGTCACCGTGCCGAACGCTTCGGGCGCATCGGTCTCGGTGAACTCGAGCATGCTCACCGCGGGTCGCTACTTCATCGTCAACGACACGGCGGCGACCACCGAGAGCAACCTCACCCAGACCAGCACGGGCGGCGCGCTCAACTTCGTGCACAACGCGGCCAACACCGACGAGAGCGATCGCTCTGAAGTCAACGGCTACCTGCAGGCCAACCGCGTGCGCGACTACCTGCTCGCCTACCAGCCGGCGTTCCCGACCATCGCGGGCCAGCTCAACTTCCCGATCAACGTCCAGGTCGCGGGCACCTGCAACGCGTTCTACAACGGTTCGTCGATCAACTTCTACCCCGCGGGCGGCGGCTGCAACAACACGTCGTTCGGCCCGGTCATCCACCACGAGTACGGCCACCACATCGTTGCCGTGGCGGGCTCGGGTCAGGGTGAATACGGCGAAGGCTTCGGCGACGTGATTGGCGTGCTCGTCACCGACGAGTCGAACCTCGCGGTCGGCTTCCAGGTCTGCACGACCGGCATCCGCAACGCGAACAACACGGTGACCTACATCGCCGGCAGCTGCTCGTCGGCGGGCACTGAAATCCACGCCTGCGGCACGCTGCTCTCGGGCTGCGTGTGGAGCACGCGTGCGAACTTGCTCGCGTCCGATCCCTCGACGTACCGGTCGATCCTCTCGCGCCTGGCGACTGGTTCGGTGCTGCTGCACGCAGGTACGTCGATCACGGCCTCCATCACGATCGACTTCCTCACGCTCGACGACAACGACGGCAACATCAACAACGGTACGCCGCACTACAACCAGATCAACAGCGGCTTCACGGCGCACAACCTGCCGGGTCCGACGCTGCAGCTCCTCAACTTCACGTTCCCGAGCGGCACGCCGACCACGGTGCTGCCGAACGGCACGTCGACCTTCCCGGTCAATGTGACGGGCGTGACCCAGACTCCGGTCGCGGGCACTGGCAAGCTCAACTACCGCGTCGGCACCAGCGGCGCGTGGATCCCCGTTCCGATGACCGAGACCGCAGCCAACCAGTACGTCGCGACCGTTCCGGCCACGACCTGCGGATCGACCGTTCAGTTCTACGTGTCGGCCAGCACCACCGCTGGTTCGACCGGCACGAGCCCGACGACTGCTCCGGTCAGCTTCTACAGCGCGATTTCGGCGAGCAGCGTTGCGACGCCGTTCGTTGACACCGTCGAGACCAACCTCGGTTGGTCGCTCGGCACGACGGGCGACACCGCAACCACCGGCGTGTGGGTGCGCGGCGACCCGAACGGCACCACCAGCGGCGGACTCCTCGGCCAGCCTGAGGACGACGTCACTGCGGCCCCTGGCGTGAACTGCTTCTTCACGGGTCAGGCTGCCGTTGGCGCGGCCGCCGGCACGGCCGATGTCGACGGCGGCTTTACCAGCCTGATCTCGCCCACGATGGACGCGACGGGTGGCGACGCCTACATCAGCTACTACCGTTGGTACTCGAACGGCGCAGGCGCCCTGCCCAACACCAACACGTTCACCGTGTTCATCTCCAACAACAACGGCACGACCTGGACTCCGCTCGAGACGGTCGGACCGACCGGCGCGGAGACCGCGGGCGGCTGGATCTTCAAGGAACTGGCTGTCGCGAGCTTCGTTTCGCCGACCAACCAGATGAAGGTCAAGTTCGTCGCCACCGACGCGACTGGCTCGCTCATCGAGGCGGCGATCGACGAGGTGCGCATGCGCGTCGTCCAGTGCGCTGTCCCGGTCCTGGGCGATCTCAACGGCGACGGACACGTGGATGGCTCGGACCTCGCGATGCTGCTCAGCAACTGGAACGGCATCGGCGTGGGCGACATCAACCGCGACGGCGGTGTGGACGGCAGCGACCTTGCCATCCTTCTCAGCAACTGGGGCTGATCCCCGTCCCGCCAAGTCATCTGTTCAATCCGCCGCGGAGGCCCACTCGGGCCTCCGCGGTGTTTTTGGAGACTCCGACTTTGGGCCGAAAGCATGTGCGATCAACATGCTTTCAGCCCCTTGCCCGACTCGGCGGCTTTGGGTATTCTCTCCGTCCCCCGATGACGCGTCATCGAGGCCACCTGCCCAGGTGGCGGAATTGGCAGACGCGCCAGCTTGAGGTGCTGGTGGTGTAACAACCTTGGAGGTTCGAGCCCTCTCCTGGGCATTCAGACGAAACGGCCGCGAGCAATCGCGGCCGTTTCGTTTTTCGTGTTGATGGTTCCGAAGGCTGCGAATCGCGTCGGCTCAGACGCCGCGCTGGCCCGGATCCCAGATGAGCTTGTGCAACTGGGTCTGCTGGCGCACGGGCAGGCGGTCCTCGAGGATCCACTCGGCAAGCGTGCGCGGCGAGAGGCCTGGGCAGCCGAGGATCTCGAGCCCCTTCTTCTGCGGGAACGCAGGGCTGAGGAGCACGGCGGCGCAGCGGTCGGCGAGTCGGTGCTCGCGGATCTTCTCGCGCGCCCACTCGTAGTCGGCGCGGTCGACGATCACGAACTTGATCTCGTCGCGCGGACGGAGGTCATCGAGGTTCGACCAGAGGTTGCGCGCCGACTCGCCGGAGCCAGGCGTCTTGATGTCCAGGATGCGGATCGCGCGCGGGTGGCATGGACGGATGTCGATCGAGCCCGACGTCTCGATGAGCACGGTGAGCCCGCGCTCGCAGAGCAGCGAGATCAGGTCGAACGCGCGCTTCTGCGCCAGCGGCTCGCCGCCGGTGAGCTGGACCAGCGTGGCGCCCGACTTGGCGATCTCGTCGAGGATCGCCTGGATCGTGCGCGGCGCGCCCTCGCGGAAGGCGTACTCGGTGTCGCAGTAGTGGCAGCGCAACGGACAGCCCGTCAGGCGCACGAAGAAGCACGGGCAGCCCGCCCACGTCGACTCGCCCTGGATCGAGAAGAAGGTCTCGTTGATCCGCAGCGTTTGCGCGAGGAGTTCCGTGCTGGCGATGTTCTCGACGGCGTCGGCCATGCGATCAGTCCGCGGTCAGTAGACCCACGCCTCGACGGCGGCGGTCGCGGCGAGTTCGGCGGGGATCTCGACGCCGAGCGGCTCGGTCACGAGGATCATCGCGTCGAGGAGGTCGCCTTCCTCGTCGTGGATCGCCTCGACGGCGACCTGCGACGGGATCTCGAGCCCGTCCTTGCGGAGCAGGCGGATGATTTCCTCGCGCACCACGCGCGGTGGCTCGCCGTTGCCCTTGTAGCCCTTCGCCGGCCAGCCGCGGCGATGCAGCACGCTCGCGGGGCAGCCTTCGCACACGCGCACGCGCGAGCCAGCGGCCGGCATGCATACGGGCGGGATGGCGATGCCTTCCTCGACCAGCGGCAGCAGCACCTCGGTGATGACCGTGAAGGTCTGCTTGAACACGCGCAGGTTCATGGGTGCGAGCGGCGTGCGGAACTCGCGGTCGCACGCGCGCTTTGGCTCGCGGCGCGAGAGTTCGCGCATGGCGCCGCGCCATTCGCGCGGGCTGCCGAAGCCGGCCATCCACTCGGCGACGGCGCGCCAGGTGACGGGGCCATCGCTGAAACCCTCAGGCCGCTCAGCCGCAAAGCACTCGAGCGGAAGACCGAACGGCGCGTCGATGCGCCAGAGGTGCTCGCGGCCGTCGCTCGCCGACTCGACGATCGCGCGGCGCAGCAGGTTGCGGTCGACGCGCCCGCGGACATGCACCGCGCTGCGCGGCGAAAGTTCGCGCTCGGCGATGCGGATCTTGGCCGCTCCGCCGCCATCGGCGCCGCTGAAATCGACGCCATGCAGGATCACAGGCCGCGGCGCGGCGGAAATTCGATTGTTGGGTTGTGCCATTAGAGTCCGCAGCTTCCCATCGGGCGTCCGCAGCCGCAGCCGGACGAATGCACGTGACCAGACGGCGCGGGCGCGCTGGCAGCGCCGGCCGCAGCCGCACCGCTCACGCCGAACACCGACATCTTGCGCCGGAAGGTCCGGCCCTTGCCCGCGGGATCCGCCAGCGGCGCGTCGGCGTCCTTCATGGAACGCATCATCTCGATGACTTCTCCGTCCTCGATCGCTTCGTACTCGTAAATCGGCATGACCGCAGTCTAGCGGGAAGCCGCTGCGGAATCGCCTGCGCGTACACTGGCCCGATGAGCAGTTCTCGGAAGCCACGCAAGCAGTCAGGTCAGGACGTTCACCCCTCGCTGGCGCAATACCGCCAGAAGGAGCGCGGCGAGCGCCTGCAGAAGGTCCTCGCCGACGCCGGCGTCGCCGCGCGGCGCGAGTGCGAGGCGCTGATCATCGAGGGCGCCGTGACCGTCAACGGCAAGACGATCGACACGCTGCCCGCGTGGGTCGATCCCGCGAGCGACCGCATCGAGGTCTACGGCCGTCCGCTGCGCGCGCCGGAGAAGCACGTCTACATCATCCTGTTCAAGCCGCGCGGAACCGTGTGCACGAACAGCGATCCCGAGGGCCGCCCGCGCGCGATCGACCTCGTGAACCATGCGTCGCAGGCGCGTCTCTACTGCGTCGGCCGCCTCGACCTCGACAGCTCGGGCCTGCTGCTGCTGACCAACGACGGCGACTTCGCGAACCGCCTCACGCATCCGCGCTACGAAGTCACCAAGGGCTACGACCTCACGCTCGACGGCAAGCTCGACGCCAACGCGATCGCCGAGATCGAACGGCAGATCTTCACACCGTCGCGCGCTGGCGAAGCGCCGCGCAGCTCGTTCAAGCTGATCTCGGCCGACGCGGAGAAGTCGGTCGTGCACATGCAGCTCTGCGAGCACCGCAACATGCAGATCAAGCCGCTGATGCTGTCGCTCGGCTTCCCCGTGAAGAAGATGCGCCGCACGTCGTTCGGCCCGATCCGACTGAAGGGTCTCGGCGTCGGCGAGTGGCGCGAGCTCACGGGCCGCGAGGTCGAGATGCTGCGTCGCGCATCGCGCGGCGAGTCCGCGGGCGCACCGGCGCCGGAGGCTTCGGCGGTCAAGTTCCCGAGCAAGTTCACCAAGCAATTTGCCGACGACCGCGTGCAGCGTCGTCTGGTCAAGGAAGCTGCGAAGGCGAAGGAAGCCCTGAAGCCCAAGCCGAAGTCGAAGTCGAAGTCGAAGGATGCGCCGCGGGATGCGGCGCGGGATGCGGCGAGCACGTCGAGCGCGGCACCGTCGAGATTCGCGGCGCAGGAAGGCGAGTCGCGCACGACGGGCGGTTCGGCGTTCACGCCCAAGTTCACACCCAAGTCGCATGCGAAGTCCAAGGCTGCCGGCACGGGAGGCCGTCCGGCGCGATTCAACTCGCCCTCGAGGTCGGAAGGCCGCGGCGGAAGTTCGAACGCCCGCGGTGCGAGCTCGAACACACGCGGTGCGGGTCCGACTTCACGCGGCGCGGGATCGACTTCACGCGGCGCGGGTCCGACTTCGCGCGGCGCGGGATCGACTTCGCGCGGCGCGGGTCCGACTTCGCGCGGCGCGGGCGGACGCGGATCAAGCACCAGCGGACGCAGTCCGGGACCGGCCGCACGCGGTGCGGGTTCGACTTCACGCGGCGCGGGTTCGACTTCGCGCGGCGCAGGACCGGCCTCACGCGGTCCGTCTCGTCGAGGTCCGCGATGAGATTCGCTGGCACGATCGTCGCGGCGGTCGTCGCCGCGGTTGTCGGGCGCGGATTTGCCGCTGGCACAGACACAAACGGATACATCGGAGTCGACATCGTCGAGCGCCCTGAAGGGCTGATGGTGTGGCGCGTGCTGCCTGGGCCGCTGAACGGCGACTTCCTCCAGTGCGCGTCGGTGGCGCGAGGCGACCTGATCGCATCGATCGACGGCGCTCCCGCAACGCTCGCGTTGTGGAATGCCATCGCGGCGCGTGAACCTGGCTCGAAGGTGCGCATCGGCTACCGCGAGGGTTCGACCCGCGGATGGCGCGGCACGCCGGCATCGAACGGTGCGCAGCACGAGGTCACCGTCGCCGTCGAAGACGCGCGCCTGTGGCACGGGCAGTGGAAGTCGGGCACGCTCGCGCCGCGCGCGGAACTGCCTGCGAAGGCCGGCGTCGACTGCGCCGCACTCCCCCACGCGCTCGACGCGCTCGGGCCCGTCGCGCGCGCGCGCGGCGAGAAGCTGATCGCGTCGCTCGACGGGATTCCCGCGCAGCATGGCGATCCCGCAACGCCCCCGCTGCTGCGCGCGATGTTCGCCGAGCCCGCGAAGTCCGAGGCGCTCGTGCGCGCGGCGATCCCCGAGGCGGATGCGTTCCGCGCGTCGCCGTTCCGTGCGGCCGCGAAGCTGGTCGCGGCGCTCGCCGGTCACGCCGACGCCGCGCTGCCCGAGCCGCAAGGGACCTTCCGCATCGAGCACCCCGATGCCGCGATCTGGTACCTCGACTTCCTGCTCAACGGCGCGCGCGCGAAGTTTGCCGAGAAGGTCGCGGCCGACGATACGAAGCTCGCGGGACTGCGTCCGCTCGTGGTCGAGCGGCTCGACGATCTGCTCGTGCGCGGCTCCAACAGCCGCGAGGCGATGAAGGCGCTCAAGGCGATTCCGTCGTTTGCCGCGGTCGACGCCGCTGCGCTTCTCGCGCACTGCGATGTCACCGACCAGATCAGCCCCGAGGTGATCAAGGCGGAGCCGATCGAGCTGCCCGAGGCGCTCGCGGGCGCCGTGACCGGCACGATCATCGCGGCGAGCGAGGTGCCCGAGCTCGGCTGGCTCATCGTCGGCGGAACGGGCCCGAACACCTACGACCTCGGTCGCGTCGCGGCCGTGCTCGACCTCGGCGGCGACGACCGCTACGCATGGAAGCAGTCAGCCGCAGCCAACCGCCTGGTCGTCGACCTCGCGGGCGACGACGTCCACACGGGCGGCGCGGAACTCGGCCCGGCCGGTGCGCTCGGCGGGATCGGTCTGATCGACGACCGCGCAGGCAACGACCGCTACGAAGGCGGCGCGCTCACCGGCGGCTGCGCGCTGGGTCTCTCCGCGATCGTGGATCGCGCGGGCGAGGACGTCTACATCGGCGGCTCGTGGAGCCTGGGCGCGGCGGCGGGAGGCGCGGCGGTGATCGTCGACCTCGCTGGCAGCGATCGGTTCGACGGCGAAGGCATGGCGATCGGCGTGGGCGGGCCTTCGGCGGTGGGCGCGGTGATCGACCTCGCGGGCGACGACATCGCCGCGCTGGGTACGCGACCGAGCGTCTACGGCGTCGCGGGCGAGCACGCGGGCTTTGGGATGGGCTTCGGGCTCGGCTTCCGGCTCGCGGCGGCTGGCGGCGTGGGCGCGTACATCGACTTCGAGGGCCGCGACCAGCGGCGCTCGGGCGAGTTCTCGCAGGGCTGCGGCTACTACGTCGGCGTCGGGATCCTCTTCGACGGCGCGGGCGACGACCTCTCGTCGAGCGACCGCTACGGGATCGGCTCTGCCGCGCACCAGTCGGCGGGCATCGCGATCGACCTTGGCGGGAACGACACCTACATCGGTCGCACCGCCGCCCATGTCGGCGCGGCGTGGGACGAGTCGCTCGGCTACTTCGTCGACGCCTCGGGCGACGACAGCTACCGCGTCGACGGTCTGTCGATCGGTTCGTCGGCGCAGCAGGCGCTCGGCATCGCGATCGATCGCGCGGGCAACGACCAGTACCGAGGCGCGGGCGTCGTGATCGGCTCGGCGTCGGACAACGAGTACCACTTCGATGCGGGCGGGCTCGGGTCGCTGGCGCTGTTCCTCGACCTTGCGGGGATCGACCTCTATCCCGCGGCGCGCGGCAATGACCGGCGCATCACGAGCCCCGAGGAGCCCGGCGAGCGCCTGCGCGATCGCGACTGGGTGTTCATCGACGAAGCCTCGGGGCCTGCACCCGTCGCGGCTCCCGTCGCAGCGCCGATCGCGGCGCCCGCTGCCAAGCCAAGTTGAACTTCGCGCCACATTGTGGCGACCGACGCTGCAACGAACCGAAAGATTGATACTGTGCCGCGGCCCAGGGCGCGTCGCGCCCGACGCAACACATAGGCAGGACGCCGTTTGCGAGCGAAGGACATGCTCGACCAGAACACCATCCACATCGAAACCGACCTCGCGCAAGGCATCGAGCCATCTGGCTCCGCCCCGCTTTCCGTGTCCGCGCCGCGCGCGGCTGCGATCGCCTCGCACGCACCGAATCGCCTTGGCGATGTCGTCGCGCGCGCGGAGATCCTTCTGGCGCACCTCGAGTCGCGGCTGATCGAGGAACGCTCCGCTTCGGAACGCGCCTCGCGCGCGACCGCCGAGATGGAAGAGCGTCTTCGCCTTGGCGTGCGCATGCTGCAGGCCTTCGACGTACAGGTCGAGCGCGGCGAGCAGGCGTCGGCGCGCGCGGCGGAGATCGTCGCGCAGTGCGACGGCCAGCTGCAGGATTCCGCGCGCAACGCCGAGTCGCGCATCAACGAGCTCGTCGAGCGCCTCGTGCGCGAGAAGTTCGAGTGGATCGATCGCGAGCTCGCGTGGCGCTTTGACCGAGTGCGCGAGGTCGAGGAGCGCATCGAGCAGGCTGCCAACGGCAAGCTCGCGTGGCTCGACGCCGAACTCGGCCAGCGCCTTGGCCGCATGAACGACGCCTGCGTGCAGGCCGAGCGCTCGCTCGAGCGCGCGGAGTCGATGGTCGCGCAGCTCTCCGGCGCGTCCGAGACGCTTGATCGCGCGGAACGCGTCGCGGGCACGCTCGCTGCGCTCACCGCCGACAGCGAGAACAAGCTCCAGTCGCTCTCCCAGCGCTCGAACGACGCCGCCGCGCTGCGCGAGTCGCTCGGCACCCTCGTGCATGAAGTCGCGGCATCCCGCGAAGTCGTGCAGGGCGAGATGAACCGCATGCGCGACGACCTCAGCTGGCTCGTCGCGACCGGCGAGCGCCTCACGGGCGAACTCGTCGAGCGTGCCGACAAGGCGAAGGCTTCGGCCGCTGCGCTTCGCGCGCAGACCGACGCGGCGGCGCCGATGGTCGAGGAACTCTCGACCTGGATGCCGCTGATCTCGGGCGCGGACCGCGAGAGCATCCGCCCGGTCGCCGACGCGATCGTCGGTCGCGTCCGCGACTCGCTGGCCGCGGACATGCGCGGATTCTCGAGCGCGATGCGGCAGTTTGCGGATCGCGCGGACCACGCGTTTGCGCTGGTGCGGCTCGACCCGACGCTTGCCCCGTTCGACGCCAGGCAGATCGATCCGAAGGACCTCGCGCGCTCGTTCGCGACCGAGGTCTCGCGGCTTGGCGCGCACACGCGGCCAGCAGCGGCGCCCTCGTCCCTCGCCCCGGCCGCGGTGGAGTTCGAGTTCTGCTCCGTTATCAGCACGAATCGACCGCTTGAGCTCGGCGTCTGATCGCCGTCGAGACGTCGCCCCCACGACATCAAGGCTTTCACGACATCAAGGCCCCCACGACATCAACACTCCCGGATCCGCCTCAGCGCGCTCCGGGAGTTTTCGCATCGGGCGGTTTTTGCATCTTCGCGCACTTGCACCCAAGTGGGCCCCGGAGAAGTCCGATCGACGCTGCATGACTCCGCACTCGATCTCCACGAACAACCGCGAGAACGCACTTTCTCAGTACGTGGTGATCGAACGCCATCCCCGCGGGCTCTACGCGAAGATCTCGTGCCCGACCATCGGTCAGCGCGAGGCGCCGGTCATCGCCGCCGAGATCGGCGAGGCGATCCTGAACATGAACCTCCCCCGCGGCAGCTCGCTGGTGATGGACATGTCCAACGTGACCATGCTGATGAGCATGGGCCTCGGCGTGTGCATCGACGTCAAGCGCCAGGCCGACGCCGCGAAGCTCAAGCCGTACCTGTTCGGCACCAGCCGCGCGCTGCTCGACCTGCTGCGCATGATGAAGATCGACCGCCAGTACACGATCGTCCACGGCAAGGATGAGCTCGGTTCGATCCTGGGCTGAGCCGCCGCCGCCCGCGCTTGCAAAACTGGCTTGATTTCACTGCTTCCGCGAGCGGTCGCTGCCGCTACCATGTCGACCTCCTATGGGTCTCGAAGCAGCACTCCCCACCGATAGCGTCGTCACCACGCAGCTCAACCGCGTCATCAACTGGGCGCGCCGCTCGAGCGTGTGGCCGCTCCCGTTCGCGACCGCTTGCTGCGGCATCGAACTGATGGCAACCGCGTGCTCGCGCTTCGACCTTGCGCGCTTCGGCGCCGAGGTCATGCGCTTCTCGCCGCGCCAGGCCGACCTGCTGATCGTCGCCGGCCGCGTGAGCGTCAAGACGCTCCCCGTGCTGCAGCGCATCTACATGCAGATGGCCGAGCCCAAGTGGGTCATCTCGATGGGCGCCTGCGCCTCGACGGGCGGCGTGTTCGACACGTACGCGGTCGTGCAGGGCGTCGACCAGTACATCCCGGTCGATGTGTATGTGCCGGGCTGCCCGCCGCGTCCCGAGATGCTCATCGAGGGCATCATGGCGATCCAGCGCATGATCGACGAGGACAACATCCCGCGCGATCCGACTGGCAAGCGTCTGCCGCTGAACATCGCGCTGACGCCGAACTACGAGCTCCAGCCGCAGCCCGTGCCGCTGGGCATGCCGACGAACAAGATCATCATCCCGAATTGATCGCGCGGTACGATCCCGCGCATCATGACGATGCTCACGAGTCTTCTCGCCGCCTGCGCAGTCCTCTGCGCGGGCGGTTTCGCTTTTGGCCAGGATGCGAAGCAGACGCCGCCGGCGGCACCGGCACTCCCGCCGATTCCAGCCGCGTGGGCGGCCATCCCGACGGGTGAGGTCGTGCTCAAGAAGGCCGACGGCTCCATCGATGCGGCGTACCGCTACCGACTGATCGAGCCGCGCGCGGAGGCGATCGCCGATCCGGGCGCGCGCGTTCCGCTGGTGGTGTTCATGCACGGGGCCGGCGAGCGCGGCGGCGACAACGCGGCGCAGCTGACGCACTTCGCGGGCTGGTGCGCGACCGACGAACTGCAGTCGAAGCACCCGTGCTATGTGCTCGCCATGCAGTGCCCGAAGGGCGAGACCTGGGCGGCGCTCGACCTGACGGCGTACCGCGAGAAGGGCGAGATGCCCAAGCAGTCCGCCGAGCCCACGCGCCCGATGCGCGCGCTGATGCAGGCGATCGACGAGGTGATGGCGACCAAGGCGGTCGATCCGTCGCGCGTGTACCTGACGGGGCTTTCGATGGGCGGATTCGGGACGTTTGACCTCGCGGCGCGCAGGCCGGCGATGTTCGCGTGCGCGATCCCGATCTGCGGCGGCGGGGATCCGACGACGGCGAGCGCGGTTGCGCGGATTCCCTTCTACATCGTGCATGGAAGCGACGACCCGGTCGTGCCGGTCGGGTTGTCCCGCGCGATGCGTGATGCGATCGCGGGCGCGAGCGCAGATGCGGCGCGTGAAGATGCCGCGAAGGCCAAGCCGCCCGCCGACGGCAAGCCGCGGCCGATGCCGAAGCGCATGCCGAACCCGATGTATCGCGAGTTCGACAAGGTGGGGCATGACTCGTGGACGCCGGCCTACCGCTTTGGCGACGACGGCGTGATCGACTGGATGTTCGCGCAGCGCAGGCTCGCTGCGGGCGCCGCCGCGAACAACAAGTGACCGCCGAAGGATGCAAACACGCGCGCGAGGTGGATCACCTCGCGCGCGCGTTCATGCGTGGTTCACTGATTGCACCGACCGCGCCTAGGCCGCGGCCTTCGGTTCCAGCTTGTGCGACGGCGTCTTGTGGGAACTTGACTTGCGCATCGAGACCGCGCCATTCGCGTCGGTCTTGAACTGGCTCACCAGCGACTGCAGCGACGAGATCTGCGAGGCCGTTTCCTCGGCGCCCGATGCGAGCTCCTCGGAGTTGCCCGCCGTCGACTGCGTCACGCGGTCGAGCTCGGTCACGCCGGTGTTGACCTGCGTGATGCCCTTCGCCTGCTCGTCGCACGCCGAGGCGATCTCGGACAGCAGCGAGTTGACGCGCGTCGTCGCGCCGGCGATCTCGTCGAGCGATTGCCCGACGCGCGCGGCGATCTCGACGCCGCGGTTGGCCCGCGAGGTCGAGTCCTCGATCATCTCGGCCGTGCTCTTGGCGGCCTCGGCGGAGCGCTTGGCGAGCGAGCGCACTTCCTCGGCGACCACGGCGAATCCCTTGCCAGCCTCTCCCGCGCGCGCGGCCTCGACCGCGGCGTTGAGGGCGAGCAGGTTGGTCTGGAACGCGATCTCGTCGATCACCTTGATGATCTTGGCGATCTCCGCGCTCGACTGCTTGATCTCCGACATTGCCTCGGCCATCTGCTTCATCTCGCGCTGGCCGTTGGCTGCGGCCGTCTGCGAGGCCTCGGAGACCTCGTTGGCGGAGCGCGCGTTGTCGGCGTTCTGCCGCGTCATCGACGACATCTCCTCGATCGACGCGCTGATCTCCTCGAGGCTCGCGGCCTGTCGGCTTGCGCCTTCGGCGAGCGACTGGCTGGCGGACGCGATCTGCGTCGCGCCGGCGTCGATCTCGGTCGCGCCCGAGCTGACGTCGCGGATGATCCCGTGCAATGTGTCGACGAGCCCGTCGAAGCACGCGCCCACGCGGCCGACCTCGTCGAGCGTGGCGACGCCCGTGCGGCGGGTCAGGTCGCGCGTCTCCTGAATCGTCACGATGCTCGCGACGAGGTTGCGGAGCGGCGTGAGCACGCCACGCACGATGAGCACGGCGACGATGACCGCGAAGATCGCGATCGCCACCGAGAATGCCGTCACGAGCGTGCGCGCCGATGCAGCCGCGGTGTCCGCGCGCTCGCGGGCGGCCGTCTGCTGGGCGGTGAGCGCCTGCGCGAGCGTGGACGACTGGTCGTGGATCTTGGGTCCGATCTGGTCGAGCCCCTGCTTCACGAGCACATCGCGCTCATGCTGCAGCTCGATCGCGTGGTCCATGCGCGCGGTCCAGAAGCGCGCGGCCTCGTCGGCCTCGGCGAGCCAGGCGACGCGCTTGGGATTCTTGATCTCGGCGTGCAGCTCCTGCACCATCGTGCCCATCTTGCCGGCGTTGGTCTTGGCGTCGTTGGCGAGCGTGTCCTCATGCGAGCGCAGGTACTTGAAGAACCCGAGCCGCGCGGACTGGAAGTACTCGCCCGCCTCGGCGGTGAGCAGCGCCTTTGCGGTATCCCCGTCGGCGTGCGCGGTGGTGGCGATCTCGGTGAGGAGCGCGCTGGTGCGGGCGGCGGCGACGTTCATCTGGCTGTCGATCACGCCGTTGCGCTCGTCGATGTGGGCGACGACATCGGTGAACTTCGCCTCGTATTCCTTGAGGTTCTGCTCGATCGTGGCGAACTGCTTGAGCTGCTCGGGATCGCGGATCGTCGCCTTGGCCTTGGCGAGCTTCTGCTCGAACGAGGCGACTTCATCGGAGAAATGCGCGAGGTCCTGGTCGCTGTTGCTGAGGAGGAAGCCCTTGACCGCGAGGCGCATGCCAGACAGGTCGACCTTGGTCGCCTCGATGATGCTGACTTCGGACACGCGGCATTCCATCTCGTGCATCGCGCCGGAGACCTGGTCGTTGGAGCGCATCGCAACGGTCGCGACGGCGAGGATGCCCGTCGCGAGGAGGCCGAACCCGCCGGCGAGCTTGGCGCCGAGCGTGATCGAGTGCGAGACCTTGCCGTCGCCCGACACCGTGCGCGCGAGGCGCCAGCAGGCGACGAGAGTCACGAGGAGCGCGAGGATCGCAGCCGCGCCGAAGACGTTCGGCAGCAGGCTCGGCGAATGATCGGGAATCTCGGCGACGGTGAAGTCGCGCGCCTTTCCTGCGGCGGCGCCGAAGGGCGCGCGCTTGGCCACCTGGAGTTCGGGGTTCGTGAACGCGCCAGTGGCTGCGAGCGTCGAGCGCTCGGCTGCGGAGGCGCCGGCGGGCGTGGCGGCCGCGTGGGTATCGGCGGCGTGCGCGTCGCCAGCGTGAGGATCGGCATGCGCAACCGTCGTCGCGGGCGGAGCCACGAGGAGCGCGCTCTGCTCGGGATGATCGCCGAGCCATTCGACGGAACCCGTGTCGATGTCGTACACGGCGCCGATCACGCGCAGCTTGCCTTCCTTGACGAGATCGCGGATCTCCTCGCTGTGGGTGAAGGTCGATGCGATCGACTCGAGCACATTCTCGCGCACGGCGAAGGGAATGATGTCCTTGTCGGCCACGCCCGGGTGCGCGTGGCGCGCACGCTCGACGGCGGGAACGATGTTGTCGACCAGCGCGGGAATGCTGCCGTGGACGACCGCGCCCGTGGCGACGGCGCTCACGGCGCCGCACTTGGTGTGGCCAAGCACGATCATCACGGGCGTGTGCAGGTGACCGGTTCCGTACTCGACCGAGCCGATCTCATCGGTGTCGGCGACATTGCCCGCGACGCGGACGACGAAGATGTCGCCGACGCCCTGGTCGAACACGCGCTCGAGCGGCACGCGAGAGTCGGAGCAGCCGAGGATCGTGACCATCGGCGTCTGGCCTGTGCTGGTCTCGACGACGCGGTCGATGCCTGCATGCGGGTTCTGTGCGGTGCCAGCGACAAAGCGGGCGTTGCCGGCCTTGAGCGCGGCGACGACCTCGTCGGCGGTGCCGACTGCGGCGCCTCCAAGCGCCGCGGGGGCGAGCCACGACGCGACGATGCTCATGCTGACGACGAAGCGGGAATGCAGCGACATGCGGGAACTCCGTGTGGGCCTATCGCCGCGCATTTCCCACGAGGGCGATTGCGCGACTGCACGGACATCGCCAGAGATGCTGCGCTCCGTGACTCCAGAGTTCGTATCGATGGACGATCGACGCCGATGGAGCGCGATTAGGGCGGACGCCTCACTGCGGGAGTCTCGCGCGAAACACTGGGGCTCGTGCCCCGTACGTGCCCCCGCCGACCGCGCGCTCAACGCAGCTTCGCAACCCAGTCGCGGATGCGCGCAATGCCCTTGACGATGTTCTCATCGCTGCACGCAAACGAGAAGCGAATCATCCCGCGCGCACACTCGCCGAAGTCCTCGCCGGGCACGACCGCGACATGCGCCTCATCGAGCAGCGCGTCGGCAAACGACTGCGCGCTCGTGATCCGCGCGCCCGCGGGCGAAGTCTTGCCAAAGTGCGCCGAGACATCGGGGAACGCGTAGAACGCCGCGTTCGGCGCCACGGTCACGAACCCCGGCACCGCATCGAGCTCGCGCTTGATCAGCGCCGCGCGCGAAGCGAACTTCACGCGCATCGCCTCGACGCCTGCGCCGCTGTTGGTCAGCGCCTCGACGATCGCGGGATAGAAGAAGCTCGGGATCGAGTTCGTCATCTGGCCCTGCAGCTTGATGAGCTCCTTCGCCATCGGCTTGGGCGCGGCCATGTAGCCGATGCGCCAGCCGGTCATCGCGTACGACTTGCTCATGCCGTTGATCGTGATGGTGCGGTCCTTGAGCGCGGGCACCGAGCCAGGCGAGAAGTGCGTCAGCCCCGGCGCGACCTCGGGGTAGATCAGCTTCTCGTAGATCTCGTCGGAGATGACGGTGACCTTCTCGTGCTTGGCGAGGACGTCGCAGAGCGCGCGCACTTCGGCCGCGGGATACGCGGTGCCGCACGGGTTGGACGGCGAGTTCCACACGATGCCGACGGTGCGCGGCGTGACCGCGGCCGCGAGCTGCGCGGGCGTGATGCGGAAGCCGTTCGCGACCGTGCCCGCGATCTCGACGCACTTCGCGCCAGCGAGCTCGATGAGCGCCTTGTACGAGACCCAGGCGGGCGTCGGCAGGAGCACTTCGTCGCCGCGGCCCGGCTCGACGATCGCCTGCAGCGCCATGTAGATCGCGTGCTTGGCGCCCGCGGTCACGGTCACCTGCTCGAAGCTCGTCTCGATGCCGTTCTCGACCGTGAGCTTGCGCGCGATCGCCTCGCGGGCGGCCTTGTCGCCGGGCGTGGGCGCGTACTTGGTCATGCCCTTCTCGAGCGCGGCGATGGCGACGCGCTTGATGTTGTCCGGCGTGTCGAAGTCGGGTTCGCCCATCGCGAACGCGATCACATCGTGCCCCTTCGCGCGCGCGGCGGCGGCCTTGGCGCCGACGGCAAGCGTGGCGGACTCGGACATGGACGCGATGCGGGACGAGACAAACATGGTCGGGTGGCTCGAGATCGAGGTCGGGCTTGCCACGCGGAGCGACTCCGCAGGCTGCGAAGAGAGGACGGGCGACATGCGCGGAATCGTAGTGATTCGCACGCGGCGCGAAAGACGCATCGCCGCTACACTTCGCGCCCCATGCATTACGACGCTCACCAGCCGGTGATCAACCAACTCGAGGCGCGGATTTTGACGCTCCGCGACTCTCTTTAACTACGATCAAAAGATGCAGGAGCGCGCGGCGTTCAACGACCGCATGAATGCTCCCGAGTTCTGGAACGACGCCAAGGCGGCGCAGAAGGTCATCCAGGAGAGCAAGATCGTCCGCGCTCAGATCGAGCCGCTGGAGGATGCGGTCCGCCTGCTCGAGGACTCCAAGGTCGGCTACGAGCTGGCCAAGGAAGCAGGCGACAGAGATATGCTCGCCGAAGTCGACGAGACCCTCTTCGGCCTCCAGGCCAAGATGGACAAGATCGAGCAGCAGTCCCTGCTCTCGGGCAAGCACGACCACCGCAGCTGCTTCGTCGCCATCCAGGCGGGCGCAGGCGGCACCGAAGCCGAAGACTGGGCGGGCATGCTCGAGCGCATGTACCTCTACTACTTCCAGGAGATGGGCTTCAAGATCGAGGAAATCAGCCGTTCCCTCGGGCCTGAGGCGGGCATCAGCGAAGTGTCGTACCGCGTGGTCGGTCCGTTCGCGTACGGCTACATGAACTGCGAGCGCGGCACGCACCGCCTCGCGCGCGTGTCGCCGTTCAATGCGGAAGGCAAGCGCCAGACCAGCTTCGCCACCGTCGACGTGACGCCCGAGTTCGAGCACACGGATCTCGTGATTCCCGCGAACGACCTCGAGATCGTCGCGTTCGTGCGCGCGTCGGGCCCCGGCGGGCAGAACGTGAACAAGGTCGCGTCGGCGATCCGCGTGACCCACTTGCCCACGGGCCTGCAGGTCGTCGCCAGCACCTACCGCGATCAGCCGCAGAACAAGGCCCAGGCGCTCGCCGTGCTCCAGGCCAAGCTCGAGCTGATCGAGGAAGAGCGCCGCGCCAACGAGCTCAACGCCGCCACCGGCGGCAAGGTCTCGCGCGACTGGGGCAACCAGATCCGCTCGTATGTCTTCTACGACAACCGCGTGAAGGACCACCGCACGGGCCATGAAGTGGGCAACCCGCAGCATGTGCTCGACGGGCATGTGTCCGACTTCATCGACGCCGAGCTCAAGCGCCGGCGGGCGGAGCGCGGCTGATGCCGGACCGCGCGGCGTTCCATCGCGATGGAATGCGCGGCGGCGGGCTTGCGGTCGAGAGTGTGTCGTTTGATCGGCGCGGTGCGCGCGGCTCGGTTCGCGTGCTGGACAGCGTCTCGTTCGCGCTGGAGCCCGCGCGTTTGCTCGCGATCGTCGGGCCATCGGGCGCTGGCAAGAGCACGCTGCTTTCGCTGATCGCGGGGTTCGAGTCGCCCGCGGCGGGCGCGATCCGCTGCAACGGCGACGAGTGGACCACGCGCGCGCCGTCCGAGCGCAGCATCGGCATGTCGTTCGACGACGCGGCGCTGCATGAGCATCTCACGGTCGCGGAGAACCTCGATTCCGCCGCGATGCCGCGCAACGAGCCGCGCGAGCGGCGGGCGTCGCGCGTCCGCGCGCTTGCGGATTCGCTCGGCCTCGCTGCCTTGGTCTCGCGCAAGCCTGCGACGCTTTCCGCCGGCGAGCGCCGTCGCGTGGCGATCGGCCGCGCGTTCATCCGCTCGCCTGAACTTGTGCTCCTCGACGAGCCGTTTGCCAACCTCGACCGCGCGAACCGATTCGTCGTGCGCCAGCTCGTGCGCGAACTGCAGCGCTCGACGGGCGCGATGGCGATCGTGGTCACGCACGATCCGACCGATGCGCTGGCGATCGCGGACGACCTGCTCGTCCTGATCGCGGGCAAGGTGCGCGCCCACGGCGCCGCACGCGACATCGCCGCGCGGCCGAACGACCTCGAGGTCGCGCAGCTCGTCGACGACCTCGGCATGCATGTGATCGAGTGCACGGGCGACGGACGCGCTGCGGGCTGCGCGTTCAAAGCCGCGTTCATGCAGCACGCGCAGGCGGCGGCGGGCGGCGCCCCGCTCCTCCTCGGCATTCGCCCGTGGCATCTGCGCGTCGGCACGCCCGCGGCGCCGTCGATCGCGATCGAGGCAAAGGTCCTCGCGCACGAACCCGCGGGGCTGTTCACCGACGTGATCGCAGCGCGCGGCGACGGCCGCACCCTGCGCGCTCGCCTCCACGCCGCCGAGGCGCAGGAATTGCCGACCGGCGAGTTCGCGCGCTTCCACGCGCATGAGGCGGATGTCCACCTCTTCGCAGGTCCGTGGCCAGGATCGCGGATCGGGTGAGCGATCGCGCACGGTTCAAGTATCGTTCGGGATCCTCGGCCCGGCGACGCGCATGACCAACGATCGAAGCAACGACAACTCCGCGAGCATCGGCGCTGCATTCAGCCAGCGCATCTCGCTCGGGCGACACGCCGCGAGCGACCTGACCGAAGGCACGCGCCGCGAATGGCTCGCGACGACCGGCTGGGGCGACTACGCGCTCGGCACGACATCGCTGCTCGCGACGCGCCGCTACCACGGGCTGCTCATCGGCGCGGCGCGCGCGCCGATCGGCCGACGCATGCTCGTGCCGTTCATCGACGAGGACGTCGCGATCGGCAAGCAGCGCATCTCGCTCGCCACGCGGCGATGGTCGGACGGCTCGGTCGACCCCGATGGACATCGCGCGATCTCGGGCTTTGCGCTCGAGGACGGCGTGCCGACGTGGACCTTCGAGGCCGGTCCCGCGCGCCTGGAGAAGCGCATCGTCATGCTCCGCGACGAGCGCGCCGTCGCCGTCGTGTGGACGCTCGTCGACGCGCCCGAGGCGATCTCGCTGTCGGCGCGCGTATTCGTCGAGCACCGCGGGCAGCACCAGCTCGATCCCGATGCGAACTGGCTGCCGCAGTCCACCGTCGACTCCGCGTCGAACGGCGCGCGCGCGCGCATCGTGCTGCCGAAGACGGCGAAACTTCCCGACGCCGTCACGCTCTTTGCCGCATGCGAAGGCGGCACGCTTGCGCCCGCGGCGAACTGGTGGCGACGCCATCAGCTGGCCGAGGAACGCGCGCGCGGATACGACGCGGTCGGCTCCGCGTGCCACGCGCTGACACTGAGCACGAGCATCGCGCCCGGCGAATCGCGCGCGTTCGTGATCGGCCTCGCGCCTGATATCGACACGCTCGATGTCTGCGGCGCGCGCATACTCGCCGCCGAGTCCGAGCGCCGCCGCGCGTTGCTCGCGCGCGCCGACCTGACGAGCGGCCCCGCCGAACTCCAATCGCTCTGCCTCGCGGCCGACAGCTTTGTCGTGCAGCGCCACCGCAAGGACGGCAGCGAAGGCCGCTCGATCATCGCGGGATTCCCGTGGTTCGAGGACTGGGGCCGCGACGCGATGATCGCGCTGCCAGGACTGCTGCTTGCGACGGGTCGCGCGGACGACGCGAAGCTCGTGCTCGACACGTTCCTCGAGCATCTTTCCGACGGCCTGCTGCCGAACCGCTTTCCCGACGAGACGAGCGAGCCCGAGTTCCACAGCGCGGATGCGCCGCTGCTGGCGATCATCGCCGCGGCCAAGGCGTGGCGCGCGTCGCAGGACGACGCGTGGTTCGCGCGCGCGCTGCCCGCGCTGCTCTCGATCGTGGACAACTACGCGCGCGGCACGCGGCACGGCATCCGCATCGACGAAGCCGACGGCCTCGTGCGGGCGGGCGAGAACGGCCTGCAGCTCACTTGGATGGACGCGAAGATCGGCGACACCGTGGTGACGCCGCGCATCGGCAAGCCCGTCGAGCTTTCCGCGCTGTGGATCGCGTCGCTCGCGGCGATCGGCGAGGCGCTCGCGACCGGGCGCTTCGCGGGACACGACGCGGCCGCTGCGGACATCGCGGCGCGCTTGGCCAAGGCGCGCGCGTCGTTCGCGCGCTTCTGGAGCGCGGAACTCGGCTGCCTGATCGACGTGCTCGACGGTCCTGCGGGCGACGAGCGTCTCGTGCGCCCGAACCAGCTCTTCGCGCTCGCGTCGACCGCGTGGCCGCTCGACGCCGACGCGCGCAAGCGTGCGCTCGCCAAGATCGCCGCGCAGCTCGCGACGCCGCTTGCGGTGCGCACGCTCGCGCCGAACTCGCCCGGATACCGCGGCCGCTACGAGGGCGACCAGCGCTCGCGCGACTTCGCGTACCACAACGGCACGGCGTGGCCGTTTCTCGCGGGTTTGCGGCTGATCGCCGAAACGCTCCACGACCGCGACCGCGGCGCGCACCTCGCGCGGCTCATGGTTGCGGATCTTTCAGGCCAGCTTCGCGACGGCGGCATGGGTTCGATCGGCGAGGTTGCCGACGGCGATTCGCCGCATGAGCAGCGCGGCTGCCCGATGCAGGCGTGGAGCGTCGGCTGCCTGCTCGAAGGGCTCTCGCTGGCAACCACGCACGGAACCCCACGCGCATGAACAACCACCACCGCGCCCCCACCGCCGAGCATGCGCGACTTCGTGAGGAACGCGCGGGCACGGCGCATTGGCGCGTGTGGGGTCCCTATGTCTCGTGCCGCCAGTGGGGCACGGTGCGCGAGGACTACTCGGCGGACGGCTCGGCGTGGGACTCGTTCCCGCACGACCACGCGCGCAGCCGCGCGTACCGCTGGGGCGAGGACGGCCTCTTCGGCTGGAGCGACAAGAACCAGCACCTCTGCCTCTCGATCGCGCTGTGGAACGGCCGCGACGGCATCCTCAAGGAGCGGCTCTTCGGCCTCACCAACTCCGAGGGCAACCACGGCGAGGACGCGAAGGAACTCTGGTGGCACGTCGACGCGCTGCCGAGCCATGCGTGGAACCGCATGCTCTACGCGTATCCGCAGCGGCCGTTTCCGTACGCGGATCTCGTGCGCGAGAACGCCGCGCGCGGCAGGCAACAGCTGGAGTTCGAGCTGCTCGACACGGGCATCCTCGACGACGACCGGTTCTTCGAGGTGTGGGCGACCTACGCCAAGCACTCGGACAAGGAGACGGCGCTCCGCATCGAGATCGTGAACCGCGGGCCGGAGGCGGCGGAGATCCACGTGATTCCGCAGCTGTTCTTCCGCAACTCGTGGTCGTGGGGCAACGCCGCCAATCCCGACGCGGTGCCCGCCAAGCCGACCATCGAGCTCGCGCCCGCGGGCAACGCGTTCGTCGCGAACTGCCCCGCGCTCGGCGCGATGGAGCTGCGCTTTGCCGGCGACGACACGCTGCGGCCCGAGCCGCTCTTCTGCGAGAACGAGACGAACTTCGACCGCCTCTACCACATCGGCGGGCGCCCGCCTGCGAGCGACGGCGCGCCCAAGGATGCGTTCCACGACCGCATTGTCGGCGGCGAGATCGGCGCGGTGAACGCGCACATGCGCGGGACCAAGGCGGGCGCGTGGCATCGCCTCACGCTCGGTCCCGGCGAGCGCCGCACGATCGATCTCGTGCTCTGCCCCGCCGACAGCACGTTTGCGGTGCACGACGTCGCGGGCCTGCTCGAGGTCCGCGCGCGCGAGGCCGACGAGTTCTACGGCTTCGTGCACCGCGGGCTCGCTTCGGCGGAAGAGCGCCGCGTGCAGCGCCAGGCGTACGCGGGACTTCTCCTCTCCAAGCAGTACTACGACTACGACGTGCGCCGCTGGCTCGACGGCGATCCGCTGCAGCCGCCGCCGCCGGAACAGCGCAAGTCGGGCCGCAACGCGCAATGGCGCCACGTCGCCGCGTCGAGCGTGCTCTCGATGCCCGACACGTGGGAGTACCCGTGGTTCGCGGCATGGGACCTCGCGTTCCACTGCGTCGCGATCGCCAACGTCGACGCGGACTTTGCCAAAGGCCAGCTCTCGAAGCTGCTCACCGACCACTACATGCATCCGTCGGGCGAACTGCCCGCGTACGAGTGGAACTTCAGCGACGTCAATCCGCCGATCCACGCGTGGGCGTGCTGGCGCGTGTTCCAGATCGACCGTCGCCGCAACGGCGTCGCGGACGTCGACTTCCTCACCGCGGCGTTCAACCGCCTGCTGCTCAACTTCACCTGGTGGGTGAACCGCAAGGACGCCTTCGGCCGCAACATCTTCGAGGGCGGATTCCTCGGGCTCGACAACGTCGGCGTGTTCGACCGCTCGCAGCCGCTGCCGGGCGGCGGACGGCTGCAGCAGGCCGACGGCACGAGCTGGATGGCGATGTTCGCGCTCACGATGATGCGCATCGCGATCGAGCTCGCGCACGAGCGTCCGCTCTATCAGGACATGGCGGCGAAGTTCTTCGAGCACTTCCTCCAGATCGCCGAGGCGATGACCAAGATGGGCGGCAAGGGCGTCGGCCTGTGGAACGACGAGGACGGCTTCTACTACGACATGATGCACCTGCCTGACGGGCGCATCGAGCCGCTCAAGATCCTCTCGGTCGTCGGCTTGATCCCGCTGTTTGCGGTCGAGACGATCGAGCCCGAAGTGCTGGCGCAGCTGCCCGTGTTCCGCGAGCGGCTCGAGTGGTTCCTGCGCGAGCGACCCGAGATGTCGGCGCTCGTGTCGCGCTGGGACGAGCCTGGCCGCGGCGAGCGGCGCCTGCTGTCGCTCCTGCGCGGACACCGCATGAAGTGCCTGCTGCGGAAGGCGCTCGACGAGCAGCACTTCCTCTCGCCGTACGGTGTGCGGAGCATCTCGCGCGACCTCGCGGATACGCCGTACTCGATCCAGATCGACGGCAAGGCGTACACCGTGCGCTACGAGCCAGCCGAGAGCCAGACGGGGCTCTTTGGCGGCAACTCCAACTGGCGCGGCCCGATCTGGATGCCCATGAACATGCTGCTGGTCGAGAGCCTGCAGAAGTTCCACCACTACTACGGCGACGAGTTCACCGTCGAGCTGCCCGTGGGAAGCGGCCGCAAGGGAACGCTGCTCGACGCCGCCGACGAGATCGCGCGCCGCAATGCGCGGCTCTTCCTCCCCGACGCGGCGGGCGTGCGGCCGAGCCTGGCGATGCATCCGAAGTACGCGACCGATCCGACGTTCCGCGAGCTGATCAACTTCTACGAGTACTTCGACGGCGAGACGGGGCGTGGCTGCGGCGCGTCGCACCAGACGGGCTGGACCGCGTGCATCGCGAAGCTCATCACCCCGCGCTCGGCGCCGCACACGGAGCGGCTTGCGTGAGCAGTCGCGCGTTCCGCTAGACTCCGCGCCCCGCAGGTGGGGTGGCCGAGCGGTTGAAGGTACCGGTCTTGAAAACCGGCAGACCCGTCAGGGTCTCGAGGGTTCGAATCCCTCCCCCACCGTTTCGTGGTTTGAGCGGTCGCAGCTGCGGCTGCTTCCTTTGGTGCGAATCATGCTGGGGTGGCCCGGCAGCTGCGGCTGCTTCGGGGTTTGAGCGGTCGCAGCTGCGGCTGCTTCCTCTGGTGCTAGGCACGATGGGGCGATCCCGCGACGCACGCCGCCGCCGACCTCGCGCGGCGGCGCGTGAACGCTTACGCTCCGCGCCCATGCGCACCTTCGCTCTCATCGTCACGGCGTTTCTCGTGATTGCTCCTGCCGCCTGCAACACGGCTGCGTTTACCAAGGCCAACTCGGCTGCGGCCTCGATGACCCGCTCGACCGAGAGCCTCGACACGCTGCGCCAGGCCACGCTCGACGCCAAGGCCGCGTACGACGCGATGCTCGCGCAAGGCGGCGACCTCAAGACGCTCTACAAGGGCTTCGGCAGCTCGATCGAGAAGTACACCTCGTCGATCGACGGCGTGAAGCGCGCCATCGAGGGCGTCGAGAAGTCCGCCGCCTCGTACCTCGAGGCCTACGCGCAGACGCGCGACACGATCAAGAACCCCGACCTCCGCGCGGCGATGCTCATCCGCAAGGAGTCCGTCGAGCGCCAGCTCGCCGACATGAAGCTCGAGCTCGACCGTCTTTACAAAGCCACCGACGAGTACTCGCACGAGCTCGCCGACCTGCGCGCGTTCTTCTCGGCGAGCCTGAATGAGCAGAACATCGGCCCCGCCGCCGCCGTGCGCGAGACGCTGGACAAGGCCATCAGCGAGATCGCGCTCTCCGCGGACCGTGTGTCGCTCACGCTCAAGGAGATCGCCTCGAGCCTCACGACCGAGCGGCCGAGCTAAGGGCCTGCCCCAGATTGCGTAGACCCGCGTGCGTAGACCCGCGTGCGTGGACCCACGTGCGTGGACTCGCCGCGTGGGCATCGGAACGTTTCCGCTACACTCGCGGGGACTTTCGGTCCTCTGCGTGCAAGACGAGCCGTCCATCCTCGCGCGTGTCGCCGCTGGCGATGCCTCCGCTCCCGCTGAGTGCATCGCGCGGTTCAATGGACTCGTGTGGAGCCTGGCGCGGCGCCTCTGCTCGAGCCCTGCCGATGCCGAAGACGCGGTCCAGGAGATCTTCATAGACCTCTGGAAGAGCGCGGCCCGGTTCGATCCATCGATCGCGAGCGAGACCACGTTCGTGGCGATGATCGCGCGGCGCAGGCTGATCGACCGCGGCCGACGCAAGATGCGCAGGCCCGAGGTCCCGCAGATTCCCGAGACCGTCGAGGACGTGCGCGAGCGCGCCGACGAGACCGACCTCACCGAGCAGCGCGCGATTGCGCAACTTGCCTTCGACCAGCTGCGCCCCGAGCAGCAGCAGGTCCTGACGCTGGCGATCCACCAGGGCTACTCGCACGAGCAGATCGCGACGGCGACGGGCATGCCGCTCGGCACCGTCAAGACGCACGCGCGGCGTGGGCTCATCAAGATCCGGCGGATCCTCGCGGATCAAGGCGTGCTGTCTCAGGAGGAACTCGACCGCACGCTGCAGGAGTCGGACGCGCCACGGTCGAGGCGCGAGCGCGGCGGTGCGCCCGACGGCGACACGGGGCCCAGCTCCGGCGCCGACGACGCGACCTGATCGGCCTGCCGTTGTCGATCTTGGAAAAAAGACAACGCGCACGCGGCTCGGGCCGCAACGGCGCGAGGACGATTTCCTAACATCCCCGCCTATGCCTATCGCCCAGCTTGGATGTGCGTGCGCGTCGATCCTTTCGTCTGCGCTTCTCTCGCTCGCCCCCGTGACAACCCCGGTCGCCGCCGACAGCGTCGACCCGACCACCGGCCTCTGCCGCTACCCCGACATCTCCAAGACCGAGATCGTCTTCGTCTACGCGAACGACCTCTGGATCGTGCCCAAGCAAGGCGGACAGGCGCGACCGGTCGCGAGCCCGCGTGGGTTCGAGGGCACGCCGCGCTTCTCGCCCGATGGCCAGACGATCGCGTTCCGCGCGAACTACGACCAGGGCGTCGACATCTACACGATCGCGACCGAGGGCGGCATCCCGCAGCGCGTGACCCATCACCCGGCGCCCGAGGGTCTGTGCGACTGGACTCCCGACGGCCAGGGCCTGATCTACTCGACCGCCGCGCTTGAGGGCCTCGCCCGCGCGCAGAAGCTCTACTGGATGCCCGCGACCGGCGGCCTGCCGACCAAGTTCCCCGTGCCGTACGGCGCGAACGGCTCGCTCGACAAGACCGGCGAGTGGCTCGCGTACACCCCGCACTCGACCGACACCCGCACTTGGAAGCGCTACCGCGGCGGCATGGCCACCGACGTGTGGCTGTTCAACGTCAAGACGGGCGAGTCGAAGCGCATCACCGACTGGGAAGGCACCGACACGCTCCCGATGTGGCACGGCAGCAAGGTCTTCTACCTGTCCGACCGCGGCGCCGACGAGGCGAACACGCTCAACGTGTGGAGCTACGACACCAAGTCGGGCGAGACCAAGCAGGTCACGCACTTCAAGACCCACGACGTGAAGTGGCCCGCGATCGGCCCCGATGACGGCACCGATGGCGAGATGGTCCTCCAGCACGGCGACCGCATCTACCGCGTGGAGCTCGGCAAGGGCCTCGCGTTCGCGGTCGACATCCGCGTTCCCGGCGACCGCGAGACGCTGCGCGTCGCGACCGTCGACGCTGCGGAGAACATCCAGGGCGCGTCGATCTCGCCGAGCGGCAAGCGCGTCGCGGTGGTCGCGCGCGGAGACATCTGGTCCGCGCCCGCCGAGAACGGCACCCCGCGCAACCTGACCAACTCGGACACCTCGTTCGAGCGCTCGGTCGCGTGGAGCCCGGATGGCAAGACCCTCGCGTACTTCAGCGACGCGACGGGCGAGTACGAACTCTACACCATGGCTGCCGACGGCAAGGGCAGCGACGGCAAGGGCGACATCAAGCAGGTCACCAAGGACTCGCACGCGTTCTACACCTCGATCTCGTGGTCGCCTGATTCGAAGACGCTCGCCCTGCAGGACAAGGCCGGCAACCTCGACCTGATCAAGCTCGAGGACGGCTCGCGCACGCACCTCGACCAGAACCCCGAGGCGCCGCAGGGCATGGGCGTGTCGTTCTCGCACGACTCGCGCTACATCACCTGGTCGCGCTCATGCGACCAGACGCAGCTCGAGGCGATCTACATCCACGACACCAAGGCCACCGATCCCGCGAAGGCGACGACGCAGGTCACCAGCGGCTTCTACGGCGACGGCGATCCGACCTTCGACCGCAAGGGCGAGTGGCTCGTGTTCACCAGCCAGCGCAACTTCTCGCCGACCTACGGCGAGTTCGACACGACTTGGATCTACAACAACTCGCAGGTCCTGATGGCGGTGCCGCTCAAGAAGGACTTCAAGCTCCCGTGGCTCCCGACGAGCGATGAGGAAGGCCAGAAGGACGATGGTCGCCCCGCTGGCGGCGGTGGTCCGGGCGGCGGTGGTCCCGGCGCTGGTGGCGCTGGTGGTCCCGGCGGCCCTCCGGCCGGCGGCGGCAATCCCGGCGGTCGTGGTCGTCGTCGCGGTGACATGAACCTCGAGAACACAAGCTCGATCACCGTGCAGGACGAGAAGAAGTCCGACGCCCCCGCTGCTGCTGCGACTCCCGCAGGCACGTGGAAGGGAACCGCCAACGGTCCGGGCCACGAGAACGTCGAGTTCACGCTCGAAGTCACGATGGGCGAAGGCAACGCGGTCACCGCGAAGTCGGTGACCAAGGAAGGCACGATCGATCTCGCGGGAACCTGGGCGGCCGACACCAAGACCCTCAAGCTCGGCGGCGCGATGGGCCAGGCCCATTACGACGTCGAGGCGATCGTTGAGGGCGATGCGATGCACGGCACCGCCACCGCGAGCGGACCGGACGGCAGCAGCATGAAGATCGAGATCAGCGCGACGCGCGCGAACGCCGCGAAGCAGGACGGCGAGGCGAAGGCTGCTGATGCGAAGGGCGACGGCAAGCCTGCCGACGCACGTCCCGCGAAGAAGGAGTTCGTCATCGACCTCGACGGCTTCGAGGCGCGCGCGATCCAGCTGCCCGCGCCTGCGGGCTCGTTCGGTTCGATCGCCTTCAGCGACAACAACCAGCTGCTCTACGGCCGCGATGGCTCGGTGCGCATCATGGACCTGTCGTCGAAGTCGCCGTCGGAAGCGGCCGGCGCTCCCGGCTCGCGCTTCCAGATTTCCGCCGATGGCCGCAAGCTGCTTCTCGGCGGCGGCGGCATGCGTGGTGGCGGCGCGTCGATCGCTCCGGCCAGCCCCGGCGCAACGCCGAAGCCGATCGTCACGAGCCCGATGCTCGTCGACGTGCACCCGCGCCACGAGCGTCAGCAGATCCTCGTCGACGCGTGGCGCATCATGCGCGACTACTTCTACGACCCGGGCATGCACGGCGTCGACTGGAACGGCATCCGCACCAAGTACGAGGCGATGCTCCCCGCGGTCGTCACGCGCGAGGACCTCAACTTCCTCATCAGCGAGATGATCTCCGAGCTCAACGTCGGCCACGCGTACCTGCAGGGCCAGGGCGACACGGAAAGCGTTCCGAGCCGCTCGGTCGGCATGCTCGGCGTCGACTTCGCCGCGGCGATGAACGACGACGGCACGCCCGCGAAGGCGTGGAAGCTCGCGAAGTTCCCGACCGGCGCGACCTTTGACAACGAGGCGCGCAGCCCGCTCGCGGCGCAGGGTCTCGGCGTGGGCGAGGGCGACTACCTCCTCGCGGTCAACGGCAACGCGGTCGACACGTCGAAGGATCCGTGGGCGCCGTTCGTCGGCCTCGCGGGCAAGGCGACGGTGCTCACGGTCTCCAAGAAGCCCGTGATGGACAAGGACGCGAAGGACATCGTCGTCACGCCGATCGCGAGCGAGGACAACCTCCACTACCGCGCGTGGGTCGAGTCGAAGCGCAAGCTCGTCGAGGAACTCTCGGGCGGCAAGATCGGCTACATCTACGTGCCGAACACGGGCGTGGACGGGCAGACGGAACTCGTGCGCCAGTTCTACGGCCAGCGCACCAAGCCCGCGCTCATGATCGACGACCGCTGGAACGGCGGCGGACAGATTCCGACGCGCTTCATCGAGCTGCTCAACCGTCCTGTGACCAACTTCTGGGCTCGCCGCGACGCGCGCGACCAGGCGTGGCCGCCGGATGGTCACCGTGGCCCGATGGCGATGCTGATCAACGGCCTCGCGGGTTCGGGCGGCGACATGTTCCCGTGGCTCTTCAAGCACAACAAGCTTGGCGACGTGATCGGAACGCGCACCTGGGGCGGACTCGTCGGCATCGCCGGCAACCCTGGCCTCATGGACGGCGGCACGATCAGCGTCCCCTGCTTTGGCTTCTACGAGGCCGACGGCACGTGGGGCGTCGAGGGCCACGGCATCGACCCGACCATCGAGGTGCTCGATGACCCGGGCCTGATGAAGGACGGCGCCGACCCGCAGATCGTGAAGGCGGTCGAGGTCCTGCTCAAGCAGATCGAGACCAACGGCTACAAGCCGACGCCGAAGCCGAAGTACCCGAACCGCAGCGGCATGGGCCTGCCCGAAGCGGACAAGTGATCGATCCGCTGTGAATCTCCAGTTGTGAATCTCCACAGGGCGGGACCTCGCGGTCCCGCCCTGTTTCGTTTGTGCCACGCGCGCCCACGCGCCGATAGGACAGGCATGGCAAAGCAATCTGGTGGTGGTGGCGGCATCGGTAAGGCAGCCTTGATCCCGCTCGCGCTCCTGAGCGCGTTCCTGTTGTGTCAGGCGCTGCATGTGCTGCCGACCACGGTCACGGACGAGATCACGCGCTGGGTGGCCTGCGGGCTCTTCGCGTTCGGCGCGATCATGTTCGCGGGAGCGGGCAGCGCGATCTGGTGCGGTCTCTGCGCCGCCATGGCGGTCGTGCTCAACCCGGTCTATCCGCTGCCGCTTGGCGACCTCTTCCACGGGGCCAAGATCCTGGGCGGGGTGATCGCAGGCGCGGCGGTCGTCCGAGGCTGGTGACCGCTCCAAACGGCGGTCTGTGCGGGTTATGCGGGACGTTCATGCACGAGTCGAGCCGACCTGCGAACCCGGTGACCAACCCACTTGCCGACCGCCGAAGTTCTGCTATCTTTCCCGACCCGCGGGCAACCGCGGACAGGCAAATGCGGGTGTAGCTCAGTGGTAGAGTGTCACCTTGCCAAGGTGAATGTCGAGGGTTCGAATCCCTTCACCCGCTTCAAAACGCAGAACGGAAGGCCTAGAGGCCTTCCGTTCTGCGTTTTGGAGCGGGTCGTGATGGTCATTTGCGACTGTCGTTGAGGCCTGGGGCCTCAACTTCTTCGCAAATGGGCGCGGGGATGGCGACGACACCGCCTCAGCTACATTTCGCCTCGACTCGCGATGCCGCGGGCGACGTCCGTTGAAGGAGAACCGATCCACATGGCACGCGACATCCCGCCCGTCACCAACATCGATATCACCGGCGCCATCCTGCAGAAGCTGATCGGCGTCGACGCGACCACCATCCTCGAGGTCGGCGCGCACCACGGCGATCACACGGTGGCGCTGATGCAGGCGTTTCCGCGCGCGACCGTGCATTCGTTCGAGCCCGATCCGCGCGCGTTCGCCGTGCACCGCAAGATGGTCAACAGCCCGCGCTCCAAGCTCTACCAGATGGCGATCGGCGGCCTCAACGGCCGCGCGGACTTCCACATGAGCAACGGCCTCCCGCCGGGGGAGACGGACCTCCTCAAGAAGAACTACCCCGAGGGCTGGGACCAGTCGGGCTCGCTGCGCACACCGAAGGGCCACCTCGAGAAGTACCCGTGGTGCAAGTTCACGCGCAAGATCTCGGTCGAGGTCCGCACGCTCGACACCTGGGCGTCGAAGCACGCGCCCGGGCCGATCGACTTCATCTGGGCCGACATGCAGGGCGCCGAGGGCGACCTCGCGACCGCGGGTCCGAAGGCGATCGCGCGCACGCGCTTCCTCTACTGCGAGTACAGCAACGAGGAACTCTACGAGGGCGAACCGTCGCTCGCGAAGCTGCTCGAGCTCATGCCGACGTTCGAAGTCGTGTATCGCCTGCCCGGCGACGTGCTGCTGCGGAACACGGCGCCGGTCGCGTGATCGCGCGCGCTGGCTGTGCATCAAACGCGTAACCCACGCGCAGCGCGAGATTTCATGCGCGCGCCGCGACTTGGCGCTGCGTCGGTCGGGCGCGCGTGTCCGCGGCGCTCGCTGTCCGCATCCAACATCACCACGCTCACGGTAGAGTCTCCAGATCCAAGCGGCGTTCCCGTGATCGCCGCATATCCGTTCCCTCAGAGGAGACAGTTCGAATGTTCAACGCTCGCTCCCTCGCGATCGCGCTCTCTGCGCTCGTGGGTCTGACCAGTGCCGCGCAGGCGCAGCTCGACCCCGCGGTCTTCACGGCAGGCACCGAGTCCGGTACCCGCTACAACGCGAACGGCTCCACGACCTACGGACCGAACTCGGTCATGTACACCGACTGCTACGTGTACGCATCGGGCGGCTCGCACCTTCGCCTCAACCAGCTCAACCTCGGCATCCGCCGCGTCGGCAGCGTCACCACGCTCGCGCCCGAGGTCGGCCTTGAGATCACCGTCGTCGAGATGACTTGGAACGGCACCACCTACGGCCTCGGCGCGACCGTCGCGACCGAGACGCGCCAGCTCGCCGCCAGCGAGAGCGCGTACACCGAGAACGTCGTGCTCAACTGGCCCGACGTGGCGACGCGCCCCGTCGTCAACCTGCAGACCACGACGCAGGGCGCCAACGGCTACGGCGGCTTCTGGGTCGGCGTGCGCTTCACTGGTCCCAACGCGGCGAACGGCAACAACGGCTGGCGCGTCGTGTACGAGCCGACCCCTGGTCGCGCGATCAACAACTTCGGCATCTTCAATGCGAACACCGGCGTGTTCACCCCGACGTTCTGGTTCGGCCAGACCGCGGACGCGACCACCGGCACGCTCCGCGACAATCCCGCGCGCTTCATGGTCAGCGCGTACGGCGTCGTGACCGACGCGGTCGCTGCGCCCGCGGACCAGTTCTACGGCCGCACGTTCGAGCACACCTCGTACTGGCGCCCCACCGATGCTGCGGACGGCGTTGGTTCGAAGACCTGGTACTCCAACTGCTTCACCCCCGCTGCTGCGGGCGATGTCTTCACGCCGAGCAAGATCGTGATGGGCATCCTGCGCGGCGGCACCTCGACCACGGCGGCTCCGGCCGTTGGCCTGGAGATGTCGCTCGTCGAGATGAACTGGGACGGCGCGGCGTACACGCCCGGAACCGTCGTGGCATCGCAGACCTTCCAGCTGGCCGCGACCACGGCCACGAGCCTGGAGCGCGTCGCCTGGGAGTTCCCGAACCCCGCGACCCGTCCGCACGTTGCGCTCAACACCAGCAACGCGACCAACGCGGGCCTCGGCGGCTACTTCGTCGCGGCGCGCCTGATCGGCGATTCGCTCACGCTCGCCGGCAGCAACGGACCGCGCATCGTGTACGCGCCCGGGATCGGCGCCTCGTGGCTCGGCTTCGGCATGTACAACGAGCTCGACGTGTTCACGAACTACGCCTTCGGCAACTACGCCAATGGCACTGCGGCTGGTCCCGCGAAGCCCTCGCGCTTCCACACCGAATGCTTCGGCGCAGTGGGCCCGGCGACTCCCCCGCCGCCGCCGTGCCCGGCCGACCTCAACCACGACAGCGCCGTCAACGCGTCCGACCTCTCCACCCTGCTCGGCAACTGGGGCGGCGCGGGCGGCGATGTGAATGGCGACGGCATCACCGACGCCGCCGACCTCGCGGCGCTGCTCGGCGCGTGGGGCGCGTGCCCGTAATCGGGCAACACGCTGATCGCGACAGTCCAACGAACACGCGCCCCCGGCATCGGCCGGGGGCGCGTGTGTTTTTCGAGGTCATCGTTCGGTCACCGAGGAGAGATGGCGCACGCGCTCGTCAGGCACGAAACGGCCATCCACTCACCCGCAAGCGCCCCAGCCGCTCAGCAGCGTCGAGAGATCCGACGCGTCCGTCGTGCCGTCGCCGTTGACATCGCCGCCCGCGCCGCCCCACGCGCCGAGAAGCGTCGCGAGATCCGAAGCGTCGCGCGTGCCATCGCCGTTGAAGTCGCCCGCGCACGGCGGCGCGAGCGACGGCACCGCGGCGATCACGAGGTTGTCGAAGTAGCCGAACGCGTTGAGCGTGCCAGGCGTCGTGTCGGTGGTCGAGAACAAGTTCGACGCGTAGATCGCACCCGAAAGCGTCGTCGTGTGCGACGCGACCGACACGCCGTTCACGAAGAGGCGGCCTTCGCCGGTCGCGACCTTCCAGCGGTAGGTGAACTCGTTCCACGCATTGAGCGCCACCGTCGCGCCCGTCGCGGTGCGGTTGGTGATCGCATAGCCGCCGTTGAGCAGCGAGATCGCGCCCGTCTGCGCGCTCACGAGAAATCCGCCCGAGGTCTCGAACGAGCTCTTCGAGATCATCACGCCAAAGGTCGAGGTGAGCAGCTGACCGCTGGGGATGTACATCATGACCTTGGTCTCGAGCACGCCGTTGCCGCCCGCGCTCGCCGCGGCCCACTTGCCGCTGTTGAGGAGATCAAGCCACGCCTTCGTGCGGCCCGCGTTGAAGCGCTCGGTGCAGAGACGCACCATGCGGCCGGTTCCACCGACGGGATCGATGCCGGGATCGACGCCGGGTCCGATCACATTGGCCGCGATCTGCGGAGCGTTCATCGCGCCGCTCACGGCCCAGGTGCCTGCGACACCGAGCCACGCGAGCTGACCCGAGAGCGCGCCTCCCGCGTACTTATCGAACGAGGTGTTGACGATGTCGACTGCGGACGCTGCGCTGGCCACCATCATGGCCAGCGCGCCGGTGAGATACAGGGTGCGATGCATGCCTCGAAGACTACCGTGCAACGCCGCAATCTCCAACATTTGGCGCGCGCGCCAGTCCAAAACGGATTCACTCGGATTCACCCAGATTTGGTTTTGTTGCGTATCTGTAGTGCGATTCGCGACTCTCCTGTGGAGACGAGACGCGCCGCGACAACTCGGACCGAAGCGAGACGACACTTGCAAATCCGAATTGTCTGCAGAGCGCAAAAAAGTAAGTATTCCCGTCCACACAACTTGCACAGACCGCATCTTGGGGAAGTCTAAAGGCTCAGTTCGCTGAGTAACGGGGAACGCCCTCCCGTCACCCTGCCGGTCGTCCCAGTGGGACTCGTCGAACTGCATGCACACCTCGGAGCAAGAACCATGTTGTCGTCACATGGCGCTCGCCTCACCCACCGTGATGGCTTCGCAGTCGGTCCCTCTCTCGCGCTCACGCGCAGCGCCTCCCAGCACGCGGAGGCCACGAATGTCTAACGGATTCCTCGGCCAGCCCGTGAACCGTCGCACGTTCGTGCAGGGCTCCGCCCTCGCCACCGGCGCGTTCTTCATCAACACCAAGTTCTCGCGCTCGATGCTGGCCGATGTGCCGACGAGCCCGTTCACGACGCCGTGGGTGCAGCCGCTCGCGTTCGCGCCGTACAAGATCCCGATCCCGTTCGGCCAGCAGTACAGCACGCCGATCAACGAGGCCAACTTCCAGCGCTTCGACGAGTTCCGTCCGCAGAAGTTCTATGAGGTCAACGTCTGCGAGACGATGCACCGCGCACACCCGCAGCTGGCGTTCAGCCCGCACTCGAGCTACGACGGCATGTGCCCCGGACCGACCTTCATGATGCGCTACGGCGAGCCCGTGTTCACGCGCATCAACAACTGCATGCCTTCGGTCGTGCAGGGATTCGGCAGCTGCGACGTGATCACCCACGTCCACAACGGCCACCACGCCCCTGAATCCGACGGCGGCCCCTGGGATCTCTACAACCCCGGCTGCTGCCACGACCACCACTGGCCGAACATCTACGCCGGCGGCGACGAGCTCGAGGCGAAGGGCACGCTCTTCTACCACGACCACTGCCACGACTTCACGTCGCAGAACGTGTACCGCGGCATGGCGGGGTTCTTCCTGCTGTTCGATCACCGCGACAGCGGCAATGAGAACGATCCGAATCCCGATGCGTTCCGCCTCCCCAGCGGCGTGCCGGATGGCAAGCGCGTCAAGAACCGCTACGACATCCCGCTCGTGTTTGCCGACCGCAACTACGACGCGAACGGCATGCTGACCATGGACTTGATGAACATGGACGGCATCCTCGGCGACAAGCACCTCGTCAACGGCCGCGTGCAGCCGTACTTCGAGGTCGAGCGCCGCAAGTACCGCTTCCGCCTGCTCAACAGCGGCATCTCGCGCTACATGGACCTGTGGCTCTCCAACGGCATGGCGTTCCAGTACCTGGCCAACGACGGCAACATGATCACCAAGCCGCTGACGCTGCAGAACGTCAAGCTTGGCGTCGCCGAGCGCGGTGACATCGTCGTCGACTTCAGCCAGCTGCCTGCGTCGACCACCGCGCTCTACCTCGTCAATCGCGCCGAGCAGACCAACGGTCGCGGACCCACCGGCAACACCCTGCCGATGAACCAGTCGCACCAGCTGCTCAAGTTCATCATCCGTCCCGAGACCAACGTGCCCGACAACAGCCGCGTGCCGACCACGCTGCGCGCGCTGCCTGCGATGGATCGCCCGGTCGTCGCCGAGCGCACCTGGCACCTCACGCGCACCAACGGCATGTGGACCGTCAACGGCAACCTGTTCGACCAGAACCGCTGCGATGCGGCCTGCAAGATCGGCACCGCCGAGATCTGGAACTTCTCCACCGCGGGCGGCTGGGCGCATCCGATGCACAACCACTGCGAGGAACCGCGCTACCTCACCTACAACGGACAGCCGGTCGCCGGCACCACGCACGAGGCCCGCAAGGACGTGCACGGCATGTGGCCAGGCGAGAGCATGTCGGTGTACATCAAGTTCCGCGACTGGGTCGGCAAGTATCCGATGCACTGCCACAACCTGATCCACGAGGATCACGCGATGATGGTGCGCTGGGACATCGTGCCCTAAGCCGTCGCAAGCAAGCAACCACGCCGGCTCAACATCCGGCAAGCAGAAACGCACTATCCGTCGCGCGCGCCGAGTCGTCCTGGCGCGCGCGGCGGATAGCGGCTTGAAGTCCGCGGCGCGCCAAGCGCTGCCCGCACACAGCAACGTCAGGAAGAGGTCCGCATGATCCCGAAGCATCCCGCCGCACAGGAAACGTCGCCTCATGTGCTTACCCGCCGCTCGCTGATGGGAAGCATGCTGGTTCCCGCCGCGGCGCTGCTGCTGGGAGGATGCTCGCGCGCGCTCAAGGCCGGCAGCGACGGTGCCACAAGCGACGAGCGCCCGCTCGCGGCCAAGGGCATCGAGTTCCCCGAAGGTCCCGGCGCACAGCTGGTGCGTGCGGACGGAACCCGCGTGTTCCGCAATCACAAGCTCGTCGACCAGGATGGACGCGTCGCGTACTTCCAGGACGACCTCATCGAAGGCCGCGTGTTTGCTGCGACCTTCCAGTACGCCAAGTGCAACGGCATCTGCGGCAGCATGACCGCGCGCATGGCGGAGGCGTACGACCTCCTCAAGCCGATCATGGACAAGCCGGTGCAGTTCTACGCCTTCTCGCTCGCGAGCGACGCGCCGGCGGACATGAAGAAGTTCATGGTCGACCACGGCATCTACGGCCGTCCGGGCTGGCGCTTCTTCTCGGGTTCGCCCGAGGCGATCAAGGACATCCGCTGGGCCTTCGGCTTCGGCGACCCGAACGAGGAAGTCGACAGCTCGCTCACCGGCCACACCGGGATGGCGCGCTTCGGCCACCACAAGTTCGACAAGTGGAGCGCGTGCCCCGCGCTCGCCAATCCCGAGCAGACTGCCATCGCGATGGTGTCGCTGTTCCCCGCGGACCAGCGCCCGCAGATCGCAGGCCTCTGCCGACCGGCGGACATCCCGTCGACCAAGATTCCCGGCTACGTGCCGCGCGCTCCCCTTCGGGCGAACCAGCTCTGAGCAGCTCTCGCGGGCCACGTTCGGCTCGCGCCACACGTCATCGATGCCACGGCCGCGCGCAGCCCTTGGGGCTTTGCGCGCCTGTGGTTGACTGGCGCGCCTGAGCCGCATTTCAACGCAAAGACAGGGCTGTATTATCACGCGGCCCGGATTGATCGGATGCAACTCATTTGACAGCAGTTAGTTGCGCCTTCCGCTTTCGGAGGCACATTCGAGCGTCAGCATCACCATGCGGAGTTCCCGTGACCACGGCAGCTGGGCGCGTTCGTCAGCGCGTCAAGCTTGAGGTTTGCCTTGGTCCAACCCGCAGCAGGCCACTCCGCATCGTCCCGCGGCAGGAGACTTCATGTCATTCGCCAACAACGGCAAGCCCGAACAGCCCTCGCTCAACCGCCGTGCCATGCTCGGCGGGCTGATGCTTCCAACGGCAGCGCTCCTCCTCGGAGGCTGCGCGCGCGGACTCAAGGTCGCGTCGGGAACGGATTCCAACTCGGAGCTCAACAAGGACGCGAAGTCCGGCGCCGACATCCCCGAGGGCGTCGGTGCGTTCGTGATCCGTGCGGACGGCACGCGTGCCTTCCGCAATCACAAGCTCGTCGACCAGGACGGAAAGACCGCGTACTTCCAGCAGGATCTCGTCGAGGGCCAGGTCTTCGCCGCGACATTCCAGTACGCCAAGTGCAACGGCATCTGCGGCTCGATGACTTCGCGCATGGCGGAGACCTACGACCTGCTCAAGCCGATCATGAACAACCCCGTGAAGTTCTACATGTTCTCGCTGGCCGAGGACTCGCCCGAGGAGATGAAGCAGTTCATGGTCGACCACGGCATCTACGGCCGTCCGGGCTGGCGCTACTTCTCGGCGTCGCGCGAGACCATCAAGGACATCCGCTGGGCATTCGGCTTTGGCGATCCGAACGAGGAAGTCGACAGCTCGCTCTCGGGACACACCGGCATGGCGCGCTTCTGCTACCACAAGAGCGACCGCTGGGCCGCGTGCGCCGCGCTCGCCGCGCCGCGCATGACCGCACAGGCGATGATCGCGATGTTCCCGTCCGACCAGCGCCCCAAGATCGCGGGCCTCGAGCGTCCGCAAGAAGGCAACACGAAGCCGATCCCTGGCTACAAGCAGCGCGCGCCGCTCAATGCGGAGACGCTGTAACGAACTGATTCCGCGCGAAACATCGCGCGAAACGAACCCGCAGAACGAACCCGCGGAACGAACCTTGGTTGGGAGCGCACGCGCTTCGCCGAAACTCGCAAGAGCCAGGCAAGGAGCGCGTGCGCTTCTTTTTGCGTGTTGCGTTGCGCGATGGTCAGGTTGGAGATGCGCGACCTTTGCAGTTTGTATCTGAAGATCCGAAAACTGAGGATCGCGCGCGCATTCCTTGCAGTCGAACAAATCGCCCCCACATTCAATTGTCGTCACCACAGGACCTTGCGTCCTGGCTTGCAGTAGTCGTCACTGCTCGAGCTCAACAACCAACCAAGGAGTATGCCATGAAGTCGTCTCATGGCGTGCGCCGTGCTGCGTCGCAGCACGCTCACGTTTCGCTTTGCGGAACCGCATCGGGGGTGCATCTTGTCTGATTCGCCGTTCAACGCCCTGAACGCGAAGGTCTCGCGTCGCACGTTCGCGCAGGGCACGGCCCTCGCCACGGGCGCGTTCTTCATCAACACCAAGTTCTCGCGGTCGATGCTCGCGAACGTGCCTGCGAGCCCGGCGACCACGCCGTGGATGCAGCCGCTCGCATTCGCACCGTGGAAGACGCCGATCCCGTTCGGCCAGCAGTACGTGACGGGCTCGCCGATCGACGAGTCGCGCCACCAGCGCTACGACGAGTTCCGTCCCGTCAAGTTCTACGAGATGCAGGCATGCGAGCAGCTCTGCCGCCTGCATCCGCAGCTCGGGCTCAGCCCGCTGTCGACCTACGACGGCTGCGTGCCTGGTCCGACCTTCATGATGCGCTACGGCGAGCCGACGCACTGCCGCATCTCCAACTGCCTCCCGGCTGCGCCCGTGGGCTACGGCAATTGCGACGTCACCACGCACGTCCACAACGGCCACCACGCGCCCGAGTCCGACGGCGGCCCGTGGAACATCCACAGCCCCGGCAGCTACCACGACCACCACTGGCCGAACATCTACGCGACCGACATCACCACCGGTCACCCCGACAAGCGCGAGGCCAAGGGCACGCTCTGGTACCACGACCACTGCCTCGACTTCACGTCGCAGAACGTGTACCGCGGCCTGACGGGCTTCTGGCTGCTCTTCGATGACCTCGACAGCGGCAATGAGAACGATCCGAATCCGGACGCGTTCCGTCTGCCCAGCGGCGTGCCCGATGGCAAGCGCGTCAAGAACCGCTACGACATCCCGCTGGTCTTCACCGACCGCAACTTCGATCCCATCACGGGCGTCCAGACCATGGACCTCCTGAACATGGACGGCATCCTCGGCGACAAGTTCCTCGTGAACGGCCGCGTGCAGCCGTACTTCGAGGTCGAGCGCCGCAAGTACCGCTTCCGTCTGCTCGACGGCGGCATCTCGCGCGGATACGACATCTGGCTGTCGAACGGCATGACGTTCCAGTACCTCGCCAACGACGGCAACATGATTCCCGTGCCGATGGAAGTGCAGAACGTCAAGCTGCTCGTCGCCGAGCGCGCGGACATCATCGTCGACTTCAGCCAGCTGCCGGCGTCGACGACCGAGCTCTACCTCGTCAACCGCGCCGAGCAGACCAACGGCCGCGCCCCCACCGGCAACACGCTGCCGATGAACCAGGCGAACCAGCTGCTCAAGTTCATCATCCGTCCGGGCTCTGTCACCGACAACAGCCGCGTGCCGACCTTCCTCCGCGAGCAGCCCGAAATGAACGTGCCTGTCGTCGGCGAGCGCACCTTTGCGCTCACCCGCTCGAACGGCGTGTGGACCGTCAACGGCAACATCTTTGATCAGAACCGCTGCGACGCAGCCGTGAAGATCAACACCGCCGAGATCTGGAACTTCTCCACCGCAGGCGGTTGGGCGCACCCGATGCACAACCACTGCGAGGAACCTCGCTACCTGTCGATCAACGGCCAGTCCGTCGTCGGCACGCAGCACCAGGGCCGCAAGGACGTGCACCCGCTCTATCCGGGCGACCAGATCAGGTTCTACATCAAGTTCCGCGACTGGCTCGGCAAGTACCCGATGCACTGCCACAACCTGATCCACGAGGATCACGCCATGATGGTCCGCTGGGACATCACCGCGTAAGCAATCACGATCGTCCGCATCCCCGTCGCGCGCGCCATTGTCGTCCTGGTGCGCGCGGCGGGGATCGGCGTTTTTCCAGCGGTTTACCAGCCTCGGCCGCGCAGACCGACCTTCAGCAGCTCACGCGCTCCCGCACAATTGCATGGATTCCGGGCTCGCTGTTTGCAACGCGCTGTTTCGGGGCAACAGTATCGCGTCGTCAATCTGGGGCTTGCCCCGGCTCGCAGCAGTCGTCCCTGCAACGAGCTTGAACACACAGCACGCGAATCAGGGGTCGTCGCTCGACGGGCTTCTGTCGTTCGCAGCGCGGTTCGCCGCGTGTGCTGACATATCGCCGCTTCGGCGGCAACAGAGGTGCGTGTTGTCTCGTTCGCTCAATCCGCTCGATACCAAGGTCTCGCGACGCCAGTTCGCGCAGGGCACCGCCCTCGCGACGGGAGCGTTTTTCATCAACACCAAGTTCTCGCGGTCCATGCTCGCGGAGAACCCGACGAGCCCGTTCACGACGCCGTGGATGCAGCCGCTTGCGTTCGCGCCGTGGAAGATCCCGATCCCGTTCGGCCAGCAGTACGTGACCGGCGAGCCGATCGACGAGGCGCGCCACCAGCGCTACGACGAGTTCCGTCCCGTCAAGTTCTACGAGATGCAGGCATGCGAGCAGCTCTGCCGCCCGCATCCGCAGCTGGGCTTTAGCGCGCTCTTCACCTACGACGGCTGCGTGCCCGGCCCGACCTTCATGATGAGGTACGGCGAGCCGACGCACTGCCGCATCTCGAACTGCCTTCCCGCCGCGCCGGTTGGTTTCGGCAACTGCGATGTCACGACGCACGTCCACAACGGCCACCACGCGCCCGAGTCCGACGGCGGCCCGTGGAACATCTACAGCCCCGGTCACTACCACGACCACCACTGGCCCAACATCTACGCGACCGACATCACCACGGGCCAGCCCGACAAGCTCGAGGCCAAGGGCACGCTCTGGTACCACGACCACTGCCTCGACTTCACGTCGCAGAACGTGTACCGCGGCCTCACGGGCTTCTGGCTGCTGCACGATGACCTCGACAGCGGCAACGAGAACGACCCGAATCCCGATGCGTTCCGTCTGCCCAGCGGCGTGCCCGATGGCAAGCGCGTGAAGAACCGCTACGACATCCCGCTGGTCTTCACCGACCGCAACTTCGACGCCAACGGCATCCTGACCATGGATCTCATGAACATGGACGGCATCCTCGGCGACAAGTTCCTCGTGAACGGCCGCGTGCAGCCGTACTTCGAGGTCGAGCGCCGCAAGTACCGCTTCCGTCTGCTCGACGGCGGCATCTCGCGCGCATACGACTTCTGGCTGTCGAACGGCATGACGTTCCAGTACCTCGCCAACGACGGCAACATGCTTCCGGTGCCGATGGAGCGCCAGAACGTCAAGCTGCACGTCGCCGAGCGCGCGGACATCGTGATCGACTTCAGCCGCCTGCCCGCATCGACGACGACGCTCTACCTGGTCAACCGAGCCGAGCAGACCAACGGCCGCGCGCCCACCGGCAACACGCTGCCGATGAACCAGTCGCCGCAGCTGCTCAAGTTCATCATCCGCCCCGAGACGGGCGTGCCCGACAACAGCCGCGTGCCGACGTTCCTGCGGGCGCAGCCTGAGATGAACGTCCCCGTCGTCGGCGAGCGCACGTTCGCGCTCACGCGCGGCAACGGCATGTGGCAGGTCAACGGCCAGATCTTCGATCAGACCCGCTGCGACGCGGCCGTGAAGATCAACACCGCCGAGATCTGGAACTTCTCCACCGCGGGCGGATGGTCGCATCCGCTTCATAATCACTGCGAGGAGCCGCGCTATCTCAGCATCAACGGCGTGCCTGTCGCTGGCACGACGCTGCAAGGCCGCAAGGATGTGCACCCGCTCTATCCGGGCGACCAGATCCAGGTGTACATCAAGTTCCGCGACTGGCTCGGCAAGTACCCGATGCACTGCCATAACCTGATCCACGAGGATCACGCGATGATGGTTCGTTGGGACATCACGCCATAAACATTTGCACGGCCTCGAATTGAGGACATAGTTGAGATCGACTTCCCCGTCGGGCCCGCCACGTCGTCCGGCGCGGCTCGATGGGGATGTCTTTCAATCGGAGTCCACCATGGCACAAGACGAAGCACCGCGCGATGTCCAGCGGTCAGTCGACAACCACGCGCCGCAAGCGCGCGATGTGAGCTCCCCCGCGGAACCAACGCAGGAACAAACTCTCCGCAGGCGCAAGGCCTTCGGCTCGATGCTGCTGCCTTTCGCAGCGCTCCTGAGCGGCTGCACCACGCAGAAGACGCAGAACGCGATGGCGCGCCTGAAGAAGCTCGAGTTCGACGACGAGCCCGGCGCGACGCACATGGAACCCGACGGAACGCGCACGTTCCGCAACCACGAGCTCGTCGACCAGGACGGCAACGTCGTCCGCTTCAACGATGACCTCATCCGCGGCAAGGTCTTTGCCGCGACGTTCATGTACGTGCAGTGCAAGGGCATCTGCCTCGACATGACCACGCACATGGCGGGTGCCTACGACCTGCTCAAGCCGGTGATGGACAACCCCGTGCAGTTCTACTCGTTCTCGCTGGCCGAGGATTCGCCCGAGGATCTCAAGCAGTACATGATCGACCACGGCATCTACGGCCGTCCGGGCTGGCGCTACTTCAGCGGACCAAAGTCCGCGATCAAGGACATCCGTTGGGCGTTTGGCTTCTTCGAGCGCGATGAAGAGCTCGACGGGAACCTCAACGGCCACACGGGCATGGCGCGCTTCGGCAACCATCGCATCGACAAGTGGTCGTCGTGCCCCGCGCTGGGCAACCCCCTGCTCACCGCGCGCAGCATGCTCGCGGTGATCCCGCCCGATCGCCGACCTCGCGTTCCTGGCGTCGAGCGCGAGCCCGACGCGACCTCGCGAAAGATCCCGAACTACCAGCCACGCAAGCCACTCGGCGGAGAACCGCTGTAAGGCTCAAGGCATCACGACATCCCGCGCGCAACTCTCAGGGACTTATTGATCGAGGACCGTGCGGGGAACGGCGACCACACTCACGTGTGGTCGCTGTCTTTTTCGGGATGTACGGTCCGTATCGGTCGCATGATCTTTGCAGTCTTGTCTGTGAATACCTTGACTCGGACCCGTTCAGGCATAGGTTCCTGTCAACTCGCGTAGTGGGTATGCGGGTTTCCAGAGGTACCGCTCGTCCCGGGCCCTCTTGAACACTGTTGGATCATCGATCGACGCCAGAGGTGGCTCATGCTCGAGCTTTTCTCCGCACGGCTGTGCGGAAGCTTGACGATCGCGATTGGAATGGCCTTGACCGGTTCTGCCTTCGGGCAGGCTGCGTTCGAGCCGTCGCTCAAACTCGTCCCCGTTCTCGAACCGACCACGATCAACGACTACATCGCGAATCGCGAGGCAGCTGTCCGCCTGGGCAAGGCGCTCTTCTGGGATGTGCGGATCGGCAGCGACGGCAATACCGCGTGCGCCACATGCCACCACCAGGCAGGCGCGGATGCGCGCATCAACAACACCTTCCATCCCGGCACGAACGGACAGTTCAAGTCGGGCACCGAGCCAGGCGCGCGTGCGCCGCTGGCTGCGTTTCCGTTTACGCATGTCGAGGATCCCGCGAACCGATTCAGCACGCGGCTGCAGAGCCACGACGATGTCGCGGGCTCGCAGGGCGTGTTCCGCGAGGTCTTTAACGGCGTCAACACCGACTACACCGAGAGCTGCACGGAATCCGAGGAGACCGTGTGGGTCAGCCACGGCCAGGCATTCCCGCAGGTGACTGGGCGCAATGCGCCGTCGGTCATCAACGCGGTGCACAATGTGCGCCAGTTCTGGGATGGCCGCGCGAACGCGTGGTTCAACGGCCTGAATCCGTTCGGCACGGTCGACACGACCGCCCGCGTGTGGAAGCTCGACATGAACACGGGGCGCGCCGTGCAGGTGCGTCTCTCCATCGACCATGCGTCGCTCGCCTCGCAGGCGGTCGGCCCGGTCAACAACGACGTCGAGATGGCCGCGCACGGACGCAACTGGGTCAACGTCGCCCACAAGCTGCTGAGCACGAAGGCGCTCGCCACGCAGCGCGTGAGCCCGACCGACAGCGTGCTCGGCGCGTACTCCGCCGGCGCGGCAGGCCTCACGCAGACCTACGAGCAGATGATTCGCGCCGCGTTCAAGCCCGAGTGGTGCTCGAACATCCAGGTCCCCGGCCGCGCCAAGATGATCGAGGCCAACATGGCGCTCTTCTTCGGCCTCGCGGTGCAGATGTACGAGGCGACGCTCGTGTCCGACGACACGCGATACGACCAGTGGGTCGAGCAAGGTGGACCCGCAGGCACTGCGAACACCGTGATGACCGAGCAGGAGCTCCGCGGCCTGCGGTTGTTCTTCAACCTCGATCCGTCGATGCCGGCGACCAACTGCCGGCTCTGCCACTTCACGCCGCTGTTCACGGGCGCGAGCTATGTCGGCGAGGCGATCCTCGCCGGCAACGGCGTCAACAACAACGGCAACGGCGACCACACTGGTCCGATCGCGGGCGCGTTCCCTGGCGCGCCTGACTCCGACAACGACGGCTGGCCCGACATCGTCGACGCCTTCCCGTTTGATCCGGCGGAGTGGATCGACACCGACCACGACCACATCGGCAACAACGAGGACCTCGACGATGACAACGACGGCCTGCCCGACATCATCGATCCGTGGCCGCTCGACCCGCGCAACATCCCCGAGCCGACGCCGCTGCCGCCGAACTTCCGGTTCCCGCCTGCGCCGCTCGAGTTCATGAACGACAACCAGGATGCACTGGCGCGCGTGGTGGTGTTCAAGGAGCCGCCGCTGGGCTTCGAGCCGAGCGTGCGACTGCTGGACTTCCCGCTCAACGGCGGAGGCGTGACCGTCTTCGATCCGGCTGGCAAGCACCTGGTCTGGGTCCCGCTGCCGCCGCGCAACCTGATGCCGAACAACTGGCGCTTCGCGCCGATCCTGCCCATGGCGCGACTCGGGCCGACTGCGGCGCTCTTTGTCGACGTGCTGGTGCGCGACGGCAACCTCACGCTCGGCATCAGCGTGCTCAACGTGCCGATCGGCGACTACCGCGTCGAGATCGACGGCGTGACCCGCGCCACGCTGCAGCAGCGCGCGCTCTCGGTCTACGACACGGGCTTCTACAACATCGGCGTGCGGCCGACGACCGACGACCTCGGCGTGGGCGGCACGCATCCGAACGGCACGCCGCTCTCGGTCTCGCGCCGCGTGCAGCAGAGCAGCTACCTGCCCGAGTTCGGCCAGCTCTACAACGGCGGCGGCCTGGCGCCGCGCGTCGACGGCTGCTTCAAGACGCCGACCCTGCGCAACGTCGAGCTCACGGGCCCCTACTTCCACAACGGAAGCATGGCCACGCTCGAGGACGTCATCCGCTTCTACAACCGCGGCGGCGACTTCCATGAGCAGAACGAGCCGAACATCCACCCCGCGCTTCTCGCGATGGATCTCGAGGAATCGCACGTGTCTGACCTCGCGGCGTTCCTCCGGACGCTGACCGACGAGCGCGTGCGCAACGAGAGCGCGCCGTTCGACCATCCGTCGCTGGTGCTGCCGGACTACGGCACGGTTCCCGCAGTCGGACGGCTCGGCCGCGCGGCTGCCGGCGCCACGCCGATCCGCAGCTTTGCGGAGAACCTCGCCATCGCGGATCCGTGGATCGGCGACTGCGACCGCAACGGCCTGCTCGACTCGTTCGAGATCGCGCAGGATCCGACGCACCTCGATGTCAACCACAACGGCGTGCTCGACGCGTGCGAGAATCTCTGTCCGGCCGACATCGATCACGACCACATGGTCGGCGGTGGCGACCTCGCGGTGCTGCTCGCCGCGTGGGGCATGCCCGGCGCGTTCGCGGGCGGCGCAGACATCGACGGCTCAGGCGTCGTCGACGGCGGCGACCTCAGTCTCATGCTCAACAGCTGGGGCGCGTGCGCCAACTGATGGGCTGCGAATCGCGTCGCTGACAACAGCCACGCGCACGGTCGCAGTCGAACGCAAACAGCAGCAACCTCCAGCCCGCGACCACATGGTCGCGGGCTGTTTGCATCATGCATCACGCGAAAAGTCGATGTGCGCGATCGCGTGTCTTCGCGTGTGTCTTCGCTTGACTCGCATCGATTGACCACTAGGTTCCGATCGTCCGCGCCAAGTGTGCGCGGCAGCGCGACATTCCGTTCGTCCCGGGGTTTCGCGTGACATCTTTCTCGCATCGACGCCAGAGGTGGCGTATGTTTTTCCTGTCTTCCGTGCGCATGCACGGCAGCTTGGCCGCGGCGGTCGGCCTTGCAGTCACTGGTTCAGCCCTCGCGCAGAACCACGTCGAACCGTCCCTCAAGACCATCCAGGTCCCCGAGCCCTCGACGCTCAACGAGTACGTCGCAGACCGCGCCGCCGCCATTCGTCTTGGCAAGGCGCTGTACTGGGATGTGCGCGTCGGTAGCGACGGGCAGACCGCGTGCGCCACGTGCCACCACCAGGCTGGTGCGGATTCGCGCACGACGAGCATCTTCCATCCGGGCGCGGATGGCACGTTCTCGAACGGCATCGCGCCAGGCGCGCGTCCGGTCGCGTCGCTCTATCCGCTGACGAAGTTCTCCAATCCCGCCAACCGCAACAGCACCAAGCTCCGCAGCATCAACGATGTCGCGGGATCGCCCGGCGTGATGCGCGAGAACTTCGGCGGCCTCAACGGCGTCGGCGGCGAGATCTGCAACGAGGTCACCGAACCGATCTTCATCGCCGCCGACGGCAGCGCGCAGCGCCAGGTCACCGGCCGCAACGCGCCGTCGGTCATCAACGCGGTGTTCAACATCCGCCAGTTCTGGGATGGCCGCGCGAACGCGTGGTTCAACGGCGTCAATCCGTTCGGCGCCGTCGACCCCGATGCGCGCGTGTGGAAGTACGACGCCTCGACCGGCACCGCGAGCCAGGTGCAGATCCTGCTCGACCACGCGTCGCTCGCCTCGCAGGCGGTCGGCCCAGTGGGCAGCGATGTCGAGATGGCCGCGCACGGCCGCAGCTGGACCGACGTCGCCAAGAAGATCCTCAACACGCGCGGCCTTGCCACGCAGAAGATCGCGGCCAACGACAGCGTGCTCGGCACGTTCGCGTCGCCCGCGGGCGGCGTGAGCGCGACCTACAACGAGATGATCAAGTCGGCGTTCCTCCCGAGCTGGTGGTCCGACACCGAAGTCGCCCCCGGCACGACGATGACGCAGGCCAACATGGCGCTCTTCTTCGGTCTCGCCGTGCAGATGTACGAAGCGACGCTCGTCTCCGACGACTCGCGTTACGACCAGTTCATCGAGCAGGACGGCGTGATGGGCGGCGCACCTGGGCTCCTGACCGATCAGGAACTCAAGGGCATGCGGCTCTTCTTCAACATGGATCCGTCGCTGCCGCGCACGAACTGCCAGCTCTGCCACATGAGCGCGCTGTTTAGCGGCGCGACGTACGAAGTCGAGGGTGCGGGCGGACCCGACGTCCCCGGCATCGGCCTCTTCCCCGGCGCTGCCGACAGCGACGACGACGGCGTGCCTGATGTCGCCGACGCGTTCCCGCACAACGCCAAGGACTGGCTCGACTCCGATCACGACGGTGTCGGCGACAACGCCGACGCCGACGACGACAACGACGGCATCGCCGACGTCGACGATCCGGCTCCGCTGGATCCGCTCAACGTTCCCGCGGGCGATCCGACGGTCCCGGGCATCTACCCGCCGTCGCCGATCCTCGAGGAGCACGGCATCGACGCGGTGCTCGGCTCCACGCTGACCTTCCGCGAGCCCCCGACCGGCTTCGAGCCGAGCGTGCGCCCGCTCAACTTCACCATCCGCGGCAAGGGCATCGACCTGGTCGACGCCAAGGGCACGACGATCGCGCACTACGGCACGCTGCCGCGCCGCGCGTATCCCGCGAACCTCGACAGCAACACGGTGATCCCGGTCCCCTCGGTGGGCGAGTTCTCCGCGTTCATCGTCGACATGAAGATCGTGAACGGCCAGATGACCCTCGAGCTCGGCGTCGAGGACTTCCCCATCGGCGTGAGCTACGCGGTCAAGATCGACGGCGTGGTGCGCGGCACGGTGCATGAGTCGGATCGCGTGCTCTTCGAAGCGGGCTTCGACAACATCGGCATCCGTCCGACGAGCGAAGACCTCGGCCTCGGCGGCTCGCACCCGAATGGCGTTCCGCTCTCGCCGGCCAAGCGCCTGCAGACGGACGGCAACCTGGTCGAGTACGGCGATCTGTCGGCCTCGATGGGCATCACCCCGCGCGTCGACGGTGCATTCAAGGAGCCCACGCTCCGCAACATCGAGCTCACGGGCCCCTACTTCCACAACGGCGGCATGGCCACGCTCGAGGACTGCATCCGCTTCTACAACCGCGGCGGCGACTTCCACGATGCCAACACGGCTGACCTCGCTGGCGACATGCGCGCCATGAACCTCAGCGAGGATCACATCGCGGCGCTGGCGGCCTTCCTCCGCACGCTCACCGACGAGCGCGTCCGCAACGAGGCGGCGCCGTTCGATCACCCCGCGCTTCCGCTGCCCGATGGCACGCCGCTCGCGGCGGTCGGAGCCGACGGCCGCGCGGCGACCTGCGGCAAGCCGATGGCGACCTTCATCGAGAACCTGCTCGCGGCTGATCCGTGGGCCGGCGACTGCGACCAGAACGGCCAGCTCGATGATTGCGAGATCACGGTCGACCCGACCCTCGATCGCAACCACAACGGCGTGCTCGACACCTGCGAGCACCTCTGCGCCGGCGACATCACCCGCAACGGTGCCGTCGATGGCGAAGACCTGGGCATCCTCCTGGCTGCCTGGGGCACCGTCAGCCCGAACGCCGACATCGACGGCGACGGCGTGGTCGGTGGCGGAGACCTTGCGCTCATCCTCGGATCGTGGGGCACCTGCCCGTGATCGCGTGAGAGCTGCAATCAACTCATACCTCGAGAAGCGGCGATCACACACGGATCGCCGCTCGGACCCGCGGCCGCACGGCCGCGGGTCTGTTTTTGGATGCGCTATCCTCGCCGCATGCGCAACCGCCGCCTCGCGTTCGCGATTCCCTCGGGCTTCGCGGCCATGTTCCTGACCGTGTCGCTGTCGGAGTTCGTGTCGTTCCGGTTCTTTCCGCTGGGTGCGGAAATGGAGCGCGCGTTCGCGATGCGGCAGGCGAACGATCCCGGCGCGACCGACGCGATCGCGGCGGCCTTGCCGACGGTTCCGCTGGGCGCGTTCATCGCGTTGATCGCGGGCTGGTCGCTCGGCACGCTCGCGAGCGTGCTGGTGACGGCGACGATCGCGCCGTTCTACCGCATGCAGCTGGCGATCGGCATGATGTGCGTCAACCTCGCGGCGATCGGCGCGAACCTGTGGCTGATCCCGCATCCCGCGTGGATGCCGCTGCCCGCGCTGCTGGTGCCGCTGGCGATCGGGCTGGCGATCGCGTTCAAGGCTCGTGCAATGGACGCGCGGCACGCGAACCGACTGGCCTGAGCCTCGGTCCGCGCGCCGCGCGCGCTGACATGGTTTTTGTGTGGTTCGTGCGGTCCGTGCGGTTCGCGCGCGTCTCGCTCACACGATCTCGAGCATCACCATCATCGCGTGATCCTCATGCACGCCGTTGTGGCAGTGCATCACATACTTGCCGACCCAGTCGTTGTAGCGGAGGCCGACGACCATCTCGTCGCCGCCGTACAGCGCGAACACATCCTTGCGGCCGTACAGCACGCCGCCGTTGATGGGAGTCCGGTTGTAGCTCAGCAGACGGCCTTCCTCGACATGGAAGTGAATCGGGTGCGCCCAACCGCCGGGCGTCCAGAACTTCCAGATCTCGGGACGCCCGCGGGTGATCCGCGCATCGATGCGGTGCTCGTCGAAGAGGTTGCCGTTGACGGTCCACATGCCGTTGCTGCGCGTCCACTTCCACTCGCGGCGCACCGCGTTGGTCAGGTCCAGCGGATCGAGCTGGCGCAGGTTGGCAGGCACGCGGCTCGGATCGGGCACGGCGCCCGGCTGGATCACGAACTTGAGGATGCGCGGCGACTGGTTGACGGGCAGGCGACCGCTGTTCGGACCGCGGCCGTTCGAGTGCGTGAGGCGGTTGACCAGGTACACCTCGGTCGTCGACTCAGGGAGCGTCGAGAAGTCGACCACCATGTCGAAGCGCTCGCCCGCGCCGAGCGAGTGGCTGCGCACCGTCACCGGATGCGGCAACAGGTTGCCGTCGTTGGCGATGACCTGGAACTCCATCTGGTTGCTGAAGCAGAAGTCGTAGTAGCGCGCAGGACCCGCGTCGACGCAGCGGAAGCGGTACTTGCGACGCTTGACGTTGAAGTACGGATTCACGCGGCCGTTCACGAGGAACTTGTCGCCGATCGCACCGTCGAAATCGAACGGATCCATGGTGAGGATGCCGTTGGAATCAAACTGACGATCCGCGAACGCGAGCGGGATGTCGTAGCAGTCCTCGCCGTTGCCGCCGTTCGGCACGCCGCTGGGCAGGCGGAGCGCATCCGGATTCGGATCGTTCTCGTTGCCGCTGTCGATCGCGTCGAACATGATGTAGAAGCCCGCGAGTCCGCGATAGGTGTTCTGCGCGGTGAAGTCGAGCGCGTGGTCGTGGTACCACAGCGAGCCCTTGCACTCGTTGATGTTGCCGCCAGCGGGAAAGTTCGGGTAGTGGTGATCCTTGTAGTGGCCCGGCGCGTACAGCTCCCACGGCGCGCCGTCCGACTCGGGCCCGTTGTTGCCGTTGTGGAGGTGCGTGATGATCTCCGGCGTGCCGAAGCCCTGGATCTCCTCGGGCAGCTCGTTCTTGATGCGCACCATGATCGGCTCCCAGCACTTCGCGATGAAGGTCGGGCCGGGCGCGGAGCCGTCGTAGGTCGAGAAGCGGCTGAGACCGAGCTGCGGGTGCGGACGGCCGATCACTTCCTGCGCGGTGAGCTCGTAGTACTTCCGCGGGATGAACTCCTCGTAGCGCTGGAACGCCGCAGGATCCGGCATGTCGGTCCACGGCGAAGTGCCGCGGAGCGGCTCCTTCCACGGCGCGAAGGACAGCGGCTGCATCCACGGAGTCGTCGGCGGACTCGCCGGCGCATTCGACAGCATCGCCCGCGAGAACTTGGTGTTGATGAAAAACGCACCAGTCGTGAGCGCAGAGGCCTTCACGAACGAGCGACGGGAAACAGACAACTCGCGTCCGAACATAAACGACGCACCCGGTACATGGAGAAGGAACGGCGGGCAAGCGCCGAACGCTGGACAAAGCTCCGTGCGAACGAACGCACGCAGCCGGCTGCCATCACTTCGCAGTGATCTGGATTGACTCGGGGCAAGCCTGTCACCAACCCGCGAGTCGGGCAAACGCAATTTGCAAGATCAGGCGCCGCTGTTCCTTTAGAGAATGCGGTGCTGCACGCTGCAAGCCGACGCTCATGCACAAAGTCCAGCGCGAATCGCGGCTTGCGTCCAGCGCCTTCTGCTGCGTCTGAACACAAATCTCATGCCGTTACGGGTCCGAAAATCGTCAACGCAGCGCGAGCGCTCACGTGGATGCGTTCTTCACGACATCGAACCGCACCATCATCGCGTGGTCCTCGTGCACACCGTTGTGGCAGTGCATCACGTACTTGCCGACCCAGTCGTTGTAGCGCAGGCCGATGACCATCTCGTCGCCGCCGAACAGCGTGAAGACATCCTTGCGGCCCGCGAGCACGCCGCTCGTGATGGGGCGACGGTTGTAGGACAGCAGGCGACCTTCCTCGACATGGAAGTGGATCGGATGCGCCCAGCCGCCGGAGCCGGAGAGCTTCCAGATCTCAGGGCGGCCCTGCACCAGCGTGGCGTCGGAGCGGTGCTCGTCAAAGAGCCTGCCGTTGACGGTCCACATGCCGTTGCTGCGCGTCCATCGCCACTCGCGCTGGACGGCGCCCGTGAGATCGAGCGGATCAAGCTGACGCAGCGTGCTCGGCACGCGGCTCGGATCGGGCACGGCGCCAGGCTCGATCACGAACTTGAGGATGCGCGGCGCTTCGTTGACGGGCAGGCGTCCGCTGTTGGGACCGCGACCCGTCGAGTGCGTGATGCGGTTGACGAGATACACCTCGGTCGTCGACTCGGGCAGCGTGGAAAAGTCCACCACCATGTCGAATCGCTCGCCAGCGCCCAGCGTGTGGTTGCGCACCGTCACGGGATGCGGCAGCAGGTTGCCGTCGTTGGCGATGACCTGGAACTCCATCGAGTTGCTGAACACGAAGTCGTAGAAACGCGCCGGCCCCGCGTCGACGCAGCGGAAGCGGTACTTGCGGCGCTTGACGCTGAAGTACGGCTGCACGCGGCCGTTCACGAGGAACTTGTCGCCGATCGCGCCGTCGAAGTCGAACGGATCCATGGTGAGGATGCCGTCGGCATCGAACTGGCGATCCGCGAAGGCGAGCGGAATGTCGTAGCAATTCTCGGTGTTTTCGCCGTCGGGCACGCCGCTCGGGAGCCGCAGCGCGTCGGGGTTCGGATCGTTCTCGTTGCCGCTGTCGATGCTGTCGAAGACGAGGAAGAACCCCGCGAGCCCGCGGTAGGTGTTCTGCGCGGTGTAGTCGAGCGCGTGGTCGTGGTACCAGAGCGTGCCCTTGCACTCGTTGACATTGCCGGCCGCGGGATAGTTCGGGTAGTGATGGTCCTTGTACGTGCCAGGCGAGTAGAGGTCCCACGGCGCGCCGTCCGACTCGGGCGCGTTGTTGCCGTTGTGGAGATGCGTGATGATCTCAGGCAACCCAAAGCCCCTGATCTCGCTCGGCAACTCGTTCTTGATGCGCACCATCATGGGATCCCACGCGCGCGCCATGAATGTCGGGCCCGGCAGCGAACCGTTGTAGCTCGAGAAACGGCTCAGCCCAAGCTGCGGGTGCGGGCGACCCATCACCTCGCGCACCGAGAGCTCGTAGTACTCCTTGGGGACGAACTCGTCGTAGCGCTGGAACGCCGCGGGGTCAGGCATCACGTCGAACGGCTTGACCGACTCGATCGGACGCATGTGCGGCGCGAACGCAAGCGGCTGCACGAACGGCGTGGTCGGCGGACTCGAAGGCGGCTGGAACAGCGCCCCCGCTCGCACGCGCGTGTTGATGAAGAACGCACCCGTGGTGAGTGCGGACGCCTTGACGAAGGTTCGACGCGACAGGAAAACGCCATCACTGAACATGCGCACCACCTCGGGCCGGACACGCGCGCGAGGGAACGCTGCAGACGCAGCCAGCACGTGCGACGAAGCACGCGGCGAGGATCCTTCGGGCGAGCCGAGCGGGAAGTTTCGCGATCACACTGCCACAGATTCGCGCACCGGCAACCAATCACGGACAATTGTTCCACGATCGCTTGATGCACGTGCAACTCACGCGGCGAGCATCCGTCGAGGTCTCCTAGCCCAACTCACACGCAGATCGCGCGTTACAACGCCTTGACGACATCGAAGCGCACCATCATCGCGTGATCCTCGTGCGTGCCGTTGTGACAGTGGATCGGATATTTACCGACCCAGTCGTGGAAGCGCACGAAGATCTCCATCTCCTCGCCACCGCGCAGCGAGAAGACGTCCTTGCGGCCGAGGAACACGGGGTCCTCCTCCTCGGCGCGGTTGAAGCTCAGGATGCGGCCTTCCTCGAGATGGAAATGGATGGGATGAGCCCAGCCGCCCGCTGCCGAGATCGTCCAGATCTCAGGCTGCAGGTGCGGGATCGTGGCATCGGAGCGGTTCGGGTCGAACAGCTTGCTGTTGACCGTCCACATGCCGTTCTTGCGGTCGAAGTGCCAGCGACGGCGCGTCGCGCGCGCGATGTCGGCGGGGAGAATCGGTTCCTCCTCGCGCAGCGTGGCCGGCACGCGGCTCGGGTCAGGCACAGCGCCGGGCTGCACGATGAACTTGAGGATGCGCGGCGCCTCCGACATCGGCAGCGTGTTGTTCTTCGGTCCGCGGCCGTCAGGCATGTCGGTGCGATTGACGAGGTAGAGCACGGTCGTCGACTCAGGCAACTGCGCAAAGTCCACGACGATGTCGTAGCGCTCGCCAGGACCCATGCGGAAATTGACCGCGTTCACGGGCGCGGGAAGCAGGTTGCCATCGGTGCCGATGATCTGGAACTGCATCGCGTTCGAGAACCAGAAGTCGTAGTAGCGCGCCGGCCCAGCATCGAGCACGCGAAAGCGGTACTTGCGGCGCTTGACCTCGAAGTACGGCTGCACGCGGCCGTTGACGAGGTACTTGTCGCTCACGATGCCGTCCATGTTGAGCGTGTCCATGCTCAGGATGCCGTTGGCGTCGAAGCCGCGGTCCATGATCGCGAGCGGGATGTCGTAGCAGTTCTCGGTGTTCGCGCCGTTGGGCAGCCCGCTCGGGAGGCGCAGCGCGTCGGGATTCGGATCGTTCTCGTTGCCGCTGTCGAGCACGTCGAACATGATGTACATGCCCGCGAGGCCGCGGTAGGTGTTCTGCGCGGTGAAGTCCATGCAGTGGTCGTGGTACCAAAGCGTGCCCTTCATCTCGTCGGGATCGCCGCCCGCGGCGTAGTTCGGATAGTGGTGATCCTTGTAGTTGCCCGGGCCGTAGAGGTCCCACGGACCGCCGTCCGACTCCGACGCGTGATTGCCGTTGTGGACGTGCGTGATCACCTCGGGGCTGCCGAAGCCGGTGATCGTGTTCGGCAGCTCGTTCTTAAAGCGCACGAGGATCGGGTCGCCCAGCCGCGTCACGAAGAGCGGTCCAGGCACGACGCCGTTGTACGAAGACCAGCGGCTCAAGCCGAGCTGCGGGTGCGGACGCGCGAGGACCTCGCGGATCGAGATCTCGTAGAAGTGCTTGGGCAGGAACTCATCGAACCGCTGGTGCGCGCCAGGATTGACCGGCGGACTACCGACCAGCTGCGTGGTCGGCGTGGCCCACGGCGAGAAGCTCAGCGGCTGCATCCACGGCGTCGTCGGCGGGCTCGACGGTGGCTGAAACAGAGCACCCGCGCGCACGCGCGTGTTGATGAAGAACGCGCCCGAAGTCAGCGCAGACGCCTTCATGAACGTGCGGCGGGAATGACATGGGTTTGACCCGAACGACATGGTCAAGAGCTCCTTGGAAGCCCAGGCAGATTGGTCCGAGAGCAGCCGACTCTACGGCGAGTCGGTTACAGCCCGAAGCGGGACGCCCGCTCCCCATTTGAGCCGCAGCGTGCCTGGCTGATACTTCGCACCTGGCTACATCGCTCAATCAACATCTCCGCAGACTTGATTTTGCGGACGCTCGCACGGCCACGCGTGGAGCGCGAGCAAAACGACAGCGGTTCCAGCCGCGTGTGCGACTGGAACCGCTGGATGTCTGCGAATTGCCTTCCGGACGACGCCGCGATCAGCTCGGCGCCACGATGTTGAGCCAGGTCATCATGCCGTGGTCCTCATGCACGCCGTTGTGGCAATGCATGACGTAGCGGCCGATCCAGTCGTGGTAGGTGAGCGCGACTTCCATCTGGTCGCCGCCATACAGCGCGAACACGTCCTTGCGTCCGCCGTAGAGCCCGCCGTTGATCGGCACGCCGTTGTAGGAGAGCATGCGGCCTTCCTCGACGTGGAAGTGCGCGGGATGCGCCCAACCGCCCGACGTGCTGAAGGTCCAGATCTCGGGACGGCCCTGCACGATGGTCGCGCCAGGAGTCGCCTCGTCGAAGACCTTGCCGTTCATGGTCCACATGCCCTGCGCACGGTCGAAGTGCCAGGTACGACGCACGGCGCCCGCGAGGTTCATCGGCGGCAGCGTGCGCAGCGTGGTGGGCACGCGGCTCGGATCGGCGACAGCGCCGGGCTGGACGACGATCTTGAGGAACTTCTCCGCGCGGTTGAGCGGCAGCGTCTGACCCGTGGGACCACGGCCGGTCGCATGCACGGCGCGGTTGACGATGTAGAGCTCGGTCGTCGACGCAGGCAGCTTGGCAAAGTCGACGACGATGTCGAAGCGCTCGCCGGGCCCGAGCTTGACGCCGTTCAGCGTGAGCGGCGCGGGCAGCATGTTGCCGTCGGTCGCGATGACCTGGAACTCCATGCCGTTCGAGAACGCGAGGTCGTAAAACCGAGCCGGACCCGCATCGAGCCAGCGGAAGCGGTACTTGCGGCGCTTGACGTTGAAGTACGGCTGCACGCGGCCGTTCACGAGCCACTTGTCGCCGATGGTGCCGTCCATGTCGAGCGGATCCATCGTCAGGATGCCGTTCTGGTCGAACTGGCGGTCGGCGAAGGCCATCGGGATGTCGTAGCAACCCTCGCCGTTTCCGCCGTTCGGAATGCCACTGGGCAGGCGGAACGCGTCCGGGCTCGGATCGTTCTCGTTGCCGCTGTCGCGCTCATCGAACATGAAGTAGAAGCCCGCGAGTCCGCGATAGGTGTTCGCCGCGGTGTAGTCGTGCGTGTGGTCGTGGTACCACAGCGTGCCCTTGCGCTGGTTGGGGTCGCCGCCCGCGGGGTAGTTCGGGTAGTGATGGTCCTTGTAGTAGCCAGGGCCGTAGTGCTCGGTGGGAAAGCCGTCCGACTCCGGCGCGTTGTTGCCGTTGTGGACGTGCGTGATCATCTCGGGCTCGCCGAATCCCGTGAGTTCGTGCGGCAGTTCGTTCTTGAACCGCACCATCATCGGCGTGCTGTAGTCGCACATGAAGGTGACGCCGGGCACCGAGCCGCCGTAGCTCATGAACTCGGTCAGCCCGAGCTGCGGATGCGGGCGGGCCATGACCGTGCGCGCCGAGATCTCGTAGAACTTGCGCGGGCGGAACTCGTCGTAGCGCTGGAACCGCGCGGGATCGGGAACCGGGTCGAGCACGAGCCCCTGCGCCAGCGGCACCGCGTACGGCGCGAACGCGAGCGGCTGCAGCCACGGCGTGGTCGGCGGGCTCGCCGGCGGAGCCGCAAGGCACGCCCTCGAGTAGCGCGTGTTGATGAAGAACGCACCGCTCGTGAGAGCGGTCGCCTTCAGGAACGAACGACGGCCGAACATGGGTGATTGAAACTTGCTCACAGGCGGGCTCCTGCTTGAGCGGCGAACGTAGTCAGCGTCCGCACGCGACGGCTTACTCGTGACTCTCTCTAGACACACTGCGGGTCCGCGGGCGAGTGGTGACTCGGCGCCCGCGCGTATGGGCACAAGAACCGTCGACCATGCTGCGGATACACCAATGTCCGAGGCCGCTAACAATTGACTCGGCAGGCTCTTAGGAGAATCACTGCAGGGACACGCGGCTGGCTGGTCTTGGACCGCGGCGCCAGACGCCGTGGATTATGCGCGCCGCGCCCATGCGTGATCGCGTACCTCCAGCGACGCGACGCATGCCGAACGCGCCGGATTGCGGGACACCGCCCCGAGCAAGAATCCCGCGCCGCGCCCGATACTCCGAAAGGATCCCGCGCCGATCGGGCATTTCTCCCCGTGGCAGTCGTACGCCACCGCAGTGCCTCGCCAGTCCAGGCGGAGGCCGAGAATGCGGAAGGATTCCCGATGACCAGCCGTTTGATTGTGCGGAGTTGTGGCGTACTCGCGTGCGTCGTGTGGAGCCTGATCGCGAGCGCCGCGCGCGCGCAGATCACGCAGACCGGCGGGCCCGCCCCGCTCTTCGCGGAGAAGGTCGGCGTGCGTGAGTTCAGCGGCGTGCTGATCGCGCGACCGCTGCAGGTGGATGCAGCGACCGCGGGCGCGGTGCGCGAGGTCACCAACTTTCAGATCCGCGGCTACGTGCCCGAGACCGACGAGTATCGGATCGCGGTGCCCGCAGGCGAAACGGAGAACACCGTCGCGGCGCGGCTCATGGCCACGGGCAACTTTGCATACGTCGAGCCTGACTGGATCGTGTTCCCGCTGACGACGCCGAACGATCCGAGCTTTGCCACGCAATGGCATCACGCCGCGACGCGCATGAACACCGTCGGCGCGTGGGACCTGCAGACGGGCTCGCCGACGATCGTCGTCGCCATCTGCGACACGGGCATCCGCACGACGCACGGCGACCTCAGGCTCAACCGCAAGCCGGGCTACAACGCGAGCACGCATCTGTGGGAAAACGCAGGCGGCGCGATCAACGACGTCAACGGCCACGGCACCAAGACCACCGGCTGTGCCGCGGCAAACGGCAACAACGCCGTCGGCGTCGCGGGCGTCGGCTGGAACCTCTCGCACCGCATGATCCGCGTGTCGGAGTCGTCGACGGGCAGCGCGTCGGTGTCGACGCTCACCGCCGCCGCGCGATTTGCCGCGGACACCGGCGACAAGGTCGCGAGCGTGAGCTACGCGGGCGTGAACACCGCGTCCGTGCGCACGACCGGCACCTACATACGATCCAAGGGCGCGCTCCTCGTCTGGGCCGCGGGCAACGACGGTGCGACGATGACGGGCTCGCGCAATGACGACGTGCTCGTTGTCGGCGCGACGGACCAGACCGACACGATCGCGGCGTTCTCCAATCGCGGATCACTCGTCGATTTCGTCGCGCCCGGAGTGGGCGTGATGACGACATCGAGCTCGACCGACACGGCGTACGCGTCGGCGACGGGGACGAGCTTCTCCGCGCCGCTGGTCGCAGGCGTGTGCGGACTGATCTGGTCGCGCAATCCGTCGCTGACTCCAGCGCAGGTCGAGTCGATCCTCCGCAGCACCTGCAAGGACCTCGGCACGGCGGGCGTGGACGATCTCTACGGCTACGGCCGCATCAATGCAGGCGCGGCGCTCGCGGCGACACCCGCAGCGCCGGGCGGCGTCGTCGGCGGTGGCGGTGGCGGAACTGGCGGCGGAACGGGCGGCGACACCACCGCGCCCGCGGCGCCGACGTCGCTCGCACGCACCGTGAGCGGCGCGTCGGTCACGCTGACCTGGGCCGCGAATACCGAGAGCGATCTCGCGGGATACCGCGTGTATCGCACGACCACGCCAGGCACGGGCTACACCGAACGCACCAGCGCCGCGATCACCGCGCGCACCTTCACCGACTCAGGTCTCGTGGCGGGAACGGCGTACTCCTACGTCGTCCGCGCGCAGGACACCGCGGGCAACCTCTCGGCAAACTCCGCAGCGGTCTCGGCCACCGTGACGACGTCGGGTACACCGAGCGCGCCCGTCGTGCTCTTCTCCGACACGTTCGAGAGCGGCAACCTCACCGCCGGCGGATGGACCGTGCAGAACACGCAGGCCGGCGCAGGCACCGCGATGCGGCTCACGGGCCTTTGGGGCGCAGGCCTCAAGGGCACGACGTGGATGCAGAAGCAGTTGAGCACCGTGGGATACAGCTCGATCACACTCACCGCAAGCCTGCGCACGACGGGCTTCGACATCGGCGAACTGCTCTCCGTCGAATGGTGGAACGGCTCCGCATGGGCATCGCTCGGCACCACGGGAAGCACCGCGTGGACCACGCCGACGATCGCGCTCCCCGCAGGCGCCGCGAACCAGGCCGCGCTCAAGATCCGCTTCCGCTCGAGCGCGAACCTTGCACTGTCCGAGTTCGCGTCGATCGACAACGTCGCGATCCGAGGCAGCCGGAACTGACGGCCCGACGAACTCGAGGCTTGAGGAACTCAAGGCCCGACGAACTCGAGGCCTGACGAACTCAAGGCCCGCCCGCGAATTCGCCGGCAAATCGCCCCCGACGCCCCTGCTTCCCGCGGGGGCGTCGCGTTTTTGCCCGCGGCAACGCTGCGAAATTGCTCGTTCGGTCGCCCTGACGCGCCGATGTAGGATCTCCCGCCCGCGGCCCGCCTTCCATGTCCATCTCGATCCTCATCCTCACGCTCAACGAAGACACGAACATCGGCGCCTGCCTCGACTCGCTCGCGGGCTTCGACGACATCGTGGTGTTCGACAGCCTGAGCAAGGACCGCACGAAGGAGATCGCGCTCGCGAAGGGCGCGCGCGTGGTCGAGCGTCCGTTCGACAACTGGGCCGCGCACCAGAACTGGGCGATGGACAACATCCAGTTCAAGAACCCGTGGGTCTTCTACCTCGACGCCGACGAGCGCATGACGCCCGAGCTGCGCGCGGAGATCCAGGCGATCGCCGCCGACTCCAAGCGCGCCGAGGTCGCGTTCTACTGCGGCCGGAAGAACTTCTTCATGGGCAAGTGGATCCGCCACGCGATGCCGCCCGGGATGATCATGCGGTTCTTCAAGCCGGGCACGATCCGCTTCGAGCGCCTCGTGAACCCCGTGCCCGTGATCGACGGCCCGCACGGCTACCTCAGGAACTACTTCGAGCACTACAACTTCTCGAAGGGCCTGACCGAGTGGTTCGACAAGCACAACAAGTACAGCCTGTTCGAGGCGATGGAAGGCATGAAGCTGCGCGAGAAGCCCGTGGGCTTCGGCGCGATCGTCTCTGGCGACGCGTTCGAGCGGCGGCGCGCGCTGAAGGAGCTCAGCTTCAAGCTGCCGCTGCGGCCGCTGATCAAGTTCCTTTGGATGTACGTGCTCAAGCGCGGCTTCCTCGACGGCGGCGCGGGCTACACCTACTGCAAGCTGCAGGCGATGTACGAGTACATGATCGTGGTCAAGATGCGCGAACTCGCGCGGCGCGAGCGCGGTTTGCCGACGTGAGCGCGCGCTGAATCGCGCCGTCGGATTCGAACGCGCGCCCACGTCCCGCAAGCCTCCGCTACGCTCTGCGAATGCAACCATTCGCCCGCGCCGCTGCCCTGCTCGCGTTCGTCACCTGCTCGCCGATTCTCGCCGCTGGCGATTCGACGGTCATCCCCAAGATCGATCCCGCGGTGCTCAAGGCGAACGTCGCCGAGCTCTCGTCCGACGCGATGAACGGCCGGTCGTTTCGCAGCGAGGACGGCAAGCGCGCCGCGGAGTGGGTCGCGAAGAAGCTCGCCGACGCCGGCGCGAAGCCGCTCGTGAAGGACAACGACGGACACGAGACGATGCTCGTCCCGATCGGCCGCATGAAGGACGCGTCGCCGAACGTGGTCGCGTGGCTGCCGCCCGCGGGCCCGAAGCCGAGCGGCGAGTACATCGTGGTGAGCTCGCACTACGACCACCTGCCGCCCAAGCAGTCGGGCGACGACCGCATCTACAACGGCGCCGATGACAACGCGAGCGGAACCTGCGGCGTGATCGCCGTCGCCAACGCGCTGCGCAACGACAAGCTCAACGTCGGCGTCGTGTTCGTCGCGTTCACCGGCGAGGAGGCGGGCCTCATCGGCAGCCGCGCGTTCATCGAGGAAGAGACGGTTCCCGTCGCGCGCATCCGCGGCAACTTCAACATGGACATGATCTCGCGCCAGCCCGACAACGCGATCCGCCTCGACGGCGGGCCGAAGGGCAAGGTGCTCGTCGATCTCCTCGTGCGCCTCGCGCCCGACGCCGATCTCAAGATGCTCGTCGACACGCATCCCGACTGGCTCGACCGCAGCGATCAGGGCGCGTTCCTTTCCGCGGGAATTCCCGCGGTGCTCTTCAGCTGCGAGGACCATGAGGACTACCACAAGGTCAGCGACACGGTCGACAAGATCGACCCCGTGCTTGCGGCAAAGACCGCGGCGCTCGTCGCCGGCGCCACGCGAACCTTCGCGCAGGAGATGAGCCCGCGCTTTGATCTCACGCCGATCGCGCTCGACGCGCTCAAGTCGGGCTCGCGCACGCTGCGCATCGGTCGCCCCGCCGCGAATCCGCCGTACTGGCGCCCCGCGACGCGCCGCGACGCAAACCGCGGCCTCGACAAGGACGTGTGGACCGAACTCGCGAAGCGCCTCGGCTGGAAGCTCGAGGAGAAGACGATCTCCGCCGGCGGCGAGGAGAAGCCGCTGCGCGACGGTGAAGTCGACGCGATCGCGGACGGCTTCCGCTCGAGCCCCGCGCGCGCGCAGGAGTTCGCGCTGACCGGCGCGTACTTTGGCGGCAGCGGCATCGCGGCGCTCACGAAGGCCGGCGCGGGCATCACCGACGCATCGAAGCTCGCGGGCAAGAAGGTCGCGGTTGCGGCTGGTTCCGCCGAGGAATCGTGGCTGCGCGATCACGCGCCGCAGGCGGTGGCGGTCGCGGCCGACGGCCCGATCGGCACGCTCGCGACGCAGGTCGAGAAGGGCGAGATCGACGCCGTGCTCGGCGATGCCGCGGTGTTCGCCGCGCGCGCCAAGCGCGATCCGGTGTTCGCGTCGGCGCTGCTCGAGCGCGCGCCGACGGTGTTCGCGTTCCGCGCGCAGGACAAGTCGGTCGCGGAGGCCGTGACCAGCGAGCTCCGCAAGATGGAGTCGGACGGCTCGCTCGCGGCGATCCGCGAGAAGTACGGCTTCGTCACCCACACCGTGATCGGCCAGGACAAGGGCCGCGTGATCATCCTCTCGCCGAGCGGTTCGATCGACTGGGAGTTCGCGTGCGGCCACAACTCGCACGACCTGCAGGTGCTCGCGAACGGGAACTTCCTGCTGCACCCCGCGCCGAACAAGATCGTCGAGGTCACGCGCGACAAGAAGGTCGTGTGGGAATGGACGAGCAAGCCCGAGGCGCCCAACACGCAGCGCGTGGAAATCCACGGTTTCCAGCGGCTCGCCGACGGAAACACGATGATCGCCGAGACGAGCAACCTGCGCATCATCGAGGTGAACCCGAAGGGCGAGATCGTGAAGAAGGTGCCGATCACCGTCGAGCATCCCGACCCGCACCGCGACACGCGCCGCGTGCGCAAGACCGATGCCGGAACGTATATCGCCTGCCACGAGGGCCTCGGCCTCATCCGCGAGTACGACTCGACGGGCAAGATCGTGTGGGAATACAAGATCGATCTCAACAACCAGCCCGAGACGGGCGGACATGACGGCCACGGAACCTGCGTGTTCAACGCGGTGCGCCTCAAGAACGGCAACACGCTCGTCGCCGGCGGAAACAACAACCGCGTATTCGAGGTGACGCCCGACAAGAAGGTCGTGTGGTCGATCGAGCGCGACGAGCTCAAGCGCCCCGACGGACGCCCGATCCACCTCTGCTGGGTCACGAGCCTGCAGGTGCTGCCCAACGGCAACATCGTCTTCGGCAACACGCACGCGGGCCCCGATCACCCGCAGATGGTCGAGGTCACGCGCGACAAGCAGGTCGTGTGGATGCTCGACGATTGGAACGCGTTCGGCAACGACCTCTGCACCGGCTGGTGCATGGACCTCCCGGAAGGAACGATTCGATGAAGCATCTTGCGACTGGTTCTTCGGAGGGCATCTCGCGGTGCCCGTTCTTTGCCGCACTTTCGATGATGGTGGCGGGCTCGGCCTTCGGCGCCGAAGCCGTCACGCATCGCTTTCTCGCGTTCGGCGGGCAGACGCGCATCGTCGAGGCCGACGGGAAGACGTCGTGGACGTTTCCCGAGAGTTCGCGCGACGGACAGATGCTCGACAACGGCCACATCCTGATCGCGCTCTCGAAGAGCGACGCACGCCCGCACGGCGCGGTGGTCGAGGTCGTGCCTGATCCGAGCGGCAAGGGCGGGAAGACCGTGTTCGAGTTCGCGGGAACGCAGAGCGAGGTGAACACCGCGCAGCGGCTTCCGAACGGCAACACGATGCTCGTCGAGGCCGGCGACAAGCCGCGCATCATCGAGGTCGACGCGAAGGGCGCGATCGTGCGCGAGACGCCAATCAAGTCGCAGACATCGAACCACCACATGGAGTCGCGCATGACGCGCGCGCTGCCGAACGGGAACTACCTCGTACCGCAGCTCCTCGACAAGGTCGTGCGCGAGTACACGCCCAAGGGCGACATCGTGTGGGAGGCGAAGACGCCGGAAGAACCGAAGGATTCGTGGCCGTTTACCGCGATCCGCCTCGAGAACGGCAACACGCTCGTCAACTGCACGCACGGAAACATGGTGGTCGAGTTCGACGCCAAGGGCGAGATCGTGTGGAAGCTCACGAACGCCGACTTCGACAAGCCGCTGCTGAACGACCCGTGCGGCGCGCAGAGGTTGCCCAACGGGAACACGATGATCTGCAGCTACGCGATCGGCGACGGCGGAACCAAGCTGGTCGAGGTCACGCGCGAGAAGAAGGTCGTGTGGACGTTCGTCGAGAAGGACGGGCCGGGCATCCACGAGGTGCAGGTGCTGTCGACGGATGGGAAGCCGGTGGCCGGGCGCCCCCTGCGCTGACTCAGAAACGGTGCCTGGCACGTGCCAAGAGGTGCCAGGCACCACATGGCACGTGCCGAGCACGGCGGTGCGCCGCATCTTGAGCGGTCTGAGCAGGATTCCGAGATAGCTGGGCCGGTGCCTGGCACGTGTCGCGAGGTGCCGTGCACCTCACGACACGTGCCAGGCACCGTTTC
>CAITDI010000120.1 GCA_903891095.1 uncultured bacterium | reverse complement strand
GTCGCGAGGTGCCGTGCACCTCACGACACGTGCCAGGCACCGTTTCAGTTGAGGCGCCAGAGCGCCGCGTTGAGCGCCATCGCAAAGCTCACCCACATCGCGTACGGCACGAGCAGCGCGCCCGCAACGCGATCCTGCCGCGCAAACCGCACGATCATCACGCCGATGAGCACCCACAGGCACGCGATCTCGATCAGCGCGAGCCCGGGCGCGCGCATTCCGAAGAAGAACCCGCTCCACGCGAAGTTCAACGCCCACTGCACCGCGAATACGCCAAGCGCCGCGCGGTCCCGCGCGAATCCCCCGACTCGCCAAACGCGCCACGCACTGACGCCAATCAACACGTACAGCGTCGTCCAAACCGGCCCAAACAGCCCGTTCGGCGGATTCCACGTCGGCTTCACGATCGTCGCGTACCACGCGTCAACCGGCCAAAACGCCGCCGCGAGCCCCGCGGCCATCGACCACAGGATCCAGCCCGCGCACGCGAGCGACGACTTCCATCCACTCGGTCGCTCCGCAGTCATCCGATGATCCCCCCCACGGCCTTGCCGTGGACATCCGTCAGTCGGAACTGCCGGCCCTGGTAGCGATACGTCATCCGCTCATGATCGATCCCGCACAGCCGCAGGATCGTCGCCTGCATGTCGTGCACATGCACGCCGTCGCTCGCGACGTTCCAGCCGAAGTCGTCGGTCGCACCATGCACATGGCCTGCGCGCACGCCGCCACCGGCCATCCACATCGAGTACGCGCGGCCAAAGTGATCGCGACCGTTCGGCGCATCGCTCGGACCTTGTCCGAACGGCGTCCGTCCGAACTCGCCGCACCACACGACCAGCGTGTCGTCGAGCAGGCCGCGCTGCTTGAGATCGCGCACGAGCGCCGCGCTCGGCTGATCCGTGTCGCGGCACTGCGTCGCGAGCTGCGTGAAGAGATTCCCGTGCTGGTCCCATCCGCTGTGCATGAGCTGCACGAAGCGCACGCCGCGCTCGCTCAGACGGCGCGCGATGAGGCAGTTGTTCGCGAAACTCCCCTTCACGAGCACGTCCGGCCCGTACATCTCGAGCACGCTCTTCGGTTCGTTCGAGAAATCCAGCAGGTCCGGCACGCTCGCCTGCATGCGGAAGGCCATCTCGTACTGCGCGATGCGCGTGTCGACGGCGCTTGCTCCGCCACCGGCGCTCTCCGCCGCATGCGCGCGATTGAGCTCAGCAAGATCATCAAGCAGCTCGCGCCGCGCGTCGCGCGACACGCCCGCGGGATTCCCGAGATACGGCACAGGATCGCCCGCGCTGCGGAACCGCACGCCCTGGTGCTTGCCCGGCAAAAACCCATTCGACCAGTAGTGCTCGTAGAACAGCTGCCCGCACGACTTCTCGCGATCCGACGAGGTCATCACGACGAAGCTCGGCAGATCGTCGCACTCGCTTCCGAGTCCGTACGCGAGCCACGCACCCATCGACGGCCGACCCGGCTGCTGCGAGCCGGTCATGAAGAACGTCACGCCAGGCGAGTGATTCACCGCCTCGGTGTGCATCGAGCGCACGACGCAGATGTCGTCCGCGATCCCGCCGATGTGCGGCAGCAACTCGCTGATCTCGATGCCCGATTCGCCGCACTTCCGGAACGGCTTGATCGCTGGCAGCGCGGGCCACTTCGCGTAGTTCGACGACATCGTCGAAAGCCGCGTGTCGCCGCGGATCGACGCAGGAATGTCCTTGCCCTGGAACCGCGCGAGCTCGGGCTTCGGGTCGAACAGGTCGACGTGCGACGGCCCGCCACCCTGCCAGAGGCAGATGATCCGCTTCGCGCGCGGCGGAAAGTGCGGCAGCACGCCCATCGCGGTCGCATCGCTCGACGCCAAAGCCTCGCGCGCGAACGCCTCGCGCGCAAACATCGACGCAAGCGCAACGCCGCCGATCCCGTGCAGCGAGCTCCGCAGGAAGTGGCGCCGCGTGAGCGCCTGCATGATCGCGTCTGCGTGCATGTCGCCCATGGTGGTCATTCGCGGGTCAGCGCCTCGTCGAGATTGAGGATTCCAAGGCACGTCGCGGCAAGCGCCGCGCGATCGATTTCATCGACGGACGCCGCGTCGCGCTTCGACTCGCCGACCGCGAGGATCGCGCGCGCGGCATCGGGATTCGCCGCGAAACGCGCGCGCTGCCGCCCGAACATCCGTGCGAGCAGCTCGCGCTCACGCGCATCGGGCGCTCGTCCGACCACGATGCGAAACGCCTGCGAAACCTGCTCGTCACGCGCGTCGCGCGCATCCGCGCCGCGCATCACGCGATCCGCGAGCACGCGCGACGCCTCGACCCACGTCGGATCATTGAGCGTGGCCAGCGCGTGCAGCGGCGAAGTCGTGATCGGAACGCGCACGCGGCACGACTGCCGCTGCGACACGTCGAACATGTTCGATGGCGCGATCGTGCGCCGCCAGAAGGTGTAGATGCTGCGGCGATAGAGGTCCGCGCCGTGCGATGCGGGATACTCGAAGTCGCGCTCCTTCGTGATCGCGAGCGATTCCCACACGCGGTCGGGCTGGTACGGATACACGGGCGCGCCGCCGACCGCGTCGTTGAGCAACCCGCTCGTCGCGAGCGCGACATCACGCAGCACCATCGCGGGCATGCGGAACCGCGGGCCGCGCGCGAGCAGCTTGTTCTCGGGATCAAGCGCGAGCAGCTCCGCGGACGCCGCACTCGACTGGCGGTACGCGGCGCTCGTCACGATCAGGCGATGCAGCGCCTTCGTCCGCCAGCCCGACTCGCGGAACCCGACCGCGAGCGTGTCGAGCAGATCCTGATACACCGGCAGCGCGCTCTGCACGCCAAAGTCCTCGGGCGTGCGCACGAGGCCGTCGCCAAAGAACGTCTGCCACGCGCGGTTCACCGCGACGCGCGCGACCAGCGGATTTTCCGCGGCAAACATCCACTGCGCGAGACCGAGCCGATTGCGCGGCGCATCCGCAGCGAGCGCGGGCAGGAACGCCGGCGTCGCGAACGCGATCGCATCGGCAGGCGTCGTGTACGCGCCGCGCGCAAGCACATGCGTCTCGCGCGGCGACGCGTCGCTCATCACCATCACGCGCGGCCACTCGTCGCGGTTGAATCGATCGAGTTCGCCCTGCGCCTGGTTCCGCGCTTGCTCGCGCGCATGCTTGTCCGCATGCTTGTCCGCCTCGCTGCCTGCTGCTCCTGCTGCGGCAGCAACGTCGGCCTTCGCCACATCGACCTTCGCCACATCGACCTTGGCCACGTCGACCTTCGCCACGAGCTCCGCGCGCCTCGCGCGCAGCGCATCGCTCGGGTACTCGAGCACCGGCGGCGCGACGCGGATGCGGCTCGGCGAACCATCGACAATGCCCGACTCGGGCACGCGGTAGAACGCATCGAGCAGCGCGTAGTAGTCGCGCTGCGTGATC
>CAITDI010000119.1 GCA_903891095.1 uncultured bacterium | reverse complement strand
GTGTCCGAGCGCGAGCAGCGGCTGTTTGGCGGCGTGATGGACAAGGTCTACGAGTGGCATGACGCGGCGCTGGGGCGCATCCTGGCGGCCGCGGGTCCTGGCGTGACGGTGCTGCTGCTGTCCGATCACGGGTTCCACAGCGACCATCTGCGGCCGAATCTCAGTGATCTTCCGCCCGAGCGCCGCATGGAGCTCGAGTCGAGCTGGCACCGCCCGCAGGGCGTGCTGGTGATGTCGGGCCCTGGCGTGAAGAAGGGCGCGGACATCGCGTCGCCCACCATCCTCGACCTTGCGCCCACCGCGCTCGCGCTGCTTGGACTTGGCGCGGGCGAGGACATGGACGGCCGCGTGCTCGCCGAAGCGCTGGTCGCCGAGCCGCCAGCGCGCGTGCCTTCGTGGGACGCGATCGATGGCGACGCGGGGCTGCACTCGGCCGAGCTGCGGCAGGACCCGTTCGAAGCCGCCGACGCGCTGCAGCAGCTCGTCGACCTCGGCTACATGGCCGCGCTCCCGAGCGATGTGCAGGGGCAGGTCGATCTCGTGCGCCGCGAGAGCATGTTCAACCTGGCGGTGGCGCTGATGTCGCGACGCAGGTTCGTCGACGCGATCCCGCACTTCGAGTGGCTCGTGGCGCAGCACCCGGGCGAGGCGCGCTACGCGCTGTCGCTCGCCAACTGCCTGCTCGCGGTCGGGCGATTTGCCGATGTCGCGGTGCACGCGGAGAAGTTCCTCGCGCACGACGCCGCGAACATCGAGATGCAGATGGTCCGCGCCGCAGCGCTGAGCCTCGCGGGCGACACCGCCGCTGCGGGCGCGCAGGTCGACGCGATCGAGCGTCAGGTCCGCGCGAAGCCCGACATGGCGCTTGCGCTCGCGAATCTGCTGGCGCTCATCGGCCGCTTTGCGCAGGCGCGCAGCTCGTACGAACAGGCGAAGAAGCGCAATCCGCGCGATCCCGCCGCGCATCTTGGCCTGGCGCGGATGCAACTCGCTCTCGGCGGCTTCGAGGAAGCCGCGGGCCACGCGCTCGACGCACTCGAGATCACGCAGGCGCTGCCCGAAGCGCACGCGGTGCTCGGCGCCGCGCTCGCGTGGTACGGCGATCTCGCCAACGCGCGCACGAGCATCGACTTCGCGCTCAAGCATGATGCGGGTCAGCTCGATGCCGAGCGCTGGCGCGCGCTGATCGCCGACAAGACGGGCGATGCCGCGACTGCGGCCGCCGCGCGCGCGCGCGTGGCCGCGATGCTCGCGACGATCGATGTGCGCCCGAAGGAAGCGCCGTTCGGCCCCGCGGACTTTGCGCGCAAGAACCGTCTCGGCGGGATCTGACGGCGAGATCTGACGGCGAGTCTCGCTACGCGCGATTCCGGTACAGCGACGGATCAACCGCGGCGGTCATCGCCGTCGCATCGAGGTCGCCGCCGAGGAACTCGCGCATCGCCTGCGCCTGCGTCGCCGCGTCGCGAATGAGATCCGCGTGCTTGATCGCGAGCACCGAAAAGTTGGGCCGCGCGGCGAGCCACGCGTGGACCTGCTTGAGCTGCGCGTCGTAGATCGCCATCAGCCGCTCGGGCGGCAGCGCGCCGCCGGCCTTGGCGTTGCGCGCGAGCATGGTCGACTGGCTCTTCACGACCTCGCGCAGGTCGCGATCGAGAAACACCACGCGATACGCCCGATCGTCGGGCAGCTCAGGCACCAGCATGTGGATGACCTTGACCACCTTGCCGCGCGCGCCGTCGAGCCACGCCTTGTCGGTGCGCAGGCTCTTCACGCGCTCGAGCTCGTAGTAGCCGCGCGGATTGTCGGCGTCGGCGGCACGCAGTTCGTCGGTGAGCGGCGGAATGCCGCCGGCGACGATCATCTGCATCGCCATGCTCGTGCCCGAGCGGGGGAGTCCTGACACGATCGTGGTGAAGTCGCGGCTCATGGCGGTCGCACTCTACTTGGGCGCCGCCGGCTTCGGATCCTTCTCGCCCGGCCACGGGATGCGCTCGACGCGCACGACCTTGCCGCCGTCGATGTCGACGAGCCACGGCGGCGTCATCACGTACGCCTTGACCACGCTCGGGAGCTCGACCCACAGCTCGTGCTCGGGAACCTTGTCGACGAAGAGCTTGCCCTTGTACGCGGGCGGCGTCGGCAGCTGCACGAGCACGTACTTGGGCGCGATCGACGGGTTCGCCGCCTGTTTCGCCGCGAGTTCGGCGAGCAGCGCCGCGCAGTGATTGCACGACTTGTAGAAGAAGACCAGCGTCGCGGTCCTGGGGAACTTCGAGGTGTCGACCCACGTGCCGAGCGGCGTGTCGGCGAGCGGCTTGTTCATCCACTGCGACGGGCGCAGCAGGACTTGCTCGGGAATCGTGTCGGGGAGCTTCCACTCGACGGCGGGCTGAGGCGCGGGCTTGCTGATGTTTGCGGCGGTCGCGTCGGGCGCGGACGGCGACGGCTGCGGCCGCGTGGTCGCGAGCATGGCCTCGAGCCGCGAGTTGGTGAAGTTGGCGGTATACGCGCCGACGCCGATTGCGACGAGCATCACGACGATCGCGAACGGCCCGATCGCCGCGCGGATCGCCGCGGGCGAGAGCATGCCCGCGCGCAGCGAACTCGCCGACGCGAGCGCGAGGAACGCGACGTCGGCCGCGAGCATCACGCCTGCGGGGACCTTCATCGCGCCGCCAAAGCAACCGCAGGTCTCGGCGCCTTCGCCGATGTGTCCGAGGAGCAGCGCCGCGAAGAAACTCAGCAGCACGATCACGCCGATCGCGCCAACGCGCGGCGTGAAGAACGCGATGAGTCCGATCGCAGCCTCGACGGCGACGCCTGCCACGATGATCGCCACGGGGTCGATATCGAGCGCAAGCAGCGGCGCGGGAAGTTCTGCGGGCGTGCCCGTGAACATCTTCGACGCGGCCCCCGCGAGGATCCACAGCGCCGCGAGCCGCACCGCGTGCGGAGCGAGCCGCACGGCGATCGATCGCGTGCCCGGTTCCATGCTCGGATCCATGCTCGGTTCCACGCTCGAATCTTCGACGGAGTTGTCGACGGAGTCGTCTTTCACGGTGGACCTGTATCGGCACTATCCGCTCCAGAGATCGGTGATCCGCAACGAGCCGGGATGTGTGCGTGCGGCCTGCGGACACGCGACGATCGCCCTCGAAGCAGTTGTGTACTGGTCGCCCATTTGGACCGTCATCGAGGCGCGTTTGATCGCACTGTCAGCCTCGCGGCAACGACTGAATCAGGCCGCTGCAGCGGGTCGGGATCGATGCGGACCATGGGGGCTCCTGCAACGGCGTCGCGTGACGTAAATATCGACCTTGCCGATACTAACGAACGGCGACTTCTCTGAAATCATTGGCGATTCTGCGCAGAGATTCCTTGCCGAGCGCAGGACCGATGGCACGGTATGCCTGCTTGGAGAGGGTTGATTCCCAACGGGCTCGATGTCGAGCTCGTGCGCTGCGAAAAGGGCAGCGTGGGGGAACTGAGGGAATCGAACCACTACATCCAAAGATCCAGGAGCTGGGAAATGCTGTCCAATCGCCTTGCCATGCACTTTGCTGCCGCCGCTGTTGCCACGACCGTCGCTGGCGCCGCCAGCGCTGCCGTCGTCCACTGGGACGCGAACCTCGTCATCCCGAACAACATCGACGGTCTCTACATCAACGTCGAGACGCAGGCCACTGGCGCCGCCGGTTCGGCGGTCGCTGGCTGGGACCTCAATCCCTACGGCACCTCGACGACCGGGATCAGCTGGTTCGCGGCGGCTGCTCCGAGCGGCTGCGTGATGGGCCTCGGTCAGGGCGGAACGACCTCCGCGGTCGCGAGCCTCTCGGCCGGCACGCTCATCGACGGCTCGTCGACCTTCGGCAACACCGCGTCGAGCACGACCGCCGGCGGTTGGCTCCTCAACGCCAACAACAACTTCGGCTTCCGCTTCCTCGGTGGCGACGGCCTCACCCACTACGGGTACGGCGTCATGGCCATCGGCGCCAACATGGGCACGCGCACGCTCGTCTCGATCGACTTTGAAAGCGTCGCGGGCGCGGGCATCACCGTCGCTGCGGTTCCGGCTCCGGGCGCGATGGCGCTCCTCGGTCTCGCCGGCCTCGCTGGCCGCCGTCGCCGCTGATTCGGCGCGACAACACTGAGATAGAAACGCACAGCGTGGGTGACCCGGTCCAGCACTGGGTCACCCGCGCTGCTTTTTGCGCTGATCGCGGCATCGCGGAGCGACAGGCGCGATGAACGCGCGCGCGGTAGCCTTCGGGCCATGCAGACCGCCCGCACGCTCGAGGTTCCGATCGACTCCATCGAAGGCGCGCGCCTGGCCGCGCCGTTCGCCACGCGGCTCGAGGTTTGCCATGACCTCGGCAGCGAGGGATGGACGCCAAAGGTCGAGCTGCTGCGTGCGTGCCGCGACGCGATCGCGGGCACGGACTGCACGCTGGTCTCGATGATCCGGCCTGAGATTCCCGGTGGTTCGCGCGCGCTCGATGTCGCCGCGTTCGCCACGACGCCGACGCTGTTCGACGCGTGCCGGCGCGAGGTCGAGTCGAGCGCGAAGGCGGGCGCGCATTCGGTGGCGATCTCGCTGCTCACGGCGGACGGCCACGTCGACATCGACGCCTGCGGCAAGTTGATCGAGTTCGCGCGCGGATTCGGGCTGGTCGTCGCGTTCCTGCGGACGTTCGACCTGCTCGTCGACCGCGAGCGGGGGATGCGCGATGTGTCGGCGCTCGGGTTCACGCGCTTCATCAGCGCGGGCGTGCTGGGCTGGGATGCGTCGGTCGCGACGCTCGACCAGCGCGTGGCCGTGCTGCGCCGCGACATCGAGAACGCTGCGCGCGAGGCCAAGCGCCTCGGCCGCGCGCCGATCGAGGTCGTGCCCGCGGGCGGCGTGCGTGCCGCGAACGCCAAGGCCTGGCTCGCGATCACTCCGCATCTGCACGCGTCGTGCCGCCGCAACGGCGCGATCAGCGGCGAGGAACTCGAGCTGCTTCGCGACGAGATGCGCTAAGTTGCGCGGATGATCCTTGAGCTCCTCGCCGCGTCGATCGTCCTCGCATCTCCTGCAGCGGTGCCCGCGCCGCCGACCGAAGCCGAGCAGATCCAGCTCTGGACCAGCGATCGCGACGCCCGCATGCAGTGGTGGCGCGAGGCGCGCTTCGGCATGTTCGTGCACTTCGGGCTGTACTCGCCCGCAGGCGGATTCTGGGATGGCAAGCGCTACGAGCAGCATTACGCCGAGTGGATCCAGCACTGGGCCGCGGTGCCGAGCGCCGAGTACGCGCGGCGGATGAAGCCGCTCTTCCAGCCCGAAGTCGGGTTCGCCGACATGTGGGCCGAGCTCGCGAACGACGCGGGCATGCGCTACGCGGTGATGACTTCCAAGCATCACGACGGCTTCACGCTCTTCAACTCGAACCAGGCGTATTCGCTTGCGAACGATGTCGCGGGCGGCACGAACATCTCGCCCAAGGGCCGCGATGTCGCGCGCGAGTTCGCCGACGCGATGCGCGCGAAGGGCCTGCGCGCGGGCTTCTACTACTCGCTGCTCGACTGGCAGCATCCCGATGCGTACGAGATGGCGCTGCCCGGATATCCGAAGGACGGCCACGCGCGCGATCACGCGAAGTACACCGCGTATGTGCGCGGACATGTCAACGAACTGCTTGCGAACTACGGCCCGCTCTCGACGATCTGGTTCGACTACTCCGATCAGGAACGCCAGGGCGCCGCGTGGGGCGCTGCGCAGCTCATGGCCGACATGCGCGCCAAGCAGCCGCAGATCCTCGTCAACAACCGCCTGTTCTTCGGCCTCGAGAACAAGAACGGCGACTACGGCACGCCGGAGAAGTACGTGCCGCCGACGGGCCTGCCCGGCATGGACTGGGAGGTCAACCACACGCTCAACGAGTCGTACGGATTCAGCGCGCACGATGTGGGCTGGAAGGACACGGGCACCGTCGTGCGGCTCCTCTGCGACATCGTGTCGAAGGGCGGCAATCTCCTGCTCAACATCGGGCCCGACGCGCATGGGCGCGTGCCCGAGGCGGCGCAGAAGACGCTGCGCGGCGTCGGCGCGTGGATGAAGGTCAACAGCGAGGCCATCTACGGGACGACTGCGAGTCCGTTCACGCGGCTGTCGTGGGGCCGCGCGACGCAGAAGCCGGGCACGCTGTACCTGATGGTGTTCGACTGGCCTGAGAACGGCGTGGTTCGCGTGCCGATTCGCAACCAGGTCAAGGCAGTCGATGTGCTCGGCTCGAGCGCGACCTTTGGCATCGTGAAGGACGCGGTGGGTGGCGGCACGATGCTCATGCTTCCCGAGAAGCCCGTCGACGCGGCGTGCACGGTCGTGCGCGTGCGTTACGACGGCGCGATTGATCCGCTGCCGTTCGCGGTGTATCCGTCGGCTGACGGCGCGCTCGTGCTCCTGCCGCACGACGCGACGCTCGAGGGAAAGTCGCTCAAGATCGAGCAGGTCGGCGTGATCGGCGACGTGAAGTACAACCTCGGCTACTGGCTTGATCCTGCGGAGTTCGCGTCGTGGCCGATCACGGGTCAGCGCGCGGGCAAGTACCGCGTGATCGCCGAGCTCGGCTGCAAGAACGAGTCCGCGGGCGCGAAGGCGTACATCGCATGCGGCGATGCGCGGCTCGACTTCACCGTCGAGGGCACGGGCGGTTGGCAGGAGTACCGCGCGGTCGAGCTGGGGACGATCGAGATTTCCGCAGGCAACGGCGCGATTTCGATCCACGCCAAGACCAAGCCAGGCGAAGCCGTGGTGAACGTGCGCTCGCTCAAGCTGGTGCCCGTCGCGAAGTAAGTGCGATGCGCGCATGAAGCCGACCTTCGAGACCGACCGCCTGATCCTGCGTCCCGCGCGAGCGGGCGATGTCGATCACTTGCTCGCGCTCGACGAGGATCCCGAGGTTCGGCGCTACGTCGACCAGCCCGATCCTCCGACGCGCGAGTGGTGCGAGCGGTTGTTGGCGCGCTTTGCGCAGCTCGACGAGGAGACGCCCGAGCTCGGCTTCTGGATGGCCGAGGAGAAGCAGCAGGGCGGCACGCCGCCGCGATTCGTCGGTTGGTTCCACCTGCGTCCGCCGCGGCCTGGTGAACCGCAGAATCCCGGCGATCAGGAGCTCGGCTACCGCTTGCGCCGCGACGCGTGGGGCCGTGGGCTCGCGACCGAAGGCTCGCGCGCGCTGATCGCGCACGCGTTCGAGACGGTCGGCGCGCCGCGCGTGACCGCGTTTGCGCTGTGGGAAAATCGCGCGTCGGTCGCAGTGATGGAGAAGCTCGGGCTCGCGCACGCGCTCGACTGGACATACCAATCGAAGTCCGGCGAAGGCGTGCCCGCGGTGCTGTATGCGTTGGACCGCGGCGCGTAGCTGCGCCTTCGCGTAGGAGCGCCTTCGCGTATGTGCGCCTTCGCGGGGCAGCGCGCGTCACTCCTGCGGCGGCTCGTGCGCGCGCAGGGCCTCTTCGCTGCCGTTGGCGGCGAACGCGCTGACCATCTTGGCGTGCGCCTGGATCACGCGCGCGGCGTACGCATCGGTCGAAGTCTCGCGCACGCGCACGCCCTTGGGCGTGTCGATGATCTCCATGCGGATCTTGGACGCGTAGTTGAACACCGTGACGAACATCGGATCCCACTGGCGGATGCGGCGGTCGCTCTCGATGCGCGCCTTCATCGCGTGCGCGTGGTCGCGCAGGAGCTTGGCGACATCGGAGTTGTCGGATTCGGTCGTCGTCTCGACGCCATCGGGGATCTCGTGCACCTCGCGCTTGATGAGCTCGTGGTTGCCGAGCAGCGTCTGGAACACATCGCGGTCGTACGCGAGCGAGCCTGGCTCGGCGTCGGATACGCCGGCGACGCGGTTGGATGACGCGCAGGAGGCGAGGGCGAGGCTCGCAGCGACGATGCCGATGGTTGCGATGGTGCGGCGCATGTTGGTTCGCGGGAGACTAGCGGATCGCGGCGCGTTGGAGTTCGCATGCGACCAGCGCGCAATCTTCTTGTTGAGGCTGGATTTCGACGGTTGCGGTGGCGACGAGGGTGTGGCCCGCGCAAAGCAGGGCGGTTTCCCCGTGCGATGTGACGCGTACATCGCCGCCGCCCGGCGCCGCGTGCACAAGGATCGCGTCGCCGTGCAGCGCACGCGCGTCGCCCGCGTGGCGAACGATGCGCATCGCGCCGCGCCAGCGCGCGCGGTCGAGCATGAGGTTGATGTCGCGCACGCCCGCGCCGAGCGGCGCGCCGTCGATCGAGTCCTCGCCCGCGAACGCGAATGCCGTGCCCTCGCGCGGAACCGCGATCGTGCGGCCGTCGCGCGTGAGCTCGAGGCCCGCGCCGTCGAGGCACGCGAGATGCCGGTCGATGCCGGGAAAGTGCGAGAACGCGGCACGCGCGGGGACGTCGGCGATCGAGAGGCGCCAGGTCCATGCGCCGCCGGGTTCAGCGGCGTCGGTTGCGAGCTCGAGCGTGGTGCCGAGCCCGTTCTTCCACGGGACGCGGCGGTAGGCGGTGGGGGGGATGAAGACCAGGTGCATGCGCTTGACTCGGGTTATACAGATGTTATACTTCACGGCATGAGCGCGCTCAAGGTCACCTCCATCGGTAATTCGCTCGGCATCATCATTCCCAAGGAGATCGCGGTGCGACTCCGCCTGGCCAAGGGAGATGAGCTGCATGTCGTCGAGACGCAGCGGGGCATCGAGTTGTCCCCGTACGACCCGAAGCTCGAGGCCGAGCTGAAGGCGGGTCGCGCTGTCATGAAGCGCTATCGCAGCGCGTTGAGGAAGTTGGCGAAGTAATGGCTGCCGCGAAGCGAACCAAGGCGAAAGGCAGCAAGCCAGATGCGCCGGCAGGCGGCGGATCGGTGAAGAAGCCGCGAAGGCCAGCGAGGTCTGCTGCCGATGCGCGGGTACCGATCATTCACATTTCTCGGGCCGCGGTAGAGGCGCTTCATCGAGAGTCGCTCGCGGAGCATGGCGGGCTTGACGGACTTCGCGATGAGGGGCTTCTCGAG
>CAITDI010000118.1 GCA_903891095.1 uncultured bacterium | reverse complement strand
GTTACCTCCGTGAAAGGGAGGTGTCCTAGACCAGGCTAGACGATGGGGCCATCGCTATCGAAGAACTGACTGAGTCAGGTCTAGGGGGCGCAGATGATAGCGGTTCCTGCGCTCCTGTCGAGTTGCTCGGCCGATCCCCCGCTACCCTCGCGGGAATGCAGGGGCAGGCACCCGCGCGCGACGAGATCCTGAAGGCGGCAGAACCGCCGCTTGTCTTCTGCCCGCTTGGGTTTGAGCGGCGGGCGTTCCTGCGGTTTGGCAAGCTGCCGGTCGTGACGACGGGACCCGGCGCGGCCGCGGTCCGTGCTGCGTTTGCGGCCCGCGACGCGTGGCCCGTCAAGCGACCGCGCCTCGTCATCCTGCTTGGACTCGCCGGCGCCCTCAACGAAGAACTCGCGAGCGGGTTCGCGGCCGCGATCGGTTCGGTGGTTGCAGGCGACGGACGCGCGGCGCTGATCGCGACGGCCAAAGACTCGGAAGTGACGGTCGTCGAGTCCGACGGAGTCGTCGCCAGCGCCGCCGCGAAGGCGGAGCTTCGATCGCGAACGAAAGCCGACCTCGCCGACACCGAGTCGCGCGCGTTTGCAGAGTGCGCGATCGCAGCAGGAATCCCGTGGGCGATCGTGCGCGGCGTGAGCGACGACGCACGGAGCGCGCTGCCCTCGGAGATCGCGGGCTTCGTCGATTCGCGCGGAGAAACAAGCATTTCGCGCGTGCTCGCCGCGATCGCGCGTCGCCCATCGCTGGTCGCCGAACTCGTCAAGCTCGGCCGCGCCTCGCGGACCGCGATGCGCAACGCGTCGTTCACCGCCGACGCGCTCGGCTGCCTCGACGCGATCGACCTCTGCACGCCGACGCTGCCGCTCGTCCTCTACGGCGGCTCGTTCGATCCGCCGCACGCGCGCCACGCGACGATGCTCGGCGAGGCGATGCGCGTCCTCCACGCGCCGTGCGCGATGGTCATGCCGGCGGCGATCAATCCGCTCAAGACCAGCACGCCGCCGGCTTCGCCTGAGGCGCGGCTCGCGATGTGCCGCGCGAACTTCGCTGCGGGAACCGCCGATTTCCCGAGCGAACTGCGCCTCTCGCGCCTCGAGCTCGATCGCGCGGGACCGAGCTACACCTTTCACACGCTCGAGGCGCTGGTCGCGCAGCGGCCGCGGCTGCGCGGCGCGATCCGCCTGCTCGTCGGCAGCGACGCGATCCGCGGCATCGAGCGCTGGCACCGCTGGCGCGAGGTGCTCGCGCTCGCCATGCCCGCGGTGGTCGTGCGTCCGCCCGATACGCGTGAGGACGTCGCGCGATTCCTCGCGGAGTTCGGCGCGGCAAACGGGTTCGCGGACGCGGGATCGTGGCTGCTTCCGCTCGAAGCGATGGAGCTCTCGTCGACCGATGCTCGCACGGCCATCGCGCGCGGCGAGCGCCCCGCGGGCCTCGGCGACGGCGTCTGGCGTGAAATCACCGAACGCAGCCTTTATGGCTTCGGCGGCGCGCGCTGATCGATCTACACTGTCCCCCCTATGGCTTCGTCCTCGAAGAAATCCGATCAGGCTGCGCGCGTCAGCCGAGTGAGTTTTGTCAGCCTTGGCTGCCCGAAGAATCTCGTCGACAGCGAGAAGATGCTCGGCGTCCTCAAGCAGTCGGGCTTCGAGCTCGTGAACGAGGACCAGCGGCCTGACGCGATCGTCGTCAATACCTGCGGCTTTCTCGAGGCGTCGAAGGACGAGTCGCTCGAGGTGATCCACGACGCGATCCGCCGCAAGGAGAAGGGCGAGATCAAGCGCGTGGTCGTCGCCGGCTGCCTCGTGCAGCGCCACCGCGCGAAGCTGCTCGAATGGGCGCCCGGCATCGACGCGATGGTCGGCGTGTTCGACCGCGACCACATCGTCGACGCGGTCGCGGGCGAGAAGGCCTCGGATCTCGCGGAAAAAGCACCGAAGTACTGGATCGCCGGCAACGCGCTGCAGGCGGCGAGCGAGCGCGGCATGAAGACCGTCGGCCTCACCGTCAACGGCGCCGACGGCAAGGGCATCGGCTACTTCGAGGGCGACGACGACCGCGTGCGCCTCACGCCGCGGCACTGGGCGTACCTGCGCATCAGCGAGGGCTGCAACCAGCGCTGCGCGTTCTGCACGATTCCGTCGATCCGCGGCAAGATGCGCTCGAAGCCGCTCGAGGCGATCGAGGCCGAGGCGCGCAGCCTCATGGCGTCGGGCGCGTTCGAGCTGAACCTCATCGGACAGGACACGACCAGCTACGGCATGGACGTCGGCTACGACGGCGGGCTGCCCGGCCTGCTCAAGACCGTGAACGGCGTCGCGCGCGAGTTCGGCGGCGGCTGGATGCGGCTCATGTACGCGTATCCGTCCAAGTTCGACGACGCGTCGATCGACGCGATCGCGAACCTCGACAACGTGCTCAAGTACATCGACATGCCGCTGCAGCACGCGAGCAACGCGATGCTCAAGGCGATGCGCCGCCACACGACGCGCGCGCACACCGAGGAATTGCTCGAGAAACTGCGCGAGCGCGTGCCGGGCATCGCGATCCGCACGACGTTCATCGTCGGCTTCCCCGGCGAGACCGAGGACGACTTCGAGCAGCTCTGCGAGTTCATCTCCGAGCAGCAGTTCGACATGATGGGCGTCTTCCGCTACTCGGCCGAGGAAGGCACTCCCGCCGGCACGATGGAGCAGGACCCCGCGCTCGCCGTGCCCGACGAGGTCAAGCGCGAGCGCGAGGAGCGCATCATGCTCCTCCAGCAGGAAATCGCCTTTGAAAACGCCAAGCTGCAGGCCGAGGCCAAGGCGCAGTTCGACGTGCTGATCGAGGGCCCTGCCGCCGGCAAGTCCAAGTCGCGCGCGACGACGGGCGTGACCAAGGGCGGCGCGCTCTACACCGGACGCGCATATTTCCAGGCGCCTTCGATCGACTCGCTCACCTACGTTCAGTCGACGGAGAAGCGCGCTCCCGGCGAACTCGTGCGCTGCACGGTCATCGATGCCAACGGCTACGACCTCGTCGCGGTTCCCACCGATGAACTCGAGAAGCGCGTCTCGCTCCCGATCATGCACCGGCACTGAGATTTCGAACCGAAGCGTTGAGGCAACACGACGATGAACGCACGCGACGCAGAAGAGCTCGTCCGACCCCTTCTCTGGATCGGCTTCGACGGCAAGGTGCCGACGCCCGAGGCGGCGAAGCTCGTGCATCAGGGCGTTTCCGGCGTGATCCTGTTCGCGCGCAACGTCGGCACGCGCGACGAGACGCGCGCGGTGATCCGCGAGCTCAAGGCGATCGCGCCCGGGCCCCTGCTGCTTTCGGTCGATCAGGAAGGCGGTCGCGTCGCGCGCCTCACCGAGGGATTCGAGAAGTTCCCGCCGCTGCGCGAGTCCGGCGCGCGCACGCCCGCGGAAGTCCGCGAGATCGGCGTGCGCCTCGGCACGCAGGTGCGCGATGCCGGTTTCGATATCAACCTCGCGCCCGTCGTCGATGTCGACTCGAACCCCGCGAATCCCGTGATCGGCGAGCGTTCGTTCTCGCGCGACCCGAACGTCGTCGCGCGCCTCGGCGCCGCGATGATCGAGGGCCTCGAGACGCAGCTCGCGTCGTGCGCCAAGCATTTCCCAGGCCATGGCGACACCGACAAGGATTCGCACTACGACCTTCCGCGGCTTTCGCACGGGATCGACCGGCTTCGCCAGTGCGAACTCGTGCCGTTCAAGGCGGCGGTCGAGGCGGGCGTTTCCTGCGTGATGACCACGCATGTGGTGTTCGACGCGCTCGATCCGGGCACGCCCGCGACGATGAGCTCGCCCGCGGTCAAGCTGCTGCGCGAGGAAGTCGGCTTCGGCGGCGTCGTCGTGAGCGACTGCCTCGAGATGAAGGCGATCTCCGAGCATTTCGGCTGCGGCAAGGCCGCGGTGCGCGCGGTGGCGTCGGGCGTCGACGCGCTGCTCGTGTGCCACACGCCTGAGGCGCAGCACGACGTGATCACCTCGCTTGCCGCGGCGGTGATGGCGGGCGTGATCCCCGAGGGCCGCGTGCGCGAGGCGCGCACGCGCATCGATCGGCTGTCGCGAATGCACGCGCGCGCGGTCTAACGACGCACGACGAGCGTTCGCCGACCGCACGGAGAAGAGAAGACCCCATGGACGACCAGTTCCTGTCAGCGCTCTACCTGCTGTTCTTCGACGAAACCGACGAAGAGCGGCGGGCGCGACTCGGCCAGCGCGCCGCGCGACCGGCACAGCCGGCGCCTCCGCCGACCCCGATCTTTCCGCAGGAACGCGCCGATTCCGCGGACGGGACGCCGCCACCGCCGCCGCCGCCCCCACCGCCATATCGCTCGCCCTATCCGCCGCGGTGATCGCAGGGTGATCGCAGGGTGATCGCAGCAGGGATTCGGCTGCTGAATTGAAACGCCCTCTCCGCTACACTGCGGGATTCCCGTGAAGATCCGCAACTTCTCCATCATCGCCCACATCGACCACGGCAAGAGCACGCTGGCGGACCGCCTCCTTCAGGAGACGAAGGCCGTCTCGGCGCGCGAGGCCCGCGCGCAGTTCCTCGACTCGATGGACCTCGAGCGCGAGCGCGGCATCACCATCAAGGCCTCGGCCGTGACGGTCAAGCACACCTACAAGGGCGACGAGTACGAGCTCAACTTCATCGACACGCCCGGCCACGTCGACTTCACCTACGAGGTGTCGCGCGCGCTCAAGGCGTGCGAAGGCGCCGTGCTGGTCGTCGACTCGACGCAGGGCGTGCAGGCGCAGACCGTCGCCAACGCGTACCTCGCGGTCGCAGGCGACCTCACGATCATCCCCGTCGTCAACAAGATCGACCTCCCTGCGGCGAACCCCGACGCGGTGGCGATGGAAATCGAGCAGGTCTTCGGCTTCCCCGCCGAGGACTGCATCTATGTGAGCGCGAAGACCGGCCAGGGCATCCAGCCGCTCCTCGACATGATCTGCGAGAAGCTGCCCGCGCCGAAGCCGCCCACCACCAAGAAGCTGCGCGGCCTCGTGTTCGACGCGAAGTACGACGAGTACCGCGGCGTCGTGATGTACGTGCGCGTCTTCGACGGCCAGCTCAAGCAAGGCGACAAGATCCGCATGATGGGAACCGGCCGCACCTTCAGCGTGACCGAGCTCCTCCGCTACACGCCGTTCCCGGGCAAGGTCAAGGAACTGACCTTCGCGCAGGTCGGTTCGGTGTGCGCGGGCATGAAGACCCTCGGCGACGTGCGCGTCGGCGACACCATCACGCTCGACCTCGATCCCGCGGAGATCGCGCTCGAAGGCTACGAAGAGCCGAAGCAGATGGTGTTCTGCGACTTCTACCCGTCGAGCGCCGACGAGGACGGCAAGAAGTCCGACTTCGAGCAGCTCCGCGAGGCGATCGAGAAGCTGCACCTCAACGACGCGAGCTTCACCTTCGAGCCGCAGCACAGCGAGGCGCTTGGCTTCGGCTTCCGCTGCGGCTTCCTCGGCCTGCTGCACATGGACATCGTGCAGGAGCGCCTCGAGCGCGAAGGCGGCGTGTCGATCGTGCAGACCGCGCCGACCGTGTCGTACATGATCGACCTGAACGACGGCACCGAGGTCGAGATCCACAACCCCGCCGACCTGCCCGATCCCTCGAAGATCAAGGCGATCCGCGAGCCGATCGTGAAGATCGAGATCATCTGCCCGAACGAGAACATCGGCGACCTGATGAAGCTCACCGAGACGCGCCGCGGAATCTTCCAGGCGCAGGAGATGATCAGCGAGACGCGCCAGATCCTGAAGTACGAGATCCCGCTCGCGGAAATCATCTACGACTTCTACGACAAGCTGAAGTCGGTCACGCGCGGCTACGGCACGATGGACTACCAGATCACCAGCTACCGCGAGGACCGGCTGGTCAAGGTTCAGATCCTCGTGAACGGCGAGCCCGTCGAGGCGCTCTCGCTCATCTGCCACCGCGACAACGCCGAACAGCGCTCGCGCGCGATCCTGAGCAAGCTCAAGGACCAGATCGACCGCCATCAGTTCGAGATCCCGCTGCAGGCGGCGATCGGCGGCAAGATCATCGCCCGCGAGTCGATCAAGGCGATGCGCAAGAACGTGCTCGCCAAGTGCTACGGCGGCGACATCTCGCGCAAGCGCAAGCTCCTCGAGAAGCAGAAGGAAGGCAAGAAGCGCATGAAGCAGATCGGCAGCGTGTCGATCCCGCAGGAGGCGTTCATGGCCATCCTTGACCAAGGCGACTAGGTTTTTCCGCCGCGACTGTCGTTGAAGCCGCAAGCGGCTTCAACTTCTTCGCAGCGGGAGTGTGGGGATCACGCGGCGCGCGTGCACGCCGCGACCGCTCAAAGATTGAGCGCCTTCATCACCTCAGCCGTGATGTCGATCTCGGCCGGGTACCTGAGGAAGCACCGCGCGCGGATGCGGTCGATCGCGTCGGCGGACGACTTGGCCTCGAAGGGCTCGGCCGTCGGCTGGAAGCGGAACACGAGGTCGATCTGCTCCTTCTCCGACACGGTGTCGACCGCGGCGGTGAGCTCGCGATACGCGGCCTCGAACTGCTCGGCGGCCATCTTCTCAGTCTCGCCGGCGATCGACTCGCGGAACACGCGGTATTCCTGCTGCAGCGCCTGGAAAGCCTGCTGGCCTTCCGCCGGCGGCTGACCGCCCTGCGGGATCGGGTACTTGGCCTGGATCTCCTCGGCGCGCTTCTGGAATCCGGCTTCGCCCTTCTCGAGCTTGTCCTTGATCTCGTTGCGCTTCTCGGAGTAGCTCTTGCCCTCGAGGAGCTTGCGCATCACCTTGTCGATGTCGACGGTGGCGACGCTCCACACGCGGTTGGTCGCGCGGTCGCCCCAGGCGATGTGGTTGTTCTTGGTGCCGATGCGCAGCGGATCCTTGCCGGCCTCGGTGTTGAGGAGCAGCGCGTCGGCGGGACCAAGGTCGTTCGCGTAGAGCGAGCCTGCGAAGGCCTGCTGCTGCGAGGACGGCGTGCGAAGCGAGAGCACCAGAGCCGCGGTGGCGACCGCGAGCGAGCTGGCGACGAAGAGGCGATCGAACTTGGTCATCCCGCGAGTGTACTCACGCCCCCGCGAGCCGTGCGGTCTCGCGCACGAACCAGTCGGAAACGCGGGACTTCACCTCGTCGAGCGATGGCGCGCGCGCGCCGAGCTCCGCGGCGATGCTCGTGACGGGACGCTGCAGGCCGCACGGGACGATCAAGCCGAAATGCGCGAGATCAGGCGCGACATTCAGCGCGAATCCATGCAGCGACGCGAAGCGCGAGAGACGCACGCCGATCGCCGCGATCTTGCGCTCGGCCGCGCCGTCGGCGCCGACCCAGACGCCGGTCGCGGTCGAATCGCGGATGCCCGCGAGCCCGTCCGCCGCAAGCGTGTCGATGATGCACTGCTCGAGCCAACGGACGTACGGATGCACCTTGAGCCCGAGCCTCTGCAGATCGAGGATCGGATACGCAACCAGCTGGCCCGGGCCGTGGTAGGTCACGTCGCCGCCGCGGTCGGTCTCGACGCGCTGGATTCCGTGGCGCGCGAGGAGTTCGTCGCTCGCGAGCACGTGTTCCGCCGCGCCGACGCGCTTGGTGACGGTCACGACCGGCGGATCGTGCTCGAGCAGGAACACGGTCATCGGCACGCGCGCCTCGCGGCCGGCGACGAGC
>CAITDI010000117.1 GCA_903891095.1 uncultured bacterium | reverse complement strand
GGATTGCCATGGTGGTCGACTCGTGAGTTCGCACGTGGGTTCGGTCGCGAAGGGCGGAGATGGTAGCAGTCCCCCATCGGTGCACGGCACGTGCCGTGCAGTGCCTGGCACTGCATGGCACGTGCCGCGCTCACAAGACGCGGCGCCACAAAGCCCACATAAATCACTTTGGCACATGCACTTACTCGCAGCGCGAGGAGCATGCGCCCAGTGCCAGGCACGTGCCGTGCAGTGCCTGTCACTGCGTGGCACGTGCCTGGCACAGTTTCTGGGCGGCGTGGGCGACGGCACCGACCTGCGCAAACCCGACCGCCATCGCGACCGCCCAGATGATCGGTGCGAAGAACCACCCGAAGTACGGCACAAGGATCAGCGGGTACACCAGCACCAGCGCACCGCACGCCAGCAGCGGCAGCACCGCATGCCGCCCCGACACGATGACCTGCGACTCGACACGCAGCGAGATCAGCACCCGCAGCGTGATGAAGTCCGCCGCGACCGCGATCAACGGAAGCAGGAAGTAGCACGGAACCAGCAGGTAGTTCTCCCACTCCGTCGAACCAAGGAATTCGGAGAACTCGATCATCGCCATGACCGCGAAGCCGACGAGCGCAAACGGAATCACGCGCGCAACCGCCGCGGCGCGCAGCCGCATCATGCGCGCCTCACCCAGCTCCGGCATCGCCATGCGCCAGACCGCGATCGCCTGCGTCACCAACTGCAGCGGCATGAGCACGAGGAACACCACCAGCGTGGCGATCCACACGCGATCGGAACCGCCCGCCCCCGCGATCCCCGAAAGGAACAGGACCGGAACCGCCAGCAGCATCACGCACGGAATCCACGCAAGCCGCGACATCGACGCGAGCCGCTGCAGGCAATCGCGTGTGCACCATCTCGGCCCTGGCGCGTCGATCACCCAGCCACACTCCGGACACGTATCGCCCACGCGACGCCCGCGCAGGTCATAGCCGCAGGCGTTGCAAGGCAACAATCGATGCGCAGCGGGCGCAGGATCCATGCGCCGAGTCTAGTCGAACCCGGTCAATCCGCGTGCAGTTCGCGCTTGATCCGCCATAGCGACGCCGCACATCCCATCGCGCCAATCGCGCCGCTCCGGAGCGGAATCGACGCGACGCTCCACGCATCGAGATCAAGCCGCATGCGCGAAACCACGCAGCCGAGCACGGACGCCGCCACAGCCACCATCGCGGGAATCGCGCTCCTCCGCGACAGCCCGCCGGCCGGCGCGATGCGGAGGACCGCCAGCGCGACCAGCAGGTCGAGCGCGCGCGACACCGCCATCTCCGCATCGGCCACAAACAGCAGCGTGCCCGTCGGCGCGCGCGCAACGACACTCGCCTCGAACAACCCGCCCCACACGATTCGCACCGCCATCGCGAGCCACATCGCGCGCGACCACGCCGAATCGCGCGGCAGCATCCGCGCGACGAGCGCGCAAAGCCACGCGCCAAGCACCAGCGTCACGACCCGCGATTGCAACCACACGAGCGCAAACAGGCTCTGCATCCACTGCGACGCCGCCTGCGCAAGCACCGCATACAGCGCGAACGACGCGAGCACCGACAGCACCGCGATCAACCACCCGAGCCGCGCCGCCGGCCGTGCACACAACGCGCCCCCTGCCGCCAACCCGCCCGAAAGCTCGAGGAAAGGAACGGAACGGCCGCACTCGGGACAACGATCGCCCACGCGACGCCCGCGCAGGTCGTAGCCGCACGCGTTGCAAGGCAACAATCGATGCGCAGCGGGCGAAGGATCCATGCGCCGAGTCTAGTCGAACCGCTTCAATTCGCGTGCAGCTCGCGCTTGATCCGCCACAGCGCTATCGCACACGCAACCGCACCCACCGCGCCTGACTGCATGACTCCGCTCGCGATACCCGATGGGTCATAGGCCAAGGGAAGGTGCGTCAACACCATTCCATAGCCCGCGCCTGCGACCGCGGTGTACGCGGGCACGGCGCTCGCCCGAGAAAGCCCGCCTGTCGGCGCGATCCGCGAGACCGCGAGCGCGAACAGCAGGTCGGCCGCCAGGACCACCTGCAACTCAGCGACGACCGCGGTCGGCACGACTGATGTGAGCGCGAACCCGAGCAGCGCACACGCACCCGCAATGCGCACCGCCATCACGATCCAAAGCATGCGGCGCCACGGCAGCTCCGCAGGCAGCATGCGCCCAACCAGCACGCACAGGTACGCACCGGCCAGAAGCGCGAAAGCCTGCGTGAAATACGAGATTTCTCTCAGCGTCGCGTGCACCGAGTCGCGCGCGTCGACCAGCCGCGCCAGGATCAAGAGCGTCAGCGGAATCACCAGAAGCGCGGCCGCCGCAATCGCAATCCGAGCCGCGGGCCGCGCGCTCAACGCCCCGACGCCCGCGAGCCCACCAGTGAGTTCGATGTCGGTCGACTTCGTGCCGCACTCGGGACAACGATCGCCCCTTCCGCTTCCGCCAAGGTCGTAGCCACACTCGAGACAGCGGCTCATGCGCGCTCCAGCGCGCGCACGCGGCGCGCGAGCAGCACGACTTCGACCGCCGACCACGACACGAGCAACGCCCAGCACATCGTCGCCATGACCGGCAAACCGCCGCGCGAAAAATCCTCGCGCAGCCAAAGCAGCAACGCCAGCGCAGCCACTGTTGCAAGCCCGATCGCACGCGCGCGCGGCTGCGGCGGCACGGCTGTTCCGCGCGCAAAGCGCTGGATGCACACGGCAAAGACGCCATCGCACGCAACCACGGTCGCGGCGACCATCCACCCCATCGAAAGAAACAGCGAGACTCCCAGGAGGCTTCCGATCAAGTAGATCGGGGTCACCAAGCGGACGCACGCCGCAACCGCGGGCCATTTCCACTGCCTGTCGTTCGCAGCCGACCGCGCGAGCACGAACATCGCAAACGGAAGCACGATCTGCGATGCGATGTACGCGATCATGGATGGCTGTGCGATCAGGAGCGACGCGCGCGCCGACGCGACGTGGCTGCTCAGCTCCATTCCGCCCAGTCCCAGGACGAGCAACGCTGCGCCCATCGCCATCAACCGCGCGGATGCGCCGAACCGCCTCCGCACACGCACATTGTTCCATCGCCCGCCGAAGATCGCCGGCCCAACCACGCGCCCGCACTCCGGACACGCGTCGCCGAGTCGACTCCCCGCGAGGTCGTAGTTGCACGCCTCGCAATGCGTGGGCTTTCCGCCGAGCGCGGCGACCGGCGCGCGCGCGTTCAGCCGCGCGCCCTCAGGCATCGCCGCCGCGACATCGATCTCCGCGCGCGACGCGAGCGACGGGATCGCACCCGCGCGCATCGCGGCCAGCGCGCCTGCGGCGTTCGCGCGCGCGAGCGCTGCGGGCGCGTCGATTCCCGCGGAAATCGCCGCGAGAAACACGCCCACGAACGCATCGCCGCAACCCACCGTGTCGACCGCATCGACCACGAATCCGCGATGCGCGTAGCGCGCGCGGCCGACCGCCGCGACCGCGCCCTGCGCGCCGAGCGTGACGATCACCGTTCCGCCCGGCATGCGCGCCGCGAGCAGCTCGAGCGCACGCACGGGATCGCGCGCGCCGGTCATCGCCTCGGCCTCGGTCTCGTTCACGACGAGGCCCGCGAGCTTCTCGAACTTGAGGGCGCCGAGCCGCGCATCGGCGGGCGCGGCATTGAGCCACACGCGCAGCGCGCGCGCGGCGGCGAGCGCGATGCCTTCGTGCAGGCACGAGCACTCGTTCTGAAAGAGCACGATGTCGCCCTGCGCGGCCTTCGCGACGAATCGCTCGATCTCGGCCGCAGTGATGCGCGTGTTCGACTCGGGCGCGATCACGATCGCGTTCTCGCCGTTCTCGGCGACCATCACCGTCGCGGCGCCTGCGGTCTCGTCATGCGTCGCGATGTCACGCGCGCGCACGCCAGCGTCCTTGAGCGCGTCGACGATGAAGCGTCCGTCCGCGCCCGTGCGCCCGAGCATCCGCACGCGCGCGCCGAACTTTGCGGCGGCCGCTGCCTGGTTCGCGCCCTTGCCGCCCGCGAAGGTCGCACTCGACAACGCAGCGACCGTCTCGCCTGCACGCGGCAACGCGCGCACGCGGACGACGCGATCGATCATCATCGAACCGACAACGTGGATGACTTGCTGCACGCGCGCAGCGTAGCGGACCGATCAGCCCGCGGCCGCGCTGCCTTCGTAGCGGCGCCACACGCGAATCGCGGCGGTTCCCGTGCAGAACGCGCCGGCGACGGCGAACGCCATCGGCAGCCACCACATGGTCGGCGCGAAGCCCACGGCCACGATCGCGCAACCGGTCGCCGCCCACGCGATTCCGCCGAAGCCGCCGATCGCGGCGCCATGACGGTGACGCGTGATCGCAGGAAGCGCGAACGAGACCTCGGCCATCAGCAGCGCAGGCGCGACGGCGCCGATGTACGCAAGCGTGTCCGACGCAAGGCCGGCCGTGTTGTACATGAAGCGCTGGATGAACAGCAGCGTGGTCACTGCGGCGATGAAGCCGAGGCCGCGCATCATCGCGGGATGGTTGCCGCTCTGAAGCCGCGGCACGCGGGCGAGCGTGAGCGAGACGCGCACGCCGCACCACACCGACACCGCGCCGATCGCGATGAGCGCGATCTGCATCGCGCGCGCCGAGACCGACGCCTCGATGCCCGAACCGGCAACGACGGGATCGCCGCCGGTCGCGATCGCCATCGCGGTTCCGAGGAACCAAAGCGGCACGAACACCGCGACAAACGCGAGGAAGAGCGAAGCAGTCCACACGCCTTCGTCGCGCGAGCGCGAGGCCGTCGTCGACGTACCGCCGACTTCGGGATTGAACTTGTCCAGGTCTTGCGGACGGGCGCTCAGATGCAGCTTCGATGCAGTGTTGGACTTCAGCTTCGACATGACAAACCTCCCGTCACGCGTTCGAGCGCGCTCTGGACTCTCAATTCCCCGCGGCCGTGGACGAACGACCGCACCATGAACAAACAAGCCGACTCCCCCGCTGCCGCGAGAGAGCCGGAGGACGACCCGTTGGGTTCGTTGATCGGATTTCCGCGGCCGCGAATCAGCCCAAGACGGCGAATCGGCGCGGCCGCGCGTTGAAGTCGCGCGGGCTGTCGCGGTCATGCCGCCCGCGAGGGCCGGCCGCGCGGCTCAGCGCAGGAATTCGCGGACTTTCTCGACCTCTCCGCGCGAGCCGAGGAGCACGGGCACGCGCTCATGGACCTTGTGCGGCTGGTGCTCGAGCGTGCGCGCGTCGCCCGAATACGCGAGGCCGCCCGCCTGCTCCATGATGAACGCCATCGGGCTCGCCTCGTAGAGGTAGCGGAGCTTGCCCTCGGGGTTCTTCTTGGTGGGCGGGTACATGAACACGCCGCCGGTGAGCAGCGTGCGGTGCACGTCGGCGACCATCGACCCGATGTAGCGCGACGAGTAGCCGTTCGCGTGCGCCCACGCGAGATAGCGCTGGTATCCGTCGGGGAACGTCGACGCGTACGCCTCGTTGACCGAGTACACGCTGTTGCGCTCGGGCACGCGCAGCTGGTCCTTGACGAGCAGGAACGAACCGATGAACGGATCGAGCTCGAACAGCGCGACGCCGTTGCCGGTGGTGATGACGAAGATCGTCGACGAGCCGTAGAGCACGTAGCCCGCCGCGACCTGGCGCACGCCCGGCTGGCAGACGGTCGCCTGCGCGCTGTGGACGTTGGGATCGTTGCGCAGGATCGAGAAGATCGTGCCCACGCCGACGCCCGTGTCGAGGTTCGAGCTGCCGTCGAGCGGATCGAACAGCACGCAGTACTTGCCGCCGTCCTTGCCCTTGCGGAGGATCGTGGGCTCGTCGTCCTCCTCGCTCGCGAGCACCGCGACCGACGCGCGCGTGCCGAGGCAGCGCATGAGCGCCTCGTTGGCGATGACGTCGAGCTTCTGCTGTTCCTCGCCCTGGATGTTGGTGTCGCCGAACTTGCCGATCGCGCCCGAGAGACGCGCACGGCGCACGTGGTTCGAGATCGACTTCGCGGCCAGCGAGATCGCGCTCACGATCCAGGTGAAGTCGCCGCTCGCGCTCGGATGCTTGGCCTCCTCGAGCAGGATGTGGCTCTGGAGGCTCATCAGGTTCTCGGAGAAATCGTGGCGCATCGGCATGGTCGGCTCGGCGGGAGGTCGGAATCGTGGGTTTCCGCAGCGGCAGCGGTCGCCGTGGGCTCGCTATCATCGGCGCCCCCGCCGAGGCTTGTGCAAACGGCGGGACCCGGCTTTCGACTATCCCGTTTCGTCAATCCCCGGACTCCACCAAGGAACCCGCATGACCGCTTCCGCCTACATCGTCGCTGCCCGCCGCACCCCGATCGGTAAGTTCATGGGCGGCCTCGCGCGCGTCCCCGCCCCGACCCTCGGCTCGTACGTGGCCAAGGCGCTGTTCGCGGATTGCCCGGGCGCCGCGGCGCATGTCGACGAGTGCATCATGGGCAACGTCCTCCAGGCGGGCGTCGGCCAGAACCCCGCGCGCCAGGTCGCGCTGCAGTCGGGCCTCGCCGAGACGATCAGCGCCGTGACCGTGAACAAGGTCTGCGGCTCGGGCCTCCAGGCGGTCATGCAGGCCGCGCAGTCGATCCGCGCGGGCGACAACCACGTCGTCCTCGCCGGCGGCATCGAGAACATGGACCTCGCGCCGCACTTCATGCACATGAGGAACGGCGTCAAGTACGGCCCCGGCACCATGCAGGACCACATGGCCCACGACGGCCTCACCTGCGCCTTCGAGAAGTGGGCGATGGGCTGCGCGGCGGACTTCATCACCGCGAAGCACAGCGTGAGCCGCGAGGAGCAGGACCGCTTCTCCGCGCAGAGCCACCAGCGCGCGGCCGCGGCGACGGCTGCGGGCCATTTCAAGGCCGAGATCGTCGCGCTGAGCCCCGAGCAGTGCATGGCCAAGGTCGGCGTCGACAGCGATGAAGGCATCCGCGGCGACTCGACCGCCGACGGCCTCGCCAAGCTCAAGCCCGCGTTCGGCAAGGACGGCACCGCGACCGCCGGCAACGCGAGCCAGATCTCCGACGGCGCCGCCGCCGTCCTCGTGATGAGCGAGGAAGGCATGAAGAAGACCGGCTGCAAGCCGATCGCGCGCATCGTCGACTCGAACACCGCTGGCGTCGCGCCGAAGGAACTCTTCTACGCGCCCAAGGTCGGCATCGAGAAGATCCTCGCGAAGAACGGCCTGAAGGTCGCCGACATCGATCTCTTCGAGATCAACGAGGCGTTCGCGGGCCAGGTGCTCGTCGACATCAAGGACCTCGGCATCCCCGAGTCGAAGCTCAACATCTGCGGCGGCGGCGTCGCGCTCGGTCACCCGATCGGCGCGAGCGGCGCGCGCGTGCTCGTCACGCTCGTCCACCAGCTCAAGCGCACCGGCGGCAAGCGCGGCATCTGCTCGCTCTGCCTCGGCGGCGGCAACGCGGTGACGATGCTGGTCGAGATGGTGTGAGTCGGCGAACGGGCCGGCGAACCATTCTTCGCGCGCGTGCCGTCGCCGAGTGGCGATGTGGCTGCACGGCCACCGCGTCTCCCCACCAAAGGAAAGCAGCCGCAGCTGCGACCGCTCCAGTCAACGGTTGCGGACGATGATCCGCAGCGCGCTGCACGCGTCGCTGTCGGTGCTCACCACGAGCTCGAGCGTCTTCCAGTGCTGCTTGCCGCCGCGCTCTTCCCAGACGAAGCCGCTGTTGCGGCGGCCGGGCTCGGCTTCGGCGAGCTGGTCGATCTTCTCGTAGTCGATCGCGATCGACGCATGGCCGTCGCGGAGGGACTCGACGAACTGCGCGACCGGCGGCTCGAAGCCGCGGACCGCGAACTTGTCCGCGATCAGGTTGCCTTCGCCGTCGACGCGCTCGAGGTCGATGATCTTGGGTCCCTTGACCTCGGGACGCGTGACCAGCACTGGCATCGCGCGGATCGGGCTCTCGATCACGTAGTCGATGCGAAGGCTGCCGCCGACCGCGTTGCCGTCGAGTCGGAAGTCGAGCCGCTGGCTCTTGCCGCCGAGCCCGAGCGGTTGCACCACGATCGGCACGCGCAGGAATCCGTGCGGCTCGATGGTCTCGCCCGCCTTGAGGCTCGGCGAGACGCAGGCGCAGGTCGCGATCCAGCCGGTGATCGAGACCGGCTCGTCGCCGTCGTTCGTGAGAACGACCTCGGGCGTCTCGAACGGCTTGCAGGGCGAGATGGTGCCGAGCTTGAGTTTCTCAGGCGAGATGCGCAGCTTCTTGACGACGCGCTTCTGGCCGGAGGCGCCGGGGATTTCGATGCCCTTCTCGGCCGGAGCCGAGGTGGCGCCGCCGGTGGGCTTCGTCGCTTCGCTCGGACGCGAGAGATTCGAGTAGATGCCGAGGCCGCCGAGGACCACCGCTGCGATCACGAGCGCCGTCGAGGTTGAGCGGTTCATCGCCATGGGCGGAGATCGTAGCGTTTCCCGGAACCGTGCCGCCCGCGGTGGGTACGCTCCGCCCATGCGCATCCTCATCCTCGGTGGCACAGGCTTCCTCGGTCCGCACCTCGTCGACCAGGCTCTCGCGAAGGGCTGGGAGGTGACGACGTTCAACCGCGGCAAGACCGATCCCGCGCGCCTCGCGGGCGACAAGTACAAGGCGGTGCGCCAGCTGAAGGGCGACCGCGACCCGAAGAAGGGCGACGGACTGAAGAGCCTCGAGGAACTCGTCGCGCAGATGAAGAAGGACGGCGCGCGCTTTGACGCGGTGATCGACAACTCGTCGTATTTCCCGCGCGTGACGAAGGCTTCGGCGGACCTGCTCGGACCGGTGACGCTGATGTACCAGCTCGTTTCGACGATCTCGGTGTGGATGGACAACTCGGTCGCGCCCGACGAGTCGACGCCCGTCGCGACGATCGAGGATCCGACGGTCGAGCAGATCACGGGCTTGACGTACGGCCCGCTCAAGGCGCTGTGCGAGAAGGCCGCGGAAGCCGCGTGCGGCGCGAAGGCGTGCATCGTGCGTCCCGGGCTGATCGTCGGGCCTGGCGATGATTCGTGCCGCTTTACGTACTGGCCCGTGCGCATCGCGAAGGGCGGGAAGGTGCTCGCGCCGCGCGCGCCGAAGCCCGCGGAGGAGCATGTGCAGTTCATCGACGTGCGCGATCTCGCGGCGTTCCAGCTGAAGCTGATCGAGGACGGCCACGCGGGCACCTACATCGCGAACGGTCCCGAGGGCGTGCTCACGATGGAGGAGATGCTCGCGGGGATCAAGGCCGCGGTGTCGAACCCGGTTGAGTTCGTGTGGATCGACGAGGCGTGGCTGATGGAGCAGCAGGTGCAGCCGTGGATGGGGCTGCCGCTGTGGATCCCGGTGATGCCGGAGACGGCGGGCGCGGGCCGCGCGAACGTGTCGAAGGCGTTCGCGCACGGGCTGAAGTGCCGACCGCTGGCGGAGACCGCGCGCGACACGCTCGCGGACTTCGAGGCGACGAAGGCGGAGCGACCCGCGGACTTCGCCTGGGGCGAGAAGGGCAAGCCGGGCATCACGGCAGCGCGCGAGGCGGAGTTGCTGAAGATGTGGGCCGAGCGCGCGAACTGACCCCACGACCGCCCCAACGGTGCAACCCAGCGGTGCACGGCACGTTCCGCGCAGTGCCTGGCACTGCGCGGCACATGCCGTGCACGCGACCGCAATCCGCCGATCACGCCGCTTCCCGCGACGCCAGCAGCGCCCGAGCCCTCAACCCTTCCTCGACCGAAACCCAACCGACCGTCCCAAGCTCCTCCTCGGACAGCGGCACCCCGAGGCTGCGTCGCCACTCTGTCGGATCGACCCACTCCCCTCGAACGTCGGCCGTGACGAAGTCCCACTCTTTCGGGTGGCCGCAGTGCATGCGCGCTGTCGACCAGGGCCAATCCGTCGCGGACTTCACCATGCCTGCCTGCACGGGATTTCGCTCGATGTAGCGCAGCGCGTTGCATGCATGCCGCGCGTCCATCCGGCCTGCGTAGACACGCCCTTCCCAACAGCAGCCGCGCCGACCGCGGCGGATGTTCAGCATCTCCGAGTAGCACTTGTGGAGCTGGCCGAAGCAACGGCTGATGCCCTTGACGCACTCTGGAATGACCGCGAAGTGCACATGGTTGGACATCAGACAGAAGCCGCCGATCCGAACGCCATGTCGCCGCGCGAGGCTCCCCAGCATCGCCAGGTAGTACCGCCGGTCGATGTCGGTCTCGAAAAGGGTCATCTGCTGATTGCCGCGGTGCGCGATGTGGTACGGAACGCCGATCTCAAAGTTACGGTTTGGTCTGCCCATGGAACTTTATCTCCTGCGCTCCAACTTAACGGTGCGCGGAGGCGGGACTCGAAATCACGCATTTCTGCGGGAAGAATTCTGGTGCACGGCACGTGCCGTGCAGTGCCAGGCACTGCGCGGAACGTGCCGTGCACCAATGGAAACGGCCCCGCGTGCGGGGCCGTTGTTTGGATCGGATGTGCTGCGCGGCTCAGTAGCGGTAGTGATCCGACTTGTACGGACCTTCCGCCGGCACGCCGATGTACTCGGCCTGCTTCTTGGTGAGCTTCGTGAGCTTCGCGCCGAGCTTCGCGAGGTGGAGGCGCGCGACCTTCTCGTCGAGGTGCTTCGGCAGCGTGGTGACGGTCTTGCCGTAGTGCTTCGAGTTCTTGAAGAGCTCGATCTGCGCCATGACCTGGTTCGTGAAGCTCGCGCTCATCACGAAGCTCGGGTGACCCGTCGCGCAGCCGAGGTTCAGCAGGCGGCCTTCGGCGAGAATGATGATCGACTTGCCGTCGGCGAAGACCCACTCATCGACCTGCGGCTTGATGTTCACGCGGCGAACGCCCTTGACCTTGGCGAGGCCCGACATGTCGATCTCGTTGTCGAAGTGGCCGATGTTGCCGACGATCGCCTTGTCCTTCATGCGCTTCATGTGGTCGGCGGTGATGATGTCGCAGTTGCCGGTCGCGGTGATGAAGATGTCGCAGCTGTCGAGCACGTCCTCGAGGGTCGTGACCTCGTAGCCCTCCATGCAGGCCTGGAGCGCGCAGATCGGGTCGATTTCAGCGACCTTCACGCGGCAGCCCTGGCTGCGGAGGCTCTGCGCCGAACCCTTGCCCACGTCGCCGTAGCCGAGGATGAGCGCGGTCTTGCCCGCGAGCATGATGTCGGTGGCGCGCATGACGCCGTCGACGAGCGAGTGGCGGCAGCCGTAGAGGTTGTCGAACTTGCTCTTGGTGACCGCGTCGTTGACGTTGATCGCCGGGAAGAGCAGCTGGCCCATCTCCTGCATCTGGTAGAGGCGGTGGACGCCGGTGGTCGTCTCCTCGCTCACGCCCTTGATGTTCGGGACGATGCGCGCAAAGAGACCCTTCGCGTCACGCACGAGGTCGCTCGCGAGCGCGAGGATGACCTTGTACTCGTCGCTGTCGGTCGCCTTGGCCGCGGGGACCTTGCCGGCCTTCTCCCACTCGAGGCCCTTGTGGACGAGGAGCGTGAGGTCGCCGCCGTCGTCGAGGATCATGTTCGGGCCCTGGCCGTCCGGCCAGTTCATGCACTGGTAGGTGCACCACCAGTACTCGGGGAGGGTCTCGCCCTTCCACGCGAACACCGGGATGCCCTTGGGATTCTCAGGAGTTCCGCCCTTGCCCATCGCCACGGCCGCGGCCGCGTGATCCTGCGTCGAGAAGATGTTGCACGAGGCCCAGCGCACTTCGGCGCCGAGCTCGACGAGCGTCTCGATGAGGACGGCCGTCTGGATCGTCATGTGCAGCGAGCCGGAGATGCGCGCGCCCTTGAGCGGCTTGCGGCCCTTGTACTCCTCGCGGATCGCCATCAGGCCGGGCATCTCGTGCTCGGCGAGCTCGATCTCCTTGCGGCCGAAGCGGATGGTCTCGGCGTCGGTCGAGCGCACCTTGTACGCGGGGTTCGACAGGAGCTCGAGGCCCGTGTCGAGGAACGTCGAGGGGGCGCTCTTCGCACCCGACTTCGTGTTGGAGGCGGACTTGGAGGTCTTCGTGTTCTTCGGGGCGGTTGGAGTCGCGGTTGGCATAGGTGTCTCGAAGTTGATGTCTCGAACAGGTCGTCTTTAGAGTCGCGGTGCGAAAATGGCTTCGCAAGAAGGCACTTCCGCGCTTCATCCATTCATCCGGATGAATGGAAGAATAGTTGTTGGGAATCTTCTCGGCAAGGGACGCTTGCCGATTTCGGGAGCGATATCCTCCCCGCTCGCGCTTTCCGGCGCGCCCGTTCGCCAACCAAGTCGAATTGCTGCGACTGAACACTCAGGAGTCCTCCATATGAAGATCGCCCGCTCCTTCCTCTCGTCCTGCGCCCTCCTCGTCGCCTTCGCTGGTCTCGCGCTCACCGCGCCGCCGGCCGCCACGACCTCCTTCACCGGCGACGCCTACCCGCTCGACACCTGCGCGGTCTCCGGCGAGAAGCTCGGCAAGGACGCGGTCACCGTCGTCCTCAGCAACATGAAGGACAAGAACCTCAATGGCACGCAGATGAAGTTCTGCTGCGAGAAGTGCGTCGCCAGCTTCAAGGCCGACCCGTCGAAGTACATGCCCAAGGTCGAGGAGCAGATCATCAAGACCGCCGGCACCTACCCGCTCGGCACCTGCCTCGTGATGACCGACGAGGCCGTCGACGCCGGCTCGAAGACCGTGGTCTTCCACAACCGCGTCTACAAGTTCTGCTGCAAGAAGTGCATCGCGCGCTTCGAGAAGGATCCGACCAAGTTCCAGACCGCCTACGAGGCGCAGGTCATCGAGAAGCAGAAGGCGACCTACAAGGCCGCGAAGTGCCCGGTGAGCGGCGAGGCGATCAAGGCTGACTCGGCCGACGTCGTCATCTCCGGCCGCCTGGTCCGCTGCTGCTGCCCGAAGTGCGCGGAGAAGGCCAAGGCCGATCCGAAGGGCACGCTCGCGAACATCGACGCGCAGGTCGCTGGCGCAGGCAACGTCGAGAAGCGCGCGAACTGATCGCCGCAGCTCGAACAACCGACAGACATCGCGAGGCCCGGCGCAAGCCGGGCCTCGTTGTTTTTACTTGAGTCCAGCACGAATGCCCGCAGGCGGGAGCCTGCGGAACAGGTTGCGCCCAACCTCTGCTGCAATCACTTCGCCAGCCGCGCCACGAACAACCCCGGCCCCTTCGCGTCGATCGCGGGGCGCAGCGGGCGATACGACTCGAGGCGGAGCTTCGCTTCCGACGCCAGCGCTGCGAGCGACTGCTCGGAGAACCCGAGATGCTCGTGACCCATCGTCGTGCGGTACTCGCTGCGGTTGTGCGCGACCATGTCGATCACGATCACGACGCCCTGCTTGGCGAGCACCTTGCGCACCGACGCCAGCGCCGTCGCGGGCGCGCGCAGGTGATGCAGCACGAGCGAGATCACGCACGCGTCGAACTCGCCGGCCTTCGCAGGCAGCGCCTCGAGCGAACCCTTGCGCACCTCGACGTTCGCGAACTCGCGCAGGCGCTTGCGCGCGGCCTCGATCATCGCGGGTTCGCGGTCGATCGCGACGACCTTCTTGACGAACGGCGCGACCTCCGCCGACACATCGCCGCTGCCGCAGCCGAGATCGGCGACGGTCCACGACGGCGGGATCAGCGCAAGCAGCGCCTCGCTGCCGAATCGATCGCCGAACAATCCGCGACGCAGCCCGCTCCACTCGCCGCCGACGCGGCCGAAGAAACCCTTCGGATCGCCGCTGCGCTCGGACAACACCTGCGCGAGCCGACGGTCGTCGTCGCCAAACTCCGCGCGATCCTGCAGCGATGCGCGCAGCAGGTCCCACGCCGCGCGCGCATCCGCGTGGATCATCTCGCGCTTGAGGCGGTAGAGCGTGGCCGTGCCCTCGGCGCGTTTCGACACGAGGCCGACCTCGTGCAGCGCCTTGAGATGGCGGCTCATCGTCGACTGCGCCAATTGAAGAGCCGCAGCGAGCTCACCCACCGCGAGCTCCTCGCGTTCGAGGAGGCGCAGCATGCGAGCTCGCTGCGGGTCAGCGAGCGCACTGAAGATGTGGATCACAGGAAGTTCCGCGGATGACACGCGGGTTCACTGTCCCGGCGGAAGGCCAGTGGTCGGCACGGCGGCGAGGCCGTACTCGGCGAGCTTCGCCTGCACCGCGGGCGAGTTCGGCGCGATGGTGTAGGCCTGGCGCAGGCGACGGGTCGCGGTCTTGGTGTCGCCGATGTCCTCGGCGACATCCACGGCCACCAGGTACGGACGGTAGTTGTGGCCGTCGGTGAGCAGGATCGCGCCGTTCACAGCCATGGTGGCGGTGTCGGGGTCGTGCATCTTGATGCCGTAGTCGGCGAGGAGCATGTAGCTCTCGAGCGAGTTCATCGTGCTGCCGCGCTGCTGGAGGAGCTGCACGAGCTTGGTCTTGTCGCCGATCTTGTAGTAGACGAGCGCGAGGGCCTCGGCGACTTCCTGGCTGCCGGGGTTCGCGGCGTACGCGGTCTCGACGTGCGTGCGGGCCTCGGCGAGGTTGCCGATCTCCGCGAGGCTCACGCCGTAGCGGTACTCGACGCGCCAATCGCCAGGCGCGCGCTCGAGAATCTCGGCGTAGCCAGCGACAGCCTTGTCATACTGTCCGTACTCGAAGGCGTGGTCGGCTTCCTTCTGCGCGGCGACCATCGGACGCTGTCCGGCGCACGCGGAGAGAAGAACGACAGGAACAACGGCGGAAACGGCGAGGGCTGAGAAGAAACGGCTCATGGCGCGAGATGATAGGGATTTTGCAGCGGTGCGGAACGCGCTGCTGCGCGAAACGCGCGGGGGGATTCGGGGTCTCGCAAGGGCCGCGCGACGATCGGGCACAGGCACATGACGAGCGACGAAACCACCAACTCCCCTGCTTCGCGCGGCGCCGATTTGGCGGCGTCGGCGGACGCGGTGCGCGTGGCGGTGGTTCGGCATGAGGTCGACGACGGCCATCTCGATCTCTTCGTCGGCCCCGCGGCAGCGGTCGGTGCGGGCGCGGATCCCGACGCGCGGGTCGTGCGGAGCTGGCGCCTGCCGCTCGCCGCGTGGGACGCCGCGTCGGAAGGTCTCGCCTGCGGACGGTTTGCGGCGACGGAGACCGAGGCGCACCGCGCGGAGTACCTGACGCTGGCCGAGCCGCGCGAGCTTTCGGGCGGGCGCGGGAGGGTCGTGCCGCTGGCGCGCGGGGCTGGCGTCGCGCGGGGCGAGCTCGTGGTGACCGCGCTTGGACGGGAGCTGCGGCTTGCCCGCTCGGGCGTCGGGGCGTGGGCGGTTGAGATCACGACCGTCGCCGAGGGCGCGGGGAAGGGTCAAGCCTAATGCAAGACGCCGTCGCCAACCTCGTCGCGGTCGGCTTCGCACTGTTCGGCGGGCTGTGCACCCTGCTCGTCGTCGCCGGGCTGCCGGGCGCGTGGGTCCTGATCGGCGTGGCGATCGCGATCGACTTGCTCGACCGGCTCTGGCTGGGCGCGGGCGCGGCGCTGACCTTCCACCCGCTCACCATCTTGGCGGCCGTCGTGATCGCTGCGATCGGCGAGGCGCTGGAGTTCGCGCTCTCCGCGGCGGGCGCGAAGCGCTTCGGCGCCACGCGCGCGGGCATGTGGGGCTCCGTCATCGGCGGCGTGTTCGGCGCGCTCACGGGGACGTTCGCGATTCCGATCCCCGTGATCGGGACGATCGCGGGCGCCGCGCTCGGCACAGCTGCGGGCGCGGTCGTCGGCGAGCTCATCGCCGGCAAGCGCACGCTGCGCGATGTGTCGGTACCTGCGACGGGCGCGGTGCTTGGGCGCGTCTTGGGCATGCTCGCGAAGCTGCCCGTCGCGATCGCGGTGTGGGTCGTGCTGGCGATCGCCGCGTTTCGCGCGTGACGCAACGCCGACTGCGCGCGGGGCTTGCGCGCGGTGATTGCGCCATCATTCGCCCGAATCTGCTCGTCGAATTGACTTTGCATTTCGCTCCTGCGATAGTTGCCGTTTACCGCATTGGCTTCGGCCACGCGGGGAATTGAGATCGAAACGGGCGCGCGATATTCGCGTGAACCCGCTTCGCTGTTTGTTGGTCGGCAACAACGGCGAAGTCACGCAAGGAAGCAAGCAGCACCAGAGGAGCAAGTCATCATGCCAAAGATCCCCCACCTGCATCGTGTCATCGCGGCATCGGCCATCGCGCTGATGTCGGCCCCCGCCCTTCTCGCCGCGGACCTCGCGGTGCCCGCGCAGTACGCGACCATCCAGGCCGCGATCAACGCGTCGGCCAACGGCGACACGATCGTCGTCTCGCCGGGAACCTACACCGAGCTCATCCGCTTCTACGGCAAGGCGATCACGCTGCGCTCGCTCAACGGCGCGGGCAAGACGGTGATCGACGGCGGCTCGCTGGGCACGACGGTCAAGTTCGCAAACGCCGAGACGGCGGCGACGGTGCTCGACGGATTCACGATCCAGCACGGCCGCGCTGCGGTCGGCGGCGGCATGTACATCAACTCCGCGAGCCCGACGGTGCGCAACTGCGTGTTCGCGAGCAACCTCGCGCTCGATCGCGGCGCGGGCGCGGCGGTCGTGAACGGCAAGCCGAGCTTTACCGACTGCACCTTCAGCGCGAACACCGCGACGGAGCGCGGCGGCGCGGCGTATTTGATGGTCAACAGCGATGTCGTGTGGACCTCGTGCGTGTTCGACAGCAACCTCGCACGCAACCGCAACGGCGACAGCTACGGCGGCGCGGTCGCGGCGGAGTCGGAGTCGGACCAGACCTTCACGGGCTGCGAGTTCACGTCGAACAAGGCGGAGCCGGACAGCGGCTACAACGGCGGCGCCCAGGGCGGCGCG
>CAITDI010000116.1 GCA_903891095.1 uncultured bacterium | reverse complement strand
GCGCAAGACATGTCTTGCGCCGGCCGCGGTCGTTTTCCGAGGTGCGTTGCCCGATCGGTTCTTGCGTAGGATGCGCGTCCATGTCGGTCCGCCACCACTGCAACCCGGGAATCGTCGCGCGGCGCGTCTGGCTGCTTGCATGCAGCTTCGCGTGCGTCCTCGCAGCCGTCACGATGCCCGTCGCCGCCGCGCCGATCGCGCGCAGCGCACAGTTCACCGCCGTGCCGAGCGGGCGGCAGGCGTCGCGCGTCGCCGTGCTGCCGATCACGGGCGCCATCGACGAGGTCACGCTCTGGTCCGTCGAGCGCAGGCTCCACTCGGTCAACGAGGGGCGGTTCGATGCGGTCGCGTTCGAGCTCGACACGCCAGGCGGCGAGGTCGGCGCGATGCTCGACATCTGCCTGCGGATCAAGAGCGAGGCGCCCGCCAACACCGTCGCGTGGATCAAGCCAAAGGCGTACAGCGCGGGCACCTACATCGCGCTGACCTGCCGCGAGCTCGTCGTTGCGCCGGGATCCGTGTTCGGCGACGCCGCGCCGATCCAAGCTGCTCCCGGCGTCGGCCTCGTGCCGCTCCCCGCTGCAGAGCGCGCCAAGATGGAGTCGCCGCTCCTCGACGAACTTGACGCCGCCGCCGCCCGCCGCGGCGACGATCCTCGGCTGCTGCAGTCCTTCGTCGCGGTGGAGCGCGAACTCTGGCTCATCGAGCGCATCTCCGACGGCGCGCGGCGATTCGCCGACCGCGCCGACCTCGACAAGCTCGGGATCGATCCCGCCAAGGTCGCGATCGTCGGCGTCAAGACCACCGCGACTTCCCCGCACCCGATGCCGCCGAGCGAACTCGAACTCGTCCCCGAGGACGCCGCCGCGTGGCGCATCCTCGAAGTCGTCGACACGCCGCAACGGCTGCTCGTCGCGCAAAGCGACGAAGCGCTGCGCTGGGGCCTCGCTTCGGCCGAAGTGCGCGACGAGAAGGGCCTCGCCGCCTACTTCGGCGCCAGTGAGATCGTGCGCTTTCCCGAGAACTGGGCGGAAGACCTCGTGCGCTTCCTGATCTCGTGGCCGGTCCGCATCGTGCTCATCGCGATCTTCATCGTGGCGGTCATCTTTGAGGCGCTGCATCCCGGCATCGGAGTCGCGGGCGCCATCGCCGCAGCCGCGCTGATCCTGCTGATCGGCGCACCGAGCATCCTCGGCCTCGCGCAATGGTGGGAGATCCTGCTCGTGGTCGCGGGAATCCTGCTGATCGGCGCGGAGATCTTCGTGCTGCCGGGCACCGGAGTCGCAGGCGTCGCGGGCGCGCTGTGCATCGTCATCGGACTCGTCGCGAGCTTCACGGGCACCGACCCGACCAGCGCGTCGCAGCGCAGCGCGCTCATCACCGCATCGACCACCACGTTCGCGGGCGTCGTACTGGGCGCGATCCTGACTTGGTTCGCGTCACGGTGGTTCCGCGAGACGAGCGTGTTCAAGCGCGCGGTGCTCTCGGCGGACGTCGGCGGCGGCATGAACGCACCCGTCCGCGGCGAGCCCACGCTGCCTTCGATCGGCGCGCATGGCGAGGCCGACACGGACCTGCGTCCGTCGGGTCGCGCGCGCTTTGGCAACGACGTCTTCGATGCGCAGTCGACCGGCGCGTATCTCGCGCGCGGCACCGCGGTCCGCGTCGTCAGCCGCATCGGCAGCACGGTCATCGTCGAGGCACACGACCACGCGGGCGAACACGCATGAACGGCAGCGAGACCTCCGGAACCCTGATCGCATCACTGCTGCTCGGCGTCGCCGCGTTCGGCATCTTCATGATCGAGTTCTTCCTGCCCACGGGCGGGTTGCTCGCGATCATGTGCGTGCTCTCGGCGATCGCCTCGGTCGTGCTCGGGTTCTTCCACAGTCCGACGCTCGGCATGTCGCTGCTGGCGCTGTATTCGGTGGCGGCGCCGTTCATGGTGGTCTTCGGACTGCGCATGGCCACGCGCTCGCCGATGGGCCGCCGCATGGTGCTCTCCGCCGAAGACCCCGCGCGCACCAGCGGTAGCGCATCCGACCAGGCAAGCGCCCTTCCCGCCGTGGGAACCCGCGGCACTGCGATCACCTCGCTGCGGCCCGGCGGTTTCGCGCGGTTCGAAGGGCGCCGCATCGACGCAACCGCGGAGGGCGGCCTCATCGAGGCAGGCACCGAGATCGAAGTGGTCTCGCTGCGCGACGGCCAGATCCGCGTGCGCGCTCGCCGAACTTCAGGCTGATACGCTCCCGCACCACAGCCCTGCCCTCGAGATGCAGGATTTCCGCGGAGAACACCATGACCACCATGCTTGCACAGAACTCGACGCCCAGCGACATCCTCCTTTGGATCCTCCTCGGCGTCATCGCGCTCGTCGGACTGTTCATCTTCTTCATCATGCTGGCGGTGCTCAAGCTGTACGTGCAGGCGCTCTTCAGCGACGCGAAGGTCAGCATGATCGACCTGATCATGATGCGCCTCCGCAAGGTGCCGCCCGAGGTCGTCGTCCTCAACCGCATCAGCGCCAAGAAGGCCGGCCTCGACATCCCGACCGACCTGATGGAGGCGCACTACCTCGCGCGCGGCAACATCAGCCGCGTCGTGGCCGCGATGATCGCCGCCGACAAGGCGGGCATCGAGCTGCCGTGGAACCGCGCGACCGCGATCGACCTCGCCGGCCGCGACATCCTCGACGCCGTGCAGACCTCGGTGAACCCGAAGGTCATCGATGTCCCCAGCGTCCAGTCCGGCAAGACCACGATCGACGCCGTCGCGAAGGACGGCATCCAGCTCCGCGCCAAGGCGCGCGTCACCGTGCGCACCGCGATCTCGCGTCTCGTCGGCGGCGCGACCGAGGAGACGATCATCGCCCGCGTCGGCGAAGGCATCGTGTCCACGATCGGTTCGGCCGAGGACTACAAGAGCGTGCTCGAGAACCCCGACCGCATCTCCAAGACCGTGCTCGCCAAGGGCCTCGACTCGGGCACCGCGTTCGAGATCCTCTCGATCGACATCGCCGACATCGATGTCGGCGAGAACATCGGCGCGCAGCTGCAGGCCACGCAGGCCGAGGCGGACACCAAGCGCTTCCAGGCGCAGGCCGAGCAGCGCCGCGCGCTCGCGATCGCGCAGGAGGCCGAGCACCAGGCCGAGGCGCAGAAGAACCGCGCGCTCGTCGTCCTCAGCGAGAGCGAAGTCCCGAAGGCGATCGCCGAGAGCCTCCGCAGCGGCAAGCTCGGGCTCATGGACTACTACCGCATGCAGAACATGATGGCCGACACGCAGATGCGCTCGGCGATCGGCGGAACTCCGCCCCAGGCGTAAGGCCGCCCACTTCTGTTCATGCGCACGCTCTTCGTCGTCATGCCCGTGTTCAACGAGCCCGACACGCTCGCCGTGTCGGTTGCGCGCGTGCGCGCGGCGCGCGTGAGCCAGGGCGCGAGCAGCGATTGGCGCACCCAGGTCATCCTGATCGACGACGGCTCCGCGGAATCGACGCTCGCCGCCGTGCGCGCGCTCGGCGCGAGCGGCGACGCCATCGCGCTCTTCCATCCGAAGAACCGCGGCAAGGGCGCCGCGATACGCACGGGCTTCGCGCATGCGCTCACGCTCGCGCGCGACGACGACGCGATCATCATCCAGGACGCCGACCTCGAGTACGACCCCGCGGATTTCGCGGGTCTGCTCGCACCGGTCGCACGCGGCGAGGCCGACATCGTGCTCGGCAACCGCTGGGCCGTGCCGCCGCGCGGCTTCAAGCGCCTCGCGCACCGCATGCTCAACGGCTTCCTCACGGTGTCGAGCAACGTCATGACCGGCCTCAAGGTCAGCGACATGGAGTGCTGCCTCAAGCTGTTCACGATTCCCGCCATGCGGACGATCATCGGCGACCTCGATGAAGAGCGCTTCGGCATCGAGCCGCAGATCGTCGCCGCCGCTGCGCGGCACGGGCTGCGCGTCCGCGAGGCGCCCGCGTCGTACGCGCCCCGCTCCTTCGAGGAAGGCAAGAAGATCCGCATGAAGGACGGCCTGCGCGTGTTCGTCGTCCTCTGGCGCGAGCGGCGCAAGACGGCCCGTGCGATACACTCGCGCGCTTGAGCGAGCCTTCACTGACCAACAAGCTAATGCAGCCAACGCGGCCGTCGCGCGTCAAGATCGCGCTGCAAGTCGTGGGATTCCTGATCGGCTGCGCGCTGGTCGCGTGGTGCATCCAGCGCGGATTCGCCAAGGGCAGCGACGGCCTCGACAAGCTCCGTTCCGCCGACCCGATGCTGGTGGTCGCATTGCTCGGCGCGACGCTCGGCTCGATCATCTGCTCGGGCTTCACGTTCTGGACCGTCGCGCGCCCGATCCGCCGCTTCAGCGTGATCGAGATGCAGGCCGTCAACCTGATGGCGTCGCTGTTCAACTACGCGCCGGTGCGGCTGGGGCTCTTCCTGCGCTGCGTGTTCCACTGGCGCGTCGAGCGCATGCCCGCGCTCGACATCGGCGCGTGGATCGCGGGCGTCGCGATCGTCACGCTCGGATCGATCGGCTCGGCGCTCGCGGCGGGACTCGTGCAGATCCCGGCCGGCCGACGCGAACTCGCGCTCGACTGGATGTGGTTCGCGACCTACGCGGCGTGCATCGTCGCGGGCTCCGCGCTCACGCTCGCGATCGGCCGCGCGCCGGTGCTGCGTCGCTACCTCAAGGGTGCCGAACGCGTGCTCACGTCGCCGCGCGCGCTCGGCGAAAGCCTCGCGTTCCGCACCGTTGATCTCTCGATGTGGTCGCTGCGGATGTGGGCTGCGTCCAAGATCGTCGGCGTGTCGCTCAGCCCCGCGCAGGCGGCGATGCTCGCCGCCGTCGCGATCCTTGGCGCGGGCAACCCGCTCGGCCGCATCGGCTGGCGCGAGGCGCTGGTCGCGCTCGTCGCGCCGTATGTGATCACCGGCGCCAAATCCAAGGACGAGCTCGACATGCTCACTTCCCAACTCGCGCTCCTCGAAAGCGCCGGCGAGGCCGCGATCACGATCCCGCTCGGATTCTTCGGCGCAATCTGGTGCTGGCGTGCGATGCGCAGCGCCGCGACGGGCGTACGCTCCTCCACTCCAACGCCGTGAGCATCGCGCTACCCATCCTCATGCTTCCCGTGCCGACGCAGCGCTACAGCTGCCACGGCTGCGGCAACTGCTGCCGCGACTTCACCGTGCAGCTGCGCGACGCCGACCTCGCCAAGCTGCGCGAGCAGAAGTGGGAAGACAAGCTCGGCATGCCCGTCACGACCGAGTTCCGCGGCACGACCTACCTGCGTCAGCGCGAGGACGGCGCGTGCGTGTTCCTCATGGACGACGGCCTCTGCCGCATCCACAAGGAGTACGGCTTCGAGGAGAAGCCGATCGCGTGCCAGATGTTCCCGTTCGTGCTCGTGCCCGACGATGTGCGCACGCATGTCGGCATCTCGTTCGCATGCCAGAGCGTGCGCGAGAACAAGGGCTCCGAGCTGCGCACGCATCTGCGCGAGGTCGATCGCATGAGCCGCGCGGTGCCCGAGACGCGCGTGGCCACCTACAGCGCGATGCTTGCCGATTCGCTCAGCGCCAAGGAGCAAGAGCTCGACACGCTCAAGCAGGTGCTCGATCACTTCCTCGCACGCGAGGATGTGGTGCTGCGTGATCGCTTCGACGGGCTTGCGTGGCTCGTCGCGAATCTCGGCCGCGCGAAGCTCGCGGAGGTGCGCTCGACGCGTTTTCGCGAGCTCGTCACGCTGCTCGCGTCGGCGCTGCCCGGCGAACTCGAGCATCTTCCGCTCGAGCCAGCGCTGCCCAAGCAGATGCGACTCCTGCGCCAGGCCGTCTACGCGCGGCTCGAGGATGTGCAGGTCAACAGCGCAAAGTCCAAGGGGCGTCTCAAGACGGTTCTCACGCAGCTCTTCGCGAGCCGCGCCTTCACGCGCGGAAAGGGGCGCGTGCCGCCCGTCGCGCGCGGCATTCTCGAGGGCTGCGATTTCGCGGCGATTTCCGCGGTTTCCACGCTCTCTGAAAGCCCCGACCGCGACGCGATTGACCAGCTGCTCTCGCGCTACGCGCGCGCGACGATCCAAGGCAACCGAGCGTGGGGCGCGGGCTACTACGGTTGGCCCGCCGTGCGCGGACTGCAGGCTCTCGCGCTCAACCTCGCCTGCACCGCGTGGACCGCACGCGCACTCGCCGCCGCGCGCGGACGCACGCACGCCTCGCTCGACGATGTGCGCGACGCGCTCGGGCGCATCGACCGTCACGCAGGACGCGCGCCGTGGCTTGGCTCGGTCGGTGAACGCATGCGGCTCGAGTTCTTCCGTCTCGACGACGGACTGCGCCGCATCACGCGCGAGAGCATCTGAACCGCGCGAATCAGAGCAGTTTCACCAGTTCGCGCAGCGCGTTCCCACGATGGCTGCGCGCGTTCTTCTCCGCGCTCGTCAGTTCTGCGCTCGTGCGTCCGTCGTCGAGGACGAGCAGCGGGTCGTATCCGAATCCGTTCGAACCGCGCGGCGCCTCGCCGATCCAACCCTCGAAGTGACCGCGCGCCTCGGCCGCGATCGAGCCGTCCGGCCGCGCCACGCACAGCACGCACACGAATCGCGCCGTGCGCCGTCCGTGCGGCACGCCCGCGAGTTCGCGCAGGAGCTTTGCGTTGTTCGCGGCGTCGCGTTCCGCACGCGTCGCGCCGATCCCCGCGTATCGCGCACTGTGCACGCCGGGCGCACCGCCGAGCGCATCGACCTCGAGACCCGAGTCATCCGCGAGCACCGTCACGCCGAGCGCCTTCGCGTACGCGATCGCCTTGATGCGCGCGTTCTCCTCGAACGTCGCTCCGTTCTCGTCCGGCTCGGGAATGTCCGTGCGGGCGAGCGGCACGCACGCGATCCCGATCTGTCCGAGAACGGCCGCGATCTCCTCGACCTTGTGCGGATTCGAAGTGGCGATGGTCAGTTTTTGCAAGGCATTGGCTCGTGGAGGTTGCGGATCGCGCGAATGGACGCAGCCTAACTTGCGGAGGAAGTCATGTATCGGGGAACCCTGTTCATTGGTTGTGTCATTGGTGGAATCGCAGCTTCGTCGTCGGCCGAAACCGTGACGGTGACCGCGTCTCGCGACGCCACGCTGTACGAGTTCTTCGACGGCTCGGTCGCCAACGGCGCAGGCCAGTACTTCTTCGCGGGCAAGAACAACCAGAACCGCGCGCGCCGCGGGCTGCTCTACTTCGACATCGCATCGATGGTGCCGGAAGGCGCGACGATCACGGACGCAAGCCTGACGCTCAACATGTCGCAAACCACCGCAGGTGCGCGCGAAGTCGGCATCTACCGCGCGCTCACCGCGTGGACGAGCGGCCTCAGCGACGCCAGCGAGGCAGAAGGCTCGGGAACCAGCGCGCTCGTCAACGACGCGACCTGGCTCTGGTCGAGCTACGACGGCAACGGCGGCGGCGCCACCTGGAACAACGCGGGCGGCGACTTCGCCAGCACCGCGAGCGCGAGCATCACCACGCAGGCGCTCGGCCTCTACACCTGGAATTCCGCAGGCCTGCTCGCCGACGTGCGCGCCTTCGCCACCAACGCGAACCTCAACCTCGGCTGGTTCGTGATCGGCGACGAGTCGACCTTCGGCACCGCGCGTCGCTTTGACAGCGCAGACAGCGGCGAACTCGGCGGAATCGTGCCCAAGCTGCAGATCGAGTTCACGACCGTGCCCGCGCCGGGCGCGCTGGCCACGCTTGCGATCGCCGGTCTCGGCGCGCGCCGTCGTCGCCGCTAAGCGTCAGGTCTGCAGCACGCCCGTGCGGTACACGCCGCTCGGCTGCATCGGCGCCTGCGCGGCGACCTGCAGCGCGAGGATCAGTTCCTCGCGCGTGTCCTTCGGCTCGATGATGCGATCGACCCAGCCGCGGCTCGCCGCGTAGCGGATGTCCTGCTGCTCGTTGTAGCTCGCGGTGATCGCGGCCAGCAGCTGCTTGCGCATCTCCTCGTCGACCTTCTCGCCCTTGCGCTCGCGCGCGGCGAGATCGATCGAAAGCAGCGTGCCCGCGGCCTGCGCCGCGCCCATCACGGCAAAGCGCGAACCCGGCCACGCGAGCGTGAGCAGCGGATCGAACGCGCGGCCGCACATCGCGTAGTTGCCCGCGCCAAAGCTGCCGCCGACGACGAGCGAAATCTTCGGCACGACGCAGTTCGACATCGCGTTCACCATCTTCGCGCCCGAGCGGATGATGCCGCCCTGCTCGCTGTCGCGGCCGACCATGAAGCCCGTCGTGTCGGTCACGAAGATGATCGGCAGGCCCTTCTGGTTGCAGTCCATGATGAAGCGCGCGCTCTTGTCGGCGCTGTCGTCGTAGATGACCGCCGGCATGTTGGTCGCGCTCGACGGACCGGCCTTGCCGCCGGGCATCTTGCGCTGCGTGAGCTTCTTCTGGTTCGCGACGATGCCGCACGGGAATCCGCCGATGCGCGCGTAGCCGCACACGAGCGAACGCCCGTATTCCGCGCGGTATTCGTCGAAGCTGTCGGCGTCGACCACGCACGACAGCAGCTCGACCACGTCGTACTGCGCGCCCGCCTCGCTGCGGAAGACCTGCGTCACCTCGCCCGCCGCGCGCTTGGGCGCCACCGCCGCGAACGGCGCCTTCGACTTCGCAGGCGCGGTGCGCACTGCGGCAAACACGCGGCGCAGCCGCTCGATGCACGCGGGATCGTCCTTCTCGCGGAAGTCGATCGTGCCCGAGATCTGCGCGTGCATCTCGGCGCCGCCGAGTTCCTCGCTCGAGACTTCCTGGCCGATCGCGGCCTTCACCAGCGCGGGGCCCGCGAGATAGAGGCCGCTGCCTTCGGTCATCAGCAGCGTGTCGCACAGCACCGGCAGGTAGCCGCCGCCCGCGACGCAGTTGCCCATGATCGCCGCGATCTGCGGAATGCCCTGCGCGCTGATCACCGCGTTGTTGCGGAAAATGCGCCCGAAATCGTCGGTGTCGGGAAACACATCCTCCTGCAGCGGCAGGAACACGCCCGCGCTGTCGACGAGATACAGCAGCGGCAAGCGCGCGCGCTCCGCGATCATCTGCGCGCGGATGATCTTCTTGCACGTCATCGGGAAGAACGCGCCCGCCTTCACGGTCGCATCGTTCGCGATCACCATCGTCAGGCGGCCATCGACCTCCGCGATCGTCGTGACAACGCCCGCAGCCGGCGCGCCGCCGTACTCCTTGTACATGCGCCACGCGCTGAACAGCCCGCACTCCATCGTGCGCGCGCCCTTGTCGGCAAGCAGCGCGAGCCGCTCGCGCGCCGTGAGCCGCCCATTGCGATGCTGGCGCTCGATGCCCGACTTGCCGCCGCCTTCCTCGATCTTGGCGGCCTCGGCGAGGTACTCGGTGGTCGCGATGTCGATGGAGCTGGGAGAGGCAGTCATGAGGTTCAGTCGAGGTGTTCGGTCGAGCGTTTGGACTGGAGACCCGCGGCGGGCGGAATCGAGGCGCGGAGAATAGACCATGCCGACCGCCACCCGTCGCGCCGACCGACCAAGTTCCGAGAACCCGCCGGACCCGCGGACAATCGCTCCCCCTCCCCGCACTCTCAACCTCCGAACCCCTTGCGTCAGAAGTGCGGCTTCCTGTATCGTTTCCGATCCTCTTCAAACCAGTAGGAGCGAGACGGCGGGACTGCCGTCTGAAAGAACACTCATGAGCAACTCGATCGTCGAAGCCAGCCGTCATCACGCCAAGGACACCGGATCCACCGAAGTTCAGATCTCCGCGATCACCACGCGCATCGCTGAACTCCAGGATCACTTCAAGGCCCACAAGAAGGACCACGCTTCGCGTCGCGGCCTTCTCCTCCTCGTCGGCCGCCGCAACAGCCTGCTGAAGTACCTCGCGAACACTGACCGCGAGAGCTACCTCTCGCTCATCAAGCGCCTCGGCCTCCGCAAGTAACATCCCGGCGCCGCGCTCGCGGCGTTGTGCGTTGCACGATTCAAGCGGATTCCCCGCTCGTCACGCCCGCCCGCATCCGCGGCGCCAAGCGCCCTCGTTGTCCCATGGCGACATGGTTCTTCGGGGCGCTGCACTTCACCCAAGCCACATTCCTTTTTGAAACCGGGCGGCAAACGCCCAGCCGCAATGACTGCGGCAGATGGAGACACACATGGCAATCACTGTTGTTGAGAAGGTCATCGGCGGGCGCACGCTCCGCTTCGAGACCGGTCGCGTCGCGAAGCTCGCGAGCGGCTCCGTCATCGCCTCGTACGCCGACACCTGGGTCCTCGCGACCTGCGTCCGCGCCAATCCGCGCGCGGGCATCGACTTCTTCCCGCTCACCTGCGACTACCGCGAGAAGCTCGGCGCCGCCGGCAAGTACCCGGGCGGCTTCCGCAAGCGCGAAGGCCAGCCCAGCGAGAAGGAAATCCTCACGATGCGCATGATGGATCGTCCGATCCGTCCGCTCTTCCCGGATGGCTTCTGCGACGAGATCCAGCTCCAGGCTTGGGTCATGTCCCACGACGGCCAGAACGACTCCGACGTCCTCGCCTGCACCGCTGCTTCGGCCGCGCTGTACATCACCGACGCCCCCTACCAGGGCCCGGTCGCGACGGTCCGCGTCGGCCGCATCATCACCGAGCAGGGTGAGCGCTTCGTCCTCAACCCGACCCAGGCGCAGATGGAGTTCAGCGACCTCGACCTCGTGCTCTCCGGCCACAAGGACGGCGTGAACATGATCGAAGTCGGCGCTGCGGAAGTCTCGGAGGCCACCATGGTCGCCGCGATCCGCTTCGGCCTCGAGGAAGGCATCAAGCCGATCCTCGGCATGATGGAGGAGCTCCGCGCGAAGTGCGGCGCCCCCGCCGTCCGCATGGGCGAGCTCACCACCCCGAGCGACGAGATCACCAAGAAGGTCAAGGAGCTCGCGTACGACCGCATGGTCGCGGCTCGCAAGATCAACGGCAAGAAGGAGCGCAACGAGGCCGTCGACGCCATCAAGGGCGAGGTCCTCAAGACGCACTTCGCGATCCCCGCCGGCGTCCCCTACTCGGATCACCTCGAAGCCGAGAAGAAGCAGAAGCAGGCCAAGGAAGCGCTCCGCATCCTCGAGAAGAAGATCACGCACTACCTGGTCGCGCAGCACTCGATCCGCGCCGACGGCCGCAAGCTCAACCAGATCCGCGACCTCGACATGTCGGTCGCGGTCTTCCCGCGCACCCACGGCTCGGCGTTCTTCCAGCGCGGCGAGACGCAGTCGCTCGTCACCTGCACCATCGGCACCAAGAAGGACGAGCAGATCGTCGATGGCCTTCTCGACGAGTACGCGAAGAAGTTCTACCTCCACTACAACTTCCCGCCGTTCTGCACGGGCGAAGCCGGCCGCATCATGGGCCCGGGTCGCCGCGAGATCGGTCACGGCGCGCTCGCCGAGCGTTCGCTGCTCGGCATCCTGCCGACCACTGAGGAGTTCCCCTACACGATCCGCCTCGTCAGCGACATCACCGAGTCGAACGGCTCGTCGTCGATGGCCAGCGTCTGCGGCGGCTGCCTTGCGCTCATGGACGCGGGCGTCCCGATCCGCAACACCTGCGCGGGCATCTCGGTCGGTCGCTTCACCGACACCGATGGCAAGGTCACCCACGTGACCGACATCATCGGCGAGGAAGACTTCTTCGGCGAGATGGACTTCAAGGTCTCCGGCACCCGCGAGGGCATCACCGGCATCCAGCTCGACCTCAAGGCCCGCGGCCTGTCGGTCGAGGAGATCGAGAAGATCTTCGCGCAGGCGAAGGAAGGCCGCTTCCACATCATCGGGCTCATGGAGCAGGTGATCGCGAAGCCGCGTCCCGACATCTCGCCGCTCGCTCCGCGCATCACGATCGTCAAGATCGACCCGGAGAAGATCGGCAAGCTCATCGGACCGGGCGGCAAGACGATCCGCGGCATCCAGGAGATGACCGGCGCGCAGATCGACGTCGAGGAGGACGGCACCGTCTTCATCGCGTGCTCCGACGCTGCGAAGGCCGCGATGGCCCGCGCGGCCGTCGAGGCGCTCGGCGCGGAAGTCAAGATCGGCGCCGTCTACACCGGCAAGGTCGTCGCCATCAAGGACTTCGGCTGCTTCGTCGAACTCGCACCCGGCACGGACGGAATGGTCCATGTCAGCGAGCTCGCGCACGGCTACGTGAAGAACGTGAACGAGCAGGTCAAGGTCGGCGACATCGTGACCGTCAAGGTCATCAACATCGACGACAACGGCCGCATCAAGCTTTCCCGCAAGGCGATGATGCCGATGCCGGAAGGCGCTGCGAAGTCCTGATTCCTCGAGCCTAAGCCTCGCGGCAGCGTGAGTTTGAGGCTCACGATTGCGCGCGAAAATCAAACACACACGGGGGCGGCCCTCATCGGCCGCCCCCGTTTCGTTTTTCGCTGAATCTGCGCTGAACAATGGCTTGGTCTTGCACGCGTCGCGATCCGACACCACAATGCAGGTCGCGGGCTCGTCTCCGCGGATTAGAACCACACGAGCGTTTGCTCTTGGAGCTCGGCATGGCAGGTGCACAGTCTCTCATCGATGTTGAAGGGGTCGTCAAGTGGTTCGACGCCCGCAAGGGGTTCGGCTTCATCGTCGGACCTGAAGGCCAGGACATCTTCGTTCACTTCTCAGTGATCGAGCAGTCTGAAGGCTTCCGCGCGCTTCGCGATGGCGAGCGCGTCACCTACTCCGCAGCCGATGGCGACAAGGGCTGGTCTGCGACCAAGGCCAAGTCGCTTGGCAGCCGCGTTCCTCCCGCCGAGCGGCCGAACAGCCGCGCGCGCGTCGCCGAGTAAGTCTCCATCGAATCATCCGCCTGCAACCGCAGCAAACGCGCGGTGCGTTGTTCCATCGCGGGCTGCTACGCTCTGACAATGGACTGGGGTTCCTTCGCTCTTGGCGCGACTGCTGGCGGTGCTGCCGCACTGCTGGTGACTGCGTCGCTGCTCACGCGCCGCATTGTGCGGCTCCGCGCAGCCGAAGAGCGCGCGCGCCGGCAGGAGCGGCTCGCAGAGCTGGGCTCGCTCACAGGCGGCCTCGCCCACGAAATCAAGAACCCGCTCTCCACCATCGGGCTCAACGTGCAGCTCGCGAGCGAGGCGATCAACGACTCGCTGCTCCCCGACGACGAGAAGGCCACACTGGTCCGCCGCGTCGAGACCGTGAACCGCGAGGCAAGCCGCCTGGCGAACATCCTCAACGACTTCCTGCGCTTCGCAGGCCGCGTCAAGCTGGCGCCGGTCGACACCGACCTTCGCGAGGTCGTCGATGAACTCGTCGACTTCTACCGCCCGCAGTGCGAACTGCACCGCGTTGTGCTGCGCGCCGACGTGCCGACATCCCCCGTCATGGCGCGCGTGGACCCCTCGCTCGTCAAGCAGGCGCTGCTCAACCTCCTGATCAACGCCACGCAGGCGATGGCCGCGCATGACTCCGCGCAGCGCGAGCTCCTCGTGCGGCTCGAGGCGCTGCCGTCGGATGTCGCGGTCCATGTGATCGACACGGGTCCCGGCATCGCGGCAGACAAGCACGCCGAGATCTTTCGCCCCTACGTCAGCGGCCGAAAGGGCGGCTCGGGCCTCGGGCTCGCGGTCACGCGGCGCATCATCGAGGAGCACGGCGGGCACATCGACGTCTTCAGCGAGCCTGGCAAGGGCAGCGACTTCGCGGTGCGGCTGCCGATCGCAGGCCCACGCGCCACCAGCGGTGCAGGCGACGATGACGATGCGCGCAAGACGGTGCTCGATCGCCTCTTCAAGCGCGCCGAACGCGCGCGGTGATCACGCGATTCGGAGCAGTCCCGGCTGCGGCCGCTCCCGCTGGAGAAACGGCCTCGGGGTAAGCCGAGGCCGTTGCGAGATGCATGCATGCGCTCACGCGCGAGTCACTCGAGCCAGTCCTTCGCCTTGAGACGCTCGGGAACGTAGACCTCGCTCACGTAGGAGATGTCCTTCGTGATGAGCGACTCGACTTCCATCTTGAAGCCGTTCGAGAGCATCGCGGCGATCTCCTTCTGCCAGCCCTTGTGGCCTTCGAACCACGGGTAGGCGGCGATCTCGTTCGCGCGCTTGATGTCGTTGTCGGTAAGGTCGATCTTGACCGCGTCGTCGAGGCCGCACTGGCGGTAGTCCTTCGCGCGGATGCCGAGGAACTTCGCATCGGGGATCGCAAGGCGCGTCGACTCGAACGCGAGCGAGATCGAGCCCTGCTTGATCACGCTGTAGATGTAGTGCCCCCACGGATCGTTGTCGAGCACGCAGATGATCGGCAGCCCGAGCTCCTGGTTGAGGCGCTGCAGCAGACGCCGGCATCCGCGCGGCGGCTGGCCGGCGCCGTGCGTGAGGATGCAGTTGTGCTTCTCCCAGAAGCGGTCCTCGTTGAACCGGTTCCAGACCGTGCCCTTCTCGACATGCAGGACGAACTTCGCCTCGCACTTCTTGAACTGGATGATGTCGGGCTCCACGATCGACGGCATCGCGTAGCCGCCCGAACCCATGCGGCGGCAGTCGATCTCATCGCCCTTGTCGACGATGGTGATGTTGCCGACCATCGAGCCGCGGTTCTCCGCGAACACGTGCAGTTCCTCGCGCAGCGCGGCGAGCAGCACCTCGAGGTCCTCGAGAATCGGGTCGCTCTCGTCCTGCGTGTCGAAGGTGTTCTCCTTCGTGCCCGCGACGGTGTGCTTGGCCTTGTAGAACACACCACGGAGGCTGCTGGTCTTGCCCGCCGCGATGAGGTCCTGGATCGTGCTCGCATGCAGCATCGTCTGCATGAACTGCTTGGCGGTCTTGAGATCGAACAGCGGGCGCTCGGCCGTGCCGTCGCCCATCTCGAGGATGCCGCGCTTCTTGTTCCAGATCGTGTTCGACTTGGTGCGCGTCGGGATCGCGACGATCGGCTCCTTGCCGGTCAACGCACGCTTGGCGATGGTCTCGGCGAGGTCGTGGATCTTCTTCTGCGTCTTGACGTCGCGCTCCTTCAGCTTGCCTGATGGAGTCTTCGCGCCCGACGCGGCTTCTTGATTGGTCTTCTTGGCCATGTGGTTGGTCCTTCGCGTTCAGGTGCGGATTCAGAAGAGGCGCGGATCGTCGTCGACGGCGGACTTTGCGCGCGGCTTGGACTTGGTGTCGGACGCGGGCTTCGCCTCCGTCTTGCGTGCGTCGAGGTCCTTCTTGGTCTTGATGCCGGGCTCGGACGGCTTCGATGCCTTGCGTGGCGCGCTCTTCGCGGGCTCGTCAAAGTCGGGCGCGGCGATCGGAGCCGCAGCCTCGATCGGAGCGATCGCGCTTTGCACGATGATCACGCCGTCGTCGTCGAAGTCCTCTTCCTGCTGCTTCTTGACCTTGCCGTCTTCGTCGAGCTCCTGGTCGGCGACCGCGGTCTTCGCGCGTGCCTGCTCGAGAAGCGCCTCGTAGAGACGCTTGGCATCCTCGCCCGTGATCGCATTGAGCGCCTTCGAGATCTCGCCGATGTAGCGCTCGAACACATCGCGGCGCTCGCTTTCGCGGCGCATCTTCTGACGCTTGCGGAGGTAGGTGCCGAGCTTGCGGCCGCATTCCATCAGCGCGAGCTTCATCTCCTTGCGGATCTCGTCGTAGTCGGCGATCGCTTCCTTCGACTCGCTGGTGAACGGCACCCACACGCTGGCCATGTGGATCATCACGACGAGCGGACCGACCGGCAGGCTGCCGCGCGGCTGCTGCATCGCGTAGTTCTTCCACGGCGTCTCGGTGACGGCCTTGAAGCTCGAGCACGCGCTCTGCTGGAAGAGCAGCGGCACGCGGTTGGCAAAGCGAATCACGCGGCCGGGCTGATCCGCCGGAAGATCGCCGCCGAACGCGATGGCGGCCTCGATCTGGAACGGACGACCGCGATACACCGCGGCTTCGCGCGTGGACGCAGCGTAGAACTCGGCCTTCACGCCCTTGAGCATGCCCGCGAGCATCTGACGCACGCCGATCGGCGCGAGGCAGTCGGTCGGCGGAGGCGCGAGCTTCTCATCCTCGAACACCTTGAAGAGCTTCTCGACCTGCGGCGGCTCGATGTCGGCGGCCTTGGTGCGGCTCGTCACGCCGATCGCGGAGCAGAACTTGCTCGCAGTCGACGACGAAACGCGGCAGAAGCGCTCCTGCAGGAAGTCGTACAGCGTGCCCTTCTCGCTCGCCTCGTAGTCCTTGATCATCTGCAGGAGGATGCCGAGCTCGATGCCCTTCGGGTGCGGCTGGATCTCCTTCGTTTCGGGCGGAAGTTCCTGCACGCCGCGCGGGAACACGATCACGCCGCCGGTCTCGGAGGTCTGCGCGGGCGCTTCGGCCTTGCCGCCCTCAGCAGCGGCGTTGCTCGTGCCAGGCAGCATGTCGTCCACGTCATCCTGCGACACGCGCGACGGCGGAACAAACACGATGCGCGCATGCGGGTTCGCGATCGCCGTGAGCTCGAGGAACTCGTCGACCGAGCCGCGACCCTTCTGGTACTTGCCGTCGAGCTCGATCGAGACGCTCGTGCCCGTCGCGAACACGTCGGGCGAGAGGAACACGCCTTCGCCAGAGAGCTGCTTCGTGCCCGCGGAAATGCCGCGAAAGCGCTCGGGCGGGAAGTCCTTCGTCTCCTTGTCGAGCGTGACCTCTGCGCGATTGGTCTTGGTGTTCATCGCCAGCTCGATGTGGTGAGCCGGCTGCTTGGTGCTGGGCTTGGTGTGGATCACCATCGGTCGACCCGTGGTGATGAGACCGTTCATGCCCGCCGCCGAGATGCCGATGCCCTGCTGGCCACGCGACATCTTCAGACGATGGAACTTGGATCCGTACAGCAGTCGGCCGAAGATGTTCTCCACCTGCTTGCGGACGATGCCGGGACCGTTGTCGATGATGGTCACGCGATAGCGCGAGCTCTTCGCGGTCGCGGGTCGCTTGGGATCGAGATCCTCGATCACGACGACGATGTCGGGCAGGATGCCGCCTTCCTCGCACGCATCGAGCGAGTTGTCGACGGCTTCCTTGACCGTGGTGAGGAGCGACTTGCGCGGGTTGTCGAAGCCGAGCAGGTGGCGGTTCTTGACAAAGAACTCGCTGACCGAGACTTCCTTCTGCCGCGCCGACATCTCTTCGGCCGTGGCGCCACGACGCGACTTCTCCTGCTTGGGCTTCCGTTCCTTCACTGCAGTCTCCATGGTGGATCTCCGGGCGTTCCATCGCCCAATTGCGAACGACGACATTAGCCGAAGAAACGGCACCCAACGGCGCGCCCGCCAAACTCCATACGCGCCGCACGGGAAAACGCGCACTCCGCTATACTCTCCGCCCTTCCAACCCACTCAAGACAACAGCGAGAACAAGAGGCACACCATGGAAACGACTCTCATCATCCTCAAGCCAGATGCAGTTCAGCGCGGTCTCATGGGCCGCATCATCACCCGCTTCGAGGAAAAGGGCCTTCAGATCGTCGGCGCCAAGCTCATGCAGATCTCGCCCGAGCTCGCCGCGACGCACTACAAGGACCACCAGGGCAAGGGTTTCTACAACGGCCTCGTCGGCTTCATGACGAGCTCGCCGGTCCTCGTGCTCGCCGTCCGCGGCATCGGCGCGATCACCATCGCCCGCTCCATGATGGGCGCGACGTTCGGATCGAAGGCCGCCGCCGGCACCATCCGCGGCGACTTCGGCGTCTCGAACTCGTTCAACCTGATCCACGGTTCCGACAGCCCCGAGGCTGCGGCCCGCGAGCTCGGTCTCTTCTTCAAGGCTGGCGAAGTCCTCGACTTCCCGCGCGCCGGCGACCGCTGGGTCTACGACGCGAGCTCGGGCAAGCCCGAGTAAGCCTCTGCCAGGCTGGCACCTACATCGATTGATCCGCAAAGGCGGCTGGGCGACCCCCAGCCGCCTTGCGCTTTTTGTTGCGCTTTTTGTAATCGGACGCTGCGAGCGCGTGAAACCGCGGACCAGTGAGTTTCCCATGGGGTTGTCGCCCCGATGGGCTGAAACAAAGCAGCGCGGGACCATTCCCATGCGTAGAGAGAGGGGGACCCGGCTATTGTGGTGCCCCATGCTCGGGACCGACTTAGCACTCGGCCAGGCGAGCGATACGGGCGGCATCTCAGAGCCGGCCAGCCAGTTCAAAGCCAGAGGTTGGCGGTCGGGCTCACTGACGAGCGATCGCCGAATCGAAAGTGCGGAATCTTCGAAATCCACGGCGCCAAGGTCGGAACTTTGCGCCGCTGAGAACGTCTTACTCAGTCGCGCCATCAAGCGCAGCGGTTCAGCCAAACCCGAGAGCCGGGAAAAGCAAAACTAGAAACCTAGTGGCTGGTGTCATGGCTCATGGAGGTGCTGTCCGCTGTCGGTCGTGTGCACTCAGCTCAGCCAAACGGCCAAGTCTCATCAAAATCTCAACCGTCCACCAAAGGATCTGCCGCGAAACTGCTTCTAAAAACCGCCAAGTCGCCCGAAAAGTCTGCCGAAACCGCCATTCAGCCTTGTTCGTCTTCTTCACCCCGCCGTTCACTTCCCAAACCTCGGAGGGTCAACACCATGCGCCACGCTGCAAGCCAATCCAACCTGCTCACCGCCTCAGCTGGACGTGATCCGTCCAACCGCGAGTCGCCGCTGCTGCGGGCTCGCAAGCGGCGTCATGCGACCCAAGCTCCTGCAACTCAAGCGCCTGCCGCGCAGGGTCAAGGCCGTGGAGCGCAGGGAACCGACGTGGCCGTCAAGCCAGCGCGGAGCGATCGCGCTGTAAGTGCCTCCAAGAATGGTACTTCCGAACTGCATCCACTCTCGCAGACCGAAGAGCGCCTCCTCAAGAAGCTGCTCTCGGAACCGATGGATTACATCGATCACCCTGAGTACCACGAGCCGGGCGCCGAACTCCGGATCTACGGCGCGGCGGAGATCACCCGACCCGACGTGACGTGGTACCGACCGCTCATGGACGACTTCATCTCGACGAGGAGCCGAGGCGCACGCACGCCGAAGTCGCAGTCGAGCGTGCTGCTCACTGGCGCGCAGGAGCGCATCCTCTTCATGAAGTACAACTTCGCGCGCTTTAGCGTGTCGGAGATCCAGAAGCAGGCTGCCTCGAGGGCCCTGACGCTCGCCGAGGCGCGCGAGGTGCTCCGTTGGCACGCGATCTCCAAGCAGTACCGCGAACAGCTCGCCGAGACCAATCTCGCGCTCGTCCTTGCCATGGCCAAGCGCGTTCGGCTGTCTGAAGTCGACTTTGCCGACCTGATCAGCGAAGGCAACATGGCCCTGATGCGGTCCGTGGACAAGTTCGACTGCGGTCGAGGCTTCAAGTTCTCGACGTACGCGTGTCGGGCGATTCTCAAGGCCTTTAGCCGCCATGGCATCAAGGTCACGACGCAAAAGCGTCGCTTTGGCGCCGAGTACGACCCGGCGCTCGAGCGCTCGAATCACCTGGAAGTCATGCGCGCCACGCACGAGCGGGAGTGCGCCGACGAGGTCAAGTACATCGTGACGGCCAACAAGGCTGACCTGTCGGACATCGAGATCAAGGTGCTTGCCCACCGCTTTGGGCTGGACCCGACTGGCGCCGGCAACGCCGAGACGGCCTCCCCGGTGTCCAGCGAGCCGCTAACCCTGGAGCAAGTCGGCCAGGTCATCGGCGTCACCAAGGAACGCGTCCGCCAGATCCAGAACAAGGCGCTCGAGAAGATCCGCTGGGCGCTGCAATCCGCGAACCCCGAAGCCGCTGGCGAAATGGCGGCGGACATCGCAGCGCGCGATGGTCGAATCCCCTATCCGTCGACCTATCCGTCCAACTGAGCCAGGTCACTCTGGCTCGACAACAATCCAAACACCGCGGGGCACGCAACCACCAACAAGGCTGCGCGCCCCGCGTGCGTTTTCCCGAGCCTCATTGGAGATCGGTACACTCCGCGCCCCATGAAAAGCAAGGTTTACGACACCCCCAAGGCCGCGCTCGAAGGACTGCTTCGCGACGGACTCACGGTCGCGGTGGGCGGCTTCGGTCTGTGCGGCATTCCCGAGCAGCTCATCATCGCCCTGCGCGACTCCGGCGTGAAGGGCCTGACCGCGGTCAGCAACAACGCGGGCGTCGATGAATGGGGCCTTGGGCTCCTCCTCAAGACCCGCCAGATCAGCAAGATGGTCTCGAGCTATGTCGGCGAGAACGCCGAGTTCGAGCGGCAGTTCATGTCAGGAGAGCTCGAGCTCGAGTTCAACCCGCAAGGCACGCTCGCCGAGCGCATGCGCGCCGGAGGAGCAGGAATCGCCGGCTTCTACACCAAGACCGGTGTCGGAACCGTGGTCGCCGAGGGCAAGGAGACCAAGGATTTCGATGGCGAGACCTTTGTCCTCGAGCGCGGGATCCGCACCGATCTGTCGCTCGTGAAGGCCTGGAAGGCCGACGTCAGCGGCAACCTCGTCTTTCGAAAGACCGCCCGCAACTTCAACCCGATGGTCGCGATGTGCGGCAAGGCGTGCGTTGCGGAAGTCGAGGGGATCGTGCCCCTGGGCGCACTCGACCCCGATCAGATCCACACCCCGGGCATCTACGTCGATCGCATCGTGAAGACGACCGCGGAGAAGCGAATCGAACAGCGCACCGTGAAGGCGCGCGCCTAACTCTGAGCGCGGTTATTGGACAACAGGGTGATCCCGTCTTGTTTTGCCTCCGTTGTGGAGCAGTCGCCGCGATCGGTCGATCTTCCCGTGCCTTCGGACGGCCCTCAACAGTCACCGAAGTCCCATCCGCGCGAGTGGCACGGATGCGGTTCGCACGATCAATCAATTCCCGCATCGATGGATGCATGAGATTCGCCCTGACTTCGTTGCTCTGGACTCGGAATGGGCAACGAACTCAGCGTGATGTGGAACAATGACGACCCCTCGGCGCCCCAGGCGTGATACGCGCGCCGACCGAGGGATTGCCCGCCCCGCGAAGGAGATGCATGTGATTCGCACAGCAGCCATGAACGTCCAGCGCTCGATCCGCTCCCGCCTCGCCACCGCCGTCATCGGCGTCGGCTTGCTGTGCGCCGTCGTCACGCCCGCCACTGCGCAGTTCGGCGGCCGTGGCGGAATGGCCACGCTGTTCGTTCCGGATTACCTCCCGCGCGACCTCCCGGTCTTCGTGGACTCGCTGTCGCTCGAAGAGTGGCAGCGCCCGATTCTCGAGGCCCTCCTCGAGGACTACAACACGAACTTCAACACCGCCGCGGACGGCGTGCGCGCCAAGATGGGGCAGTTCAAGGACGCCGCTGCAGGCGCCAGCCCCGAGAAGGTGGTCGAGATGATCACCCGCCCGCTCATGGAGTGGGCCAGCGAAAAGAAGAAGCTCCAGAACGACTTCCTCGCGAGCGTCAAGAGCCAGCTCAGCGACGTGCAGAGCGAGTCGTGGCCGCGCCTCCAGCGCGCGCTGCGTCGCGAGAAGTCCCTGCCGAACGGCGAGCTCTCGGGCGAGTCGCTCAACCTCCTGCTTCTCGCCCGCGAAATCGACGCATCCCCGCTGGCGCTCGATGCCGCTCGCGTCGCGATGGATGAGTACGAGCTCAAGCTCGACGAGGCGCTCGCGGCCCGCGACGCGGAAGTCGACGCCACCATCACCCCGCTGCTCCAGGCGATGTCGACCAACGACGCCCAGCGCGGAGTCGCCGCGCAGGAGCGAATCATGCAGCGCCGCATCGCCGTTCGCGCGGTGCAGGACAGCGGCATCACCGCGATCTCTACCGCGTTCGGCGGCGACCTCGGCCACAACTTCGAGAAGCGCGCCCTCAAGCGCGCCTTCCCTCCCGTGTACGGACCCGACCCGGTCAATCCGCTCTTCGAGGCAGCTCAGGCTCTCTCCGATCTTTCGGTCGAGCAGAAGAGCAAGATCGCCGCGCTCAAGACCCAGTTCGACAGCGAGCACGGCGCGCTCCAGACCCGCTACGTCGAGGCGATTCGCCAGAGCGAACCGACCGAGCCCCGCCGCCGCACCGACCTCGCCGCGAAGAAGGCCGCTGGCGGCACGATCAAGTACACCGACGCTCCCGAGGTCGAGAAGATCAAGGACGAGCGCCAGGACCTGTTCTCGCGCTACCGCGCGATGCTCGCGGAGATCCTCACCGACTCGCAGAAGGACGCGGTTCCGGGCTTCGGCAAGCCTGGCGCTGCGGGAGCTGACGGCGGCAAGTACAACGCTGCCGTGCACGCTGGCAGTGGCGCGGGCGTGAACCCGAGCAACGGCAAGCTGGGCGGCGTGAAGGCCGCGCAGGACTCGATGGACCCCAACGTCAAGCCGCGCACCCCGCAGCAGCCGTCGATGAACGACACCGCGCCGACCGGCGCGCAGCCCGCGCCCAATCCCAAGAAGTCCGTGGACTGAGCGAAGCAGAGCGTCAGCGCACAAAGAGCCGCAACGCAGTCGAACGCAATTGGCGGCAAACAGCTCCAGAACAGGATCCCGAGTGCAGACTGGAACCAACGGCATGAACGGAACCGCGACCGTGACCACCATCACGGCCAACGTCAAGGACGCGCGAGCGACCCCTGTGTCACCTTCGCAGGACGCAGGCGTGCGCGAGCGCTGCGCGATGCTCGGCATCGAGTGGCTTGACAAGGTCCCGCAGTCCGACGCCGCAGCGGCGGAGTTGCTCGCTCCCGAGATCGCGGTTCGGCTCGGCGCAGTTCCAGTGTCGATCGATGGCACGCGACTGATCGTCGCGATGCTCAACCCGTTGGACACCGCCGCGGTCGATGAGATCGGCGCGGTCACCTCGCGTTCGGTGCGACGCATCGGTCTCGAAGGACCCGCGTTCCGCGAGCTCATGCGCGACCGCTACGGCACCACTGCGGCGCGCATGGCGGAGACGCTGGCGTCCGACGGCGGTCTTGCCGCGACCCCTGACAACGAGCACAACCTCGACGCGATCGAAGCGGATGACGTCCACCGCATGGCTGAGCAGCCCACGCTGATCAACCTGGTCAACCTCATTCTTCTCGAAGCGATCCAGAGCCGCACCAGCGACGTGCACGTCGAGCCGTTCGAGAGCGAGCTGCGCGTCAAGTACCGCGTCGACGGCGTGCTCGTCTCGCAGCCCCAGCCGCCGAAGCATCTGCAGGCCGCGCTGATCGGCCGCATCAAGATCATGGCGGGCATGAACATCGCCGAGCGCTATGTGCCGCAGGACGGCCACATCACGCTGCGATTCGAAGGCCGCAAGGTCGACATCCGCGTGTCGACCGTGCCGACGCTGTACGGCGAATCGGTTGTCATGCGTATCCTCGACAAGAGCTCGCTGCCGCTCGACCTCAAGAGCCTCGGCATGAGCGAATCGCACCGCGCGGTGGTCGACCGCATGATCGAGAAGCCCCACGGCCTCGTGCTCGTCACGGGTCCGACCGGCTCGGGCAAGACGACCACGCTGTACGCGGCGCTGTCGAAGCTCTACGACCCGCGCAAGAAGATCATCACCATCGAGGATCCCGTCGAGTACGAGCTCAACGGCATCAACCAGATCCCGGTCAACGCCAAGCGCGGACTCAGCTTCGCGACGGGCCTGCGCGCGATCCTGCGTCAGGACCCTGACATCGTGTTCGTCGGCGAAATCCGCGATACCGAAACGGCCGACATCGCGATCCGCTCCGCACTCACGGGCCACCTCATCTTCTCGACGCTGCACACCAACGACGCGATTTCGTCGGTCGGGCGTCTGTTCGACATGGGCGCCGAACCGTATCTCGCGGCAAGCGTGCTCGAAGGCCTGCTCGCGCAGCGCCTCGGTCGCCGCATCTGCGACGTGTGCAAGGAGCGTCGCCCGATCAGCGAGGACACGCAGAACCGCCTGTCCCCGGATGAACGGCAGCGACTCGGCGGATTCCAGAACGTCGGCCGTGGCTGCGAGAAGTGCGGCAACAGCGGCTTCCGCGGTCGTCTCGGCTTCTTCGAGATCGTTCGCATCTCGTCGCCGCTCCGCGCCGCCATCGCGCAGAACCGCCCGGTGCACGAACTCAAGGCGCTGCTTGATCCCGACTTCATCACGATGCGCGAAGACGGCATCCGCAAGGTCGCCGAAGGCATCACCACCGTCGAGGAAGTGCTCCGCGCCACGCAGGACGTCGAGGACTTCTCCGAGGATCTGAAGCTCCGCGAGGCGAACCAGCGCGTCGGCAACCAGGACAAGAAGGGCTAATCCGCCACCATGCCGTCGTTCCGCTACCAAGCCCTGGCGTCGGATGGCGCAATGCAGTCCGGCACGCTCATGGCGCCGGACCGCGCTACTGCCATGCGGTTGATCCAGCAAAAGGGCGAGACTCCGCTTGAGCTCACGATGAGCGAAGCCGATGCCGCCGTTGAATCCAGCGGACCAGCTGCGCGCCCTGTGATCTCACGCTCCGAGCTCGCCGATCTCGTGCGCGAGCTCGCGACCGCGCTTGAAGCAGGCCTCCCGCTCATGCAGGCGCTGCGGACCGTGCGTCGCCAGGCGGGACACAAGAACCTGCAGACGATCCTCGACTTCATCATCGAGCGCGTGGAGGCGGGCGTGCCGTTCCACACCGCTGCGAAGGAGTACGGGCCGCCGTTCGACGACATGACCACCGGCATGCTGCGCGCGGCCGATGCGTCGGGGCGTACCGCGGAAATCCTGCATCAGCTCGGCGATCTGCTCGAGCGCTCGGTGGAGCTCCGCCGCGAAGTCGTCGGCGCCGTCGTCTATCCAATGATGATCGCGGGTCTGATCGCGGTCAGCGTCGTGGTGCTCATCGCGTTCGTTCTTCCGCGCGTGATGAAACCGATCATCCAGGCAAACCTCGAACTGCCGCTGCCGACCAAGATCCTCATGGCGATCTCGGCGTTCGTCACCAGCTGGTGGCTCGTCATCCTCGCCGCCATCCTTCTGGCGGTCGTGACATGGCGAAACTGGCTCGCGAAGCCCGCCAACCGGCTCCGCTTCGACACCTTCCTGCTGCGACTTCCGGTCGTTGGTCGCCTTGTGCGCGACATTGCCGTTGCGCGCTTCACGCGCACGCTCGGAACGCTGGTCTCGGCCGGCATCCCGATCCTGAGCGCGCTCAAGATCGTCCGCGACACGCTGGGCAACCAGGCGCTGATGAACGCGATCGACCAGGTTTCGGACAAGGTTTCGACCGGACAGTCGCTCGCCGACCCGCTCGAGCGCAGCGGACACTTCCCGCCGCTGCTCGTCCAGATCGTGAATATCGGCGAGCGCTCCGGCCGCCTGGAGCAGATGCTCCTGCACGCCGCGGGGTCGTTCGACCGTCAGGTCAACAACTCCCTCAAGTTGTTTACCCGCATCCTCCCTACTGTCCTGCTTGTAGTGATGGCGCTCGTGGCGAGCTTCGTGCTCTCCGCGATCCTGCTTCCGATCATCGAACTTCAGAAAGCCGCGGGCGCGTAATAGTCCAGCGCCCGAACTAGGAGATATCCATGCGTTCCAACAACACTCGTCGCTCGGTCCGCGCCATCCGCCGTGGCTTCAGCCTCATCGAGGTCATCGTCGCCGTCACGATCATCGCGATCTTCGCGGGTCTCGTCGCGCCGCAGCTGCTCAAGCGACTCTCGGGCGCGAAGCAGGACCAGGCCCGCACCGAGGCGAACACCATCGCCACCCAGGTCAAGCTCTACCTCACCGACCGCAAGCAGACCAAGCTTGGCTCGGACTTCGCGCTCGACGCGCTCGTTCCCGAATTCCTCGAGTCGACCGACGACCTCCTCGATCCGTGGGGCAACCGCTACCTCATCGTCGACGGCACCAACGGCCGCGACTTCGACATCGTGAGCTACGGCGCGGACGGCACTCCGGGCGGTGAAGGCGAGAACGCCGACATCACCAACGGCAAGGCCCCGAAGAAGACCGACTGACACGGCTACCGACTGAGATCCGAATTTGACCAGCCACTCGGACATCACCGCCATCCGAAAGCCGCGCTTCATCAAGCGCGGCTTCTCGCTGCTTGAGGTGATCATCGTCTGCGTGATGCTGGTGATCGTCGCAGCGATGGCTCTGCCGCGGTTCATCGTGGTCGAGCGCCAGCGCGAGGAGAAGGCGATCGGCGACGTCGAGGACCTGATGCGCATGTTCGCGTTCCGCAATGCGGCGGGCACGCAGCAGATCGCGCTGCACTACGAGCAGGCGTCGAACGAGGTCTCGCTGTGGATCATGGACCTCAACCCGAACAACCCGGAAGGCGCGCGCATCTGGCAGCAGGATCGCCTCAGCACTCCCGTCGAGCTGCCTGAAGGAATGATCATTGACGAGGCGATGAGCGACGACTCGTCCATGCACGACGAGACGTGGACCATCACCACGCATCCCGACGGCAGCCGTCCGCGCATCGGAGTTTCGCTCAAGGGCCGCAACGCCGCGGGCCTGCTGCTGCTCGAGACGTACTCGACCGTTCCCGTGCGCGCCGACGACGAGAAGGCCCTCGTACGCCAGCCCGTCGACCTCGATCGCGAAGGCCGTTCCGAGGAACGCTGGTAATCCATGGCGCCGAACCAGACCAACTCACGCATGCACAAGCGAGCGCCCGCGCGCCGCGGCTTCGCGCTCATGGACGCCGTGATCGCAGGCGTGCTGCTCGCGATCGGCATGATCACGGTCCTCTCGGTGGGCGGCCAGGCGATGACGATGGCGCGCCGCGGCGAGATCGATGTGCGCGCGGCGAGCGCGCTCGACGAGCTGCTCTCGAGCGTGCTGACCGAAGGCCCCGTCGACTACGACAAGCGCATGCCGCTCAACGGGCACTTCGATGCGACGAGCCCGTACGCGGACTTCGACTTCGACATCCAGATCGAGCAAGGCGGCTCTGGCGTTCCTGCGCGTGTGATCGCCAAGGTGACGCACGAAAACGGCCGCGAATACACCGTCGAGACGAGCATCGCCGAGAAGCGCGGCGAAGAGCCCGATCCCCTTCGAATTCCGTCAGAACCCATCGACCGTGAGGCACGCTATGTTCAAAAGCAGCAAGCCCGTGAAGGGCAGCAAGCACAAACTGGCCGGTGAAGTCCGCGGCCTCGGCTTGCGCCGTGGCGGCTTCACCATCGTCGAGCTCGTGGTCGCGATCGCCGTGAGCGCGCTCGTGATCGTCACCGTGTCGACCGCGCTGTCGCGCATCTCTCGCACGCGCGACGTGGCACGCACGCGGCTCGAGGCCGTGACGCGCGCGGGCGCCGCGCTGGACGCGGTGCGCCGCGATCTCGTGTCGGTCATCCGCGATGGCGACCTCTTCTACTCGCGCGTGCTGCTGATGGATGGCACGACCTTCACGCCGTACGGCGAGATGGGCCGCGACGAGGTGCTCATCTTCAACAACCGCCTCCGTCCGCTCAAGCGCGACGCGTACGCGGGCGAGGGTGGCGAGTACGAGTCGCAGTACCGCATCGAGGACGACCGCTCGGGCAGCGTGCTCTGGCTTCGCCGCGATCCCGTGAGCGACGAGAATCCCGAGGGCGGTGGCGTTGCGATCCCGACCGTCGACGGCGTCGTCGGCATTGAGATCGAGGCCTATGACGGCGAAGCGTGGTACCCCGACTGGGACTCGGACGTCTACGGGCTCCCGTGGGCGCTGCGCGTGACCGTGACCGCGACCGGCGAGTCGCCCGACAACGTCTCCTCGGACCCGATGAACTCGACTGCCGTGCTCCGCACGCAGATCGCGATCGACCGCATCGTTCCTCCGCCCCCGCCGCCGCCGGATCCGGTTGACCCGAACGACCCGAACGCGGCTGGTGCCAACCCAGACGCTGCAGCGAATGGCGATCCCAGCGCGGCAGGCCCTGGTGGCCTCGAGGGCGGTGTGCCCGGTGGACCTGGTGGTCCAGGTGGCGGTCGCGGCGGTGGCCGTGGTGGTGACTTCGGCGATGCCGGCGGTCCCCCAGGTGGTGGTCGTCCTGGTGGTCGTCCTGGTGGCGGTCGCCCCGGCGGCGACACGATGGACGGCGGCGGCCCCATCGGACGCCCAAGCAACGGCGGCGGAATGGGTGGACGGCCGATCAACGGCGGTGGCGGTCGCGGCAACGCCGGCGGCGCCATCATCAATGGCAGCGGCGGCGGACGCGGCGGCTATTCCATGTCTGCTACACGGGGTCGCTAATGAAGAGGCCGCTGATGAACAAGCGAACGCGCACCATCGCTCGACGCGGATCCGTGATCGTGATCGTCATCTGGGCGGTCGCTATCGCGGCGGTCATCGTCGGCGCAGCGCAGGTGCTTGCATTCCGCCAGGCCTCGATGGGACGCGAGTCGATCGCCAAGGTCGAGGCGCGTTGGGCCGCTCGCGCAGGCATCGAAGAGACGCTCGCGGTGCTGGAGTACCACACCGAGAAGCCCGACCCTTCCAATGCACGTCAGATGTACAAGGACCTCGAGACCGTCGCCGATGGGCAGCTGGCCTCGGGCGACTGGCAGATCCGCCACGCCGAGGACGGCGTCGAGGTCAAGGGACCGCAGGACGAGCACGCGAAGCTCAACGTCAACACGGTGACGCGCAACACCCTGCTCGAACTCGACGGCATGACGATGGACGTCGCCGACGCGATCATCGACTGGCGTGACGCCGACGACACGCCGGGCATGATGGGCGCTGAGTACGAGTTCTACGTCAACCGCCGACTGGGCTATGAGCCTCGCAACGGCAACTTCCGCTCGGTGGCCGAACTGGAGCTCGTCGCGGGCGCGTTCCCCAAGAGCGTGCGCGGCGAAGACCAGAACCTCAACGGCCGGCTCGATCCCAACGAAAACGACGGCTCGGCGAGCGAGCCGCCGGACGACGCAGACGGCTTTCTCGACGCCGGTTGGTCGAGCGCGCTGACGGCGCGCACCACGGGCAGCCTGATCGGCTCGTCCGGCGAGCCGCGACTCAACCTGCGCGATGCCACGGTGGAAGACCTTCAGGCCCGTCTCGGCGTCACCGCCGAACAGGCTGGCGCGCTCAGCGCGTTCGGCAAGTCGCAAAGCGCACGCATGGAGATGCTCCTCACGCAGGATCTATCCACTCTCGCTGCGGGCGGCGGACAGCAGTCCAGCAGCCAAGGGCGAGGCAATCCGATGCAGCGCGGCGGCAGCGGCGGCGGCAACAACGGCGGACTCTCGACCGGCAACGCTGCGAAGGGGACTGATAACGGCAAGCAGGCTTTCGACGGCGGCGGCGGTCAGTCGCAGTCGGGAACGGGTCGTCAGAGCGGGCGCAGTTCCTCGGGCGTCGGCGGCCAGCAAGGCGGCAACGGGCGCATGCAGTCGCTCGACCAAGGGCAGCTCCGCAAGATCTTCCAGGAGGCCACGCTGGACACCGCGGACACCCCGCCGGTCGGCAAGGTCAACCTCAATACCGCCCCGCCGTCCGTTCTTCGTGCGTTGCTGCCTGATGATCCGATTAGTGCCGAGGCGATCATCTCGCTGAGGAGCGCGTCATCCTCAGGGCTGCTCGCCATTTCCGATCTTCGTGATTCCAACCGTATTACCCCCCAAGCGCTCGCAGCCCTCGCCGCCTACGCCGATACGCAGAGCTACGTGTTCACGGTCACCAGCCGTGGGCGATCTGCGACAACTGGACTTGAGGTTGAAATCACAGCAGTGATTGATCGTTCGACGCTCCCCGCGCGCATTCTGGAGTACAGAGAACAGTGAAATCCCAACCGACCAACACCATCGACGACACGCTGCTTGCGGTCGCCGAGCGCCAAGCCGAAGGCTGGCGGGTGCTGCTCGTTCGCCGCGGCGACCGACCCACCATCCTGAATGCACGCGAGTTCTCCGCCAACGACCAGACCGGTCTTGCGGCTTGGCTCGATTCGCAGCGATGCGGCGACCTGCGGGTGATCCTGCCGGCCGCAGCGACGATCGTCCGAACCCAGAGCATGCCTGCCGCCGCCCCGCTGCAGATGCTCGCGGCGCTCCGTCTCCAGGCTGAGGGCGTCTTCCTCGGATCCGTGCCGATGGCGCGCATCGGCCTCGGCATCCTCGACGGAAAGTCCGACACCGAGCGCCAGGGCGTGATCATGGCGTGGCCTGAGACGCAGGTCGGCGTCGAAGTCGGCGCGAAGCTCGAGACCATCACCCGCTACGTCCCCGAGCCGGCTGCCATGCTGCTGCTCGCGGCGAACGGGCACCCTGCCGTTGCCGCCGACAGTGCGGACGGGTCCATTGCCATCGCTCTGCAGGGCACCGAAGGACTCGTCATCCGCGCAACCCGCGAATCGCCCGCTGATGCCGCCGATGGCGGCGCCGCATGGCGCGAGGGTCTTCGCCAGGCACTGGTGGAGACCGCGCTCAACGCTGGCATGGAGCCGTCGCGGATCGCGGCGTTCCTCGCGCAGGCGGATTCGTCGTCGGAGGAGTCAGGCACGCGCGTCGTGATGCTCGACGCCAACGTCGCCGATCTGCTTGGATCCAAGCTCACCGTGCAAGTTGCGGGAGCGGAAGACGACGCGAGTTGGTGGCGGAGCTGGGCCATCCCGCTCGCCGCGACGCTGATCTGCTGCGGCAACCTGAGCGAACTCGCTCGGCTTCGTCGCCGCGAGCAGCGCAATGCGCCGACCCGCATCGAACAGTTCGCCGAGCGCTACTCGTCGCCTTCGCGGGCGCTTCGCGTCGCGGTGGCCGCATTCGTGATCGCCGGCATTGCCCCGATCGCCGCAGCTTGGCTGCGCGGCAAGGTGCTCGAGTGGAAGATGCCGGAAAGCGCGGGCAAGTTCGAGGTCTCCCAGAAGGAGATCGAGCAGCGCATCCAGCTGTACAGCGAACTCTCCAAGCGCACGCTCCCGATGGCAAAGCTGCTGGGCGACCTCGCCTGCTGCACCCCGGACGGCGTCGAGATCGAATCGATCCAGCTCTCCGCGACGCAGGGCATCTCCGTGCGCGGCGTTGCCAAGGCGCAGGGCGAGAAGTCCGCAGCCGAGATCGTGAACTCGATGGCTCGCCTGATGGATTCGTCCGGCGTGTTCGACAAGACCCACTGGCGCTGGAACACCCCGGACGGCCGCGGAATCTTCAAGTTCGATCTCGACTCGCTGATCACGCGCCCGACGATGGCGGCCGACTTCCCCGAAGACCGCGACTGGGCCGTGAAGACGCTCGCGCAGCGGAAGTACAACATGGTCGACGACGCCGATTCGGCGGACTCGTCGCATGACGCCGCGACCCACGCCAACGCAGGCACTGATGCCGCCAAGGGCGATGGCGCCGCGGCGGAAGGAAACACGCTGGCGAGCGCGGCGGATACATCCACCAAAGCGAACGGCGCAACCTCTTCTCGCAGCAACGGCGGCTCAACGGCCGGCGGCAGCGGAGACGGTGGCGTTCCCGCGCGCGGCATCGGTCGTCGCGATCCCGCCACGGCACCGGGGACGGATGGCGGCGACAAGCCTGCGACGGCGAGTTCTGGCGTTGGCGCAGGCGGCGGCCCCGCTGCGACCGCGATGCAGAACACCGCCATTCCCGATGAAGTCACGGACGACCAGCTCAAGACGATGACCAAGGAAACGGCGCGAGCGCTTCTCGCAGACTTCGCCAAGGCGAAGCGCCGCCCGGACCTCGACGCGGACACGCGCAAGCGGCTGGACGTCGATTTCAATCGCATCCTCGACCGACTGAAGGGCATGCAGTGAGTACGCCCACCAACAACAACTCCGCTCGTTCCCGCGATCCGTTTGAGCGCGCCCTTCACGCGTATCACCAGCTGCCGCGCGCCGGTCGCTGGGGTGCGATTGGCGTGATCGCCCTCGGTGGCTTCTTCGTCCTCGATAGCGTGCTTTGGCCGATCGCCGACGACATGAACCGCCGTGCGGATCGCATGGAGCTGGTGCTGAAGCGCGCTTCCGCCCGCTCCGAAGGTCTCCCGAGCGACGTCGAGCAGAGCGTGCTCGCCCACGGACCGAACACCGTTCCCAAGGCAGAGACCTCCGGCAAGGAGAAGCTCGCCGCGGCGATCGCCGAGGTGTTCAAGAAGAAGAACATCAATCCCGGTCAGGACGTTCGCCCCGCGCAGCCGCTGCCGGGGTCGGTCATGCCCGACGTCGCGTCGGCGCTCGGCGGAACGATGGGCAAGACCGTTGCCGAAGTCCGCTTCGAAGGCTCGCCTGAAGCGGTTCTCTCGGTGATTTCCGACCTCGACGCCAATCCGGCGATCGACGCGATCGGCGACCTTCGCCTGAACTACAACCCCGGCACCAAGCGTGTCGGCGTGCAGATGACCCTTGAGAAGTGGGGCGTCGTGAAGAAGACCGCGCGAGGTGGAGCATGAGGTTCATCATTGATCGCCTTCCCGCGGGTATGCGCGTCTCGACGCCCGTGCTCGTCTCGGCTGCGGCGGTCGGCGTTTCTGCCGTCGTCGTGGCGTTTGGCGTGGGCGCCATCGGCCGCTCGCTGCTGCAGCCGTCGATTGCGGCGGACAAGGCCGACCCGCTCGGGCCACTGACCGATGGCAGCAGCAAGCTGCTTGAGCAGAGCCGAAAGCGCTTCGAAGGCCGCTCGATGTATTCGCTGCCGCCGATGCCGGTGCGCAGGCCGAAGATCGTGGAGCAGCCGAAGCCCGTCGAGCAGCCGAAGGTGGACCTTGGTCCGCCGCCGGCGCCGGCCAGCTACACCGGACCTGCACCGACCAGCGTGATCGGCGAGACCGTCTACTTCGGGACGGACACCGTCAAGCTCGGTCAGACTGAGAAGGGCATCACGGTCATCGCGATCACCAGCAGCGCTTCGATCAAGCTCGGCTACCAGCGTGGCGAGTACGACGTGCCCCTGCTGCCCAAGATGGATTCGAAGCTGATGAAGCCCGCGTCGAGCAGCGGTCTTACCGTTGGCGGCGCTGGAACCTCGTCCGCGAGCTCCTCTGGCACTGCTGGCGGTAGTTCGGCGACTGGCGCGGCCGGCGGCGCAGGCGCAGCCGGAACCGCAGTCGGCGGCGCGGCTGGACCGCGCGTCGGTGGCGCGGCGGGCGCAGCTGGATTCGGCGGTCCGCGCGTAGGAACGCGCAACGCCCCTGGTACCGCGACGCCGGTCAAGCCCGGCGATCCCAACGCCAATCCGAACACCAATCCGAACAACGTCGGCCCTGGCGAACAGCCTGGTGCTGATCGTCCCTCGGGCCCAGGACCTGAGGGCGAGCCCCAGCTTCCATCGCAGGCGATGAAGCCGCAGAAGTTCGAACCCCCTGCCTCGAGCAATGACAAACCGGTGGAGGAGTACGTCGACCGCGAGCAATTGCCGCCCACGCTGACCGACGTGCAGATCTCTGCGATGAACCGCGATCAGGCGCGCGCCGCGCTCGCAGCCATCGACGCCACAAACTCGTGGAACGTCGACGACCACAGCCGCGCGCGGCTGAACCACGAGCGCCAGCTTCTCCAGGCGCGAATCAGCAAGCCTTGAGACAGCAGATCCCCGCCCCGACCCTCTCGGGACTGGAAATCACCTTCCATTGGTCGCTTTCTGCAGCGCTTGCCGATGGAGACATAACGAACACCGCCATTGCCGCCCTCGTGCGGCAACAGATGGATGACACCAGCGGCTCAATCGAGCCGCGCTAGAACCGGAGCCTGAACCTTGCGTCCGAACCGAATTTTCTTCCGCGCGCCGAGCCTGACCGAGATTGTGCGCACGTCGACTTTCATCGCCTTTGCTGGCGTGATGACGCCGACTGCGATCGCCCAGGCTCCCGCGAGCGCGCCGAAGGCCGACCCGGTCGCAACGAACGCCGCTCCCGCCACCCCGCCGAAGACCGCGGACGCCGGCGCCACCAAGCCCGACCCGCGCAACGTCGCGAGCTTCCCCCCCAGCCCGCCGGCAGCGACCCCGCCGTCGCAGCTGCGCGGCGTGCGTGAAGGCCGCCAGGTGATCGACGACGAACTCGTCGACTTCTCGGTGTCGAACCAGCCGATCGAAGCGGTGATCCCCAACATCTTCCAGTGGACGGGCAAGTTCGTCTTCTACAAGCCGGCGGACCTCGCCAACAAGAAGATCACCTTCCTCGGCACGAAGAAGATCCCGAAGAGCCAGGCGCTGGACTTCATCTTCCAGGCGCTCAAGTTCGAGGATCTCGCGGTCACTGAGACCGAAGACGCGATCTACATCGGTCAGGTCTCGCAGCAGAAGAAGACGCAGCCCGGCGTCGTGCTCGGCCCCGATGAAGAGGTCATGAGCATGCCCGACAACGGTCTGTTCGTGACCAAGGTCTATCGCCTGCGCCAGTCGAAGGCGACCGACGTGCTCGACCGCATCGAGCCGCTGATTCCCGAGGAGTACGCGCAGCTTGCTGCCGACGGCGACTCGAACCAGCTGATCCTCTCGGGTGACATCGGTCTCGCCAAGAAGGTGCAGACGCTGATCAACATGCTCGACGTGCCGTCGTGGGACGACTACACGACCGAGACCTTCCGCCTGCAGTACCAGGACGCGAGCACCATCGCGGCGATCATCGAGGACCTGTTCTCCGACTCGGGCTCGGGCGGCGGCCGTTCGATCGGTGGCCAGCGCGCCGGCGGCAACAACCAGCGTCAGCAGAACCGCGGCGTCCCGCAGCAGCCAGGCGTGCCCGGCGCGCAGGGCGGCGGAAGCGCCAACGGACTCATCGTTTCCACGCTGCAGTCGATGAACTCCCTCACCGTGCGCGCAACGCCGACGGTGATGGCTGAGATCCGTCGCCTCGTCGCGAAGGCGTGGGATCTGCCGCCGAACTCGGCTGGCAGCATCTTCCGCACGTACGACCTCAAGTACGCGGATCCGAGCAAGGTGCGCGACCTTCTGGGAACTCTGCTCGGCGGAGGCAGCTCCAGCAGCAGCCGACAGGGCCAGACGCAGAACCGCGCCTTTGCCGGCGGCCGCGTGCCGCAGCTTGGCGGCGCGCAGGGTGGCGACGGTTCGCCGACGGCGGCCGTGGCCAACATCTTCTCGATCGAGGCGTACCCCGACTCGAATCGCCTCGTGGTGATCTCGAAGACCCCCGACAACTACGATTGGCTCGATCGTTGGATCGCAGACCTCGATCAGCCGTTTACGTCGGGTCTCCCCGTCAACGTGCCGCTCAAGCACGCGGGCGCGGTCGAGCTCAGCGAGATCCTCAACACCCTGCTCGCATCGTCCGGCTCCGAAGGTGGCGGCCTGCGCCTTCCGCAGGAAGGCATCCAAGGCCTCGGCGCGACGTTTGACAGCGGCAACAGCGGCGGCAGCAGCAGCAGCGGCCTCGGCAGCTCGCCGTTCAACCCGGGCTCCACTGGGTCGAGCGATCAGCTCCGCTTCCCGTGGCAGGGAACGCGTGCGGGCCAGGGCGCGGGCAGCGGTCCCGTCAGCGAAGTCAGCGGCCTCATCGGCCGCAGCCGCGTGGTGCCGAACGCCGAGCAGAACTCGGTGCTCGTCATGGCGCCGCCGGAAGTCGAGAAGAAGGTCGTCGAGATCATCCATGAGCTCGACAAGCCGGGCCGTCAGGTGATGATCACCGCGATCCTCGCGGAAGTCGTCGTCGGCGACGGCTTCTCGTGGGGCGCGCGCGTCGGCACCGGCCTGTCGGCGCCGATCAACGGCGGCGACAACTCGGTGGGCGGATCGCTCTCGCTCGACCTCTCCAAGGGCAGCGCGACTGCTGGCAGCTCCAGCAACTTCGCGTCGCCGTGGTTCGACTCGAGCTTGCTCAAGATCTCGACCGGTCAGGACCTCGGGTTCTTCCTGCAGGCGCTGTCGACCGACAACTCGGCGCGCATCCTGCAGCAGCCGCGCGTGTTCACGCGTGACAACAAGGAAGCCAAGTTCGTCGCCGGTCAGGACGTCACCATCCAGACGGGCCAGACCTCTGGCTTCGGCACGACAGGCACGACCTCGAGCTTCCAGCAGCAGTTCGTCGGCGTCGGCATCAACGTGCGTCCGCGCATCACCCAGGACAACAACGTCGCGATGGAAGTCGAGATCCTCCTCTCGAACCTCACGAGCGCCACGCAGAACGGCAACGCGGTCATCGACCGTCGCCAGACGAACACGAACGTCACCGTCAAGGACGGCCAGACGATCGTGATCTCGGGCATCCGTCGCGAGGAAGAAACCGTCCTCGATCGCCGCCTGCCGTTCCTCGGCGACATCCCCCTGCTTGGCGCGGCGTTCAGCTCCACCGAGCGCCAGAAGCGCGTCGTTGAGCTCATGGTGTTCCTGGTTCCGGTCGTCGTCGAGAACCCGGACTCGAACGACAACAACTTCAACGCGTCCGAGCTCGAGCGCCTGCGGAAGCTCGAGGAGCCGCTCGACAAGAGCTCGAAGACCATGAACGAAGAGAGCCAGTTCTTCAAGGATCTGAAGGCGTCGAAGACGCTCGATGCGCCGCCGGTCAACACGACTGGCTCGTCGTCGACCACGACGACGACGCCGGCCGCCAAGCCCTGAGGAAGCCCTGAGGAAAAACCCGAGACCGCATGACTCTCGCAAGCAAGACTGACATCCCGCACCCGCCGCGTTTGCTCGCGGCGGGTGCGTTTCTTTCCGCGGTGCTTTGTGCGTGCACGGGCGCGGCGAAGCCCGCGCCGAAGACGGCGAACCCTGGCGCGGAACTGACGCCGATCGCAGCCCCGATCACGGGAAGCGCCGTGCAGATCGACACGCGGCCGCTCGGCTCGATCCCGACGGATGGCGTGACGCTGCCCGTGCTTTCGCCAGACGGCCGCCATCTCGCGGTGCAGACGGGTGTCGCGCCCGATCTCGCGACCGCGCTCGCGCGGCCCGGCGAGCGCGCGCCGCTGGCTTCGCGCGTGGCGCTGTATCGCATCGATCCGCGAGGCATCGTGCGGCTTGGTGAGTCCGACGGCGGGCTCATCCTCGGGCGCAATGCTGATGCGCGCGGAGTCCTGGTCGAGAGCGTGCGCCCCGACGGCGCGCGCTGGATCGGCCGCCTCGAGTGGAACACGCTCGACATCGAATGGCTCGTGCAGGACGGCAACGTGAATGCGTTCGGCGCATTCGGAGCCGACGGCACGATCGTGTTCAGCTCGCGCCGGCCGACGGAACGCGTGTTCGATCTCGTGGTGCGCAAGGACGGTAGCAGCCGCCGGCTCCCCGGCGACGGCACGCGAAGCTATGTCTTTCCGTGCATGTCGGCGGATGGGTCGCGCGTGTTCGCGTTCTCGCTGCGCGACGGCGTGCTGGAGCTCGCGAGCGCCGACACGACCAGCGACGAGGCGCTCAAGCAATCGCTCGTCCGTTCGTTCGTGACCGATCGCGGGAGCGACGAACTCGCGCTGTTCATGTGCAGCGCGCAGGGCGTGCGCGACGGCGTCGACGGCAAGGACTGGATCCTCTACCACCGCTCGGCGGGCTCGCTGGCGCGGTGGAACGCGACCGATGGGCTGCGCGTGGTGCCAGGCGGCGTGCTCGCGCTTGCGCGCATCGACGAGGCGCGCGAGGCGGTGCTTTCGGGCGGCAGCGTGCGGGTTCGCGGTCCGGCCAAGCTGGCGGGATCCGAGCAGGCAGGCACTCCGACGACCGAGCCAGGCACGATCGTGACCGAGCAGCTCGGCGTCCCGCGCGCGCTCGGACAGATAGAGAACGCGCCCGCGATTCTGCTGGTTTCACCAGAGTCGGCGGGCGCGAGGCTCTCGATTGTTCGGTTGCCGAAGTAGCGGGCGGCTAAGCCTGCGGCTCCGCGTTCGTCATGGGGAAGTTCCGGCTCGTCCGCTCAGCGGCTGCTGATCGATGCGCCGGCAGGGACCACGCGCAAGAGCGAATCACTCGGGCGACTTACTCGGGCGACTCACTCGTCGTCGTCATCGTCGTCGTCATCGAGGTCGTCTTCGTCGTCGAGGAATTCGTCGTCGCCGTCGTCTTCCTCGTCTTCGTCCTCATCCTCTTCTTCGTCCTCGTCTTCTTCCTCGACTTCTTCCTCTTCTTCGTCTTCGAGTTCGTCCTCGTCCTCGTCTTCATCCTCGTCTTCGTCTTCGTCCTCGTCCTCGTCGTCGTCGGCCTCGGCTTCTTCGTCTTCGTCGCCGAAGTCGTCTTCCTCGCCGAAGTCGTCGTCGTCGTCATCGAGGTCGAAGCTCTCGTCCTCGTCCTCGTCGCGCGCGACCAGCTGCTCGGTCGGCAGCGCGAGGATCGGGCTCATCAGCTCTGGCGCAGCGGCCAGCGCAAAGAACAGGTCGATCTCAGTCGAGAGTTCAGGAAGAGCTGTTTCGGAGAGAGTTCGGTTCATGGTCATGTCCTGTCCTGCCGCGTCGATTCCCACGTTCGGGTGGCGGCTCGTCATCGCCCCTGTATCGGACGAATGCCTCGGAACTTCTGAAGAGATCCGAGATTTCCCCAAACGCCCCTAAGACGACATTGCCTGCGGGATTGGGCGGAGTTGTCGTATCTCGCGGGCGCGCTGTCAAGGCGCGGAAGCAGGTGCTTCAGAGACATTGTCTTTCGCGTCGTCCTTCGCGTCGTCCTTCGCAGGTGCGCTCGGCGCGGCCTCGGCGGGCATGGAGATCGCCATCGTTCCTTGTGCAGTTGAAAAGAGCAGCCATCCGTCGACGGCGAGCGCGCGCGTGACCCGGGAGTCGCGGGTCACGAACTCAAAGGCGCCGCCGTCGTTTCGCAAGCCCTTCATAGGCAGGAGGCGATCGACGACGCAGCGAATTCCGCCGCGGATGTTTCCTGCATCGATGTCGGGATTGAGCGCTGCGAGCTGCAGCAGCGCGCCCTCGACGGGCAGCGCGAAGGCCAGGTTTGCCGAGCGCGCGTTGGCGTCCATGCCGATCGTCTCGCCCGTCGGTCCGAGCAGGACAAAGCGGTCGTCGGCCTGGAGCAGCAGGCCGCCGGCGACGGGGAAGACCTCGCGGACTTCGCGGCTTTCTGCCTTGTCGGGGAACTCGTAGTTCTTGGGAACGCCCGCGAAGATCGGCGCGATGGTCGGATGGTGCCAGCCGTCCATGCAGAAGATATTCGCGCCGAGGAGGCGCGTCCGCGACGGATCGGTCTCGCGGCATTCGGTGACCGTTGCGGCGAAGGTCGGCTGCATTTCGCCGCGTGGGCCGACGACCCAACGCTCGATGCCCGCGTGGGTGCCGATGAAGACCTCGCCTAGCGCGGTGGTGAAAGCCCACTTCACGGGCGAAGCGGTGACCGGCTCGATGCGGAACTTGGGCTCGAGCGTCTTGGCGTCGAACACCCGCACGACGGCGCGGATTTCGTTGGGCGTCGACTCGCTGCCGCCGACCGTGAGGTAGCCGTCCTGGATGCTCTCGCAGCCGATCTGGTCGAGCACCTTGCGCGCGATCAGCGGCTTGGGCTGCGCGTCCATCACGCCGATGCGGGCCAGATCGCCGTGGCCGTGCTGGACAAAGACGAGCGATTCGCCGTCGCAGGCCACCGCGCACTGGGACTGCAGGAACATGTTGCTCCGGGGAACACCGTTCAGCTGCTGCTGGCCGCCCGGGCGCACCTGCGGCTGCGGGCGTTCGGCGGCTTCGTCGATTGCGACTGCGGGTGCGTTTGCGCCATCGCCTGGCCACAGGTCCTGGGCCTTGGGCGACGCGTAGACCACGACGCCGCTGGCTGCGTCGACGATGAGCGCGCCTTCACCGCTGGTCGCCGTCGTCTGCGAGAGCACGATGCGCTCGCGCGCCCACAGCAAGGTCGGCTCGCGGTCATCGAGGCGGAGGCGCCACTGCTGCTGCTTGGGATCGGCGACGGAAAGCCGCACGAGGGACCCCGCCTCGAGGCCGAGGATCAGATCGCGCGCACGGGTCTCGTTGGCGAAGAGCGTCGCCTCCATGAGGCGCGCGGTGATGTCGATGCCCTTGGCCGGCTCGCGGCCGACGGACGGCAGCTTGGGCATCGGCTTGCGGAGTTCGGGGCGGTCGACGCCGCTCGCGGTGAGCAGCGCTCCGATGCGGTCGTCGAGCGACGCGAGGCGATCGGCGCCCGCGCTACCAGCCATGCGCTTGGCGTAGTCCGCGCGCAGCGGGTCGATGAGATCGGCGCGCGCCGGCGGAACCAGCACGTCCTCGATGGCCGAGACCAGCAGGCGTTCGGCGTCGGCAGGCGCGAGTGCGGTTGCCGCGGCAAGCGCGTCGCAGACCGCGCGGGTGCGCGGGTGTGACTCGACGAGCGTGGCGAGATCGGCTGCGCGCTGGGCGCCGCCACCGAGACGCGCGACGGCTTCGGCCGCGCTGGCCTCGAGCGATGCAGCGATCTCCGCATCGCGTGCGGTGAGGCGCGCGAGCCGCTCGAGCGCCTCGATGCGCGCGCGGCGACCGACGCCGTCGTTCATGGTGAAGAGCGCGCCGAGCATGCTGTCGGCGGCAAGCGTGCGCCAGCATTCGGCGGCTTCGCGCGCGCGGCCGGCGCCGCGGAGGAACTCGCCGCGCGCAAGCTCGCCACGCACGCGGAGCACGGGGCTGTCGCTCACGCTGCCGACGATCGCGTAGGCCGCATCGCCGGACTCGGGGAACTTGGCGGAGAACTCGATGAGTCGGTCGACCAGCGTCGAGCGAATCGCGTCGTTGCCCTTGCCCCGGGCGAGCGACTGCTGCGCGGTGCGCGCGGCGTCGAGCGCGACGCTCGCTCGGGAGGTCGCGGCGGCGATCTCGAGCAGCGCGAGCGCGGAGCCAGGGTCGTCAGGCGTGGCGGCGAGTCGTGCGCGCAGCAGGCTCTCGGCGCGCTCGGTCGGCATGAGCACGCGCAGCGACTCGTCGCCGGCGGCGACGATGCGGTCGGACATCAGCACCGCGTTGGCGGGTTGCGGCGAAGGAATGCGCGACTGCACGCGACCGCTCTCGAGATCGACCAGCAGCATGTCGTCGACGCCTGGCAGCAGCACATGGCCGCCCGCGATGCTCACGCGGCCGCGGACGCCTTGGCGACTGGCGCTGCCCGCGCGCGCCGGCGTGATCTTGCCGACCGCATCGGAGAGCGCCCAGAGCCGCTTGGACAGGTCGCGCGCATCGAAGGCGACGACGTCGCTGCCGACGCCGAGCACGATCGGCGCGCCGTTGGCGGCGACGGCGTGCACGAGATACGCGGGCGTTTCCCACGCGGTGCCGGGGCCGATCGGGCGGGCCTCGACGAGGCGGCCGTTGGCGCGATCGAGCGCGATGATTTCCTGTTCGTCGGGCGCGATGACCAGCACGCGGTCGCCGGCGATGACGGGAGACTGCGCTTCCCACGGCTGCGCGATGCCGCGCGACTCGCGCAGCGGCACCGGGAAGCGATGCAGCCACTCGACCATGCCGTCGGAGCCGCGCACGCAGGCGACCGCGCCGAGCGGCGTGGCGTCGATCACGACGGCGCCATCGGTCGCGAGGCCGGACTGGCGTCGACCCGAGCGCGTGCCCGGCGCACCGGCGACCGATGTCGACCAACGCACATGTCCGTCGCGGCGATCGAGGCCGAGCAGCCAGTCGACCTGCTCGAAGCGCTGGGTGTTCTTGCGCGCGGCGACGACCACGACATCGGACACCAGCAGCGGCTCGCCGACGGGGAAGAGCCCCGCGAAGTCCGCGCGGCCTTCGGCGCCGTCGATCACGACGCTCCATCGCACGCTGCCGTCGCGCGGATCGAGGCACCACACGCGCGGCGTGGCGCTGCGCTGACCGGGGTAGCCGTGGCCTTCGTAGGTGATGAGGACGCCGTCGTCGACGGCGATCGCGGACAGGTCGCCGACCGTGCCGTTGGCGACGAGGTCGTTGGCGCCCGAGCCGCCGCTGCCGATCTCGCGCATCCAGAGCTCGTCGCGCGAATCGGCGTCGACGGCGCGCACGCGCTGGCCTTCGCTGAGATAGATGCGATTGCCGAGGACCGTCGGCGACGCGGTCATGTTGCTGGCTTCGGTGCGAAAGCGCTCGATGCTCTTGGGATTGGCGACCGACTGCGGGCCACCGTAGAGACGGCGGAAGAGGCTCTGGTCGAGCTCGAGCGACCAGATCTCGCGCCAGGACTCGTCGGCATTGCCGCCTTGCGCGGAGCTGGCCAGCGGCGATCGCGCCGACCGGCGAACCGCGAGCGGCTGGGTGTGTTCCGCGGTGGCGCGTGCGCGCGCGACCTGCGCGGCGTCCACGCCAGGGACCGCGGCGAGGCGCGAGAGAGCGGCGTCGGCGCCGGCGCGATCGCCGACGCGGTTGCGCGCCATCGCCTCGAGCGCGGCGTGCGCGACGGCATCGGCGCCCGAAAGATCAGGGTGCTTGGCCACGCGCGTGAGCAGCGCGAGCGCCTCGTCGCACTGGTCGGCTCGGATCGCGCGCTCGGCAAGCGCGAGGGTCGCAGCGAGTCCGGACGGCGTGAGACGACGGCGCGCGGCGGTCGAGGCGGGCCCGTCCTCACGCAGCATGCGCTCGGCGGCGCGCGACTCCATGTCGCGGAATCGCTGCAGAATCGCGGGATTCGCGAGCAGGAAGCGCTCCGTCTCGTCGGCCACCGACGCGAACACGCCATCGCTCTCGGGCCCGATGCGGATCACGCGCGCGCCGTACTCGTCGAGCAGGCGACGCGCGATGCGGGCGCTTTCGGCGGGATTCTCGCGAGCCTGCGCGCGGATGTCCTCGAAGAGCGTCTGCGCGGTTGGGCTGTCGGCGATCGCGGGCGTCGTGGTCTGCTGCTGCGCGCAAAGCTCAGTGGCGGCGAGCGCCCACGGCACGAGCAGCGTGACCGCACACGCGCGCGCCACGAGCGAGGCGCGCAGGAACCGAGCGGGAGATGCGAAGGTCGTTGCTGGCATCGCGGCTTGACTCGCCCTGGCTGTACTTACACAAGCTCTACTCACCCAAGGTCTACGCATCCAAGGTCTACTCACCCAAGCCTTCGTCACCCAATCCTTGCTGACCTCGGGACGTGGCGCGAAGCGTAGCGGGCATGCAGCCGACTGGTGGCAAACGCGGCGAATCCGCGGCCGCTCCTGCTACATTTCCGACGATGCATCGCGGAACTCTCCGTCTCTCCTTCGCCGCCCCGCTGCTGGTCGCCTCGGCGATCGCGCTTGCCGGCTGCTCCGTCGCCCGCCCGTCCGTGCGCGCGACCGCGGCGACCATCGGCACGCGCGGCACGGGCACGTCGCAGGTCGACGTGACGATCGCGCTCGAGAACACGGGGACGACCGAGGTCGAGCTCGTGACCTACGACTACATCATCAAGCTTGCCGACGGAAGTTCGTACGGCGGCCGCTGGGCCGCGCTGCGCGCGCTGCCGCCGGGCCAGACGGTCGAGGCGAAGATCCCCGCGGTGCTTCCCGTCGCGAGCGCCGTCGAGGGCGTGCGCTGGGACTTCACGGGCACGGTCTCGTACCGCGACCCGCAGTCGTTCGCGCGCATCCTGTACGAGGCGGGTCTCCTCAAGACCGAGGCGCAGATCGAAGGCTCCGGTTCTCTCGTTTCTGCGCGCAAGCCCGGAAACTGACCCCGCGAGCAGGTCCAGATACAAGTTTGCGCCCGAGCGGGCCATGCAGGGGCTGGTCGCGGCCTGCGTAGGGTGCGCCGTGCAGCGGCTTTGCGAGCCGGTCCGCATTGTTTCGCGCGCGTTTGCGAGCCTGACTTACCTGACGCCGTTTCTGCGCCGATGAGTGCGTGTCCAATTCGGAGGGACACGCTGTGGCTGAATCAGCTTTGCTTAATGACATCCTGCGTAAGGCCAGTGAGTCCGACGCGTCGGACATCCATCTCGTGGCCAATCACGCGCCGATGCTTCGCGCGCACACCATCATGCAACCGCTCGACATGCCTGCGCTGTCGGGAGAGGACATGTGGCACATCCTCGCTGGCATCACCAACGAGCACCAGCGCCGTCACTTCGAACAGCACCTGGACCTTGACTTCTCGTACGAGATCCCCGGCTTCAAGCGCTACCGCGTCAACGCTCACATGCAGCGTGGAATGGTGGCGATGGCGATGCGCGCGATCCGCACGAAGGTCCCACCGCTTTCAGCGCTGAACCTCCCAGAGGTCATCACGCGCCTCACCTATCTGCCGCGCGGCCTGGTGCTCGTCACCGGCGACACGGGCTCCGGCAAGTCCACCACGCTCGCGGCCATGATCCAGGCGATGAATGAGCGCTACAAGAAGCACATCATCACGCTTGAGGATCCCGTCGAGTACACGTTCTCGAGCCAGAAGTGCCTCATCGAGCAGCGCGAGCTCGGCGCCGACATGCCGACCTTCGCCAGCGGCCTGAAGCACGCGCTGCGCCAGGACCCGGACATCATCCTCGTCGGCGAAATGCGAGACCTCGAGACGACGGCCCTCGCGATCACCGCGGCGGAGACCGGCCACCTCGTGCTCTCGACGCTCCACACCGTGAACGCGTCGCAGACGGTCGAGCGCATCGTGGACATGTACCCCGCGAACCAGCAGAACCAGATCCGCGCCATGCTTGCCAACACGCTGCAGGCGGTGATCTCGCAGACGCTGTTCCGCCGCGTCGACAAGGCGGGCATGGTTCCCGCGATCGAAGTGATGCTCTGCACGCCCGCCGTGCGCAACATCATCCGCGAGGCGCGCACGTTCGAGATCCCGAACGTGATCGAGACCAGCCGTTCGATCGGCATGACCACGCTCGACAACGCGATCGCCGAGCTCTACTTCAACGGACTCATCTCACGCGAGGACGCCATCGCTCAGGCGGCGTATCCCGACAAGCTCGACCGCACCCTGGCGGCCTAACTCCGGACGGACCACTCGATGGCTACGCAGCACTACCGATTCCAGGCTCGCAATGAACGCGGCGAACTCGTCGCGGGTGTCCTCACGGCCGAAAGCGTCGCGGAGGCAGCGCAGCTGCTCCGTGCGCGCGGCGACCATGTCGTGCAGCTCGTGCCGATGGCCGCTGCGGGCGAGGATTTCCGCGCGGCGCTCAAGAAGTTCAACTACACGTCGGGCCCGTCGCAGAAGGACATCCTGGACTTCACGACGCAGCTCGCGGTCATGATCCGCGCAGGCATCTCGATCCGCGCGGCGCTCGAGGGCATCTCGGAGCAGGTGCAGAACCAGAAGTTCCGCAAGATCCTGCTGCAGATCAAGACCGACGTCGAGAGCGGCAAGCAGTTCTCGGAGGCCATCGCGCGCCATCCGAAGCTGTTCGGACCGCTGTACGTGAACATGGTCAAGGCGTCGGAAATGTCCGGCTCGTTCGCGAAGATGCTCGACCGCATCGCCGCGTACCTGACGCAGGAGATCGAGACGCGCAAGATGGTCGTCGGCGCCAGCATCTACCCGGGCATCATCCTCATGATGGCCGTGTCGACGACGGTGTTCCTGCTCACCTTCGTGCTTCCGCGCTTCGCGGGCGTGTTCAAGGGCAAGGAAGACGCGCTGCCTGGTCCGACCAAGTTCCTCATGTCGCTCTCGAGCTTCATGGTGGAGTGGTGGTGGCTGCTGCTCGCGGTCGCCGTCGCCGGCATCGTCGGTTTCGTCGCGTTCATCCGCACGGAGCTCGGCGGCAGCTGGTGGGACAGGGTCAAGATCTCCGCGCCGCTCATCCGCCGCATGTTCCGCGCGCTGTACATCAGCCGCTCGCTGCAGACGATGGGCGAGCTGCTCAACGCAGGCGTTCCCATGCTCGACACCATCGCCATCACCGGCGACGTGTCCGGCAACCGCCACTACAAGCGTCTCTGGCGCTCGGTGTACGGCGCGGTCAAGCAGGGCAAGAAGGTCCAGGCGCAGCTCCAGCGCAGCCCGCTGCTGCCGCGCTCGGTCGTCCAGATGATCAGCGCAGGCGAGGAGTCGGGCAAGCTCGGCGAAGTGCTCGACGAGATCTCGGTCTTCTACGCGAAGGCGCTGAAGGACGCGATCAAGAACGTCACCAGCATGATCGAGCCCATCATGATCGTGCTCATGGGTTCGGTCGTCGGCTTCATCGCCATGGCCATCATCCTGCCGATCTTCAAGATGTCCAGCCTTGTCACGGGGCACTGAGGAGTTGTTCATGCGTTCGCTCATGGGACCGTTCACGAGCCAGCCACACGCCAGCAGCGGCGCGAAGCGTCGCTCGAAGGGCTCGAAGCTCAGGGGCTTCACCCTCATCGAGACCGCGCTCGCGACGGTCATCGTCGGCACCGGCGTGCTCGCGATCGTGTCGGCGCACCAGGCGTTCTTCAAGCAGAACGAGTGGTCGACGCAGGCGAGCACCGCGCAGCGTCTCGGCAACGAGATCCGCGAGCTCACGCTGCACCTGCCGAAGCACGATCCCGTGACGGGCACCTCGTACTGGGGACCCGAGCCGAACGAGTACGACGTCGAGGACTACGACGACCTCGACGACTTCGACGGCGAGGACGGCAAGGGAACCGTGTTCTCCGCCGACGACGGATCCGGGCCGCTGAGCGCGCTCGGCTTCCCGCTGACGGGCATGCAGGGCTGGTCGCAGCATGTGTTTGTCGAGAACGTCAATCCGTACAACCTGACCCAGGTCGTCGCGGACGGCTCGAGCGACACGGTGCGCATCCGAGTGGTCGTTGAGTACAAGGCGCCCGGCGAGTCCGCCGCGCGCGAGATGACGCGCGTGACCTGGATCGCGCCCGGTTGATGAACGAACGAACGACGGCCCGTCCGAGCCGTTTTTGCAGTGATTTTGCGTGAGGCCGAGGAACGACGATGAACAAGCGTGGCACCACCATGACCGACAGCCGCAAGCGCAACCGCCCGACGCCGACCAAGCGCCGCGGTGTCGCAAGCGTTCTGGCGATGATGTTCCTCGTCATTTTTGGCTCGCTTGCGGCCGCGATGGCGATCGTCGCGCAGGGCAACCTTCGCACCGCCGACAGCTCGCTCAAGGTTTCCCGCGCGCAGAGCGCGGCCGAGAGCGGCATCGTGTTCGCGCAGCACCGGCTTGAGAAGGAGACGCGCCGCTTCGTCGTCGCGAAGGGCGTGGTCGACTCCGGCTTCGCCGAGCGCCTGTGGAAGGGAACGTGGACCGGCTCCGACGGCACCGTGACGGTGACCGCCGCGTTCGGCTTCAACGGCCCTGCGAATCCCGATGGTCTTGCCGAGGCGATCCGCGACGCGCACCTCGCGGATTCGAGCGCGTTTGCGCCGTATGCGGAGCACCAGAACCTTCCCGAGATCCTGTCGGACGGCACGCTCGTGACCGAGCCCGTCCGCCTCGAGGCGAGCAACGACACGTTCTGGTTCCAGCTCATCTATGAGCTCGTTCCGGGTACGTCGAACGTGCGCGTGACCAGCGTCGGCGTCGACGGCGACATCCGCCGCTCGATCTCGATGCAGTTCACGCTCACCAAGAAGATCGAATACGCGGTGATCTCGCCCAACCGCATCATGATCGGCAAGAACGTGATGATCGAGGGTCCGCTCGGCACGCGCTACGGCACGAACGCCGGCGAGCTCACCTCGGGCAACGGCGATCCGCTGGTGATGCGCTCGGACTTCCGCTATCTCTCGAGCTCGCTCGACACCAAGATCGGACTGCTCGCGGCCGCGGTCGCGCAGTACGACGTCGACGGCGACGGTCGTCTCCGCCCCGGCCATCCGACCGAGGCGCAGGGACTCTCGAACAACGCGCTGCGCGATCTCGACGGCGACCAGTACGTGGACGACTTCGATCTCTTCCTGTCGGAATACGACACGAACCACGACGGCGCCGTGATCTGGGACACGACCCGCGCGCAGGCGTCGGGCAACACGGGGTCGGCGGAATTCTCGGGCATCGACAACCAGCTTGGCCGGCTCATCGACCTCTCGATGCCCGACCGCAACGAGGACGGAGTGGTCGACGCCCGCGACACGCGCCTGGGCTACAACGACGGCGTCCTCAACAAGTACGACAACTACGCGAAGGTCAAGGGCCGCCTGGTCTTTGGCGTGACGGAGACCCAGTGGGAAACCGTCGCCGCCGAGAGCTGGCGCAACATCGCGCAGGGCCCGGTGCGCGCGGATCTCGATCAGTCGCCCGTGCAGTTCGGCGCGTCGACCGACGAACTCCGCGTGGTCACCACCGCGGACTTCGCGGCCTCGGCGTCGTGGTTCTCGACGAACGTCGCGAACAACTTCGCGCAGCAGGTGACTGCGGGCGTGAGCGCGGGCGGCACGTACACGCCGGTGGCGAGCGCGCCGTATGAAGCCGTGCCGTACGGCTCGACCTCTGCGTACGACTTCTATCAGCGCCCGATCTACCGCAACATGACCTTCCGCGATGTGCGCATCCCGAAGGGCACGAACGCGCTGTTCCAGAACTGCCGCTTCGAGGGCACGGTCTACATCGAGACCGAGACCGCGTGCAACGACGTCAACTGGAACTACACCGGCGCGCTCCAGCAGGTGAGCGCGGGTGGCGGAAACTACACGTATTCGCCGCGATTCCCTGGCGTCGTGTCCAAGATCGGCTCGACGACGTACACCGATACGCGCACGATCTCGAACTCGATCCGCTTTGACGGATGCACGTTCCTCGGCTCGATCGCGGGCGACACGCCCGGCGAGTACGCGCACTGGCGCAACAAGATCCAGATCACGGGCGCGACGCGCTTCTACTCGGATCCCGACGATTCGGAGCTCGCGCTCCAGGCCGACGGCGCCGCGCTGCGCGCATCGCTGCTCGCGCTCGGCACCGACAAGCTCGATCACCTGCAGCGCAGCTCGATCATGATGCCCGGCTGGTCGGTCGACGTCGGAAACTTCTCCAACCAGCAGTCGGCGAACCCCGACCTCACGCCGCGCGTGAAGCTCAAGGGCACGATCATCGCGGGCGTGATGGACATCCGCGGCACCGCCGACGTCCTGGGCACGATGCTCATGACGTACCGCCCCGTCGCGGGCCAGGGACCGCTGTTCTATGCGGGCCAGCCCGAGTCGTTCAACACCACGCTCGGCTACTTCGGCGCGCTCGACGGCGACGGCGAAGGCTCCTTGCCCAGCGGCTCAACCTTTAGCGGCTACGGCGAGATCCGCCTGCGCTACGACCCGAACGCCAAGCTTCCCGACGGCATCCTTTGGCCGGCTTCGGTCACGGTCGACACCGACACCTACCGCGAGGGAGGCCGCTCGTGAACAAGCCCGCGAACCACATCATGAACCGCTCGAACCCCGCACGTCGCGGCAGCCGCCGCGGATTCTCGATCATCGAAATGCTCATCGCGCTGGGCATCTGCGCGGCGCTGCTGACGGCGACGCTGGTGTCGCTGCACGCGAGCTTCCGCGCGTACCAGGCGACGACCGAGCAGGCCTCGACGCACGTGATCGGCCGCGTGGTCATGCACCGCGTGATGGCGCTCATCCGCAACGGCGTCGGCTTCGGCCCCCTGCCGACCGATGCGCGCGAGACGCTCGTGCCCACCGACACGATGACCTTCATGGACGACCTCGACCGCGAGATCACGCTGCGGCTCGACCGCGAGAATTCCGCGCTGCTCATGAGGGTCGATTCCGGCGCGGAGCAGCTGCTGCTCGAAGGCGTCAAGGGTCCTGTCGACACCGATGGAACCGCGCTCGGCGCGTTCACGCTCGAGTATGAGAACGGCGTCAAGCTTGTCCGCGCGAACGTGGACATCACCGTGGTCGCCGACGACAACGCGAGCCTCACGATCGAAGGCAACGAGGTGATCCCGATCCACCTGGTCGGAAGCACCGCGCCGCGCCGCATCGTGTGGTGATCGCAGCCGCGTCACCGCCGCGTCGCCAGGTCAGCCCTGCAACCGCGCCGCGCGCGCACGCGCGTGGAGCTCGTGCGTGAGGCGCATGAGCCGCTGGTGCGTCCCGAGGAACTCGGGATTGCGCTCGGCATCCGCCTGCATCGACACCTCGGGCGCATCGGTCAGCGCGTAGCTGCCGTCGGCCTTCATCGTCCAGCGCTGGCGGCGGTCGGTCAGGTGGAACTGCAGCACTTCCCACAGACGCTCGCGATGGCGACGCCCCTCGATGGGCGCGGCGCACTCGACGCGCGTGTTGAGGTTGCGGTACATCCAGTCGGCGCTGCCGAGGTAGAAGTCGCCGTCGAGCGGATCGGCCTTGCCGTTGCCGAACCAGAAGATGCGGCTGTGCTCGAGGAAGCGGCCGATCGTCGAGCTCACGCGGATGTTCTCGCTGAGGCCCTTCACGCCCGGGCGGATGCAGCAGAAGCCGCGCACGATCAGGTCGATCTGCACGCCCGCGATCGACGCGTGGTAGAGCGCGTCGGTCACGCTGCGGTCCTCGAGCTGGTTCATCTTGACGATGATGCGGCCCTTGCCGCCCGCGCGGGCGATGTCGGCCTCGCGCTCGATGAGCTCGATGAAGCGGCGCTTCATCGCGACGGGCGCGACGAGCAGCTTCTGGTACTCGGTCTGGCGGCTGCGGCCGGTCATGTAGTTGAAGAGGCCGATCAGGTCCTCGGTGATCGCGGGATCGCAGGTGAGGAGGCCGATGTCCTCGTAGAGCCGCGCGGTCTTGGAGTTGTAGTTGCCCGTGCCGATGTGCGCGTACGAGCGGATGCCGCCCTGCTCCTGGCGGACCACGAGCGCGACCTTGGTGTGCGTCTTGTAGCCCACGACGCCGTAGGCGACATGGACGCCCGCGTCCTCGAGCTTGCGCGCCCAGAGGATGTTGCGCGCCTCGTCAAAGCGCGCGCGCAGCTCGACGAGCACCGCGACCTGCTTGCCGCTTTCGGCGGCGCGGATGAGCGACGGGATGAACGGCGAGTCGCCGCTGGTGCGGTAGAGCGCCTGCTTGATCGCGAGCACCTTGGGGTCCGCCGCCGCGGCCTCGATGAAGCGCTCGACCGAGTGGTCGAAGCTCTCGTACGGATGGTGCACGAGGACATCGCCCTCGCGGATGAGCGCGAAGATGTCGGAGTCGTCGTCCTCGAGGCCCGCGGGCGCGACGGGCGTCCACTTGGGCCAGCGCAGTTCGGGCACGTCGATGTCGGCGAGCTCGTTGACCGTGCTCCAGTCGAGCATGCCGTCGGTCTCGTACAGATCGTCGTCGCCGAGCTGGAGTTCGTCCTCGAGGAATCGCATGATCCGCTCGTTGGGCCGCGCGCCGACCTCGAGCCGCACCACGCGCGCGAAGCGCCGCTCGCGCAGCTGCTGCTGGATCTGCTCGAGCAGGTCCTCGGCGTCCTCGTTGTCGCGCTCGGTCTCGGCGTTGCGCGTCACGCGGAACGGAAGCACCTCGAGGATCTCCATCCCCGGGAACAGGTCGTCGAGGTTGTTGGCGATGATGTCCTGCAGCGGCACGAAGCGCCGCGACGTGCCGAAGCGGAACAGCTTGCCGCCGATCTCAGGCACCTTGACGCGCGCGAACAGCGCCTCGCTCTCGCCCGGACGGCGCAGCAGCACGCCGAGCGAGATCGACATGTTCGAGATGAACGGGAAGCGATGCCCGGGATCGACCGCGAGCGGCGTGAGGATCGGGAAGATGTTGCGGCGATACCAGTGCTCGCCCTCGGCGCGCTCGGCGTCGGTGAGCTCGGTCCAGCGCATGAGCTCGATCGACTCGCGCTTGAGCTGCGGGACGAGCATGTCGCGGAACGTGCGCGTCGCGAGCGTGGTCTGCTCGAGCACGCGCTCGCGGATGAGCGCCATCTGTTCCTTGGGCGAGAGCGGCTCCCACGGAGGGCTGCCGACGCCCGCGTCGATCTGCCGGCGCAGGCCGCCGACGCGCTTCATGAAGAACTCGTCGAGGTTCGAGCCGAAGATCGCGAGGAAGCGCACGCGCTCGAGCAGCGGGTTGCGCGGATCGAGCGCCTGCGCGAGCACGCGGCGGTTGAACTCGAGCCACTGGATGTCGCGGTTGAGGAAGCGCGCCGGATCATCGGGACCGATCGGAGTGATCTCGTTCGGCGAGAGTGGGCGCTTCGGGTTCATCGGCTTGGTGAGCTCGCTCATGGTGTGTTCTGTGCGTCGCGCGAGAGCCGGACGACCGCGGTGCACCGCGGGGCCTCGGTCACGCGGACCCATTCGAGGTGGACGGTCTGGGTCGGCGGCAGCCCGCGGCGAAGCGCTGCGGAAAGTTCGCGCGCGACGTGGCGCGCGACGGCCTCTGCGGTCGGATTGATGCGATCGAACGGCGGCGTGTCGTTGAGGTTGCCGTCGCGGAACGGCGCGACGATCGCGGCGAGCATGCGCTCGACGGCGTGAAAGTCGCAGAGGAGCTCCTCGCCATCGAGCCGGTCGCCCGCGACGGAGACGACGACGCGCCAGTTGTGCCCGTGCAGGCGCTCGCGCTCGCCCATCAGGACGATCGCGTGCGCGGCGGCGAACTCGCACTCGACCTCCAAAGAGTAAGGAGCGGCGGAATGAGCGGCGGAAGCAGCGAGGTTGACGGAGTGCGCGGCCATGGATTCAGGTTCAGCGGGTCGGGCGAGTGTATCGCGGAAAACCCGCGTTCTCAGCGTTCGTTTCCCGCCGTACACTCGCGCCCCTCATGTCTGCCCCCGCTACCGACAACGCTCCCCTCATGCTCTCCGTCTCCGGCGCCCGTGGAATCGTGGGAATCACGATGACCCCCGTCGTCGCCGCGACCTTCGCGGGGGCGTTTGGCTCGCACATTCGCACGCTGGTCCAGGGACGCCGCCCCAAGCTTGTCGTCGCGCGCGACGGCCGCTTTGGCGGCGAATCGCTGGCGCGCGCCGTGCAGGGCGCGCTCGCGTCGGTCGGCTGCGACGTGGTCGACATCGGCGTGGCGATGACGCCGACGGTCGGACTGATGATCCGTGCGCTCGGCGCCGACGGCGGCATGGCCGTGACCGCCAGCCACAACCCGATCGAGTGGAACGGACTCAAGTGCCTCGACGGCGACGGACTCGCGCCGCCGAAGCCGGTCGCGGAAGCGATCATCGCGCGCTTCAAGGCGGCGAACATCTCGTTTGCCAAGCCGCTCGACATCGGTTCGATCACGACCGACACGACGGCGGCCAAGCGCCATGTCGACCGCGTGCTCGAGGTCATGACCGGCGTGGCCGACCGCGTGCGCGCGCGCAAGCTGCATGTCGTCCTCGACAGCGTCAACGCCTCGGGCTGCGAAGGCGGCCGCATGATGCTCGACGCGCTCGGCTGCGGCGTGACGCACATCTACGGCGAAATGACGGGCATCTTCGGCCACACGCCCGAGCCGACCGCGGAAAACCTCGGCGAACTCGCGGCGAAGGTGCGCGCGACCGCCGGCGCCGCCTGCGGTTTCGCGCAGGATCCCGACGCCGACCGCCTGGCGATCGTCGACGAGAACGGCCGCTACATCGGCGAGGAGTACACGCTCGTCCTCGCGGCGCAGCGCATGCTCGAACTGCGCGGGCCGTTCGCGCTCGCGGCGAACCTGTCGACCTCGCGCATGATCGACGACGTCGCGGCCAAGTTCCCCGGAGCCGTCGTGCACCGCACCGCGGTCGGCGAGGCGAACGTCGTGAGCGCGCTCAAGCCTGCGAAGGGCCTCCTCGGCGGCGAAGGCAACGGCGGCGTGATCGTGCCCGAGGTCTGCTGGGTGCGCGATTCGCTCTCCGCGATGGCGCTGGTGCTCGACCTCATCGCCTCGCGCGGCGAGCCGCTGTCGAAGATCGTCGACGGCCTCCCCCGCTACGCGATCGTCAAGACCAAGCTCGATCTCGCGTCGATCGGCGGCCTCGCTGCGGTCGCGCCCGCGCTGGCCAAGCTCAAGGCGGCGTTTGCGAGCGAGCGCGTGAGCGACATCGACGGCGTCCGCATCGACTTTGCCGACGGCTGGGTGCATGTCCGCTCGTCGAACACGGAACCGATCGCGCGCATCATTGCCGAGGCGCCGACCAAGGCCCGCGCCGAGGAACTCGTCGCCAAGGCGGCGAAGGCCGCGGGGCTTTGACGGGACCTCGCCGAGACCTCGCCGAGACCTCGACGGGGCCTCAACAGGGCTTTGATTGACAGGGCTTCTGCTAGGATCACTCCATGCGCCTGACCGCAGCCGCCATCCCCGCCACCGCTGTCCTGCTCGCCGTCGTTTCGGCCGGGGCTTCGATCGGCTGCGAGACCGTGCGCCGCGATCCGACCAAGGCGACGCGCGCGTATCCGTTCGAGCTGCCGCAGGCTCGCATCGTGCAGGTGCAGGTGTTCAACGACGGCGACGCGATGCTGCTCGTGAACGCGACCACCGAGAGCTGGGCGAACTTCGACCTGTGGCTCAACCAGCGCTATATGCTGCATCTCGACCAGCTCAACTCGGGCGAGACCAAGCGCATTTCGCTTGGCGAGTTCTGGGATTTGCGCGGCGAGGGGCCCTTCCCGGGCGGCCTGTTCCGCTACTACCCGCCGACGCCGATCCGCCTTGTGCAGGTCCAGACGTCGCCGACCGAGCCGCTTGTCGGTCTGGTCGCGATCCCGACCGAGCGCGAGCTCGACCAGGCGCAGCTCAAGAAGGACAACTGACATGCCGCACCAGACGCGCAACAGCAACGCTCCCGCAGGCGAGATCCTGAAGGACGCGCAAGCGGTGGCTTTCTCGTGGCACGGCGTGCTGTTCGACCGCGACCGCGTGGCGATCCACGCGGCGATGCGCGAGACTTTTGCCAAATGGGGCGTGCCGCTCGCCGACGCCGACCTCGTCGCGACGCGCGGCCCGACGGGAAGGCCGCAGATCGTGCGGCTGTTCTCGATTCCGCATGTGGCCGAGGCGTTCCGCGCGCGCCACAACCACTGGGTGCGCGAGGAAGACCTCGACACGATGGCGCGCGATCACGAGCCGCGGCTGCTGGCGGCGGCGGCGTCCGCGCCTGCGCCAAATCAGGAGGCCTGTGACGCGATCCGTGCCCTCCACGCACGCGGCATGCGCACGGCGGTGATCTGCTGCACGCCGCGGCGCCTGCTCGGGCCGCAGCTCGACGCGCTCGCCGCCGCCGATGTGCCGCTCGACGCGATCGTCACCGCGGATGAAGCGTGCGAACCCGCGCCCGCGCCGTGGGGCGTGTTCGAGGCGCTGCGCGTGCTTGGAATCAACGATGCCGCGCTGATGGCGCTGGTCGACGACAGCCCCGCCGGCGCGGTCGCCGCGCGCAACGCGGGCGCGCGTGGCATCGCACTCAGCGTCGCGGGTGCGGCGGCGTCGAGCGATGCGTCGGCGACGGTGGGGTCGCTGGGCGAGTTGGTTGGGCGCTGATCAGGGCGCCGAGGCGCGAGGCCTCAGAGCCCGAAACCTCAGATCCCGAGCCGCGCCTTCTTCGCTTCCCACTCCGCGGTCTCGCGCTTGTTCTCCGTCGCGAGCGGCTTCCCGCTGCGGATCGCGTCGATCTCGAGGCCCGTCAGGTGCATCGCGTTGAGGCGGTAGTCCTCGAACGCCTCGCACGCGGTTGGCACGATCGGCTTGATCAGCTCGTACATCGCCTTGGCGTAGTCCTGGATCTCGATCTGCGCGTGCGGATCCATGCGCAGCGACAGGAAGTGGAAGATGTTGTGCAGGTCGCACTTCCAGTACCACTCGGTGTACACGCTCACGGGCAGCACGGCGCGCGCGATCTCGCGGGCGACGCCCTTCTCGGTGAGCTCGAGGTACTTCTGGTAGTTCGCCTCGGCGTTCTCGAGGAGCTGCAGGAACTCCTCGGCCGTGCCCGCGTCGATCGGTCCCTCGCCGCCCTGGCGGTTCGACTTCGACTGCTTGCGGACATTGTCGATGCTCGGCCGGTAGAACCGGTCGGGCATGATCGAGTAGCGCGCGCTGTACTCGTTCACGTTCGCGGTGCGGTGGCGGATCCACTGGCGCGCGATGAAGATCGGCATCGCGATGTGGAACTTGAACTCGACCATCTCGAACGGCGTCGAGTGGCGGTGGCGCATGAGGTAGCGCACGAGCCCGCGGTCCTCGCTGACCATCTTGGTGCCCTGCCCGTACGACACGCGCGCCGACTGCACGATCGCGCTGTCGGCGGTCTGCCCCTCGGGAACGAGGCGCGGCATCGCATCGACGAGCGAGATGAAGCCGTGCTCGTGGATCGGGATGTTCCAGCGGCTCGCGCCAGCCATGACGTCGCGGAGCGGCGTCTCGGGAAGCGACTTCTGGATGAGGAAGGGAGCCGCGGAGGGGGCGGTGGCGGTGGCGTCGGACATCGTTGAAATGTAGCAAGCCCGCGTGCGGCGGCGGCTCGAGCTGGCGCGGAAAGAAACGCCCCCCGGAACCGTCGGGCGACGGATCCGGGGGGCGGGATACGCAAACTTGAATCCGCTCTCAACTCCAGCGGCTTAGCAGGATTGCGAGGTCCGACGCGCCGACGAGACCGTCGCCGTCGAGGTCGCCGATGGGCGTGTCGGAGAGACCCCAGATCGAGAGAAGGATCGAGAGATCCGATGCGCCGATCTGTCCGTCGAGGTCGAAATCGCCTGACGAGAACTCGCACGTGTCGGGCACGTTGTTGCCGTTGTCGTCGACCTCGCCGTTGGCAACATCGCAGGAGTCGATGATGCCGTTGCCATTGCAATCGGGCGCGCCGGCTGCGAGGTCGCACGAATCAGGAATGCCGTTCGCGTTGCAATCGGGCGCGAGGCCGCTGGCGACTTCGTAGTCGTCGGGCAACCCGTTGCCGTTGCAGTCGGTCTCGCAGGAGTCCGGGATGCCGTTGCCGTTGTAGTCGGTCGACGCACCAGTCGCGATATCGCACGAATCGGGCACACCGTTCGCGTTGCAATCAGGTGCGCCGTTGGCGAGATCGCACGAGTCGGGCGTCCAGTTGCCGTCGCAGTCGGGCACGAGGCCGTGCTCGATCTCGTAGGCGTCGGGCAGACCGTTGGCATTGCAGTCGCTCTTGCACTCGTCGGGCACACCGTTCTGGTCGACGTCGTTGCTCCAACCCGCCGCGATGTCGCAGGAGTCAGGCACGCCGTTGCCGTTGCAGTCCCACGACCCACCGGACGCGAGGTCACACGAGTCCGGAACACCGTTCGCATCGCAATCGGGCACCGAGCCCGCTGCGATCTCGCACGAGTCGAGAGCACCGCTGCCATCGCAGTCGGCACCTGGCGCGAGCAGGTCGCACGAGTCAGGCACGCCGTTGCCATTGCAGTCGGGCACGGAACCCGCAGCCACCGCGCAAGCATCGGGCACGCCGTCGTGGTCGCAGTCGGGGTCGCCCGCTGCGATGTCGCACGAATCGGGCACGCCGTTGCCGTTGCAGTCGGGCACAAGGCCCTCGGCAAGCGCGCAGTCGTCGGGCACGCGGTCGCCATCGCAGTCAAGCTGCGTGCCGCTCGCGATCTCGCAGAGCCCGCTGAGTCCGTCGAGATCGCAATCCGACGTCGGGTTCTGATAGTTGACGGTGATGCGCGCGAACGAGTTCGAGCACTCGCCTGCACTGACCGGCGAAGGCGCCTCGAGCGAGATCGTCGCCTGTCCACTCGGAACGAGTGTGTTCCACTGCGCAGCAGTCATCGTGAACTCCGCGACCTCCGACGACGCGGCGCAATGCTGGCCGGTGCTACCGAAGAAGAGCGCGACTGCAACGCCGTTGACCTTGAGCACGACGTACTCGTTCGACGCGTCGAGGTCGCCGATCACTTCGACGCGGAAGCTGACCGGGCTCGTCGCGATAGGCAGGCCAGTGCGGGACGCCTGAAGCGGCGCACCACCGCCCCACGGCGCGATATTCGCCGTGATGAACGTCGATCGATCCTGGCACGCGTCGATCACGCCGTTGCCATCGCAATCGGCCGCGATGCCTTGGGCGATCTCGTCGAGGTCGGCGATGCCGTTGTCGTTGCAGTCGGCCTCGCACTCGTCCAGCACGCCGTCGCCGTCGCTGTCGGTGCTGGTTCCAGCCGCGACGTCGCAGGTATCGGGAATGCCGTTGTGGTTGCAGTCGTTCGCCATGCCGTTTGCAAGTTCGTACGCGTCGGGGAGACCGTTCAAGTTGCAGTCGGTTTCGCAGGCGTCGAGTTGGCCGTCACCATCGACATCCGGCGCGCCAGCGGCGATTTCGCAAGCATCGCTGATGCCGTTGCCGTTGCAGTCGACGATTTCGGAGCAGGCGTCGCCCACACCGTCGCCATTGCAATCGGACTGATCGGCGTTGGCCGCCGACGCGCAGTTGTCCACGCAATCCGGCACGCCGTCGCCATCGCTGTCGGTGTCGGCAACGCCGCAGCCGCACGTGCCAGGCTCGAGCTTGCCGGGGTCGCTCGGGCAACCGTCGGTGCAGTCAGGCGTGCCGTCGCCGTCGCTATCCGTGTCGACCACGCCGCAGCCGCAGGCTCCCGGCGAAGTCTTGCTCGGATCGTTCGGGCAGCCGTCGAAGCAGTCCGCCGTGCCATCGCCGTCGCTATCGGTGTCCGCGACACCGCAGCCGCAGGCTCCCGGCGAAGTCTTGCTCGGATCGTTCGGGCAGCCGTCGTTGCAGTCCGCCGTGCCGTCGCCATCGCTGTCGGTGTCGACAACGCCGCAGCCGCACGTGCCGTCCGAAGTCTTGTTCGGATCACTCGGGCAGCCGTCGTTGCAGTCCGCCGTACCGTCACCATCGCTGTCGGTGTCGACAACGCCGCAACCGCACGTGCCTGGCGAAAGCTTGTTGGGATCGTTCGGACATGCGTCGCAGCCGTTGATCACGCCGTCGCCGTCGCTGTCGAGCTCGCACGAATCAGGCACGCCGTTGGCATTGCAGTCGACCGCATTGCCGGACGAGATGTCCTGCACGTCGTCGACGCCGTTGCCGTTGCAGTCGTTGCAGACTTCGCTGGTCGTGTTCTGGTTGCTCGTCCAGGTGCCGACGACATCGGTGCCAGGATTGCCGCAGAAGCTCGAACCGAAGACGTTCGGACCAGTCGCACCTTCACCAAAGATCGCGCTGCCGCCGTCGGCGGGCGAGGTGTTCTGGCGGAACGCGCACTGGTAGAAGAATCCGGGCGAGGAGTTCGCGTAGATCGCGCCGCCGCGGTACGACGCGGCGTTCGCGATGAACTCGCAGTTGCGGATGTTCGGCTGCGAGTTGCCAAGCAGGTAGAACGCGCCGCCGCGGTAGGCGGTGTTGGAGTTGAAGGTGCAGCGCGTGATGTTGCCGTTGCTGGCGTGGTCGTAGAAGAGCGCGCCACCAAAAGATCCATCGACCGCAGCGTTGGCCCCCGAGTTCGACTGGAAGGCGCAGTCGGAAATCTGCGGATTCGAGTAGTCGGCGTAGATCGCGCCGCCATACATCTGCATCGCGCCTGACCCGAGCACTTCCGCCTTGTTCGACGTGAACGTGCAGAACGAGTACGACAGATCGCTGTTGTAGTCGAAGATCGCGCCGCCATGACCAAGGCGGGTGCCACCGCCGTTGCCGGTCGCGCGAGCCGTGTTCGACGTGAACGTGCAGTGATCAAACGCCTTCGGCGGGTTCGCGCCGCTTGTGTAACAGTCGTTGAATGCGCACGCGCCGCCGCGTCCGTAGCGCTCAGCAGAGTCGCCATTGCTGACCGCGATGTTGCTCGTGAAGGTGCAGTTCACCGCGGAGAAGTTCACCGTGCTCGACGCCGAGATTGCGCCACCACGGTGATCACCGCCGCCCACTGCGGTGTTCTCGCTAAATGCACAGCTGTCGAACTTCGCGGTACCACCGCTCAGCCGAACAGCGCCGCCCGCGTTGTTCGCGGTGTTCTTGCGGAACGTGGTCCGCGTGAACGTCGGATTGGTGTTCGTCCAAAGTCCGCCGCCCGTGCCATACGCAAGGTTGGACTCCACCAAGCAATCGAAGATCTGCGCGTTCGAAGGCGCGTCGATGCGGAACGCCGCGCCATCGGCAACCTGATTGAACAGCAGACGGCAGTTCTTGATCGTCGGCGACGCGTTCTGGATGTAGATCGCGTAGCCGCCCTGCGCGTACCAGAAGGTGAAACCATCGATCACGGTCGAGGCGTTCTGCCCACCCTGGATCGTGAGCAGCGTGCCGTTCTGGCCGTTGCCGTCGATGTAGGTCACGGCGGCGCCACCGACCGACTTCATGGTGAGCTGCTTGCCACCGAGGTTGAACTTCTCGTAGTACGCGCCCGGCGCAACAAAGATCGTGTCGCCGTTGTTGGCCGCGTTGATCGCCGAAACGATGCTCGGGTACTCGAACGGCACGAGGCGCGCGGATTCGAGATGGCATTCATCCGGCACGCCGTCGGCGTTCGCATCAGCGCTCACTCCACTCGCGATATCGCACGAGTCAGGAACGCCGTTGCCGTTGCAGTCCGAGACCTCGTTGCGGGCGAGTTCGTACGAATCAGGCTTGCCGTTGTGATTGCAGTCGGCCTCGCAACTGTCGAGCACGCCGTTGCGGTTGATATCGAGTGCCGAATTCGCTGCGATTTCGTCGGCATCCTGGATGCCGTTGCCGTTGCAGTCCGCAGCGCAGGTCGCCGAGGTCGTGTTGCCCTCGCCGCCGAGGATCAAACCGCTGATCGTGTCGACGGTGTTGCCGCAGAAGCTCGTCTGCACGACGAACGGCACATTGGTTCCGTTGCCCGTCGTCTTGATCGCGCCACCGCTCGGCGCCTGGTTCTGCTGGTACGAGCACTCGAGCACATAGGGCGTGCTCGCGCCGTCGACGAACATTCCGCCGCCGCTCGCCGCCGCCGTGTTCCGGCGGAACGAAGTGCTCACGACATACGGCTCGGAGTTGTAGATGCTCAGGCCAGCGCCTTCGTTGGCCGCGCAGTCGACGATGTTGCAGTACGAGAAGCCGGGGCGCGAGACATTCTCCATGTACACGCCGCCGCCCTTGGCGTCTTCGCTTGTCGGCAGCGCTTGACCGTTCGAAATGTCGCAGCGCACAAACTTGGTGTCGCTGTTCCAGAGGAACACGGTGCCGCCGTGCGCGTAGTGCGCGCCGTTGCCGACGACTTCGGCCTTGTTGCCGCTGAAGGTGCAGTCGGTGAAGGTTGCATCGCTGTCGTATTCGACGGTCGCGCCGCCATTGGCGCGGCGCCAAGCGCCGCCGTTGCCGCCGGAGATCGCGGCGTTGTTCGTGAAGCTGCACCGCGTGTAGCGCGGAGTCACACTGAACATCGCGCATGCGCCGCCCCAGGTCCAGCGATCAGCGCTGTCGCCGCTCGAGAGCGCACGGTTTCCCGTGAAGCCGCAGTCGGTGAAGTTGACCTGCGCGCCGCCTTCGGCGTAGATCGCGCCACCGCGGTGATCGCCCGCGCCCTGCGCAGTGTTGTTGGTGAAGGTGCAGTTCGCGAACTCACGGGTTCCGCCGGTGAGCCAGATGGCGCCGCCGGAGCCGCCTTCGGCGACGCAATCGGCTACCTGAAGGGACTGGGCCGCAATCGAGTACGCGCTGGGGCTAAAGATCGCACCGCCCGAGATCGATCGGCAGCCTTGCACGCTCACCTGATCCAGAGTGATTGGCCCTGAGCAATACAACGCCCCGCCTCGGCCATCCGGGCTATCTCCGAGCGCGGTGCAACCGATGAAGCTCGTTCCAGAGATCACCGTCGTTACGCCAGCTCGGTAGATCGCTCCACCATGGGACACGCGGGAACCATTGGCGTACCCGGTTTGAGCTACTGACGCGACCGCCGAGAAACTGCAATCCGATACGAGAAGCGGTCCACCAGTCGAGTAGATCGCCCCGCCATACGCGCGCGAAGCCGTTCCAGAGCAGCAGTGCGGAACCTGACCGAGTGCCGTGGCGTTGTCGCCCACGAACTGGCATCTCACAACAGTTAGGGTGGATGAGTCTGCCGAGTACAGCGCGCCACCGTACGCATTCGCCCCCGCACCGTTGTAGTAGCACACGTCCACCACCGAACACTGCGCCTGATTCTGTTGGAACTGGCAGTCGGACATCGATACGACAGAATTGCCTTCGAGCGCGGCTGCGCCACCCCGCACATTCACGTCACCCGAGCAATAGCCACCGACGAACCTCGCCTTGTTCGCGATGAACTGACTGCTGCTGACGGATATCTGTGCTGACACTGCCGCCATCGCGCCACCACCGGCGAATCCCACCTCCGAGATGTTCTCCCGAAGGATGCTGGACGTCATGGTGACCGTGGCGCCTTCCACGAAGAGCGCGCCACCCTTGCCCTGCCCCGAAACCGCCTTGTTCTGATCAAATTCACACGATTGGAAACTCACATTCGCGCCATCACGCACATGCGCACCACCACCGCGCGACGCCTGGTTGTTCAGGAACACGCAGTTCTTCAACGTCGCAGTCACGCCGGTGATGTAGACACCGCTATCGAGGCCATTGCGGATAGTGAACCCATCCAGCGTCCAGCCATTGGCCGCCGCATGGCCGGAGTAGATCACGACGCCGTCAACTCCCTGCGGATCGATGATCGTCGCAGCGGCGCCGAGCTGACCCCTCAGCGTGATGCTGCGAGGCCCGATGTCGAGCCGCTCGTTGTAGGTGCCCGGCATCACGGTGATCACATCACCGCTCACCGACGCATTGATGGCCGACTGAATCGTCGGGTACTGCTCAGGCACCACGATCTCAGCCGCAAAAACAGACGAAGCCGTCGACAGAGCGACAGCAAGAGCCACCAACCACTTCGAGTTGCGCATACCTCTGGTCTCCTCAGTTGTGGACGCGCAGGGGTTACGCGTCGTTGAGGAGTCATGCGCCGGAATGAAGGATCACTCGCACGCCCAAATCGCGATGTTGGCGAATTCCGCGAGAAAGAAGCCGCTTATGAGACTTCTTCACCTCGCCCGAACCCGCTCCGTCGCCGCGAACAACCACTGCCCGATCGTCGGCAGCGTGCCGTTGAGCGTGGCCTTGCCCTTCGAGCGGAGGATCGGCTGCACGTCGCGCACAGTCGGCCATTCGACCTCGATCGCGGCGATGCACTCGTCAAGATTCGGCGCAGGCGAGGCTTGCGCCACGGCCGCGTCCGCCATCGCCTCCGCGTGCGTCGCGGGGATTCCAGGCGCGCGCTTCGCGAGTTCCGCGGGCACGCCGCCCGGGCGCGCGGCAAACGCGCGGAGCTCGGCCTCCGACATCGGGAAACCGTCGTTCACATCGGCGTACGCAAGCACCGCCCACGCGACCTCGCGCAGGTGCACGTCGGCCTGCCGCGCGTCGGCGCGCACGCCTGCGGTCACGCTCCACGCAAGCCACGACATGCCGACAGCGGGTACGCCGAGGGCGATCACGACGATCCAGAAGAGCTTGGGTCCGCGCATCGGCAAAGCGTAGCGTTTCGATCACATGCGCGCGTTCGCGAGCTTGATCCGCTGCTTCTTGCGCCGCGGATCGGCCTCGGGCACCGCGGAAAGCAGCGCCTGCGTGTACTCGTGCTTCGGCGCGTTGATGATCTCGTCGCGCGTGCCTTCCTCGACGATCTTGCCGTTGAACATCACCGCGATGCGGTCGCAGATGTGATGGATCACCGCCATGTCGTGCGAGATGAAGAGGTACGAGAGCCCCATCTCCTGCTGCAGGTCGGCGAGCAGGTTGAGGATCTGCGACTGGATCGAGACATCGAGCGCGCTGGTCGGCTCGTCGCACACGATGAGGCGCGGGTTGAGCGCGAGCGCGCGGGCGATGCCGATGCGCTGGCGCTGGCCGCCGCTGAACTCGTGCGGGTAGCGGTCGGCGGCCTGCTTCCACATGCCGCACTTGACGAGCAGTTCCTCGACGCGGGCGCGCGTCTCGTCGGGACCGCTGGTCAGGCCGTGCACCTCGAGCGGCTCGCCGATGATGTTGCCCACGCGCATGCGCGGGTTCAGGCTGCCGCCCGGATCCTGGAAGATGATCTGCATCTCACGGCGCAGGTTGCGGAGGTCGAGCGCGTTGGCGGCGAACACATCGCGGCCGTCGAAGCGCACGTCGCCGCCGGAGTTCGGGATCAGGCGCAGGAGCGTGCGGCCGACGGTCGTCTTGCCGCAGCCCGACTCGCCGACGAGACCGAGCGTCTCGCCGCGGCGCACGAAAAAGCTCACGTCGTCGACGGCCTTCACGTGGCCGACGGTCCGCTGCAGCAGGCCGCGGCGGATCGGGAACCATGTCTTGAGGTTCTTCACCTCGAGCAGGATCGGCTGGTCGGACTTGGCGTCGCTCATGAGCGCGCCATGCTAGCGGCTCGCGGCGTGCGGCGGAACAGCGTCGAGGTCAGGTCAGCGCACGACCACGGGCACGGAGATCTGCGCCACGCGGCCGTCGGGAACGACGATCGTGAACGGCACGTCGACCCGACGCGTGCGCAGCTCGGCAAACGCGCGCCCGCAGCGGGTGTACATCTCGTCCATGCTGCCGATCGGCTGGTCGAAGATCGCGGTGATCGTGCTTCCGACCGGCACCATCCCGGCGATGTCGCTGCCTTCGCGGAGCTGCTCGATCAGCACGCCGCGGCGGAACGGGACCTCGAGTTTCCTGGCGCGTTCGTCGGTCGCGGTCTCGTACTTGTCGATGCCCGCCATCTTGAGCGCGGGCGGCAGGTACGGCGCGACGTTGATGCTCGCATCGAGCTGCGCGAGCGTGGCGGTGAGTTCGACGCGCTTGGCCTCCGCCTCACCGGCCTCAAGGCGCCAGACATCGAAACGCACGGTGTCGCCAGGACGGCGCGAGCTGATCGTCGCGCGCACGGCGCTGTCGCTGCCGACCTTGCGGCCGTCGACGGCGGTGATCACGTCGCCGCTGCGGAAGCCCGCCTTCTCTGCCGGCGACTCCGCGGTCACGCGGCCGAGCATCGCGCCTTCACCCTTGAAGCGCTCGGCGGTCGTCACGAGCGCGCGGTCGCGCACCATGCCCGCGCGCACGGCCTCGAGGTCGAGCACCTCGACGCCGAGATAGCCCTTGCGCACCTCGCCGGTCTCGATGAGCTGCGTGACGGTCGACTCGATCATCGACATCGGGATCGCGAGGCCGATGCCCGCGAACTGCGCCTGACCGACGGTGTTGCCGCGACCGGTGGCGATCGCGGTGTTCATGCCGACGACGCGGCCGCGGATGTCGGTGAGCGGTCCACCCGAGTTGCCGGGATTGATCGCGGCATCGGTCTGGATGAAGTTCTCGTAGTCGATGTTGTCGAGGCCCGCGCTGCGGCCGAGGCCGGACACGATGCCCGACGACATCGAGAAGCGGAAGTCGAACGGCGAGCCGAAGGCGTAGACCATGTCGCCCTGCTCGACTTCGGCGGAATCGCCGCGCAGCGACGCGTGCAGTCCGCCCGCCTCGACCTTGATGACCGCGATGTCGGTGCGAAGATCGACGCCGACGAGCTCGGCCTCGCGCAGTTCGCCGTCGAAGAGCTGGACCTGCATGCGCTCGGCGCCTTCGACCACGTGCGAGTTGGTCACGATGTGACCGGCCTCGTCCCAGATCCAGCCGGAGCCGCTCGAGCTGTACGGCATCGCGTCGCCGCGACGGCGCATGGTGTTCACAGCACTGACGTGCACGACGCTCGGCTCGACGAGCTTGGCGATCGCGCGGTTGGCGCGGTTGATTTGCTCGAGGATCGTCTCGCGCGGCGCGGGCGATGCGGCCTTCGCCGACTTGTCAGCGACTTGCGCGGGGCGGAGCTCGTCGCCCACGGGATCGCGCGCGCCCTCAAGGGCAAACGTGCGGATCTCGTCGTCGCTGTCACCGACCATCACCGCGGGAAGCGCGAGGACATTGGACGCACGCACGATGTCCGCGGTCGCCTGCGCATCGTGCGCGCGGCGCACGACCATCGGCACGGCCACCAAGGTGCATCCCGCGGCGATCAGGACAACAACGCTCGGTCCGAAGTAGGGGAAGGTCTTCATGGTTGGATGCTTCGCGTGGTGCTTCGCGGGCTTGCGTGAGCGGTTGCGGATGGTGCTTGTTGCGTTCCGCGGCGAAGCGGATGCTCAGCGGCGGCCAATCCGTCGGAGAAACTCGGCCTTCTGTTCGTCGGCGAGCGCGTACGGATGCTCGCCGAGCGAGCCGGACCGAACGCGATCCTTCCATGTATCGGCCATCTCGGTGATCTGCTTGCCGAGGTTCACGATCGGAAGCGCAAACGGAGGCTGCCGCTCGGTCAGCCCGAGAAGGTCGTGGGTGACGACGACCTGCCCGTGGCAAACGGGACCTGCGCCGCAGCCGATCACGGGAACGCTCGAGCGGCGGACGATTTCCTCGGTCACCTCGACGGGCGTCGCCTCGACCAGGAGCATCGAGGCGCCGGCCTCGAGCATCGCGTCGGCGTCGGCGAGGATCTTGAGCGCGTCGTCGGCGGTCTTGCCCGCGGAGACGTAGCCGCCGGCCTGCTTGGCGTGCTGCGGACGCGAACCGATGTGCGCGACGACGGGCACGCCCGCGCGGGCCATCTGACGGACGAGCGGCGCGAAGGACGCATCGACCTCGAGCTTGACGACGTCGGCCGCGCCCTCGGTCATGAAGCGCCCCGCGTTACGGACGCCGTCGGCGTCGCAGGTTTGGTAGCTCATGAACGGCATGTCGGCCATGACGAGGCAGCGCGGGGCGCCGCGCTTGACCGCGGCGGTGAGCGCGATGAGAAAGTCGAGCGGCGCGTGGAGGGTGTTCGGTTGGCCGAGGATGACTTCGGCGGCGGTGTCGCCGACGAGGAGCACGGGGACGCCGGCGCGCTGAAGCCAACGGGCGGTGGTCGCGTCGTAGCAGGTCAGCGCGGCGAAGGTCTTCTGCTCGCGCATCGCGCGCTGGAGCGAACGGACGGTGACAGGCGCGAGGTTCGGATCGGGACCAGGCCACGGTTGCGGCGGCTGCTGCTGCGCGGGCGAGGTCGCGGGGCGTGGTTCGGCAGGCTGCATGAGACCCGCATGATAGAGCGTCAACGGTGCCTGGCACGTGCCGCGCAGTGCCAGGCACAGGGTGGCACGTGCCGTGCACCGGCCGACGTACTCCAACGAAGCACTCCAGCGGCCATCCATCGAGGCACGCCAAGGTCCGAGACCTGTCGGGAACTGGCAGATCGGGATCGTGCCCGGCACGTGCCGTGCAGTGCCTGGC
>CAITDI010000115.1 GCA_903891095.1 uncultured bacterium | reverse complement strand
GGCACGTGCCAGGCACCGTTTCAGATGGACGCGGAACCCACCATCATCCTCTTCGACGGCCTCTGCAATCTCTGCAGCGGCGTGGTCCGCTTCGTGATCAAGCGCGACCGTCGCGCGCGCTTCCGCTTCGCATCGCTGCAAAGCGACGCGGCGCGCCGGCTCTGCGCGCGCGCAGGCCACGCACTCCCCACCACGCCCGACCCCGACACGATCATCGTCATCCACAACGGCCGCGTGCTCGAGCGCTCCGACGCCGCGATCGCGATCGCCCGCGGCCTCAACGCGCCCTGGACGCTTCTCGGCGTCGCGCGGATCATTCCGCGGCCGATCCGCGACGCGCTCTACCGCTTCGTCGCGCGCAACCGCTACCGCTGGTTCGGCAAGCGCGACACGTGCATGGTGCCGACCGCGGAACTCCGCGCGCGCTTCATCGATTGAACGGCGTCTCGTTGATCCAGTGGAAGCCGCGGTTCACGAGCAGGTAGTCCCCTGCCTGCTTTCTCGCGCAAAGCGCCTCGATCCGCGCTCCCGCGAAGTCGCCCGCGACGCGCAGCCATCCGTCGTCCTGCAACGCGTAGTCGAGCGTCGCGATGACCTTGGCCTTCGCCGGATCGTCGCCCGCGGCCACGCTCCATTCATGCAGTTCGAGCTTCCCCTTCGCCGCGCTCGACTCCACGCGCGAACCTCGTTCATCGAGCAGCACGAGGAACCAACGGTCGCTGGCTCCCGGCATGCGAGTCACCGTCGCAATCTTGAACTCCGGACGATCGATCATCGTGCAGTACCGCCAGCGCGCGGCGTCGGTCGTGAGCGGCGGTACATCCACTCCGTCGCGCCAGAACTCGGCGACCTCCCATGTGCCGTCAAGCGCGCCCTTCGGCGCATCCGGTCCGTACATCGCCCTCGCGCCGTACATCTGCCACACCAGCAGCGGGACCGTCAGCGCGATCCACGACCACTTGACCACGCGCGCAATGCGGCGCCAGCGCATGTCTGTCCACGGACCCGCGAGATCCACCGGTTCCGCGCCACGATTCAGCACGAACATCCGCACGAGCCGCGGAAGGTCGGGCGCAGCGATCACGAGCGCCATCAACAAGAGATGCGACGAGTACAGCTTGACCGGAACGTCGAAGCAGAAGTTGAGCAGCACCACGTTGGCCATCACGCCGGCGCACCACAGCGCGCCCGCGAGCTGCGTGATGCGGAACAAGAGCAGCATTCCGCCGACGACCTCCATGGTGCCCGCGAAGAACTGGTACGGCTCGCTCGCGCCGATGAAGGTCCACAGCAGTCCCATCGGGGACGATTCGCCGTACGGCTGCATCAACCGCTGCATCGCGGGCGCGGGGAACTGCAGCAGGAACACCTTGTCCAAACCGTACCCGAGCATCGCGCTGGCGAGCACGAAGCGCATCGCGATCCACAGGCCGTCCTTGAGCCGCGGGTACGCCACGCTCTTGCGGTCAAGCGCGGTCCACGCTGCAGCCGCGACGAGCGCGACCACGACGTGCGTCGCGACCTGCACCCAGTTGAACGTCGTGTCGCCAGACCCGTTCGGGAACACGGTGATCTCGACGCCGAACACCGCGCGTCCGATCGCCACGAACACGGGGTACATCGACTCCTCGATCGCCGACGGACCGATCCCGCCCACGAACGGGATCAACTGGAGGACCGCGCCCCACGAATACAGCAGGACATAGACGAACAGGAAGCGGAACGCGACACGGGTCGCGGGGTGCCAGCGGCAACCGGAAGGGTGAAGTGCGGATGAACCGGCCATTCGGGCAATCTACTTCGTCCATCTCGTGCCTGGCACGTGGCGGGTACTGATGGGTACTGGCGGGTACGTGCCCAGTGCCTCGGAGCTCGCCAAACTCCGCTCGCGATCACCTAGGGATTTGCCCGTGTCTTGCGCGAATCGGAGCCTTCGTAGCCTGTTGGCGGCCGGTACCCATCAGTACCCGCCACGTGCCAGGCACATTCTCGGGTGGAATCGAGATAGCCTGTCCGTCTCCGTCAACCACGCAACGCCTCCACGACGAAAGCAGCCCGCCATGCGCACGCTCCTCACCGCATCACTCGTCCTCTCCGCCGCACTCGCGGCCGTCGCGATTCCGCACATCACCTCCGCGTCGTCGCCTTCCGCCCTCACGCCCATCTCGCTGACGCCCCCCGCAGGCCTCTCGGTCGAGACCAAGGACGCGCCGTTCGGCAAGGGCTTCGACTTCCGCTTCAAGTCGGACACGTCGACGACCACGATCTCGGTCGACCCGCTCGGCATGCACCACACCGACTCGGGCTCGATCTCGTCGAAGGCCGGATCGATCTCGCTCAGCGCGAAGTACTCGACCACCGACCGCACGATCGAGATCGTCGCCAAGCGCGGCGGCAGCGAGATCGGCACGTTTTCATGGCACGTCGAGGCGGTCCTTCGCTAAAGTGCGAGGACCATGCAACGCCGCGAATTCCTCGCCACGTCCGTGACCGCCGCCGCCTCGATTCCGCTCGCCGCGTCGCTCGCGGGCGCCGCGAACGCAGCGCCCCCGGCCGAGCCGAAGGACACGCTCGCCGGCGAACCGTCGATCAAGCGCAAGGGCAACATCAAGCACTCCGTCTCGGCGTGGTGCTTCGGCATGTCGGTCGACGACCTGTGCAAGAACGCCTCGGCGATGGGCATCACCGGCATCGACCTCCTGAGCGAGAAGGACTGGGAAACGCCGAAGAAGTACGGCATGGTCTGCGCGCTCGCGAACGGACCGACTTCGATCGCCGACGGCATGAACCGCATGGAGAACCATGACCGCGTGGTCAAGGAGTGCGAGCGCATGCTTCCGCTCGCCGCGAAGGCGGGCGTGCCGAACCTCATGCTCTTCTCGGGAAACCGCAAGGGCATGTCCGACAGCGAGGGCCTCAAGAACTGCGCGATCGGCCTCAAGCGCGTCATGCCGATCGCTGAGAAGCACGGCGTGACGATCCTCATGGAGCTCCTGAACTCCAAGGTCGATCACCACGACTACATGTGCGACCACACCGCGTGGGGCGTCGAGCTGGTCAAGCAGGTCGGCAGCGACCGCTTCCGCATGCTGTACGACATCTACCACATGCAGATCATGGAAGGCGATGTCATCCGCACGATCCGCGACAACCAGCAGTACATCGGCCACTACCACACGGCCGGCAACCCTGGCCGCAACGAGATCGACATGACGCAGGAACTCAACTACGTCGCGATCTGCCAGGCGCTCAAGGACATCAAGTTCAAGGGCTTCCTCGCGCAGGAGTTCATCCCGCGCCGCGATCCGATGACGAGCCTGCGCGAGTCGATCGACATCTGCGACGTGTGATGCAATTCGCGCGGGCTTGCGGCATACTGCGGCGATGCAGCGCATCCGCCTGATTTCCACGCGTCCCCTGCTCGCACTCGCCGTCTCCGCCGCGTGCGGCGCGATCGCCTCGTGCGCGGGACCCGCGCCCACGAAATCCACGACGCCAACGAAATCCACGCCGCCCACCGAGCAATCCGCCGCCAAGCCCGAGGCGCCCGCTGCGTCCACGAAGCCCGCGCGCGCGCCCAACATCGTGCTCGTGATCGCCGACGACCTCGGCTACGGCGAGCTCGGCTGCTACGGCCAGACGAAGATCGAGACGCCCAACATCGACCGTCTCGCGCTCGAGGGCGCGCGCTTCACGCAGTTCTACACCGCGGCACCCGTGTGCGCGCCTGCGCGCTGCGCGTACCTGACGGGCATGCACCTCGGCCACGCGCCGATCCGCGACAACGCGGAGATCGAGCCCGAGGGGCAGATGCCGATTCCGCCGGGCTTCACCACCGTCGCGCAGGACCTCAAGTTCGCGGGCTACGCGACCGCGTGCATCGGCAAGTGGGGACTCGGATTCATCGGCTCGAGCGGCGATCCGAACTCGCTGGGCTTCGATCACTTCTTCGGCTTCAATTGCCAGCGCGAGGCGCACAACTACTACCCGACGCACCTGTGGAGCAACGTCGGCCTCGTGCCCCTGCGCGGCAACGATCCGAAGACGCGCAAGGAAGCCGTCTACGCGCCAGACCTGATGCTGCAGCAGGCGCAGGCGTTCATCCAGCGCTCGGCGGGCAGGCCGTTCTTCCTCGCGTACACGACCACGCTGCCGCACATGGCGATGCAGCCGCCTGCGGACGAACTGCGCAAGTACCAAGGAAAGTTCGCGGAAACGCCGTACACCGGCGGCCGCGGCTACCTGCCGCATCCGACGCCGCGCGCGGGATACGCGGCGATGATCTCGCGCCTCGACACCGAAGTCGGCGCGCTGCGCGCCGCGATCGAGAAGGCGGGCATCGCCGACGACACGATCATCGTCGTGACCAGCGACAACGGGCCGACGCACGATGTCGGCGGCGTCGACACGGCGTTCTTCGACTCGACCGCGGGCCTGCGCGGACGCAAGGGCTCGGTGTGGGAAGGCGGCATCCGCGTGCCGTGCATCGCGTGGTGTCCGAAGCGCATTCCCGCGGGCCGCGTGATCGATTCGCCAGCGTGGACCGTCGACCTGCGCGCGACGTTCGTCTCGCTGGCGGCAAACAGCCCCACGGGCGGCGACGGCATCGACATCTCGCCCGCGTTCCTGCGCGGCGAACCGCTGCCGGCGCGCGCGTTCTACTGGCCGTTCTCCGGCTACGGCGGACAGCAGGCGGTGCGCGAAGGCGACTGGAAGCTCGTGCGCCGCGATCTCGAGGAACTCGCCAAGAAGACGGGCGAGATCCACCAGCTCGACGCGTGGCAGCTCTACGACCTCGCGAAGGATCCGAAGGAGACGACCGACGTCGCCGCGGCGCATCCCGACATCGTCGAGCGGCTCGCGAAGTACGCGTACAAGCAGCATGCGCCGAGCTCGGAGTTCCCGGTGCCGGGCATGGACTGACACAATCGGTTGACGCGAGCGCTCAGCGCCAGTGTTCCGCGACCCACGGCGTCTTGTGCACGTGGCGCGTGATCTTCTTGGTGATGCCTTCGATGGCGTCGGGCGGATTGGGGTGCCCGTGGAACACCACGATGCGGCAATCCTGCGGAATGCGCGGCTTGACCCACCAGTTCATGGGGAACTTGGCCATGCAGCCGTACTTGAACGACACGCACCATTCCTTGGGCCAGTACGAGAGCTTGCCCGCGCGATGGAGCTCGCGCGAGATGTACTCCTGCTCGTTGCGGACCTCGCTGCGGATCTGCTTGTGCTCGGTCATGAACTTCGAGAGCAGCTCGGGATGCGCGCCGGCCTCGAAGCGGTAGACCGACGAATTGCCCGTCGGACGCCACGGACGCGCCCAGTCCTTGATGATCAGGAACTCGCCCGGATGCGAGAACAGGCAGTCGATGTTGCCGACGATCACGATGTCGATGTCGAGGAAGAGCGTCGGACCCTTGAGGTCGAACAGCGGAT
>CAITDI010000114.1 GCA_903891095.1 uncultured bacterium | reverse complement strand
GAGCCAGGGTGCCTGGCACGTGCCGTGAGGTGCCAAGCACCTCGCGGCACGTGCCAGGCACTCTCTGGCCTAGATACGAGTGGAGTTGGTGCTCGGTACGTGCCACATGGTGCCAGGCACCTCATGGCACGTGCCAGGCACCGTTTCCGTTCCGGGATGGAAGTCCAGCGCCTGCTTCGGCTTCTCCACCTGCGCCGCAGCCTTCTCAGCTTCCGCGGTCGTCTCGTGATACCCAGCGAACGCCGCGATCACGCCATCGCCGACGCCAAGCAGCGCCCAGCCCGCGATGAGTCCCGCGCAAACCGCTTCCTTCGAGTCGACCCACAGCTTCCAACCGAAGCTGCCGATCGCCTTGTGATACTTGTTCTCGAAGAACGAGAAGATGCACGCGCCCGCGAACATCATGATCGTCGAGTCCGGCGGCAGCACCACGCCCAGGCCGATGCCGACCGCGCTCAGCGGGAACCTGCCCTTCGTGCGCATGCGCACGACCTCGAGCACGATCGCGATCGCCGCGCCCACGAGCATCGCCCACGCCGCGCTCACCGGCAGCACGCCCCACAGCTTCGCGATGTGATCCGAGCCCGTCTGCACGAGCTGCGCGCCCGACGTTCCCATGCCCTTGATCACATCCGAGATCGCCGCCCACTGGATCGCGCCAGGCACGGCCCAGTGGTTCGTGATGTGGTCCTTGACCGTCACGTCCTCGGCCTTGTTCGACATGAAGAGCAGGAAGAACAGCGGCGTCGACGCGAGCGCGCCCGCGACGATGCCGATGCAGTGGCCGATCGCCTGCTGCCGCGGCTTCGCGCCGAGCATGTAGCCGGGCTTGATGTCCATCAGCAGGTTCGACGCGTTCGACGCGACCTCGGTGGTCACGCCCGCGGTCATCAGGTTCGTCGCCGCGTTCGTCGGCTGGATCGCGCCGAAGGTGAACTGCGTGATCTTCGAGAGCGAGCCCGTCGGTGTCGTCGACGTCAGCGCCGTCGCGTTCGCCGCGATCAGCGTGAGCAGGATGATCATCGGGATCGACAGCGCGCCGATCCACCAGCTCACGCCGAACCACGCGTGGTTCACGTAGATGATCGCCGCCGACGCGATCGGGATGCCGATCACGCTCCACTTGATCGGGAACTCGATCTCGCGCAGGCAGTCCTCGGTCTTCTCCTTCTTGGCGAAGAGGCCGGTGAACGCGCTCAGGATCATCTTCGGCTTCGCGAAGAGGCCGAACATCGACGCCGTGACCATCATCGCGACGCCCCACCAGAGGCACCACGAGTTGGTGAGGTGCGGGCGGTTGAAGACCGCTTCGGAGATGTTGTACGAGCCGTCCGCCTGCGCGATCTTCGCGTAGTTCTTCGGGACGATCTCGCCGAAGGCGATCATCGTCGGCGCGACGATCATGAAGTTGACCACCATGCCGATCATCACGCTCGTCGCGATGCGCATGCCCATCAGGCCGCCCGCGCCGATCATCGAGAGGTCGAACGCCAGGAAGACGCCGTAGTCCTTCAGCGGCACGCCGCGGATCGCGGGCGCCCAGACCGAGCCCTTCTCCGCGAGCCTGTAGTACCACTCGTCGAGCTGCTCGGGGAACTTCCACAGCGTGTCCTTCGCCTTCGAAGTGCCGAGCATGGTGATCTGCAGGATCGCCATGTAGCCGCTCGCGACAAAGATCTGCAGCACCGCGCCGATCGACGCGGAGATCGCGAGCGCCTTCGCCTTGAACACGCCTGCCTCGACGCCGTCGCCGGCCTTCGCTGCAGTGCTCGCGACGGGCACGCCGTCGACCATGTTCTTCGTGCCGCCCTGCGGCGCATCGGGGTAGAGCGAGTCAAGCACGACCGCGGCCGCGCGTCCCTCGGGGAACGGCTGCTGCTCGTCGTTGATAAAGCGCCGCTTCATCGGGAACGCCACCATCACGCCGAGAAGACTCGCGAGGATGTTCCAGATCAGCATCTTGTGCCACTCCATGGTCGTGTTGGTCACGAACATGTAGGCCATCAGCGCGGAGATCAGCGGACCCGTCATGTAGCCCGCGGCGGTCGCGATCGACTGCACCGCGTTGTTCTCGAGGATGGTCATGTCCTTCGAGACCTGCACGCGCGACAGGATGCGGAAGATCGTGAACGACAGGATCACGCTCGTCACGCCGACGCCGAGCGTCCAGCCGGTCTTGGCGCCGATGTAGAGATTGGTCGCCGACAGGATTCCGCCGAGGAAGAATCCCGTGATCGCGGCGCGGATCGTGAGCTGCGGCATCTCGCCGCGGAACACGTTCTCAAGCCACCAGCGGTCCTTCTGCTCGCGCGTCCAGGTGCGGGTCTGCTCGTCGGTGAGATGCGGAAGTGCCATAGGCCGCGCAATGTAGGGGAAGGGGGGCGGATGCTCCAATCGCGGCCCGCCCGCTACCCTGCGCCGATGGCCAGACGCGACCGCGACGAGCAGCCGAAGTGGGGCAAGCGCACGCCGCCCAAGAGCGAGCGCGCCGCCGCCGAGAAGGCGCTCGAAGCCGAGGAATTGCGGCGGAAATCGGGGCTTTCCAAGTCCGCCGAGGCGCTGCGCGCGCCGCCCGTCCGCGTCCTCGGCGAGAAGTCGCGCTTCGTCGGCGTCGACCTCGGGCTCGCGACGGGCATCGCGATCTTCAACCGCGACGGCCGGCTCGAGGGCGTGCGCTCGCGGCATTTCCAGTCGCGCGACGCGCTTCGGTCGGCGGCGGGCGCGATCCTCGACGAAATCCAGCATGTCCACAGCGTGATCGTCGAGGGCGGCGGCGAGCTCGCCGAAGCGTGGCAGCGCGCGGCGGCGCATCGCGGGATCCACCTGCGCATCGTGCAGGCACACGAGTGGCGCTCGAAGCTCTATTACCCGCGCGAGCACCGCAACGGCCCCGAGGCAAAGGAGCACGCGGTCAAGATGGCCGCGCAGGTCGTCGAGTGGAGCGAGGCGAAGGGCGTGTCTGCCGGCGCGCTCGGACACGACGCGGCGGAGGCGATCCTCGTCGGACTCTTCGGCGTCGTCGAAGCCGGCTGGCTCGCGGAGATGCCGCGGTTTCGCCGGTGAAACTCAGTGAGCTCGAATGCCCGTGGGCGGAAGCCCGCGGAGCACTAGACGTGGGAGTCAAACCATCGAAGTCTCACGCAACCCGCGCCGCAGGCTCACGCCTGACGGGCATTCACGGTTGACGCATTCCCGCCACCACCACCACAACCACGAGTTGCACGAATGCCCGTGGGCGGAAGCCCGCGGAGCGCTTGACGTGGGAGTCAAACCATCGAAGGCTCACGCCTGACGGGCATTCACGGTTGACGCATTCCCGCCACCACCACAACCACGAGTTGCTCGAATGCCCGTGGGCGGAAGCCCGCGGAACACCCGACGTGGGAGTCGCCTCAACCGCGTCACCCCGTCTTCGCCACGCGCCCGCTCACCGCGAACACCGCGCCATTCGACTGCCACGCGTGCGCGTGCATCGGCGGCCGCGATTCGTAGTGGATCTCGATGTTCCAGCTCAGCTCCGCATGCGGGACCAGCGCCTCGGCCGGCTCCATCTTCCCAAGCCGCAGCACGCTGCCGAACCAGCCGACGTCGAGCCCGTGCGCCTTCACGCACGCCTCGCGCGCGCACCACATCGCGATCGGCGACACGAGCATCATCGGGTCGTTCTCGGTGAGGATCGCGCGCTCCTCCTTGGCGGTCGCCATGCGCACCAGCGCCTCGGCGCGCTTGGCGTCGATCTCCTCGACGTCGATGCCGAGCGCGCGGCATGTGCGGTCGAGCGCGACGGCGGCCACCGCGCGGATCTTCGTGTGCGAGATCGACACCGCAGGCGCATCGGTCCAGGTCGGCTGCGGGCGGCCGCGGTCGTCGCGGATGATCGGCATGCGATACGCGCGCGAATCGCCCGCGGCCTCGAGCGCCGCGTGCGCGACGATGCGGCCCGCGAGGAACGCCTCGCGCCGCACCGGTGCCACGAACGACGCCGAAAGCGTGCGTTCCGCCTCATGCAGCCGCGCCGCCTCGCGCGAGAGCTGCACGGGTTCCGGCGTGATCTGTTCGGCGATCACCGTGTCGCCGGGCGCGATGCCGAAGTTGGCGCGTTCGATGCGGATCATTTGCGCCTGGTCGCCTTGCGGGTCGCCGCCTTGCGGTTCGCCGTCTTGCGGGCTGTCGTCTTCGGCTTCGCGTTCTTGCTGGCTTTGGTTTTCGCCTCCGCCGCGCGCAGCACCAGCACCACATCGCCCGCGCCCTTGCGGAACGGCTTCGCGGGCAGGCTCTCGTCGGTCGCGTCGTAGCAGCCGAGCACCTCGAATCCGCCCGCCGCCTCCATGATGTCCTTGAACATCGCAAAGGTGAACGTGAGCAGGTCGTACTGCTCGGCGATCACCGACGGCGTCTCGGGCACGTTCGCCGTGATCGTGATCTGCCGGATCCGCTCGCAGCGCGTGCCAGGCTGGAGCCCGAGCGATTCGGTGCGCAGCGCGGCGAATCCGCCGCCTTGAATGTCAACAGGCCCGCGCTCGAACACCACTCCCGTGTCGATCTCATCGGTCGCCTCGCGCAGCGCCAGACCCACGATGTAGATGCCACGCTTCGTCAGCCGACGGCGCATCGATGAAAAGTGCTCGGCGACATCCATGTAGTCGGCGAGGTGCCCGAGCGAGTTGTCGAGGTTGATCGCGCAGTCGAAATCCGCGCCGAGCTCGTCGGGCGGGCGGCGCATGTCGCCCACGACCACGCGGGCGCCGCGCTTGGGCAGCGACTCGACGGCCAGGGCGATCGCGCTCTCCTCGAGGTCGGTTCCCGCCACTTCCGCGCCCTTTTTCGCAAAGTGGGCGAGCCAGAGGCCGGGGCCGCATGCAGGGTCGATCACCCGGCGCGGCGCGCGGCCGAGGTGCTTGCGAACCACGCGGTCGATCGATCCGCGGATCTCGTCGGAGGGGCTGAAGAAGGCCGCGTACAGGCCGGTGCGCTTGTAGAACTCGTTCATGAGGGAGGAGAGCCTAGCACGGGGACTTGTGCTCCGATTTGCTTGGGCGAAGCCGCGCGCGCATTGACAATTCGTGTATCTTCCTCGGACCTGTTCGTTCCAGGCCGAACAGTTCTCGGGGTTGATGCATGACAAATGAAGTCAGTGTCGAAGTTGGCAAAACCAAGCCAAGCGAACGCGGTGGATCAGACGCGGGAAAGCACGCGGAGCGCATGAACCGAGCGGTTCAGAGGGCCTCGCGATGAATCCCGAGAAGTTCTGTCTGTCCAATGCGCGCGTCTGGAAGGCGCTGCGCTCGCCGCTTCGGCTGCAGCTCCTCGAGGCGATTCGCGCGCGACCGGGCATCGATGCCCGCGCGCTGTCCACGGCGATCGAGGCCAGTCCTCCGCGCCTGTACTACCACCTCAAGATCCTGCTTGAATCGGGCCTGATCGTCCAATCCGAAGAATCCGACCGCCAGGGCTCGCGAGGCCCCGCCGCGGTGCTCTACCGCCCGGCGTTCGATCGATTCCCCGCGGGCTTCTTCGATGGCGATCCGCGCACCATCGCCCGCCGTGGAAAGGTCATGCGCGAACTGGCCGAGCTCGGTCTCGGCTATGTGGCGTCGGAGAACATGTCGGCCCGCATTTCGGCGGACTTCCGTCATGAGACGCTGCACGAACAGGAGATCGAGGCGGTGTTCAAGCACGCCGCCGAGATCCGGCGCATCATCGAGAACGCCCGCCTCCGCCGTCACCGCGAGAAGGTCCTCGTGCGTGCGACCGCCTTCGTAGGGGTCTGTGTGAGCACGCTCGAAGCTCCCGTGCTGCCCGACGGGCCGCTCGAGGCCGAGCTCGCCGTGCCTGCCGAGGCCTGAACGCGGGTCTGGCGCGCGGGGCGATTTCCTAAATCCTCTCCTTCGTCCGAAACCTCGGTCAGGCGAATGCGGATATAAGTATCCGTAATACGTTGGTCGCTGCCGACGGACCAGAGGAGCTCCGACATGTACGGAAAGCAGACGGAAACCGCCATCGCCGCCATGAGCCGCCTCGCAGAGGTCTGGGACGGAGGTCGCACGCGGCTCTCCGCGGGCGACATCGCCGACCAGCGCGGCCTTCCCCGCGCGATGGTGGCCAAGATCCTGTCGTCGCTCTCGCAGGCGAATCTCGTCGTCGGCAACCCCGGCCCCGGCGGCGGCTACGCGCTCGCCCGAGCGCCGCACGAACTGCGTCTCCGCGAGCCGCACGACATCTTCGAGCGCGAGGACACGACCAACAACTGTCCGTTCGGTGGCGGCGTCTGCGGCGTCGGCGAGCCGTGCGCGATGCACGACCGCCTCAAGACCATGCAGGGCGCCATCCGCAGGACGCTCGAGGAGACGACCTTCGAGATCTTCCGCAAGGCCGTGCAGGAAGACGGGCTCGTTCCCGTTGCGAAGGGCGCCACGCCGGATTCGCCGCGCGAGACCTATCGCGCCCCGCACCCGCGCCGCAAGCGCGCCTGACGCCTGCGTGGGCCGCGCCGTTACTTGACCGAGATCATTGCTGCCGCCGTCATCGCGATCTTGCGCGCGTCGGTCGCGGTCTTGCCGTGCGCGAGCACCACGCCCATGCGGCGGTACTTGCGCGTCGTCGGCTTGCCGAAGATGCGCACCTCGACCGACGGAATCGCCATCGCCGTCTCGATGCCCGTGTAGCGCGGCGCGCGGTCGGATTCGCGCGTGGCGAGCACGACCGCGCTCGCCGTCGGCCCCGCGTAGCGGATCTCGGGAATCGGCAGCCCGAGGATCGCGCGCGCGTGCAGGTCGAACTCGCTGAGATCCTGCGAACGGAGCGTGACCATGCCCGTGTCGTGCGGCCTCGGCGAAAGCTCGCTGAAGATCACCTCGTCGCCGCGCACGAAGAACTCCACGCCAAAGAGCCCGGCGCCGTCCTTGCCCGCGAGGTGCATCACGACGGCCTCGGCCATCTCCTGCGCGGCGCGCTTGGCCGACGGCTTCATCGGGCAGGGCATCCACGACTCCTGGTAGTCGCCGCGCTCCTGGCGGTGGCCGATCGGCTCGACGAACTTCACGCCGCCGCCGCGCGACGCGCGCTCCTTGACGGTGAGCTGCGTGATCTCGTAGTCGAAGTCGATGAACTCCTCGACGATGACGACCTTGCGGTCGCCGCGCATGTTGTCGATGGCGTACTTCCACGCCTTCGCGATGTCCTTCTTCGTGCGCACGACCGACTGGCCCTTGCCCGAGGAGCTCATCGTCGGCTTGACCACGCAGGGGAGTCCCGTGCCGCCCTTGCGCGTGATCGCATCGGCGAGCTCCTGCGCGCTCGACGCATACGCGTAGCGCGCGGTGCGCAGGCCGAGGTCCTTCGCGGCGAGCTCGCGGATCGCGTCGCGGTTCATGGTCATGTGCGCGGCAAACGCGCTGGGAACCACCGAAAAACCAGACTTTTCGAGCTTGAGCAGCTCGCTCGTGCGGATCGCCTCGATCTCGGGCACGACGAAGTCCGGCTTGTGCTTGCGGACGATGCGCGACACCGCCTTGCCGTCGAGCATGTCGATCACCTCGAACGCATCGGCGACCTGCATCGCGGGCGCATCGGCGTAGCGGTCCGCCGCGATCACGCGGCAACCGAGGCGCTTGGCGCTGATGACGAACTCCTTGCCGAGCTCGCCGGAACCGAGGAGGAGGATCTTCGCGGTCATGGCTTGGTGGTCTCCGTGCTCTCTGCGGCTGGCGTTGCTTCATCCGACGGCGGCGGGGGCGGCAGGCGCTCGGCGTGCGTCTCGCGGAACTTCGCCATCGCGACCTCGAAGTCGCGCGTGAAGCCGTCGCTCGTGCGCTCGTCGATCGCGCGTCCGTAGCGCACGACCGTGTTTCCAACGGGGAAATCGACCCACATGCGCACCCTGCGGTTGAGCGACTGCTCGGGCAGGCTCACATCGACCTGGATGAACGCGGCGCCGTCGCCGTAGTAGACGCTCTGCGTGTAGAGAAGGTCGATCTCGCCCTTCGCGCGGTCGGCGCGCGGACGCTCCTTGCCCGACGGAATCGTCGCGGGCATCACGCCCTGGATGCGCAGGATCTCGACGGTGTCGTTCCACACTTCATCGGCCGTGCCCTGGATGCGCACGGAATGCCCGCATGCGGCGAGCAGGGTGGTGAGGATCAGCGGGAGGATGCGAGACGCGAGCGTGCGGACCGACATCCCCGCAGCGTAGCCGAAGGAAACTCAACCGGATCGCCGGAGTTCGTCGAGGTCCGCGAGGTCGCGCGGCCTGCCTGCGGCGACCTTGCTCGCGATGAGGTCTTCGCGCGAAATCACCGAGAAATCAAGCGTTCCCGATGTCGCGGTCGTTCGCCGTGCCCAGCACGTCTCAAAGTCGAGTTCGGCGACGCTCGTGAAGAGCTCGATCCTGTTCGGCTCGGCCCCGAATCGGGTCATGTGGTGGGGCTGGTCGAGCACGAGCCCGCGCACGGCGCCCTCCGCAAACCCGAACTCGACCAGCGTGGCGCGAATGGCCTCGATCGTTGCCGCGTCTTGCGCGATCCAAAGATCGATGTCACCGGTCGTCCGCGGACGGGCGTGGATCGAGACTGCGAATCCTCCGAACACCAGGATCCGTGCTCCATGGGACTGCGCCAGACTCAAGAACTCCTCGAAGTCTCTCGGTAAGGTGAGATTCGCCATAGAAGATCACTCGGAGGCGCAGCGCCGCCTGCAGCCGCTCGTCGATCGATCTCGTGCGCCATTCGAAGACGGCATCGGGTTCGTCGCCGATTCGGAAGCTCGCGATGGAGTCGCGTCGCGGTCGGTGCATCCTCCGAGTATAGCGCTCGGGCGCGTGCATTCGTCGCCTTCTGCGGGGTCTTCGCTCACCGTCGGCTCACTGCCCGCTCACTGTCCAAGCGCGCGCAGCAGCACCGTCGCGTACGCGCCGCGCGGCAGCTCGAACGACAGCGTGCACGCGAGGTTCGCCGGCGAGAAGCCTGCGAAGGAGTCGCTTTCAGGCGGCGAAATGCGGCAATTCTGCGCCTTGGCGATGTACGCCCGCTCGCCGCCGCCGAAGTAGGGCCGCGGCATGTCGGGAATGCGCAGCTTGTCGAGCGTGATGCCCTCGTCGCCGAGGATGCCCGTCACGATCTCCGACAGGCACTCGGGAAACACGCATGTCGGCGACGGCATCGGGATCTGCATCGCCTGGAACGCCGGCGTGATCGCCGCCGCGCGCGGGAAGATCAGCGGTCCGAACAGGTCGTCCGCCTCGAACGCGCGCTGCGCGGTCGCCTCGGCGAGCGCGTCGGAAAGCTCGCGCGCGATCGCGTTCCAGAGGTGCGATTGATACGCCTCGACGCAGATTTCCTGCGTGAACTTGGGCAGCGCCGCGAAGGCGTCCTTGAACGAACCGCCGCGCGCGAGCGTCTCGACCGCGCCGCGCTCGGGCATGCGCGGGCATTCGGCGAGCGCCGCGTTCCAGTCGCCCCAGTGCGTGGCGAGCGCGCGCGAGAGCGAGCGCACGGGCCCGGAGTCCTTGCGCGCGGGCGTGCCGATCGCGAGGCGCAGCGCGTTCTCGAAGTCGCCCTCGATGAGCGAGCGGCCGACGAATCCCTTGCCGTGGCGCGCGCTGCCAAAGCGCTGGTCGCCGAAGTAGTTCACGAACAGCAGGTCCTGGTTGCGGTCGACGATCATCTCCGCGCGGCGCACGAGCTCGTCGCACTCGCGGATGCCGAGCCCGCGCACCACGATCGTGAACGCGTTGCGCGCGATGATCGACGCGTCCGCCGCGCGCGGCACGAATCCGAGCCGCTGGATGCGCCACGCCTGATCCTCGTAGAAACGCGGCGGCTTGGTGCGGAACGCCGCGCTGTCGATCGTGATCGTCTGCGTGGTGACCACGTGGCGGTCCTTGAGCCCGGCCGACGCGATCGCCGTGCGCGGCACCTTGAGCACGTTCGCGATGAAGCCGAGCGCGTCGGGCGTCGCGAGGCCGACCTTCTCGAGCGCGTAGGCCGCGAACGGATGCGAGGGCATCCACTCGGGCAGGAGCGAGGCCTTGAAGGCGCTGGTCGTCCGCTCCTCGACGCGGAAATCCTCAGGTGTGCGGCGGATCGTCAAAGGACGGGCAATGTATCCTCCGCGCGTGGCAAGCAGCGCTGCACGCGACAATCTTCCTCTTCTGCGAGTGATCGAGCCGAACCTCGTCGGGCCGAGCGGCCACTACGCTGAGTTCGTGCGTGCGCTCGCCTCGCGCGCGGACGGCGTGTTCGACGCGATCGAGGTGGTCGCGGCGCCGCGCGCGGACGCGTTCCTGCCCTCGCTTGGCTCCGCCGTGCCCGTGCGCGCGCATCGGGCGCCGAGCGGGCCGCTTGGCGAGATGCTCGCGATCCGCGCATCGCTCGCCGAAGGCCACCGCACGCTCGTCCTCACCGCGAACGCCTCGCATGCGTTCGTCGCGGATCGCCTTGGTTTCGTGGGCAATTCTGGGCTCGCGAACCTCGCGCTCTTCGTCCACTGGCCGCTGGTCAAGCCCGCCGCGCGGCTTGCGCTTGCGCTCGGCGGCCGTGCGCGCGCGAACGCGCTGTTCCTTGCGCCTACGCGCGGCGTGCGCGACGCGCTCGTCGCAGCCGGCTGCGCGAACGCCGTGCAGGTCGCGTATCCCGCCACGCGCGCCGCGAACGCCCGCCTGCGCGCGCCGTTCCGCCATCTCCTCATGGCAGGCGCCGCGCGCATCAACAAGGGGCTCGATGTCGTCGCCGAGCTCGCCGAGATGCTCGCCCGCGAAGGCCGCGATCTACCGCTTTTCGTGCAGGTCTCGCCCAAGCATGTCGCCCGCAACGGCGGCAGCCGCCACGGCGCGCGCGAGGACGCGGTCGTCGCACGGCTTCTCGCCGCGAACTACACGGGACTCGTTGCCGATCCCAAGGCGCCCGGCCGCGACGAGTACGCCGCGCGCTTCGAGGGCGCGCTGGTGCTCGCGCCGTATGAACGCGCGAAGTTCGCCAGCGGCGTGAGCGGCGTCGTCCTCGATGCGCTCCTCCACGGCGCGCCCGTGATCGCGACCTCGGGCACCTGGGCGGGCGATGTCGTCGAGCGCTTTGGCGCGGGCGTCGCGATCCGCGAGCGCACGGCGAAGGAGCTGCATTCCGCGGTGGAAACCGTGGTTTCGCGATGGGACCACTTCGCGCACAACGCCGCCGTGGCCTCCGACGCGCTCGCCGCCGAGCACGACCCGCGCGCGCTCGCCCGCACGATCGCTACAGTGCGCGCCCACCGCTGAGGGCTCCGATCACCATGGCCAACATCATCTGCATGAAGTGGGGCACCAAGTACGGGCCCGAGTACGTGAACCGCCTTGCCAACATGGTGCGGCGCAACATGACGATCCCGTACCGCTTCGTCTGCATGACCGACGATCCGACCGGTCTCGACGCAGGCATCGACGCGCGTCCGCTGCCCGACTTCGACGATCCAGGCGGTCCCGAGCGCGGCTGGCGCAAGATCTCCACCTT
>CAITDI010000113.1 GCA_903891095.1 uncultured bacterium | reverse complement strand
GCGCGACAGCAGCCTGTTGTCGGGATCCGTGTCGGGCAGCGCCGTGAGTGCCGCGCTCGACTGACGGTAGGTCGCGCTGGTCATCACGAGGCGGTGCATCGCCTTCATGCTCCAGCCGTCGGACGAGAGGCGGCGCGCGAGGTAGTCGAGGAGCTCTGGATGCGACGGCTTGCTGCCGAGCGTGCCGAAGTTGCTCGGCGTATCGACGAGGCCCATGCCGAAGTGCCAGGTCCAGATGCGGTTCGCCGCGACGCGCGAGGTCAGCGGGTTCTCCGCGTTCGCGAGCCACTGCGCGAATTCGAGGCGGCCGCTCGCGTTGTCGGGGAACTTGGGCCCGGGCAGCGTGCGCTCGAGGAGCGCGGGCACGGCGCGCGCGAGCTTGTCGCCCTTCGGCTGCATGTGGTCGCCGCGGTCGTGGAGCGGCGTCTCGTCGACCTTGGATTCCTTGACGACCAGCGCGCGCGGCGGATCGGCGGGGCGCGACTTCTCGTGCGTCTCGCGTGCGTCACGCGCGGCGACGAACGCGACGCGCTCGGGCCAATCGGCGCGTGCGTCGCGCGCTGCGGCGAAGAGCGTGTTCGCGAAGAGGCTCGGCGTGTTGGCGAACTGCATCGCCTCGATCGCGTCGGCGAGCCGCTGCGCGCGCGCGGCGCGCTCGACGGCGGTGAGCTTCTCGCGGGCGGCCTTGCGCGCGTCGTCGAGATCCTTGGCCTTGGCGCGCCACTCGTCGAGGCGCTTGACCTCGGCCGCGGTCGCCATCGGACGCTGCGCGACGCGACCCACGGTCGCGATGCTGTCGAAAGTCGACACGCTGCGGAACACGCCCGACAGCGCGTAGTAGTCCGCCTGCGCGATCGGATCGAACTTGTGGTCGTGGCAGCGCGCGCACGCGACGGTCTGCGCGAGGAACGCCTTCGTCACGACGTCGAGCTGCTCGTCGACGACATCGACGCGTTCCTTCTCCTTGTCGGGCTCGGCGAGCATCTTCGGCCCGAGCGCGAGGAACCCGAGCGCGGCGATGCGGCGGCGCGTGCGCGCGTCGTCCTCGGCGGTGGGATTCGCAGCCTCGGGCAGGAGGTCGCCCGCGAGCTGCTCGGTGAGGAACTCGTTGAACGGCAGGTCGCGGTTGAACGCGTCGATCACGTAGTCGCGGTAGTGGAAAGCGTTGGCGTAGGCGACGTTCTCGTCGACGCCGTTCGAGTCGGCGTAGCGCGCGATGTCGAGCCAGTGGCGGCCCCAGCGCTCGCCGTACATCGGCGACGCGAGGAGCTCGTCGATGCGGCGTTCGTAGGCATCGGGCCGGCGGTCGGCGATGAACGCATCGACCTGCGCGACCGTCGGCGGCACGCCCACCAGATCGAGGTACGCGCGGCGCAGCAGCGTGCGGCGGTCGGCCTCGGGCGCGGGCTCGAGGCCGTCCTGCTCGAGGCGCGCGAGCACGAAGCGATCGATGTCGTTGCGCGGCCAGTCGGCATGCGCGACGGCGGGGGGCTTCGGGTGGGCGATGGGCTGGTACGACCAGTGCGAGGCGCCCTTCGCGGTCTTTTCGGGAAGTGGGCGGAAGGCGACGGTTTGCGCCGCGGCGGGGCCGGCGGTTGCGGCGGCCGCGTCGGAGGTCAAGTGGGCGGCCATGCTCTCCTGCACGAGCACCTTCGTGGGACCTGTTCCCGACGCCCACATCGCGGCTCCGGCGACCACCACGCCGAGCGCCAACATCGCCGCCACCGCGTCGCGCGCGGAGCGTCGGTCGTTCTGCCAGCCTCGTTCCTCGGGAGTCGTCACTCTCGGAGTATCTGCGAACCGCGAGTGGAGGCAAGCGCCTTGGCGGTATCGTCTTGGAAATGAGGACACTTCTTGCTCTTGCCGCGCTCGCTTGCGCGTCCGCGTCTGTCGCTGAGACGCCGGCTCCCGTCGAGCCCGCGCACCCGAACCTCGTCCTGATCTTCTGCGACGACATGGGCTGGGGCGACGTGCCCGGCTTCGCGCTCGAGGGCACGGAGCCGCCCGCGTACACGCGCGAAATGCCCAATCTCGCGCGGCTTTCCCGCGAGGGCGCGGCATTTCGTCACTACTACAGCGCGCAGCCTGTCTGTAGCGCGTCGCGCGCGTCGATCCTCACGGGCTGCTACCCGAACCGCGTTGGGATCAGTGGCGCGCTCTTTCCCGACGCCAAGATCGGCATCGCCGCCGAGGAGCGCACGATCGCCGAGATGCTCCACGACAAGGGCTACGCCACGCTCATCGCGGGCAAGTGGCATCTCGGACATCTGCCGCAATTCAATCCCACGCTGCACGGGTTCGACGAGTGGCTCGGCATCCCCTATTCGAACGACATGTGGCCCGTGCGCTTCGGCCGCAAGGACTTTCCCGAGCTGCCGCTGATGGACGGGACCAAGCCCGCGGAGTTCATCCGCACGATGGAGGACCAGGGGCTCGTCACGGGCAAGCTCACGCGGCGCGTCGCGTCGTTCATCCGGGCCAAGGCCGCGGACAAGAAGCCGTTCTTCGCGTACCTCGCGCATCCGCAGCCGCACGCGCCGATCGCGGCGAGCGGCGATTTCACGCCGGCCAAGCGGCGCGAGCTCTACGCGTCGGTCATGCGCGAGATCGACTGGTCGGTCGGCGAGGTCCTCAAGGCGCTCGACGAGACGGGCGCGGCGGGCAACACGATCGTGATGTTCACCAGCGACAACGGGCCGTGGCTTTCGTTCGGCTCCGACGCGGGCAGCAGCGGCGGTCTGCGCGAAGGCAAGGGCACATGCTTCGAAGGCGGCGTGCGCGAACCGTGCATCGTGCGCTGGCCGGGCCATGTCCCCGCGGGCAAGGTGAGCGATTTGCCGTGGATGTCGATCGATCTCTTCGCGACGATGGCCGCGGTGGTCGGCGCGCCTGCGCCCGCGGCGGACCGTCCGATCGACGGCCGCGACGCGCGCGCGGTGTGGAGCTGCGCCGCCGACGCGAAGCCCACGCACGACGCGTTCCTCTTCTACTACCACGACAACGACCTCGAGGCGATTCGCATGGGCAACTGGAAGCTGAGCCTGCCGCGCAAGTCGCGCACGCTCGACGGCAAGCCCGGCGGCGACGAGGGCAGCGAGACCGCGTACATCGAGAAGCCCGTGCCGCTCGAGCTGTTCGATCTCGCGACCGATCCGAACGAGTCGCACGATGTCGCGGGCGCGCACCCCGATGTCGTCGCGCAGGCGATGAAGTTCGTCGACGCCGCGCGCGCGGATCTCGGCGACGCACTCACGAAGCAGAAGGGCACGGGTCGCCGCAAGCCTGGTCGCGTGGTGCAAACGCCGCCTGCCGCGCCGCCCGCCGCGCCTCAAAAATGAGTGCGGCCGCGGAAGGCTTGCGCCATCCGCGGCCGCGTCCAGAGGAGCGGGGCCGATCACCCGCATGCGCTCCGGAGTTGTTCGCTGCGTGCATCTTTCTCCCCGGTTTCCGGGCTTTTCTCCCGCACGCAGCGTGTCTTTTCCCCGTGGTCCTTTCCCCGTGGCTTTCGCCAGGGCCTTTCCACCATGGGGCGTGGTTTGGATGTCAATCAGTACACGGGCCGGCGCGGGCGCTCGTCGTTGGTGCGCAGGATCTCGGGCTGCTGCTTGGTGCCGACGAGGAGATGCAGCGGCGAGCCGTCGCGACCTCCGAGCACGGCGCTCTCGAGATACGGATGCTCGAGCAGCATCGATCGGCCGTGGGCGATCGCCGGGCGCTCGGCCCAGTCGCCGCCGAGCGCATCACGCACCACCGAACGCGCGGTCGACGCGGCCTTCACGCTCGACGCGGGATCCATCTCGCGCTTTGCGCGGGCCTGACGGCGGGCGACGAATTCCCACGACATCAGCGCGCTGTCGCGCAGATCGCGGTAGACCTTCGAGAACCACTGCGGGTCGGCAAAGATGTCGCCCGCCAGGAACTCGCCGTTGAAGAACACCAGCATGCCCGACGCGCCCTGTGCAGCCTGGTCGGCCGCGGTGAAGTCGGCGTGCCAGCGCGAGTCGCCGCTCGGATCGTTCGCGCGATCGGCGAACTGCTCGCGGAGGCGATCGCGCTGCTGCTGGATGAGTGCGATCTCGCGGAGCACGCGGTCGAGATCACGGCGAAGCCCGTTGATCTGCGGGCTTTCGGAGTCGCCGAGCGCCACGTGCAGCTGGTCCATCAGCTGCCGCGTCTCGAGCTGCATCGACTGCAGTCGCCCCTCCACAAAGCGCAGCTCGTCCACCGTCGACGGATGGACCTCGGTGGCTTCGATCCTCGCGTTGAAGCGACTTGACGGATCCACGTGGCGGTCCCGGACGACCCGCATCGATTCAAGGAGATCCGAGCTCGGGCTGACGCAGCCCAGCGATGAGCTCATTTCACTGATCTTCGACCACACGCGTTCCTGGTTGGCCACGGCCTCGCGCCCTTCGCGCCGCGAATGATGCACATCGCGCATCTTGGCGGAGCGCACCTCGATCGGCTCGAAGCCGGCGTGACCGAACCGCGAGCGGGGGGTACCGCTCCAGCGCCCCTGCTCAACGCAGGTCACGGGGATCTTGGCGGACTGACCGGCGGCGACCAGCATGTCGGCGTTGATGCCGCGATTCTGCTTGCCGCCCTGGACGAGCTGGCCAGCGAGAAGGAGCACGTCGAACGCGGTCGCGTTCTTGGCCCGGAGGAAGGGAACGGAGCCGCCCTCCGAGATCTCCTCGACGGTGAACCCCTCAAGCGCGTTGTCGCCGAACAGGCGGACGGTTGACGCGGCGGGGTTCGGAGTGCCGGGACGCACGAACACGAAGTCGAAGCCCTTCGTGAGGGAGACGGCCTGGTACGAGCCTCTGTTCTTGTCAGGATTGAGAAGATCAAAGTTGAGCGAGTCGATCACGCCGGCCTGTGACTGGGGCATGCAGCATCCTTTCCGCCGATGGCGGAGTTTGTGTTTGCCCCGCCGCGGGATCGGCTGCGGGGCGTACGGTCCATCCGCCTACTGGGCGGCTTTCAGGGTGTCCGATCGTGGCTCTCAATGACGGGCAATGAGACAACGATTCCGCGTAAAACACGCGGTTTCTCATCCGCATCAAGGTCTCAGTCCAGCCTGGGACGCGAAGTACTCAACGCGCTCGACGCGGTGTTTCCGCGAGTCGTCGTTGAACTTCTTCGCCCAAGGTTGAGATCAGATTGAGATCAGACTGAGATGAGCAGCTTGATGAGCTTCCAGATCGGTCGGCGGCGCCAAGAGGGCCCCGCCGAGTTCGCAAAGATACTTCTTGTCTGAGTAGAAGTCAAGCCATTTAGTTGCTCTCTGAGAAAAATGATCGTAGAGTCGGGACTCTCGTCACTCGACTCCGCTCATGAACTGATCATGAACCGCTCCGAACCCGCCATCTCCCTGTCGCTTGCGCTCGTCGTGTTCGTCGTCATCTCCGATGGCGACGGTGGGGCTCGGGTCGGAACGATCGGTGGCGACATTCTCTCGCCAAGCGAGATGGGTGGGATCGACGTCCGTGGCGGGATGGCGGGCTTCGACCCTCGAGCACACAACCTCAGCGACTACCTCGCCCGCGCCGTTGGCTGGCGCCTGCCGCCCGGCGCGGTGACGTCGCGCATTCGCCCGCTCATGCCGCGGATGGTGTCGCCGACCTCGGTCGTGCTGCCGCTGTGGACGACCGGCCGGATTTCCGAAGCCGACGCCAGGAGCCCCGCGTTTGGCGGTCCTGGTCTCAATGGTCTCCATCGCCTCGCCCACGTGCTGCGCGACGGGTCGATCGTGACCGAAGCCAACTCCGAGTTCCGCCGCGCGCTCGCGGCCGACCCGCTCTCGCACCAGATGCTCGGCGAAGGCGCCCGCCTGCGCGCGCTCGCGATGGACGAGCTCGCCCGCGAGTCGATGGCCGACGAGCTGCCGCCGATCTTCGCGCTGCTGCCCGAGGTCTTCACCATCGAACAGCTCCGCAACGCGATCAGCCAGGTCGCGCATCGCCCCGAGTTCGAGGCGGAGTCGTCGAGCAACTTCCGTCGCCGCATCGTGGAGTTCGTGAAGTACGGCGTTCTGGTCGAGGTCAACGAGCCCGACCCCACGCGCCAGAAGGGGCGCCCCGCGATGCGCTACCGTTTTGTGCCGCAGGCGTGGCGGCGCTGGCTCGAGACGCGCACCAACGAGCCGACCATGCGCGAGATGCATCAGATGCGGTCGGGAATCGTCGCCTCGCGTCGGATCGGAGACGAGTCGGCTCGAGTGTCCCCGATGTCCCTGCCGATTGAGCCGCAGGAGGCTTGGAATCTCACGCCATCCATGCCGGACGCGCGTCCGTCTGGTCTCGGAGCGCCGAGAGAGATACGAGCCGATCTCCGTCGTGCGCATCAGTCGCCGGCGCCACTTTCGGGAGCGACGCGGCCGGCGCCCGAGCAGTCGGACGCCGAGCGCGTGAAGCAGCTCGAGCAGATGGTCCTGCAGCTCGCCCAGCGTTTCGACGCCGAGCGCGGCAAGCTCGACGCCGTGCTGCGTGCGGTGCAGCAGAACGCGGCGAATCCGCAAAGCAATCCGCTGGACAAACCGCAGGAGTAGCGCGCATGCTCGGCGGACGCAATCGACACCATGACCCGCACCGTGCGCTCGCGCTTCGCATCGCGGCGCCCGCCATCGCGGTGTGGACACTCTCCACCGCGTGTGTCGTGCACATTCCGAGTGCCAATCGCCCCGCGCCGATCGGCAAGGAACTCATCGAACTCGATCGCGCGCACAAGGACGGACTGGTCAGCGACGACGAGTACGCGAGGACGCGCGCAGACATGCTGCGCAACTTCGAGCGCATCGGGCAGACGCCCGTCGAGCCGTCGTTCCCGTACCGCGACGGAGGCTCGAAGTGAACGCGCGCGTCCGCCTTCCTGCAACGGCACTGTTGCTCGCGCTGCTCACGCCCGCGATGGGCGGCTGCTGGATCCGCATCCGCGAGATCGTGGAGCGCCCGACCGCAGGCGAGGCGCTTGCGGCGCTGGAGCGGGTCGAACCTGGGCGTGGCGCGGAATGGAAGTCGAAGCGCGAAGCGATCCTCGCGAATTCCACGGGCCAGACAGCGCAGTTGACGACGAGCGAGCCCTGGTACTTCGGCCTGGCCGTGCATCGCGCACAGGTCGAGGAGTGGGGCCCGAGCTTCTACGCCGGCGCGAGCGAGGAGCGGCGATGGCTCGACCGCGCGCTTGCCGCTGGCTCGATCACTCAGGACGAGTACGACCGACTTTTGAGCGCCGTCGAGAGGCAGTCGCGCGATCCGCTGGTGCGGCAGGAGAACTACTTCGTGGCGCGGCGCGCGCCCGCGAGCGACCTCGATCTTGTTCTTCGGGCGGCGGGAGAGAACGATTCCACGGGTTTCTCTCAACTGGCTCCCGTCGCGAACCTACCCCAATGGCCGAGAGCCGCGATGTTCTGGATCGCGCCGGGCGGCGAGCCCCGGTCAAAGGCCACGAAGTAGGCGAATCTCGGCAGGTCGCGGGATCGGATCGGCCCGTCGCGAAGTAACTTTCGGGCATGCTGATCAACGCCCTCGCGCTTGCCGCGCTGCTTGCCGCTCCGCCTGCGAAGACCATCCCCGCGAATACCGCTGCGAACGCGCCTGCCAAGGTCGCGCTGCCCGCAGTCCCCGCTGCGTGGGCCAGCACGGTCGGCGGCGGCTTCCGCTTTGTCGATGGGCTGCACGCTGCGCTGCGCGCGAACGACACGCGCGCCGCAACGGTGCTGCTCCCCGTCGGCGAGCTCGGCGAACTCCGCGTGCGCCTGCATCGCTTCGAAGGTGCATCGCTCGACGCGCGCGTCGAAGTCGGCGCGGGCGTCGGACTCGGCAAGCGCGTCGCGTCGACCGAGCTCACGAGCGCGCTGCGCGGCATCGTGCATTTCGACGGCGCAGTCGACGGCTATCCGCATTCGTCGTGCTATCTCGCGTTCGGCACCACGGGCGCCGCGGGCTGGATCGATCTCGGCGAAGGGCAGGGGCGCTTCACGCTGCGTCGCGTGGCGAGCGAGGCGCCGGGCCTGTGCGCGGGCGAGTGCGAGTTCGTGCGTTCTTCGGGCAACAGCGCGCCCGATGTGCCGCTCTGCGGCGGCGCGCACACGCATGACGGCGCGGGCGATGGCGGCGGCGATGGCGGCGGCGTTGCGGGTTCCGGCGCGGTTCCGCCCGGCGGTCGCCGCGTGGTCGAGCTCGCGGTCGACACCGACTGGGAGTACTTCCACATCTTCGAGAACACGACGAGCGCGACCGAGTATGTCGGCACGCTCGTCGGCGCGATCAGCGCGATCTACCGCCGCGATTGCGATGCGTCGATGCGCGTCTCGTACATCCGCCTGCAGACCGACGCGGCCGACATCTTCAACGACGCCGATCCGCTCGGGCAGTTCCGCGACTACTGGAACCTGAACGGTGCCGACGTGCATCGCGATCTCTTCACGTTCCTCACTGGCCGCCGCAACACGAGCTATGGCGGCGTTGCGTGGGTGAGCGCTGCCTGCAGCGATTTCGGCTACGCGGTGACCGCGTACATCAACGGCGTGTTTGCCGATCCCGTCGCGACGCAGCCGGGCAACTGGGACATCAACGTCGTCGCGCACGAGCTTGGCCACAACCTCGGCACCTATCACACGCATGACTACGGCATCGACAGCTGCGCATCGGGCTCGATCCAGCGCGGCACGATCATGAGCTACTGCCACGGCGTCTCGGGCGCGAGCGCGAACATCGACCTGCGGTTCCACAGCGGGACTGCGGAGCCGATCGAGTCGTTCCTCGTCGGCGCGCCGTGCCTTTCGGTCGATTGCAACGACAACGCGATCGCCGACGCCGACGAGATCGCCGCGAACGCCGCGCTCGATGGCAATCACGACGGCATCCTCGATGCGTGCCAGGACTGCAACAGCAACGGCACGCCCGATCCGGTCGAGATCGGGCTGGGCTCGGCCGCGGATATCGACGGCGACATGCGCCCCGATTCCTGCGAGCCCGACTGCAACCACAACGGCAAGCCCGATTCCTACGACATCGCGCTCAACACGGCGCTCGACGCCGACGGCGATTTCGTGCTCGATTCGTGCCAGCTCGACTGCAATTCCAACGGCATCGCGGACAGCGTCGAGATCATCGGCAACATGTCGCTGGACCGCTCGCGCGACGGCCGCATCGATGCGTGCGAGGATTGCGACGGCGACGGAACGCCCGATTTCACCGAGCTGCAGGGCTCGAAGTCGCGCTGGGTCGGCAGCGCCAGCGACAATCTCCTGCGCGAGCTCGACCCGCGCTCGGGCGTGCTGCGTCGCACGATCGTGTGCGGTTCGGCCCCTGTGGCCGATCTCGCGATCGGCGTCGATGGCCGGCTCTACGCCGCTGCGGGCAATCGCATCTATGCGCTTGATCGCGTGCATGACGCCGCGGCATCGGTGTGGTCGGTCGCGCTCGCGGCCGATGCGCGTGCGATCGCGGCTGCGCCCGATGGCACGCTTGCAGTGCTCCTCGTGACGGGCCGCATCGAGCTGCTCGCTGCGAACGGCACGATTTCCCGTACGTTTGTGGCGGCGGGCGCTGGCAATCTGCCGCGCGACCTCGTGTTCCGCATCACCGCGGCGGGCGCGTCGACCGACGTGCTCGTATCCCACGCCACGGGCCTGATCGAGCGCTACACATGGCCTGCGGGCGTCGCGAGCGTGTTCGCGAACCAGTCGGCGAGCACGCCCGACTACCGCGGTCTCTTTGCCAAGTCCGATGGCTCGGTGCTCGTCGCGAACGGCGCGCCCAACGCGATCGTGCGCTTCAGCGCCGCGGGCGCATACCTCGGCGAATGGGATGTCGAGAACGGCACGCTGATCGTCAATCCGTACGCGCTCTGTGACGCAGGCGACAACCACGGCGTGCTCATCACCAGCACGGGCGGTTCGTCGACGATCAACGGGTTCAATCTTGGCTCTGGATACACCGAGCGCAATTACCGCGTGTATCCCGTCGACGCGCCCGCCGCGACCGCGATCGTGATCGCGCCTGCGAGCGCGACCGACGCGAACGGCGATTTGCTGCCTGATTCATGCGCGTTCCAGCCCGCGGACCTGAACCACGATGGATTCGTGAATGCCGCGGATCTCGCCGCGCTGCTCAATTCGTGGGGGCCGTGCGCGAATTGCGCGGCCGACCTCGATCATGACTTCGTCGTCGGTCCGGCGGACCTCGCGACGCTGCTCAACGCGTGGCGCTGACGACCGACGCGGCCGCGCGCGACCAACCCACGACCGACCCGCGACCTCCCCACGAGGCTTCCGATAGACTCCGCCGAGCATGACGCTTCGGCGCAAGACGACGAGTGCAGCCTTCTGGCAGATCCTGGCGCGCGGTGCCGACCGCGGGCTGAGGTTCCTCGCGAGCCTCGTGCTCGCGCGCTTGCTCTCGCCCGACGACTTCGGCCTGCTCGCGGCCACGATGGTGGTCTCGGGAATCCTCGAGACGATCTCGTACCTCGGCATCGACCAGGCGGTCGTGCAGTCGGAGCGCGCGGAGGATCCGCGTTTCCTCGGCACGGCGTTCCGCATCCTCGCGGTGCGCGGCGTGGCGATCGCGGCGGGCACGGCGGTCGCGTCGCCGCTGGCCGCGTGGTACTTCGGCGATTCCGCGATCACGACGATGGTGCTCCTCATCGCGCTCATGCCGCTGTGCGCGGGCCTCGAGAACCCGTGGATGTACGTCGAGCGCAAGAACCTGCGCTTCAAGCCGATCTCGATCGCAGCGGTCGCGGGCGCGCTCGCGCAGGTCGCGGTGTCGGTCGGCGGCGCGAAGCTCGGCTTTGGCGCGAACGCGCTCGCGCTTGGATTCGTCGCGTCGTCGGCGGTGTCGATCGCGGCCGGCTGGCTGCTCGTGCGCAAGCGGCTCGATCTCGCCAAGGACCCGGGCGCCGTCGCCGAACTCCGCGGTTTCGCGCAGCGCGCCGCGGGCGTGCCGTTTCTCATCATGCTCTCGAACAGCGCGCCGTCGCTCATCCTCGGCCGCATCGCGGGACTGCCTGTGCTCGG
>CAITDI010000112.1 GCA_903891095.1 uncultured bacterium | reverse complement strand
CGGCCGCTGAAGCCGAGGCGCTCGTTCCACGTGTTGAGTCGGCGCGCGATGGCGCCGGGCAGCACGAGCGGCAGCGCGATGCGGCGGTTGGTCACTCGGAGCTCCGTGGCGGCGCGCCTGGTCCAGTCGCCCGGGGGCACGCCGAGGAACGCCGCGATCTGCTCGAGCGTTTGCTCGGGGCGCGCGACGAGATCGCTGTAGTTCACGCGGTGCAGGCGATCGCCGAGCCGCTCGGACGCGCGCTCGACGGCCTTGACGCTGGCGATCCACTCGATGGCGCCGCGCGTGGCGAACTCGGCCTCGGGCACGAGGTATTCAGGCTCGATGTCGAGCGTGCCGACGTGGCTCGCGAGCGAGTTCCACTTGCAGTCGTTGGGGCCCCACCACCGGTTCGCGCGGCCGCGGCCGAGGACGTTGTAGTCGCTCTTGCGCGAGAGCTGCAGGATCGAGCGCACGACATCGACGCCGTCGCGGCGGATCTCGATGTACTTGGTGCGCGGATCGATGGCATCGAGGAATCCGATGCGGAACGCATTGATCGGGGTCTTCTCGACCATCTGGCGTCCGTCGACGAGCGCGCTGCGGAACACGCGGCGAAAGCGCGTGCGGACCGCGTCGTCGACGTCGATCGAGCCAAGCGCGCAGCGGCCGTAGTTCGCGGAGAACATGCCGCCGTAGTCGGTCGCCGGACTGATCGCGAACCAACGGTCGACGGGCTCGAAGAAGTAGCTGAGCTCCGGCGAGGCTCCGATCGCGCGGCCGAGCGCCGTCGTTCCCGAGCGGCCCGAGCCGATCACGAATGCAGGCGCGCGGCGCGGCTCACGGCCATCGAGTTCGCACGGCAACTTCGCCAGCAGTTCGCTGCGTGACTTGGCAACGGCCCAGCGCGCGGTACGCGCTGCAGTGACCGCCCCGGCGGGCAGGATGTCGACAAGTGTTGAGCGAAGTGTCACGGGTTCCTCGGCGGGCTTCAGGCGGGTTGGCCACCGTGCAGGTGGCAAAGACAGCGCCATTCACCCAAAGGTACGGACGGACGGTACCCCGTGCTGCAGGCGGGGCAAATAGTGGGCGCAGATTCGCGCCCGAGTCAGCGGGATTGGTCCGCCTTTGCGGACGATGCGGTCTGTAGAGACGGCTCCGATTACTTCGCTTGCGCGGTCGCGTGAACAGACACGCTGCTCAGGCACGGACACGCGCGCGCATCGAGAATTTCAACGCGAACGTATCGCGCCTTCGTCAACGGCACGCGCACGATCCGCTTGAAGCCGATCGTCGTGCCTTCGGCGAGCGTGACCCAGTCGCGGTGGTTGTTGTCGCTCGGCGTCGCGGGCACGCTGATGCGGAACTTGCCCACGCGCTGGCCGAGCGCGGTCGGCTCGCTGAGCACGACGCGGTCGAACGGCTTGGTCGCGTCGAGCTCGATCTCGATGCTCGCGTTGCGCACGCTGTCGTCGGTCGCCCAGTAGGTCGCGGGATCGCCGTCGACGGCCTTCGCGCTGGAGTACGGCGAATCGACGAGCGGCTCGCTCGCGCCGCGCGGCGCGTCGCCGCGGAGATTGGTGACCGCGGTCGGTCGGCCGTGCGCGAGATCGGTGCCCTCTCCGTAGGTCGCGTCGATCAGCTTGCGGAGACCGAGCACGGCCTTCACGTCGTTCTCGTGGATCAGGCCGCGGCGATCGACGGGGAAGTTCAGGTGGAAGTTCGCGTTGTGCCCGACGCTGCGCTCCCAGAGGTCGAAGAGCTGCGCGGGCGTCTTGACCTTGTCGTCCTCGTTGGCGTGATAGAACCAACCCGGGCGGATCGACACGTCGCACTCGGCGGGGATCCACGACTCGCCGTCGATGTCGCCCTCGTTGAGCGACTTCGTGCTCGGCGGATTGTCGTCGCCGATGCCGTGGCCCGCGGCCTTGAGCATCGACCAGCAGGTCTCGCCCGCCCAGCCCTGCTCGTTGCCGACCCAGCGGATGTCGGGGCCGACATCGCTGAACATGACCGCGTTCGGCTGCAGCTCGCGCACGACCTTGCGAAAGCTCGGGAAGTCGTACACCTGCCGCTTGCCGTTCGGGCCCTCGCCGCACGCGCCGTCGAACCAGACCTCGAAGATCGGCCCGTACTTGGTGAGCACCTCGCGGAGCTGCTGGCGGAAGTACTCGTTGTACTCCTCGCCCGTGCCGTACTTGGGATTGTTGCGGTCCCACGGCGAGAGATACACGCCGAACTTGAGCCCGCCCTCGCGGCACGCGTCGCTGAGCTCGCGCAGGACATCGCCCTTGCCGCCCTTCCACGGGCTGTGCGCGACGGAGTGCGTGCTCATCGCGGTCGGCCAGTTGCAGTAGCCGTCGTGATGCTTGGCGGTGATCACGACGCCCTTGATGCCCGCGTCCTTCATCGTCTTGACCCACTGGCGCGCGTCGAGCGCGGTCGGGTTGAACACATCCGCAGGCTCGTCGCCGTGGCCCCACTCCTTGTCGGTGAACGTGTTCGGCCCGAAGTGGATGAAGCCCGTGAACTCCATCTCCTTCCACGCGAGCTGCCGCGCGTGCGGAAGCGGCGCGATCGGCGCGGGCGGCGGAACAACGACAACGGCGGCGGCGGGCTGTGGCGAGTTGGTCATCGCAGGATCGGCGGCAAGTGCGAGCAGTGCGGGAACGGCGAGTCCGGTGATCAGCATGAAGGAGGTCATCGCGTGGCGGATTAGAGCCGATTTCGCGCGCGGCGCCGACCGATATCCAACTCGGCGAAGAGGGAAGCGTGCAATGCGGTTGCCGCTATACTCCCCGACCTCGAACGGGTTGTAGCGCAGCTTGGTAGCGCGTTTGACTGGGGGTCAAAAGGTCGTGGGTTCAAATCCCGCCAGCCCGACTGAGAAAGCAAAGAGCCCCGCGGATTCCGCGGGGCTCTTGCAGTTTTAGGATCTCCGTCACTTGTGCTGCCGCCGCGCCTCATGCGCCGCGACCACCGCGTCCCACGAGCTGTCGAAGGCCCACTCGTAGTTCTTCCAGCGGCCGATCGACTTGCGGTTGATCGGCTGGCGCACCTGCGCGTGGGAGAGCGTGAACGCGCCCTTGGTGTTCTGCTCGGGCGAAAGCACGCGCTCGTCCATCGGGAGGCCCATGCGCTTCAGGCAGCGCTCGGCGTAGAGCGCGGGATCCTCGACGAGGTCCTCGTACACGATGCGCTCGTTCGAGAGCCCGAGCACATCGAAGGCGACCGGCACGATCTTGCGCTGCCACTCGGCCATCTGGCGGATCGCGGAGAAGCTCTGCGTCCACTCGTACGAGGTCGGGTTGAAGTACGAGAGGAAGATGCTCGTGGCCATGTCGCGCGGGTCGCGGTCCACATTGATGCACACGGCGCCGGGGAAGACCGACGCGACCTCGGGCAGTCCGCGCCAGGTGCGCAGGCTCTTGTCGAAGGTCCAGGCCGCGCCGTCCTTGCGGATCTGGCGCGCGCCATCGAGGTAGCGCTTCTGCAGCTGCGCGAACACCGCGTCGGGGACCGCCGCGGGCATGCGCGGCCAGACGCCCTGCGCGAAGAGCGAGCGGCACACCATGTCGAGCCCGTCGAACTCGCCGATGCCGCCGATCGCGGGATGGCGGTCGAGCATCTGCTCGAGCAAGGTCGTGCCCGACCGCGGCATGCCGACGATGAACGCGGCGCCATGCACAGGCTCGCAGCGCGGCTTGTAGAACCCCGCGCCCTTCTGCAGCAGCGAGAGCTGCTGCTGCAGCGGGATGTTCCACTCGTCCATGTTGACCGGCGCGGTGCTGATGCGGTGGATGGTGGTCGCCAGGTCGAACGCCTCGCGGTAGCGGCCCGACTTGTCGAGCAGTCCGACCGCCTCGAAGCCCGCGTGGCGGCGGAGGACCATCGGGTGGTTGTCGCGGGAGATCTTGATGAGCTCGGCGATGCCCGCCTCGCGGTCCTCGGCGACCTTGACGTGCGCGAAGATCAGGAGCGCGCGCAGGTCCTTCGTCCATGCGCCGCCGAGCTTGACCTCTTCCTTCAGCTGCTCGATGCGGCCGGCGTTCTGCAGCGTCTGCATCAGGTTGATCGCGGCCTCGACCGCGTGCGGACCGCGGCCGCGCGCGATCGGGGTCAGGCCTTCGATCACCTTGTCGATCTTGCCGAGGCGGAGGTCCATGTTGGCGCGCACGACGCGCGCGTGCTCGTCCTTGGGCGAGAGCGCGAGCGCGAGCTCGATGTCGGTCTCGGCGTCGACGTAGTTCGCGAGCCGAAGGTTGGCGCGCGCGCGGCCAAACCGCGCGACGAAGCTGCTCGGCGACTGCGCCAGGAAGTCGTTGCACGCCTTGAGCGCGCCTTCGTTGTCGCCTGCGTCGAGGTGACGCTCGATCTTCGTGACCAGTGATTCGCGGAGGGCCATGGGCAGACTCTATCGGCTTTGGCCTGCAGGAGCGATATGCCGCGCGCGAAGAACGATGCGCGACGGCGCGGGTTCTCGGCGCTTGCGGGCGCGACGCACGACAGGCGCGCCGCGATTGGTGTACTGTCTTTGCGGCTGCGACCCGAAGGCCCTCCATCGGAGGGCCTTTGCGTTGAGGCCGACCTCCTCCAAACGCCCATGCTTCGCATCACCGAACTCCGTCTTCCGCTCGAGCACCCCGAGGACGCGCTGCGCGCCGCGATCATCCAGCGCCTCGGCGTCTCGTCCGAGGACCTCGTGCGCTTCGAGGTCTACAAGCGCGCGGTCGATGCCCGCAAGAAGAAGTCGATCCTGTTCGTGTACACGGTCGACGCCGAGCTCCGCCATGAGGCGAAGGTGCTCAACCGGCTCAAGACCGACCCGCATGTGAAGACCGCGCCCGACATGGGCTACAAGTTCGTCGCCCGCGCGACGCCCGAGTCCAACGCGCGCACCAAGCGGCCGATCGTGATCGGCATGGGCCCCGCTGGGCTTTTCGCGGGACTGATCCTCGCGCAGTCGGGCTTCCGTCCGCTGATCCTCGAGCGCGGCAAGATCGTGCGCGAGCGCACGAAGGACACCTTCCGCATGTGGCGCCAGGGCGTGCTCAACACCGAGTCGAACACGCAGTTCGGCGAAGGCGGCGCGGGCACGTTCTCCGACGGCAAGCTGTACAGCCAGGTCAAGGACCCGCGCTTCCTCGGGCGCAAGGTGCTGCGCGAGTTCGTCGACGCGGGCGCCCCGGAGGAGATCCTCTACGCGAGCAGGCCGCACATCGGCACGTTCCGCCTGGTGAGCATGGTCGAGAAGATGCGCGCCAAGATCATCGCGCTCGGCGGCGAGATCCGCTTCGAGACGCGCGTCGACGACATCGAGCTCGAGAAGGTCGCGTCGGCCGACGGCAAGCGCACCGCGCGCGTGCGCGGCGTCGTGCTCGCGGGCGGCGAGCGCATCGCGACCGACCACCTCGTGCTCGCGGTCGGCCACAGCGCGCGCGACACGTTCGAGATGCTGCACGGGCACGGCGTGTACATCGAGCCGAAGCCGTTCTCGATCGGCTTCCGCATCGAGCATCCGCAGTCGCTCATCAACCAGTGCCGCTACGGCGAGAAGGCCGACAGCCCGCTGCTCGGCGCGGCCGACTACCGCCTCGTGCATCACGCGAAGAACGGCCGCTCGGTGTACAGCTTCTGCATGTGCCCGGGCGGGACCGTCGTCGCCGCGGCCAGCGAGGAAGGCCGCGTCGTGACCAACGGCATGAGCCAGTACTCGCGCGAGGAGCGCAACGCGAACGCGGGCATCGTGGTCGGCATCACGCCCGAGGCCGACTTTCCGGGCGGCGTGCTTGCGGGCATCGAGTTCCAGCGCTTCTGGGAGTCGCGCGCGTACGAGCTCGGCGGGCGCAACTACCAGGCGCCTGGGCAGCTCGTCGGCGACTTCCTCAAGGGGCGCGCGTCGACGGAGTTCAGGAGCGTGCTGCCGTCGTACACGCCGGGCGTGCACCTGACCGATCTCGCGACGGCGCTGCCCGAGTACGCGATCACCGCGATCCGCGAGGCGATCCCCGCGTTTGCGCGCGAGATCAAGGGATTCGACCTCGCCGACGCGGTGCTGACCGGCGTCGAGACGCGCACGTCGTCGCCGATCCGCATCAAGCGCGACGACGACGACCTGCAGAGCCTCAACACGACGGGCCTGTATCCGACCGGCGAAGGCGCAGGCTACGCAGGCGGCATCCTGTCGGCGTCGATCGACGGCATCGAGGTCGCGGAAGCGGTTGCGCGCAGCATCGCGGGTTGACCGCGACGCAGGACGCGGAGTTCCACCTGTGACGGCCGTGCGGGCTGCGCGGCGGGCGCGCGTGCAGGCGCGCACGGAAACCTCGGCACATCCATCACAGCATGACGGCCGCGGGCCGCACGCAGCGTGATTTCACACGCACGCGCTTGCCGCATGCGATCGCCGCGGCACAGTGTTGGTGCGTCGCGACGAACAACATCGCAGCGACGCCAACAACAGGGAAAAGAAATGAAGACTCACCGCGCACATCCTCCACAGGCGTTCGTCGCCATCGCTGCCATCGCAGCGGCCCCGCTGCTCGCCGCAGCGAGCGCGTCGGCCGGATTCGTGGGCTACAGCGTCAGCTCCGCCGCCAACGGCAACCTCGTCACCTACCGCGTCTCGGCGCAGTTCAACAGCTCGAACGACACGGTCCTCCGCGCATTCCAGCTCCACGCGGTGCAGGGCGACCTCGGCGGCTTCTATCACAACGACATCGTCTCCTCGGGCACGACCACCTCGGCCGGCTCGTGGAACGCGAACTTCGGCCTCGGCGCCAACGACGACTCGTACCTCGTGATCGGCGGCAACGCCGGTCTCAACGCAGGCAACTCCACCGTGCCCGACGCGGGCTGGATCAACGGCTGGAACACGCCGACGATCCCAGACTACGCGACGAGCGGCATCGCGGGCTACTACAACAGCGTCACCGAGAACATGCAGGGCAAGGCCGACGCGAACGGCCGCGTGCTGCTCGCCCAGTTCGTGCTCGCCGCGAACAGCGCCTCCAAGACCATCTCGCTCAAGATCGAGCACAACACGACCTTCGGATCTCCGACCACCATCAGCACGGGGACCTTCTCCGTCCCCGCGCCGGGCGCACTCGCGCTCCTCGCGCTTGCCGGAATCGTCGGCCGCCGCCGACGCTGAGCAGCGACGAACACGAGATCCACACAGACTTCTTCTTTGGAGCGACGCGCCCCGCGTGCATCGGGGCGCGTCGCACTTTTTGCTGGTTTGCGGCGCGGATCAAACCGCGAGTGCCCGCAGACGCCGTCTGCGGGCACTCACACGAAGCCGAAGCGCGGCCCGCGCGCCCGCGCGAATCACTCGTTGTCGAGCCGGTCCTCGTACACGTCGGCGAGCGCCTGGTAGCCAAACTGCTGTCCGCCGACCGACGCCTCGAGCATGAGCCCCTGGGGATTCATCACGAAGAGCGCGATGCCGTTGTCGTACCTCGACGCAGCAGCCGCGCCCGCCGAAAGCGCCACGGCGGATGCCTGCGCCGTCAGCGAGAACTTGCCTCCCTTGAAGTCGGAGAAGGCCTTCTCGTTCTCGAAGAACACCATCTCGCCGAAGGTCTGGCCGCCGATCTGCGCGCCGATCGAGCCCTGGCTCACATCGCAGTAGCCGACAAGCCGGCCCGTGCGATCGAACAGCTGGCCCTTGCCGTACGCGCCGCCGAGGATGACGCCGCCCTTGCCGATCTCGGGAATCACCGCGAAACCCACGCAGTTGTCGAAGAACTTGGCGAGCGACGGATCGGTCTCCTTCGCGCGCGCGACGAACGCGTTGGTGTCGGTGGAGAGCACGCGTCGCTCGGCCGTGGTCTTGGGCGCGGTGCTGCACGCGGGCGCCGCCGCGAGGATCCATGCGAGTGCGGTGAAGGCGAGCATCTGGGCGACGATCTTGCGCGAGTTTCGCATGGCGGGTTCCTGTCGTGAGGATTGCTGGTGAATGGACGTTGCGAGCTCGACCATAGACCTCGCGCCGCGCGCGTTGAAGCGCACGCCGCGCCGATGTCGTGCGGTTGCACCGATCGCGGCGCGATGCTTGGGGACGCTTCCCGTGCATCGGCGCCACGGCTACGATCCGCGCTTTCGCCCGCAGCAACGAGAACCGATATGCCCACCAAGTCCTACGCCGCGCAGTCCCCCACCTCGCCTCTTGCACCGCACGCGATCGAGCGTCGCCAGCCGACGGCGACCGATGTCGAGATCGACATCATGTACTGCGGCGTGTGCCACAGCGACCTCCACTTCGCGCGCAATGAATGGGGCTTCACGCAGTACCCCGTCGTGCCGGGCCACGAGATCCTCGGCCGCGTGACGCGCGTGGGCGCGAAGGTCACGAAGTTCAAGGCCGGCGACCTCGCGTCGGTTGGCTGCCTCGTCGACTCGTGCCGCGCATGCGACTGCTGCAAGAAGGGCCTCGAGCAGTACTGCACGGGCGGCGCGGTCTTCACCTACAACGGCGAGGACAAGCACCTCGGCGGCATGACCTTCGGCGGCTACTCGGAGAAGGTCGTCGTCGACGAGGCGTTCTCGCTCAAGGTCCCGGCGAATCTCGACCCGGCGGCGGCCGCGCCGCTGCTGTGCGCGGGCATCACCACCTGGTCGCCGCTCAAGCACTGGAAGGCGGGCCCCGGCAAGAAGGTCGGCATCGTCGGCCTCGGCGGACTCGGCCACATGGGCGTGAAGTTCGCGCGCGCGCTCGGCGCGCACACGGTGCTGTTCACGACGTCGCCTTCGAAGGTCGCCGACGGCCTGCGCCTGGGCGCGCACGAGGTCGTGATCTCGAAGGACGAGGCCGCGATGGCCAAGCACGCATCGTCGTTCGACCTGATCATCGACACCGTGTCGGCCGACCACTCGCTCGACGCGCTGATGGCGCTGATCAAGCTCGACGGCACGATGTGCATGGTCGGCGTGCCGCCGTCGCCGCAGCAGATCGCGGCGTTCAGCCTGATCCTCCCCCGCCGCAACCTCGCGGGCTCGTGCATCGGCGGCATCGCCGAGACGCAGGAAATGCTTGATTTCTGCGGCAAGCACGGCATCGTGTGCGACATCGAGAAGATCCGCATGGACGAGATCAACACCGCCTACGAGCGCATGCTCAAGAGCGATGTGAAGTACCGGTTTGTGATCGACATGGCGTCGCTGAAGGGCTGACGCGCGCATCGAGAAAGCAACGCGCGGAGCGAGTGCCATGCAGGCGCTCGCTCCGCGCGTGTTCTTACACGGTTGCGTTGCCGTCTCGCGCGACCTTACGCGCGCTTGACCTTGACCGTCTTCTGCGAGCGCGCGGCGGCGAGCACCGCGTCGCACACATACTGCGTGCCGAGCGCGTGGCGGAAGTCGGGGAATCGCTTCGCCGCCTTCGGGTTGTCCAGGCTCCACAGGAACTCATGCAGCGCGTGCACGAACGAGTGCTCGTAGCCGAGGCAGAGGCCCGGCACCCACCACTTGCCCGCGTACGGATGGTCGCCGTCGGTGCAGTGGATGCTCGACCAGCCGCGGCGGTCGCCGGGCACGCCGTGGTCGAAGTACGACAGGCGGTTGAGGTCGTGCAGGTCCCACGCGAGCGACTTGTTTGCGCCGTTGATCTCGAAGGTGTACAGCGCCTTGTGGCCGCGCGCGTAGCGGGTCGACTCGAAGACGGCCATCGAGCCGTTCTCGAATCGCGCGAGGAACGCGCAGGCGTCGTCGATCTTGACCGGCTGCTTCTTGCCGGTCGCGGTATGGACGCGCTCCTTGATGAAGGTCTCCGTCATCGCGCTGACCGACACGATCTCGCCGTTGATCCAGCGCGCGGTGTCGATGCAGTGCGCGAGCAGGTCGCCCGTCACGCCCGAGCCCGCGACCTTCGCGTCGAGGCGCCAGAGGCCCGTGCCGCCCTGCGGGAGGTCGGCGGAGATCGTCCAGTCCTGCAGGAAGTTCGCGCGGTAGTGGAAGATCTGCCCGAGCTCGCCCGCGTCGACGATGTTCTTCGCGAGCGTGACCGCGGGGAGGAAGCGATAGTTGTACCAGACGAGGTTCGGCAGCTTGGACTTCTCGACGGCGGCGACCATCTTCTCGCCCTGCTTGCCGTCGAGCGCGAGCGGCTTCTCGCAGAGGATCATCTTGCCGTGCTTGATGCACGCGAGCGCGATCTCCATGTGCGAGTCGTTGGGCGTGCAGATGTCGACGGCGTCGATGTCGTCGCGGGCGACGAGCTTCTTCCAGTCGGTCTCGACCGAGCGCGCGTCCCAGGTGGCGGCGAACTCGCGGACCTTGGCTTCATCGCGGCCGCAGACGGCCTGGAGCACGGGCTTGCGCGTCGTGTCCTTGAAGAAGTGCGGCTGCTGGCGCACCGCGTTCGCGTGCGCGCGGCCCATGAAGCCGTAGCCGATGAGGCCGATGCGGAGCTCGCGCTTCGCGGCCGCGGGCGAGGTGGTGGAGATGATCGCGGGGGTTTTCGTGGTCTTCTTTGCCATGCGTGGTTCCTCCGCCGTTCAGGCGATCGCGTTCCTCACCGAGATCATCGCGCGGAGCACGGTGTTCCAGGTCTCCTGCTTCTCGAGCACCTCGTTGGGGAACATGCAGCCGTCCCAGCAGATGTGCCTGATGCCGCGGCCCGCCGCGCCTTCGAGCCAACGCTTGGAGCACGCGGGGATGTCGAGCTTGCCATTCGGGTCGTCGGCCTGGCAGTGGCGGCCGGTCTTGTCGTGCGAGCCGGTGCCGTGCACGGTGCCGTCGTTCTGCGCGACATGGAAGTCGATCGTCCACGGACGCAGCGCGTCGGTGAGCTTGGTGTAGGCCTTGTCGAAGTCCTTCGCGGAGTACTTCTTGCCCTTGCCGCTCGTCTTGAGCAGCGCGGTCTTGGGCGAGTTGACGCCGAGCAGGTAGAGGTAGGTGTGCGCGAGGTCGGCCTGGAATCCGACGGTGCCCGGCATGTCGACGGTCTCGAGCAGCGAGAGCATCGCCTTCCACGAGTGCATGCCTGCCCAGCAGACCTCGCCCTCGGCGGCGAGGCGCTCGCCGTGGCCCGCGGCGACCATGCCGGCTTCGCGGAAGGTCGCGGCGATCTGCTTGATCGCGGCCTTCTCGTTCTTGGCGGCGGCCTTGGTGCCGGTCGCGCTGTCGATGCGGATCACGCCGTACTTGCGCACGCCGTGCTCGTTGAGGATGCGCGCGATGCGGCACGCCTTGCGCACGGCGTCGATGAACTTGCGGCGCTGCTCGACCGAGCCCATCGCGCTGTCGCCGACGGTGCCCGGCCACACGGGCGCGACGAGCGAGCCGACGGCGAGGTTCTTCGCGGCGATCTTGTCGGCCATCTTGCGGATGTCGGCGTCGCTCGCGTCGGGATCGAGGTGGGTGTGGAAGAGGAAGAGGTCGACGCCGTCGAACTTCTGGCCGTCGACCTTGGCGTTCGCGGTGAGCTCGAGCATGCGGTCGAGCGAGATCGGGGGATGGTCGGTGCCGGGCTCCTTGCCGACGAGTCCGGGCCACATGGCGTTGTGCAGTTTCATCGTGTTCTCCTCAGGAAAGCTCTTGGTTTCAGCGGTGCGCGCCGACGCGCGGCGCGTTGGGATTCACTTCGGGTCCGAAGTAACGGAGGCAGACCAGCGGCTCGGTCGTCGATGTGTTGACGAACGTCACGCCGCGCTTCGCGCCGGCCTCGGTGCAGAAATACTCGTCGTTCGTCAGCTCGCGGAAGCGGATCAGCCGCGGGCTCGACAGCGGCTCGCCGTTGATCGTGCCCGTGCCCTGCACGCACGTGAGTCCGTACGCGCCGTTGTCGGTGATCGTGCAGGTCGCGCCCGGCTCGACCGTGAGCTCCTTCGCGGTGAAGTACTCGAAGCCGTTCATCTTGCCGTAGATGATCCAGCGGTCGTGCCATCCCGCGCCCTGCGCCGCGCTGACGGGCTCGAGGTAGCGGTTCGCCTTGAAGTTCGGGTCGACGTTCTTCTCCCAGTCGAGCTGCTCGACGATGAAGTCGAGGTCGCGGTGCTTGTCCTTGGGCATGTCTTTGACCAGGAGCTCCCACGGCACCATGCGGCCCTCGACGAGCGACTGGTACATCGCGAACACATCGCTGCCCCACTGCGGCTCATAGGTGCACAGCGAGCCAGGCGCGTGCAGCACGCGCGGCTCCATGATCCAGCCCGTGCCGACCTTGAGGCGATACGCCTGCGAGATGTCGAGGATTCCGTTGTCACCCGCGTTCCAGTTCTCGAGGCAACGGCGCACGTCCTTCTTGGTCGTGCCCGGCACGAGGCCCATGAACGTGTGCGGGAAGTTGTTGCCCACCGGATTGTGCTGCGGCGGGAAGTAGTACGCCTCGGGCTTGCCCTCTTGCCCGACGAGCGCGGCCTGCGCGTCGTCCTGGTGCATGTGGTGCGGGATCGGGCCCATGTTGTCGAAGAACTTCGCGTACACGGGCCACTTGCGGTACTTCGTCCACAGACGCTCGCCGATCAGCGCCGCGCCGCACTCGCTCACCGCCTGGCGCAGCGTGAAGCGCTCGCCGCCAAGCACGCAGTACGAGAGGCCTTCGTCGGGCGTGCGGTTGTCGTTCGCGGCTTCGGTGGTCGAGCTGAACCAGCGCTCGTCGATGCCGCCGCGGTGGAGGCCGTAGGCGTAGGTGTCGGCGGGGTGCAGCTTGATGCGCAGCCCCGGCTGCAGGAACGAGCGCGGGACCCAGCACGGCGCGAGGCGCAGGAGCCCCTGCGTGCGCGCGAGCTCGCGGGTCACGGCGTTGGCGACGCCGTCGGTGCGGGTGGTGAGTTCAAGCGTGGTCGTCGGCGCCGCGGGCATGGGGCGCGCAGTATGGCGGGTTTTCGCGGGCGAAGTCGGCGCGGCGCGGCGCGCCGATCGGACGCTCGGTCGCGAAGGCTGCGCTCCGACCTTCCGCCGGAATTCCTCCGCCGTGCTGAGAGACGCGCGTCGCGAGCGCGGAACTCTCGGCAGGCGTCTGAGGAGACGCCTCGGAATCGTCCCCCACGCAGCTTCCAGAGGAAACCACCATGAACCGCTTCCGCTTCCAGCCCGTTGGCGCGCTTGCCGCGTCCGTCGCCGCCGCCGCCACCTTCGCTCCTGCCGCCCAGGCCGACTTCACCACCCGCCGGTGGACTTCGGACACGAACTTCGAGCTCGTGATCAGCCACATGCCCGACTTCGACCAGCAGCGCAGCGGCCTCGGCGCCTGCGGAAGCGGCACTCCCGGGGCCAACTTCTGCGTCCCGACCTCGACGGCGAACCTGTTCGCCTACATCGCGCAGCACGGCGACACGTCGGTCTCGCCTGGCGACCACAACTGGATCTCGTCCACGAACTACACCACCGCGACCAACTTCATCAGCACGCTGGCCAGCAAGATGAGCACCAGCGACTGCAACGGGACCTCGAACAGCGACGCCTACAAGGGCGCGAAGGACCTGATGCGCTCGGAGGCGGGTTCCGACTTCGTCGTCGAGCACGAGTCGTGGTCGATCTTCAATGTGGTCACCCTCAAGGAGATGACTCGGGAGAGCGTCGACAACAAGGCGATTCAGGAGTTCGCGTACGGCAAGTACGAGACGCTCGGCACCAACGCCTGCGGCGAGACCGTCATCAACCGCAAGGGCGGGCACGCGATGACCTTCGTCGGCGCACTGCGCTCGGGCACCACCCGCAAGATCAGCTACAACGATCCGGACGACGACACGAACACCGCGTCGCAGTCGGCCTTCGTCACCTCCGAGAAGGACTGCCCGTGGATGACCGACCTCGTCGTGTTCTCGAGCGTCACCGGATCGTGCTGGGGCTTCAACCAGTCGATGAACTGGGTCAAGCGCTCGACCGGCGACGAGTACATGCGCCTGCTCGACTCGCGCATCTCGATTCGGCCGGCGAGCAGCCACTCGTGGGGTTCCTACACGGGCCTCGTCGGCGGCGTGTCGGTCGCGACCGTCGCGGGCACTTTCGTTCCGGGCGAGCTCGAGCACCTGAGCGCGAGCGCGCAGGGCGTGAGCCTCGACGCGAACGCCAAGCCGTCGCTCGCGGTGTCGCCGTCGGGCATTCCGTTCCTGCTGGTTCCTGGCGTCGCGGGCGGGCTGTTCGTGGAGCAGCGCAACGACGCGGGCTCGACGCTGGTTCCGGTCAGCCTCGCGAATGCGGGTCTTCCGGCGACTCCGATCTCCGCGATCGCGTTCAACGGCGACCGCACGCTGATGGCCGTCTGCGGCCGCACGGTCTACGCGATCGCCGGTCTCGACGGCGGCAAGCCCAGCGCCGACGAAGCGCAGCCCGCGGTCGTGTGGCAGCAGCAGGTTCCGTTCGACATCGCGGCCATCGTGCCGATGCCGGCTGACGCAAGCGAGTCGGGCATCCGTTCGCTCGTCGTCTCGGCCGACCTCCACAGCATCATGTCGATCGGCGGCGACCCCGCGATCCAGCCGACGATGCGCGCCGTGCCGCAGCAGCTGCAGTTCGACCTCGACCGCGTGAACGCGACCACCATCGTGGCCGACCGCATGGGAACCCTGTGGTTCGCGCAGTCGGGCGACCAGCACCTCAAGGCGCTCACTCCGAACGGCAACTTCTTCATCACGCCGCTTGCGGTGGCGAACATCACGGGCCTCGCGATCGACGACCTCGACAACCTCCTCGTGGTCGACAACGGCACCGTGCGCTGCTTCTCGATGGGGCCGACGGGCGTGAGCGAGACCGGCCTGCAGCGCTCGAAGTTCGCGGGTCAGGTGGTCGGCAACGGATTCACCGTGTGCCGCAGCAGCTCGAACTACGAGCCGCGATTCCACGGCGGCGCCGGCTGGCGCAGCGTGCCCGACCCGATCGCCGCGCCGAATGTCTGCCTCGGCGACATCGACGGCAACGGCTCGGTCGACGGATCGGACATGGCCACGCTCCTCGGCTCCTGGAACTCGGTGCAGAACGCCGCGGCCGACCTCGACCACGACGGAATCGTGGCAGGCTCGGACCTCGCGATCCTGCTCACCAGCTGGGGCGTGTGCCACTGAGCGAAGCCGCGCTGGCAAGCGCGCGAGCACGCGAGCAAGATGCACCGCGGGTCCGACGTCGACGTCGGACCCGCGGTGCATCTTGCTCGCGTGCTCGCGCGCTTGCCAGCGCGGCTTCGCTCAGTGGCACACGCCCCAGCTGGTGAGCAGGATCGCGAGGTCCGAGCCTGCCACGATTCCGTCGTGGTCGAGGTCGGCCGCGGCGTTCTGCACCGAGTTCCAGGAGCCGAGGAGCGTGGCCATGTCCGATCCGTCGACCGAGCCGTTGCCGTCGATGTCGCCGAGGCAGACATTCGGCGCGGCGATCGGGTCGGGCACGCTGCGCCAGCCGGCGCCGCCGTGGAATCGCGGCTCGTAGTTCGAGCTGCTGCGGCACACGGTGAATCCGTTGCCGACCACCTGACCCGCGAACTTCGAGCGCTGCAGGCCGGTCTCGCTCACGCCCGTCGGCCCCATCGAGAAGCAGCGCACGGTGCCGTTGTCGACCACGAGGAGGTTGTCGAGGTCGTCGATCGCGAGGCCCGTGATGTTCGCCACCGCAAGCGGCGTGATGAAGAAGTTGCCGTTCGGAGTGAGCGCCTTGAGGTGCTGGTCGCCCGACTGCGCGAACCACAGGGTTCCCATGCGGTCGGCCACGATGGTGGTCGCGTTCACGCGGTCGAGGTCGAACTGCAGCTGCTGCGGCACGGCGCGCATCGTCGGCTGGATCGCGGGGTCGCCGCCGATCGACATGATGCTGTGGAGGTCGGCCGAGACGACGAGCGAACGGATGCCCGACTCGCTTGCGTCAGCCGGCATCGGCACGATGGCCGCGATGTCGAACGGAACCTGCTGCTGCCACACGACCGCGGGCTGCGCTTCGTCGGCGCTGGGCTTGCCGCCGTCGAGACCGGCGATCGCGTAGACCGTGCGGCCGCAGACGGCCATCAGCGTGCGGTCGCCGTTGAACGCGATCGCGGAGATCGGAGTCGCCGGAAGACCCGCATTCGCGAGGCTGACCGGAACCAGCGTCGAGCCCGCGTCGTTGCGCTGCTCCACGAACAGCCCGCCCGCGACGCCAGGAACCAGCAGGAACGGAATGCCCGACGGCGACACCGCGAGCGACGGCTTGGCGTTCGCGTCGAGGCTCACGCCCTGCGCGCTCGCGCTCAGGTGCTCGAGCTCGCCCGGAACGAAAGTGCCCGCGACGGTCGCGACCGACACGCCGCCGACGAGGCCCGTGTAGGAACCCCACGAGTGGCTGCTCGCCGGCCGAATCGAGATGCGCGAGTCGAGCAGGCGCATGTACTCGTCGCCGGTCGAGCGCTTGACCCAGTTCATCGACTGGTTGAAGCCCCAGCACGATCCGGTGACGCTCGAGAACACGACGAGGTCGGTCATCCACGGGCAGTCCTTCTCGGAGGTGACGAAGGCCGACTGCGACGCGGTGTTCGTGTCGTCGTCCGGATCGTTGTAGCTGATCTTGCGGGTGGTGCCCGAGCGCAGTGCGCCGACGAAGGTCATCGCGTGCCCGCCCTTGCGGTTGATGACGGTCTCGCCGCAGGCGTTGGTGCCGAGCGTCTCGTACTTGCCGTACGCGAACTCCTGAATCGCCTTGTTGTCGACGCTCTCCCGAGTCATCTCCTTGAGGGTGACCACATTGAAGATCGACCACGACTCGTGCTCGACGACGAAGTCGGAACCCGCCTCCGAGCGCATCAGGTCCTTCGCGCCCTTGTAGGCGTCGCTGTTCGAGGTCCCGTTGCAGTCGCTGGTGCTCATCTTGCTGGCCAGCGTGCTGATGAAGTTGGTCGCGGTGGTGTAGTTCGTGGACGAGATCCAGTTGTGGTCGCCAGGCGAGACCGACGTGTCGCCGTGCTGCGCGATGTAGGCGAACAGGTTCGCCGTCGAGGTCGGGACGCAGAAGTTGGCCCCGGGAGTGCCGCTTCCGCAGGCGCCGAGGCCGCTGCGCTGCTGGTCGAAGTCGGGCATGTGGCTGATCACGAGCTCGAAGTTCGTGTCCGAAGTCCACCGGCGGGTGGTGAAGTCGGCCTGGGCGGCAGGAGCGAAGGTGGCGGCGGCGGCGACGGACGCGGCAAGCGCGCCAACGGGCTGGAAGCGGAAGCGGTTCATGGTGGTTTCCTCTGGAAGCTGCGTGGGGGACGATTCCGAGGCGTCTCCTCAGACGCCTGCCGAGAGTTCCGCGCTCGCGACGCGCGTCTCTCAGCACGGCGGAGGAATTCCGGCGGAAGGTCGGAGCGCAGCCTTCGCGACCGAGCGTCCGATCGGCGCGCCGCGCCGCGCCGACTTCGCCCGCGAAAACCCGCCATACTGCGCGCCCCATGCCCGCGGCGCCGACGACCACGCTTGAACTCACCACCCGCACCGACGGCGTCGCCAACGCCGTGACCCGCGAGCTCGCGCGCACGCAGGGGCTCCTGCGCCTCGCGCCGTGCTGGGTCCCGCGCTCGTTCCTGCAGCCGGGGCTGCGCATCAAGCTGCACCCCGCCGACACCTACGCCTACGGCCTCCACCGCGGCGGCATCGACGAGCGCTGGTTCAGCTCGACCACCGAAGCCGCGAACGACAACCGCACGCCCGACGAAGGCCTCTCGTACTGCGTGCTTGGCGGCGAGCGCTTCACGCTGCGCCAGGCGGTGAGCGAGTGCGGCGCGGCGCTGATCGGCGAGCGTCTGTGGACGAAGTACCGCAAGTGGCCCGTGTACGCGAAGTTCTTCGACAACATGGGCCCGATCCCGCACCACATGCACCAGGACGACGCGCAGGCCGCGCTCGTCGGGCAAGAGGGCAAGCCCGAGGCGTACTACTTCCCGCCGCAGCACAATCCGGTGGGCAACAACTTCCCGCACACGTTCATGGGCCTCGTGCCGGGCACGACCAAGAAGGACGTGCGCCGTTGCCTCGAGAACTGGAACGCGGGTGACAACGGAATCCTCGACATCTCGCAGGCGTATCGCCTCAAGGTCGGCACGGGCTGGATCATGGAGCCGCGCGTGCTGCACGCGCCTGGCTCGCTGTGCACCTATGAGCCGCAGTGGGGCAGCGATGTGTTCGCGATGTACCAGTCGCTCGTCGAGGGCCGCATGGTGCCGTGGGAGCTCCTGGTCAAAGACATGCCCAAGGACAAGCACCGCGACCTCGACTTCATCGTCGAGCAGCTCGACTGGGAGAAGAACGTCGACCCGAACTTCAAGGCGAACCGCTACCTCGAGCCCGTCAGCGCGGCGCAGGGCGCGGGATGGCACGACCGCTGGATCATCTACGGCAAGATGAACGGCTTCGAGTACTTCACCGCGAAGGAGCTCACGGTCGAGCCGGGCGCGACCTGCACGATCACCGACAACGGCGCGTACGGACTCACGTGCGTGCAGGGCACGGGCACGATCAACGGCGAGCCGCTGTCGAGCCCGCGGCTGATCCGCTTCCGCGAGCTGACGAACGACGAGTATTTCTGCACCGAGGCCGGCGCGAAGCGCGGCGTGACGTTCGTCAACACATCGACGACCGAGCCGCTGGTCTGCCTCCGTTACTTCGGACCCGAAGTGAATCCCAACGCGCCGCGCGTCGGCGCGCACCGCTGAAACCAAGAGCTTTCCTGAGGAGAACACGATGAAACTGCACAACGCCATGTGGCCCGGACTCGTCGGCAAGGAGCCCGGCACCGACCATCCCCCGATCTCGCTCGACCGCATGCTCGAGCTCACCGCGAACGCCAAGGTCGACGGCCAGAAGTTCGACGGCGTCGACCTCTTCCTCTTCCACACCCACCTCGATCCCGACGCGAGCGACGCCGACATCCGCAAGATGGCCGACAAGATCGCCGCGAAGAACCTCGCCGTCGGCTCGCTCGTCGCGCCCGTGTGGCCGGGCACCGTCGGCGACAGCGCGATGGGCTCGGTCGAGCAGCGCCGCAAGTTCATCGACGCCGTGCGCAAGGCGTGCCGCATCGCGCGCATCCTCAACGAGCACGGCGTGCGCAAGTACGGCGTGATCCGCATCGACAGCGCGACCGGCACCAAGGCCGCCGCCAAGAACGAGAAGGCCGCGATCAAGCAGATCGCCGCGACCTTCCGCGAAGCCGGCATGGTCGCCGCGGGCCACGGCGAGCGCCTCGCCGCCGAGGGCGAGGTCTGCTGGGCAGGCATGCACTCGTGGAAGGCGATGCTCTCGCTGCTCGAGACCGTCGACATGCCGGGCACCGTCGGATTCCAGGCCGACCTCGCGCACACCTACCTCTACCTGCTCGGCGTCAACTCGCCCAAGACCGCGCTGCTCAAGACGAGCGGCAAGGGCAAGAAGTACTCCGCGAAGGACTTCGACAAGGCCTACACCAAGCTCACCGACGCGCTGCGTCCGTGGACGATCGACTTCCATGTCGCGCAGAACGACGGCACCGTGCACGGCACCGGCTCGCACGACAAGACCGGCCGCCACTGCCAGGCCGACGACCCGAATGGCAAGCTCGACATCCCCGCGTGCTCCAAGCGTTGGCTCGAAGGCGCGGCGGGCCGCGGCATCAGGCACATCTGCTGGGACGGCTGCATGTTCCCCAACGAGGTGCTCGAGAAGCAGGAGACCTGGAACACCGTGCTCCGCGCGATGATCTCGGTGAGGAACGCGATCGCCTGAACGGCGGAGGAACCACGCATGGCAAAGAAGACCACGAAAACCCCCGCGATCATCTCCACCACCTCGCCCGCGGCCGCGAAGCGCGAGCTCCGCATCGGCCTCATCGGCTACGGCTTCATGGGCCGCGCGCACGCGAACGCGGTGCGCCAGCAGCCGCACTTCTTCAAGGACACGACGCGCAAGCCCGTGCTCCAGGCCGTCTGCGGCCGCGATGAAGCCAAGGTCCGCGAGTTCGCCGCCACCTGGGACGCGCGCTCGGTCGAGACCGACTGGAAGAAGCTCGTCGCCCGCGACGACATCGACGCCGTCGACATCTGCACGCCCAACGACTCGCACATGGAGATCGCGCTCGCGTGCATCAAGCACGGCAAGATGATCCTCTGCGAGAAGCCGCTCGCGCTCGACGGCAAGCAGGGCGAGAAGATGGTCGCCGCCGTCGAGAAGTCCAAGCTGCCGAACCTCGTCTGGTACAACTATCGCTTCCTCCCCGCGGTCACGCTCGCGAAGAACATCGTCGACGCGGGCGAGCTCGGGCAGATCTTCCACTACCGCGCGAACTTCCTGCAGGACTGGACGATCTCCGCCGACCTCCCGCAGGGCGGCACGGGCCTCTGGCGCCTCGACGCGAAGGTCGCGGGCTCGGGCGTGACGGGCGACCTGCTCGCGCACTGCATCGACACCGCGCGCTGGATCAACGGCGAGATCGTGTCGGTCAGCGCGATGACGGAGACCTTCATCAAGGAGCGCGTCCATACCGCGACCGGCAAGAAGCAGCCGGTCAAGATCGACGACGCCTGCGCGTTCCTCGCGCGATTCGAGAACGGCTCGATGGCCGTCTTCGAGTCGACCCGCTACGCGCGCGGCCACAAGGCGCTGTACACCTTCGAGATCAACGGCGCAAACAAGTCGCTCGCGTGGGACCTGCACGACCTCAACCGCCTGTCGTACTTCGACCACGGCGTGCCCGGCGACCGCCGCGGCTGGTCGAGCATCCACTGCACCGACGGCGACCATCCGTACGCGGGCAAGTGGTGGGTGCCGGGCCTCTGCCTCGGCTACGAGCACTCGTTCGTGCACGCGCTGCATGAGTTCCTGTGGAGCCTGGACAACCCGAAGGCGGCGAAGCGATTCCCCGACTTCCGCCACGCGCTCGGCACGCAGTATGTGTGCGACGCGGTGCTCGCCGCCGCGCGCTCGCAGAAGACGGTCAAGGTCAAGCGCGCGTAAGGTCGCGCGAGACGGCAACGCAACCGTGTAAGAACACGCGCGGAGCGAGCGCCTGCATGGCACTCGCTCCGCGCGTTGCTTTCTCGATGCGCGCGTCAGCCCTTCAGCGACGCCATGTCGATCACAAACCGGTACTTCACATCGCTCTTGAGCATGCGCTCGTAGGCGGTGTTGATCTCGTCCATGCGGATCTTCTCGATGTCGCACACGATGCCGTGCTTGCCGCAGAAATCAAGCATTTCCTGCGTCTCGGCGATGCCGCCGATGCACGAGCCCGCGAGGTTGCGGCGGGGGAGGATCAGGCTGAACGCCGCGATCTGCTGCGGCGACGGCGGCACGCCGACCATGCACATCGTGCCGTCGAGCTTGATCAGCGCCATCAGCGCGTCGAGCGAGTGGTCGGCCGACACGGTGTCGATGATCAGGTCGAACGACGATGCGTGCTTGGCCATCGCGGCCTCGTCCTTCGAGATCACGACCTCGTGCGCGCCCAGGCGCAGGCCGTCGGCGACCTTCGAAGGCGACGTCGTGAACAGCACCGTGTGCGCGCCGAGCGCGCGCGCGAACTTCACGCCCATGTGGCCGAGTCCGCCGAGGCCGACGATGCCGACCTTCTTGCCGGGGCCCGCCTTCCAGTGCTTGAGCGGCGACCAGGTGGTGATGCCCGCGCACAGCAGCGGCGCGGCCGCCGCCGGGTCGAGATTCGCCGGGACCTTGAGCGAGAACGCCTCGTCGACGACGACCTTCTCCGAGTAGCCGCCGAAGGTCATGCCGCCGAGGTGCTTGTCCTCGCCGTTGTAGGTGAAGACCGCGCCGCCCGTGCAGTACTGCTCGAGGCCCTTCTTGCAGCAGTCGCATGCGCGGCACGAGTCGACGAGGCAGCCAACCGACGCGAGGTCGCCGGCCTTGAACTTCGTGACCTTCGCGCCCACGCGCGTCACGCGGCCGAGGATCTCGTGGCCCGGCACGACGGGGTACTGCGTGAAGCCCCATTCATTGCGCGCGAAGTGGAGGTCGCTGTGGCACACGCCGCAGTACATGATGTCGATCTCGACATCGGTCGCCGTCGGCTGGCGACGCTCGATCGCGTGCGGTGCAAGAGGCGAGGTGGGGGACTGCGCGGCGTAGGACTTGGTGGGCATATCGGTTCTCGTTGCTGCGGGCGAAAGCGCGGATCGTAGCCGTGGCGCCGATGCACGGGAAGCGTCCCCAAGCATCGCGCCGCGATCGGTGCAACCGCACGACATCGGCGCGGCGTGCGCTTCAACGCGCGCGGCGCGAGGTCTATGGTCGAGCTCGCAACGTCCATTCACCAGCAATCCTCACGACAGGAACCCGCCATGCGAAACTCGCGCAAGATCGTCGCCCAGATGCTCGCCTTCACCGCACTCGCATGGATCCTCGCGGCGGCGCCCGCGTGCAGCACCGCGCCCAAGACCACGGCCGAGCGACGCGTGCTCTCCACCGACACCAACGCGTTCGTCGCGCGCGCGAAGGAGACCGATCCGTCGCTCGCCAAGTTCTTCGACAACTGCGTGGGTTTCGCGGTGATTCCCGAGATCGGCAAGGGCGGCGTCATCCTCGGCGGCGCGTACGGCAAGGGCCAGCTGTTCGATCGCACGGGCCGGCTTGTCGGCTACTGCGATGTGAGCCAGGGCTCGATCGGCGCGCAGATCGGCGGCCAGACCTTCGGCGAGATGGTGTTCTTCGAGAACGAGAAGGCCTTCTCCGACTTCAAGGGAGGCAAGTTCTCGCTGACGGCGCAGGCATCCGCCGTGGCGCTTTCGGCGGGCGCGGCTGCTGCGTCGAGGTACGACAACGGCATCGCGCTCTTCGTGATGAATCCCCAGGGGCTCATGCTCGAGGCGTCGGTCGGCGGACAGCAGTTTGGCTACCAGGCGCTCGCCGACGTGTACGAGGACCGGCTCGACAACGAGTGATTCGCGCGGGCGCGCGGGCCGCGCTTCGGCTTCGTGTGAGTGCCCGCAGACGGCGTCTGCGGGCACTCGCGGTTTGATCCGCGCCGCAAACCAGCAAAAAGTGCGACGCGCCCCGATGCACGCGGGGCGCGTCGCTCCAAAGAAGAAGTCTGTGTGGATCTCGTGTTCGTCGCTGCTCAGCGTCGGCGGCGGCCGACGATTCCGGCAAGCGCGAGGAGCGCGAGTGCGCCCGGCGCGGGGACGGAGAAGGTCCCCGTGCTGATGGTGGTCGGAGATCCGAAGGTCGTGTTGTGCTCGATCTTGAGCGAGATGGTCTTGGAGGCGCTGTTCGCGGCGAGCACGAACTGGGCGAGCAGCACGCGGCCGTTCGCGTCGGCCTTGCCCTGCATGTTCTCGGTGACGCTGTTGTAGTAGCCCGCGATGCCGCTCGTCGCGTAGTCTGGGATCGTCGGCGTGTTCCAGCCGTTGATCCAGCCCGCGTCGGGCACGGTGGAGTTGCCTGCGTTGAGACCGGCGTTGCCGCCGATCACGAGGTACGAGTCGTCGTTGGCGCCGAGGCCGAAGTTCGCGTTCCACGAGCCGGCCGAGGTGGTCGTGCCCGAGGAGACGATGTCGTTGTGATAGAAGCCGCCGAGGTCGCCCTGCACCGCGTGGAGCTGGAATGCGCGGAGGACCGTGTCGTTCGAGCTGTTGAACTGCGCCGAGACGCGGTAGGTGACGAGGTTGCCGTTGGCGGCGGAGCTGACGCTGTAGCCCACGAATCCGGCCGACGCGCTCGCTGCGGCGAGCAGCGGGGCCGCTGCGATGGCAGCGATGGCGACGAACGCCTGTGGAGGATGTGCGCGGTGAGTCTTCATTTCTTTTCCCTGTTGTTGGCGTCGCTGCGATGTTGTTCGTCGCGACGCACCAACACTGTGCCGCGGCGATCGCATGCGGCAAGCGCGTGCGTGTGAAATCACGCTGCGTGCGGCCCGCGGCCGTCATGCTGTGATGGATGTGCCGAGGTTTCCGTGCGCGCCTGCACGCGCGCCCGCCGCGCAGCCCGCACGGCCGTCACAGGTGGAACTCCGCGTCCTGCGTCGCGGTCAACCCGCGATGCTGCGCGCAACCGCTTCCGCGACCTCGATGCCGTCGATCGACGCCGACAGGATGCCGCCTGCGTAGCCTGCGCCTTCGCCGGTCGGATACAGGCCCGTCGTGTTGAGGCTCTGCAGGTCGTCGTCGTCGCGCTTGATGCGGATCGGCGACGACGTGCGCGTCTCGACGCCGGTCAGCACCGCGTCGGCGAGGTCGAATCCCTTGATCTCGCGCGCAAACGCGGGGATCGCCTCGCGGATCGCGGTGATCGCGTACTCGGGCAGCGCCGTCGCGAGATCGGTCAGGTGCACGCCCGGCGTGTACGACGGCAGCACGCTCCTGAACTCCGTCGACGCGCGCCCCTTGAGGAAGTCGCCGACGAGCTGCCCAGGCGCCTGGTAGTTGCGCCCGCCGAGCTCGTACGCGCGCGACTCCCAGAAGCGCTGGAACTCGATGCCCGCAAGCACGCCGCCCGGAAAGTCGGCCTCGGGCGTGATGCCGACCACGATGCCCGCGTTCGCGTTGCGCTCCTCGCGCGAGTACTGGCTCATGCCGTTGGTCACGACGCGGCCTTCCTCGCTGGCCGCGGCGACGACGGTCCCGCCCGGGCACATGCAGAAGCTGTACACCGAGCGGCCGTTCTTCGCGTGATGCACGAGGCGGTAGTCGGCCGCGCCGAGCAGCGGGCTGTCGGCCTTCTCGCCGTAGCGGCACTGGTTGATGAGCGACTGCGGATGCTCGATGCGGAAGCCGATCGAGAACGGCTTCGGCTCGATGTACACGCCGTGCCCGTGCAGCATCTCGAACGTGTCGCGCGCGCTGTGGCCGACCGCGAGCACGAGGTGGTCGGTCGCGATGCGCTCGCCGCCCGCGAGCACGACGCCGCGCACGCGCGCGGTGCGCTTGCCGTCGGCCGACGCGACCTTCTCGAGCTCGATGTCGTCGACGCGCGTCTCGAAGCGGATCTCGCCGCCGAGCGCGATGATCTTGGCGCGCATCTTCTCGACCATGCTCACCAGGCGGAACGTGCCGATGTGCGGCCTGCTCGCGTAGAGGATCTCCTCCGGGGCGCCCGCGTCGACGAACTCGCGCAGCACCTTGCGCCCGAGGAAGCGCGGGTCCTTGACCTGGCTGTACAGCTTGCCGTCGGAGAACGTGCCCGCGCCGCCTTCGCCGAACTGCGTGTTCGACTCGGTGTTGAGCACGCCCTGGCGCCACATGCGGAAGGTGTCCTTCGTGCGCTCGCGCACGATCTTGCCGCGCTCGAGGATCAGCGGACGGAAGCCCGACTGCGCGAGGATCAGTCCCGCGAAAAGCCCAGCGGGGCCCATGCCGATCACGATCGGCCGCTTGGTGCGCGCGTTGGACTCGGGCGTCGCGCGGGCGACGAACTTGTAGCCCATGTCGGGCGCGGTCTTCACATGCGGGTCGGTCTTGAGCCGGTTGAGCACCTTCGCCTCATGGCGGAGCTCGGCGTCGACCGTGTACACGAACAGGATCGACTTCTTCTTGCGGGCATCGACCGCGCGCTTGTAGACCTCGAAGCGCACGAGGTCCTCGGACGAGACGCCGAGGCGCTGGATGATCGCGGCGCGCAGCGCGTCCTCGGGGTGCTCGAGCGGAAGACGGAGTTCGGTGATGCGAAGCATGGGCGTTTGGAGGAGGTCGGCCTCAACGCAAAGGCCCTCCGATGGAGGGCCTTCGGGTCGCAGCCGCAAAGACAGTACACCAATCGCGGCGCGCCTGTCGTGCGTCGCGCCCGCAAGCGCCGAGAACCCGCGCCGTCGCGCATCGTTCTTCGCGCGCGGCATATCGCTCCTGCAGGCCAAAGCCGATAGAGTCTGCCCATGGCCCTCCGCGAATCACTGGTCACGAAGATCGAGCGTCACCTCGACGCAGGCGACAACGAAGGCGCGCTCAAGGCGTGCAACGACTTCCTGGCGCAGTCGCCGAGCAGCTTCGTCGCGCGGTTTGGCCGCGCGCGCGCCAACCTTCGGCTCGCGAACTACGTCGACGCCGAGACCGACATCGAGCTCGCGCTCGCGCTCTCGCCCAAGGACGAGCACGCGCGCGTCGTGCGCGCCAACATGGACCTCCGCCTCGGCAAGATCGACAAGGTGATCGAAGGCCTGACCCCGATCGCGCGCGGCCGCGGTCCGCACGCGGTCGAGGCCGCGATCAACCTGATGCAGACGCTGCAGAACGCCGGCCGCATCGAGCAGCTGAAGGAAGAGGTCAAGCTCGGCGGCGCATGGACGAAGGACCTGCGCGCGCTCCTGATCTTCGCGCACGTCAAGGTCGCCGAGGACCGCGAGGCGGGCATCGCCGAGCTCATCAAGATCTCCCGCGACAACCACCCGATGGTCCTCCGCCGCCACGCGGGCTTCGAGGCGGTCGGACTGCTCGACAAGTCGGGCCGCTACCGCGAGGCGTTCGACCTGGCGACCACCATCCACCGCATCAGCACCGCGCCGGTCAACATGGACGAGTGGAACATCCCGCTGCAGCAGCAGCTCTCGCTGCTGCAGAAGGGCGCGGGGTTCTACAAGCCGCGCTGCGAGCCTGTGCATGGCGCCGCGTTCATCGTCGGCATGCCGCGGTCGGGCACGACCTTGCTCGAGCAGATGCTCGACCGCCATCCCGCGATCGGCGGCATCGGCGAGTTCGACGGGCTCGACATGGTGTGCCGCTCGCTCTTCGCGCAGGGCGTCTGGCCGCGCATGCCCGCGGCGGTCCCCGACGCGGTGTTCGCGCAGCTGCAGAAGCGCTACCTCGATGGCGCGCGCCAGATCCGCAAGGACGGCGCGGCCTGGACCTTCGACAAGAGCCTGCGCACCTGGCGCGGACTGCCCGAGGTCGCGTCGGTCTTCCCCGGCGCCGTGTGCATCAATGTGGACCGCGACCCGCGCGACATGGCCACGAGCATCTTCCTCTCGTACTTCAACCCGACCTCGTACGAGTGGACGCAGAGCTTCTCCGCGATCCGCCAGATGGCCGAGTGGCAGCGCAAGATCGTGCCGGTCGCCTTCGATGTGCTCGGGCTCTCGAACGAGCGCATCGTGTACGAGGACCTCGTCGAGGATCCCGCGCTCTACGCCGAGCGCTGCCTGAAGCGCATGGGCCTCCCGATGGACGAGCGCGTGCTTTCGCCCGAGCAGAACACCAAGGGCGCGTTCACGCTCTCCCACGCGCAGGTGCGCCAGCCGATCAACCGCAAGTCGATCGGCCGCTGGAAGAACTACGAGTGGGCCTTCGACAGCTCGTGGGACGCGGTGGTCGCGGCGCATGAGGCGCGGCGGCAGCACAAGTGACGGAGATCCTAAAACTGCAAGAGCCCCGCGGAATCCGCGGGGCTCTTTGCTTTCTCAGTCGGGCTGGCGGGATTTGAACCCACGACCTTTTGACCCCCAGTCAAACGCGCTACCAAGCTGCGCTACAACCCGTTCGAGGTCGGGGAGTATAGCGGCAACCGCATTGCACGCTTCCCTCTTCGCCGAGTTGGATATCGGTCGGCGCCGCGCGCGAAATCGGCTCTAATCCGCCACGCGATGACCTCCTTCATGCTGATCACCGGACTCGCCGTTCCCGCACTGCTCGCACTTGCCGCCGATCCTGCGATGACCAACTCGCCACAGCCCGCCGCCGCCGTTGTCGTTGTTCCGCCGCCCGCGCCGATCGCGCCGCTTCCGCACGCGCGGCAGCTCGCGTGGAAGGAGATGGAGTTCACGGGCTTCATCCACTTCGGGCCGAACACGTTCACCGACAAGGAGTGGGGCCACGGCGACGAGCCTGCGGATGTGTTCAACCCGACCGCGCTCGACGCGCGCCAGTGGGTCAAGACGATGAAGGACGCGGGCATCAAGGGCGTCGTGATCACCGCCAAGCATCACGACGGCTACTGCAACTGGCCGACCGCGATGAGCACGCACTCCGTCGCGCACAGCCCGTGGAAGGGCGGCAAGGGCGATGTCCTGCGCGAGCTCAGCGACGCGTGCCGCGAGGGCGGGCTCAAGTTCGGCGTGTATCTCTCGCCGTGGGACCGCAACAATCCCAAGTACGGCACGGGCGAGGAGTACAACGAGTACTTCCGCCAGCAGCTCCGCGAGGTGCTCACCAAGTACGGGCCGATCTTCGAGGTCTGGTTCGACGGCGCGTGCGGCGAGGGCCCGAACGGCAAGCGGCAGGTGTACGACTTCCCGAGCTTTCGCAAGGTCGTGCGCGAGCTGCAGCCGAACGCGGTCATGTTCAGCGATGTCGGCCCCGACATCCGCTGGGTCGGCAACGAGCAGGGCTGGGCGGGCGAGACCTGCTGGTCGATGCTCAAGGCCGCGGGCCACGGCATCGGCGACGACAATCCGCCGAGCACGAAGTCGCTCAACGAGGGCGACATCGACGGCGAGTCGTGGATCCCCGCCGAGTGCGACGTGTCGATCCGCCCGGGTTGGTTCTATCACGCCAACGAGGACGACAAGGTCAAGACGCCCGCGCAGCTCTTCGACCTCTGGGAGCGCAGCGTCGGGCACAACGCGAACTTCCACCTGAACTTCCCCGTCGATCGCCGCGGCCTGATCCACGAGAACGACGTGAAGGCCGTGCTCGGTCTCCGCAAGCTGATCGACGCGACCTACGGAGAGGGCACCGATCTCGCGCACGGCCGACCGACCGCGGTCACCAATCTCCGCGGCGACGCGCCGCGCGGCGCGAGCGAGCCGCTCGTCGATTCGCCGTACTCCAGCGCGAAGGCCGTCGACGGCGATCCCGCGACCTACTGGGCGACCGACGACAGCGTGCGCAACGCGAGCATCGAGATCGAGCTCGACGCGACCAAGCCGTTCGACCGCGTCGTGCTCAGCGAGCCGACCGCGCTCGGCCAGCGCGTGGGCAAGTTCCGCATCAGCGTGCCCGCGACGCCGAGCGACAACAACCACCGCGACTGGGTCACGCTCGCCGAAGGCACGACGATCGGCTTCAAGCGGATCGTGCGCGTGCCGTTGACGAAGGCGCGATACGTTCGCGTTGAAATTCTCGATGCGCGCGCGTGTCCGTGCCTGAGCAGCGTGTCTGTTCACGCGACCGCGCAAGCGAAGTAATCGGAGCCGTCTCTACAGACCGCATCGTCCGCAAAGGCGGACCAATCCCGCTGACTCGGGCGCGAATCTGCGCCCACTATTTGCCCCGCCTGCAGCACGGGGTACCGTCCGTCCGTACCTTTGGGTGAATGGCGCTGTCTTTGCCACCTGCACGGTGGCCAACCCGCCTGAAGCCCGCCGAGGAACCCGTGACACTTCGCTCAACACTTGTCGACATCCTGCCCGCCGGGGCGGTCACTGCAGCGCGTACCGCGCGCTGGGCCGTTGCCAAGTCACGCAGCGAACTGCTGGCGAAGTTGCCGTGCGAACTCGATGGCCGTGAGCCGCGCCGCGCGCCTGCATTCGTGATCGGCTCGGGCCGCTCGGGAACGACGGCGCTCGGCCGCGCGATCGGAGCCTCGCCGGAGCTCAGCTACTTCTTCGAGCCCGTCGACCGTTGGTTCGCGATCAGTCCGGCGACCGACTACGGCGGCATGTTCTCCGCGAACTACGGCCGCTGCGCGCTTGGCTCGATCGACGTCGACGACGCGGTCCGCACGCGCTTTCGCCGCGTGTTCCGCAGCGCGCTCGTCGACGGACGCCAGATGGTCGAGAAGACCCCGATCAATGCGTTCCGCATCGGATTCCTCGATGCCATCGATCCGCGCACCAAGTACATCGAGATCCGCCGCGACGGCGTCGATGTCGTGCGCTCGATCCTGCAGCTCTCGCGCAAGAGCGACTACAACGTCCTCGGCCGCGGCCGCGCGAACCGGTGGTGGGGCCCCAACGACTGCAAGTGGAACTCGCTCGCGAGCCACGTCGGCACGCTCGACATCGAGCCTGAATACCTCGTGCCCGAGGCCGAGTTCGCCACGCGCGGCGCCATCGAGTGGATCGCCAGCGTCAAGGCCGTCGAGCGCGCGTCCGAGCGGCTCGGCGATCGCCTGCACCGCGTGAACTACAGCGATCTCGTCGCGCGCCCCGAGCAAACGCTCGAGCAGATCGCGGCGTTCCTCGGCGTGCCCCCGGGCGACTGGACCAGGCGCGCCGCCACGGAGCTCCGAGTGACCAACCGCCGCATCGCGCTGCCGCTCGTGCTGCCCGGCGCCATCGCGCGCCGACTCAACACGTGGAACGAGCGCCTCGGCTTCAGCGGCCG
>CAITDI010000111.1 GCA_903891095.1 uncultured bacterium | reverse complement strand
GGACCATCGCGCCGCCTGTGTAGGCGCTCATCGCGAAGCGCTTCAGGACCGGCGCGCCGACGTCGGCGTTGGCCTCGACGGGAACCATCTCGACGGGCGCGCAGAGGCTCAGCACTCGGGGTGTTTCAGGGCTCGGGGTCGTCATCGGTCTCCTCTGTGAACTGGTCGACGGGCTGCGACGCGGGGGCGGCGGGGAGCGCGATGCCGAGCTCCGCCATCAAGGCAAGCTCACGGGCGCGCTGCCTGAGCTCCGCCTCCCAGTCCTTGCCGTGGCGGGCGTACTCGCTCGCGAGCGTCGTGGTGTGGTTTGTCAGGCGCGTCGCCTGAGCGGTCGCTTCCTTCGCCGGATCGACGTGCTCGTTGCCATCCCAGAACCACTGGTGCGGCAGTGCCTCCAGCGCGCGCACCCGCGGAGGGACGAGCGACTCGATGAGCTTCGCCTCGTCGAACCACTCCGCGAGGATGCGGGCGAGCACCGTCCGGGCCATGTGTGCCTGGTCGATGCGGATGGACTTGAAGTACGTCTGGTGGTCGAGGCGACCGCTGGCGTAGTTGTAGCCAGAGCTGTTCCCAGCGGCGACGTTGAACGGCATGTTCAGGCAGCGGGCGATCTCGTTCAGGATCTCGCGCTTGAACTCGCCGTACGAGGTCGTCGGCTGCTCGGGCTTGACCTGCGACATCTTCCAGCCTGCGGGGAGTGTGAGCAGCGAGTTCGCCTCGAGCTCGATCGTGTCCATGGGCTCGACCGGGTCGGCCTCGCCGTTGGCGGGAGCGTCTGTCTCGACGGTGCCCGCGAAGTTCGCTGCGGTCTCGGCGGCCGAGAGGACGGCGATCGTGTAGCGCCTGAGCTGCGCGAAGAGCGGGAGCGCAGGCACGAGGTCGGGAATGCCGCGGCTCTGCTCGGGCCGCGAGGGCATGAAGTAGTGCACCACCTTCGAGGCGGGAAGCGTCTCCTGCTCGAGGTTGAGCGAGCGGTCGCCCGGGTGCTCCTTGAGCACGCGGTAGGCCACGGGGTTCCCGGCGGAGTCGTAGACGATGCCGTCGACCTCGTCCGGTGTGATCGTGCCCCATGCCGGTCCGGTCACGCGGTCTGCCTCGACGAGCGCGAGGTCGAGCTTCACCGGTCCGGGCACAGCGGGGTTCGACACGAGCTTCGCGAAGCACTCGCCCGAGTGGGCGCGCGCCATGCGCATTGTTCGGAGCCGGTCGGCCAGGCTGATCGACCTCGCCCATGCGTTGAAGGCGCGCTCGATCTCGTTGTTCGCCTGCGCATCGTCGGTGAGCACCTGGAGGCGTGGGCCGGTGCCGACCACGTCGTTGGCGAGCGTGGCGACGATGCCCGCGGCGTAGCTGTTGTTGGCCGACTCGTAGCGAGCACGGTTGCGCAGGATGCGGCGAATCTCCGGCGCGGCAGCGGCGTCAGCGGAGAGTCCGTCGGCGTTGGCCCAGTGCTTGCGGTTGGCGTCCGTCGTCGCGGCGGCGTCGTAGCGGGCGCGGATCGAGATCGCGCGCGGCGCTGCGGGGGCCTTGCGGCCGAGGATGCCTGCGAGCCAGCCCATCAGACCGTGCCTCCTGCGCCCGGGGGCACGATGCGCGAGATGCGCAGGCCACGGTTGCGGCGCGACATCGCCTGCTTCGAGGCGAGGTAGCGGTCGGCCGCGATCTGGTCCGCGAT
>CAITDI010000110.1 GCA_903891095.1 uncultured bacterium | reverse complement strand
CGGCACCGTCTCGCTCTCGAACGTGACCGTGCAGGGCCACGTGGGCAAGGCCGCGCTGACCTTCCAGAAGTACAACGACCTCAGCGGCGTCTCGATGAGCGGCGTCAGCCTGAAGAACTGCGTGGCTCCGTGGGGCGACCTCGTGGTCGACTCGACGGCGACCGGCGCGCTCAACGCGGGCGACACCGCGCTCAAGTCGATCGTCCTCTGGAACTCGGGCGGCGTCGACGCGACTGGCGTGGGCTTCTACACCGCGGGCGGATCGGCGCTCAGCCGCTCGTCGCTGGCGGATTGCTTCACGATCGAGAACCAGATCGTCCACAAGCTCGACACCGCCGCGCTCGGCTTTGTGCGCGTCGTCGCGGGCAACGTGTACGTGACCAACGCGTCGGGCTCGATCGAGCGCGGCATCCTGGCCGCCTCGGCCGGCGACGTGATCAACGTCCAGAACGGCACCCCTGTCGTCCTGACCGCGGCGATCACCAAGTCGGTCACCTTCTCGGGCAACTTCACCATCACCTCCTCGAGCATCCCGACCGGCTCCACGGCCGACGCGGTGCTCAACAGCTTCGTCACCCGCGGTGCACCTGGCGCGACCTTCACGGCCGTGACCAGCGGCATGAGCGCTGACCAGCTGGTGGCGGTCAGCAACAACTACGCGGCCTTCAACGGCGGCGTGTCTGGTGGCGTCGCAATCACCAGCGCGCAGACTCCGGCGCAGATCACGACCCTCCTCGCCGGCGCCGCCGACGGGTCGGCCGTGGTCGACGCGACGGGCATGTCGTCGGCGCAGCTCAACTCGGTCGCGGCGTACGCGGTCAAGGTCGTCGACAACGGCGTGACCGGCACGATGCTCGTGACCAGCGGTTCGACCGACAGCACGCTCGGCGCGCTGCTCGGCAAGACCTCGACCGGCGCGACCGTCTATGTCGACGGCACGACCATGACCACGACCGCGCTCTCCTCGGTGGCGGCGAACGACTCGAAGATCGACGAGATCTCGAACCTCGCCCTCACCAGCGCGCAGTCCGCGTCTGAGATCACCACGCTCCTCGGCAAGTCGGTGGCCTCGGCCTCGACCGGCAAGGCGATGGCGACCGCCGACGCGTACACCATGTCCGATGCGCAGCTGACCTCGGTCAGCGGCGGCATCGCCAAGGTGGCGTCGATCGCGAACCTCGCGCTTACCTCGGCCCAGCCGTTCGGTGAGATCGACAACCTCCTCAGCAAGGCGACCGGCGCGGTGGCGGATGCCACCTCGATGGGCGCCACGCAGCTCAGCTCGCTCGGCGCGGGCGCTGCGTCGATCGCGACCGACGGCATCACCGGCACCCTCGAGGTCTCCTCGTCGGTGACCAGCCTCGACGCCCTCCTCGGCAAGACCGCGGTGGCCGCGACGGTCAACGTCAACGCCAGCACGATGACCGACGCGTACCTCACCACCCTCTCGAGCAACATCTCCAAGGTCGACCTGATCACGAACCTGTCGCTGGCGAACGCCCAGTCGACCACCGAGATCGCCAACCTCCTCACGGTCGCCACGGGCGCCGTGGCCAACGCGACGAGCATGGATACGACCAAGCTCAGCGCGCTCGGCTACGCGTCGTCGTCGATCGCGGCGGACGGCGTGACCGGCACGCTCGCGGTCAACAGCTCCGTGACCAGCCTCGACAACCTCCTCGGCAAGACCGCGGTGGCTGCGACGGTCAACGTCAACGCCTCGGGCATGAGCGACGCGTACCTCACGGTGCTCTCGTCGAACATCCTCAAGGTCGACGCCATCACGAGCCTCGCGCTCACCTCGGCCCAGCCGTTCGGTGAGATCGAGAAGCTCCTCAGCAAGTCGACCGGCGCGGTGGCCAACGCCACCTCGATGGTCGCCACGCAGCTCAGCGCGCTCGGCGCGGGCGCCGCGTCGATCGCCGACAACGGCATCACCGGCACCATGCTCGTCTCGAGCTCGGTCAACAACCTCGGCGGACTCCTCGGCAAGGCGGCCTCTGGCGCGTCGAGCGACATCCAGGTCAACGCGGCCTCGATGTCGAACGGCCAGCTCTCGGCGCTCGCCACCTACTACGGCAAGCTCGACTCGCTCACCAACCTCGCGCTCACCAGCGCGCAGACCTCTGGTGAGATCGGCAACCTCCTCGCGGTGGCCACCGGCGCAGTCGCCGACGGCACCTCGATGACGCCGAGCCAGCTCACGGTGATCGGTGCGGGCGCCTCGGCGATCGCCACCGACGGCGTGACCGGCACGCTCGCGGTCACCAACGAAGTGGGCAACCTCAACGCCCTCCTCGGCAAGACCGCGGTGGCCGCGACGGTCAACGTCGACGCCTCGTCGATGGAAGCCTCGTACAAGTCGGTGCTCAGCTCCAACATCGCCAAGGTCGACGCGATCGCAAACCTCGCGCTCGCCTCGACCGAGGACGCGACTGCGATCGGCAACCTCCTCTCGAAGGCCTCGGCGGCGACCGCCGTCGCGACCTCGATGGACGCCACGCAGCTCACCGCGCTCGGCGCGACCGCCTCGGCCCTCGCCGACAGCGGCGTGACCGGCACCGCGGCGATCACCAGCTCGGTCAACAACCTCGGCGCGCTCCTCGGCAAGACCTCCACGGCCGCAACCGTGAACGTCAACGCCTCGGGCATGACCGACGCGTACCTCACCACGCTCTCGGACAACATCTCCAAGGTCGACCTGATCACGAGCCTCTCGCTCGCGAACGCCCAGTCGACCACCGAGATCGCCAACCTCCTCACGGTCGCCTCGGGCGCCGTGGCCAACGCGACGGGCATGGATGCGTCCAAGCTCAGCGCGCTCGGCTTCGGCTCGTCGTCGATCGCGGCGGACGGCGTGACCGGCACGCTCGCGGTCACCAGCGCGGTCACCAGCCTCGACAACCTCCTCGGCAAGACCGCGGTGGCTGCGACGGTCAACGTGGACGGCGCGGGCTTCAGCGACGCGAACCTCTCGGTGCTCGTCCTCAAGACCGCGAAGGTCGACTCGATCTTCAACCTCACCGTGACCGACGCGCAGTCGGCCGCTGAGATCGCGGATCTCCTCGGCAAGTCGATCGCCACGGCGTCGACCGGCCAGGCGAAGGCCAAGGCCGTCGCGACCGGCATGGCGTACGACAAGCTGAACGCCCTCGCGACGGGAGCCGCCAAGCTCGCCGACGACGTGGACGGCGGCGTGACCGGCGACATGTACATCACCAGCGACGTGATCGAGATCGGCGCGCTCCTCGGCAAGACCTCGCTCTCCGCGAACGTCACCGTGAACGCGACCGGCATGAGCGACAGCCAGCTCGCGCAGGTCAGCGCCAACATCGCGAAGGTCGACACGTTCACCTCGGTGAGCGTGACCAGCGCGCTGACGGCGGAGCAGCTCACGGTCATCCTCACGAACTCGACCAACGTGACCGCCATCGCGACGGGCATGGATGCAAGCCAGCTCAACGCGCTCGCCGCGAACGCGTCCAGCCTCGCCGCCAACGGCGTGACCGGCACGATGCTCGTGACCAGCGGCGTGACCGACTCGAACCTGGGCGCGCTCCTCGCCAAGACCTCGGCCTCGGCCACGGTCAACGTCGACGCGACCGGCATGACGGCGACCGGACTCTCCGCGGTGGCGGCGAACGATTCGAAGATCGACGAGATCTCGAACCTCTCGCTCACCAACGCGCAGACCGCGGTTGAGATCACCACGCTCCTCGGCAAGTCGGTGGCCTCGGCCTCGACGGGCAAGGCGATGGCGGTGGCCGACGCGACCTCGATGGATGTCTCCAAGCTCAGCGCGCTCGGCGGCTCGTACGCCAAGCTCGCGGCCAACGGCATCACCGGCGACGTGGCGCTCTCGGGCGGCTCCTCGGGCGTGAGCGACGCGAACATCACCAACCTGTTCGCCAAGATCTCGCTCACGGCCAACGTGCGCTTCGACGGCACCGGCTCGGGCGCCAGCACGCTCTCGATCGTGAACACCAACATCGCGAAGGTCGACTCGGCCCTCTCGATCGCGTTCACCAACTCGCAGACCGTGACGGAGCTCGCGAACCTGCTCGGCAAGTCGGATGTCGCCAGCGACACCGCCGACGCGACGGGCATGGACTCGAACGTCGGCGGCAAGCTCGCGACGATCGCGGACAACTACACCAAGCTCGCCAACGGCGGCCTGACTGGAGCGGTCTCGATCAACGCGAACCTCACTGCGACGCAGATCGGAAACCTCCTGTCCAAGCTCTTCACGGGCAGCAGCTTCGTGGGCGGCACGTCGGTGACGATCAACGCCACCGGCATGACCGGCGCCCAGCTGAGCTCGATCGCAGCCGCGGTCGCAGCGATCAGCGATCCGACCGCCGCGAACTCGATCTACGACATCACCAACCTCTCGCTCAATGCGGCGCAGACCTCGTCTGAGATCGCCACGCTCCTCAATGTGACCAACGCCAACCAGGCGAACGTCAACGCGACGGGCATGAGCCAGGCTCAGCTCGGCGCGGTCGGCGACGACCCGAACGCGGTGAACCAGGTCACCGGCACGATCACGATCACCGCCGACCTCACCTCGGCGCAGATCGCGGCGATCATGGGCAACGCGGCTCCGAGCGCGGTCGTCAACGTCGACTCGAACGGCATGAGCGCTGCCCAGCAGGCTGCGGTCCTCTCGACCGCGGTCATGGTGGTCTCGACCGACTCGGTCGTCGCGACGGGCAACACGTTCACCGTCGATGTCGATGTCAGCGGCCTCTCGGCCGACGCCGTCGGCATGCAGGCGCGCGTGATGTACGACGCGAGCAAGATCGAGTACGTCGCCTCGAGCAGCGTGGGTGGCACCGACATGCCGACCCAGGTGTTCGCGACGGCGGGCTCGGGCTACGTGACCTTCGCCACCGGCGTCGACTTCACGGGCTCGGGCGCGGGCATCCGCAGCGGCAACGTGGCCAAGCTCACGTTCCGCGCGATCGTGCCCTTCTGCAATGCGACCAACCTGGTGTGGCTCGCGACGAGCGGCTTCAACAACCGCATCACCACGGGCGACGCCACCCCGGCGCTGATCCCCTTCACTGCAACCAACTTCTCGAACGTCACCTCGCTCAACAACCTCCAGCTCGCGGGCGTCCCGTCCGACACCAGCCTCCCGGCTGATGCAGGCACGGTCGCCGGAGCCGCGGTCGCCAACCCGGGTGTGACGGCATCGAACAACTGCACCTCGGTCCCGGTGACCTTCTCGATCACCTACCCGAACGCATCGACGGGCACGACCTGGCCGGCGCGCTTCCCGGTGGGCGTCTCGACGATCACCTGGAGCTCGACCGACGACGGTGGCAACACCACCTCGGCGGCCCGCACCGTGACGGTGTTCAACTACCAGCTCGCCACGATCGACGTGAACCTGGTGGGCGGCATCAACCCGAACCTCAGCTTCACGCAGACCGTGCGCGTGCACCTGAGCTCGGGCGCCTCGGTCAACACCGTCGTCTCCTTCACCGGAAAGAACGGCGCGCTGGTCGATGCACAGATCCCGGTCCGCGACGACTACACCTGCATCACCGTCAAGGACGCGACGCACACGCTCTCCGCGGCGCAGACCCTGTCGGTGTCGGGCACGAAGTACGTCGCCTCGGGCAGCTTCGAGCTGATCGGCGGCGACGCGAACGACGACAACATGGTCGACATCCTCGACTTCGGTACGTTCGTCGCCGACCGTGGCGCTGGCAAGAACGCAAACAGCCGCAGCAACTACGACCGCAACGTCGTGGTCAACAACGGCGACTTCTCGTACATCTCCATCAACTTCCTGCTCACCGGCGCGGATTGCGCCGGCGGAAACTTCAACGGCCAGGGTCCGCTCACCCAGGTCAGCGTGAAGGATCTCCGTCGTGCGGGTCTCGGCCACCTCGCGGTCGCCGACATCAACAACGACGGCTGGGTCGACCAGACCGACATCGGCCTGGCGATCCAGGGCGTGTACCGCCCCGACGTCGCCAACCCGCTTGATCCGGCCGACGAGGTCGAGATCGACACGGCGTGGTGATCCGAGCAGGAATCTGAGACTCCCTTGATAGACACCAGGCCCGCGACGAGAGTCGCGGGCCTGTTTCATTGGCGGTGCGTGTGGGCGGTGGCGAAGGCGCGGCTGTTGCCGCTACTGGCAGGCGTCGGGAACACCGTCGCCGTTGCGGTCGACGAGCTCGCTCGCGCGGATCTGCGCGAAGTCGACGACGCCGTCGCCGTTGCAGTCGGCGGACCACTCGATGACCAGCGCGTTGGCGAGGACATCGCTCGGCATGGCGAGCTCCGCCGAGAGCGCGCGGAGGAACGCGGCTTCGGCGGGACTGTCGGCCACCGCGAGCGCGCCGCCGACGGCGAGCGCACGCTGGCGCGCAGCCGACTGCGACGGCGTCTCGTCGTAATGGAAGGGAACGACCTGGTACCAGTGGCCGTTTCCGCCGTCGCGCACGGACCACTCGTGCGCAGGGCCGGGGCTCGGGAGCGCGCCTCCGAGTTCATGGAGCCGCGCCTGCATGCGGTCGCGCATGGGGTTCGGTATCTGGTTGGCCGCGGGGTTCACGATGCGCGCGTCGGGAGCACGCAGGCTCCAGCTCGCGGCGCCAGCCAGAACGACCGCCGCAACGGCCAGCGCGAGCTCGAGCGAAGCACGCCGCGCGGAGGCCTCCTGGGCGCGCACCCTGTCGTAGCGCGCGCGCTCGGCGAGCCCGAGCTGGGCCATCCGCGCGGCGCGCTCCACAAGGTCGCCGCGGTCGCCGCGCGCGACGGCGCGGTCGATCCACGCGGCGAGGTCCGACTCGGAGTCGGCCAGCTCGGCGCACTCATCGAACAGCGCGCGAAGCCGCTCGGCGTCGCTCGGGTGTCCGGATGGAGATGGGTGTTGATCGTCGTGCACGCTGCCGGGCCCATGCTTCATCCCGCCATGCCCCACCCCACCACGCCTCATCCCACCATGCGCACGACCTCGCCAAGCGCGCAGCGAATTCTCTATCGTCATCTATCGCGCCGCCGATAGAGCAACATGCGTCCAGCCGGCGAGATCACCGTCATCCTCCGCAAGGTCAACGACAGGCACGACGGCGCGCTCAGCGAGCTGTGGGACGCCTGCTACCGCGAGATCCACAGCATGTCGCGCCACGCGCTCGGCCGCTGGCGCACGCTGAGCGAGCTCCAGCCGACGGTCGTGCTGCACGAGGCGTTCGTCAAGCTGCACGGCGGGCGCTCATCGACCCCTTGGCAGAACCGCGTCCACTACTTCGGCAGCGCCAAGAACGCGATCGCGCAGATCCTCACCGACGAGTCGCGCCGCCGCGGCGTGCGCGAAGACACCATCGTGCAGGAGCGGCTGCGCGAGCACCTGCGTCCGAGCGAGGCCCAGCCAGGTCGCGCGCTGCCTGCCGCGGAGATGCTCGACGACTCCGCCCTGCTCGAGCGCGCGTTCACCGAGCTCCGCCGCGACTACGCGCGCGTGGCCGAGGTCGTGCACCTGCGCGTGATCTCGGATCTGACCATCGAGGAAATCGCCGAGCAGCTCGGCGTCAGCCGCCGCACCGCGCAGAGCGACTGGAGCTTTGGGCTGGCGTTTCTCGCGGAGCGCGTGAACGCGCAGTGACTGGGAAGCGCGCGCGTGAGGTGATCGCGCCGATCACAGCCCCAGCGAACGCTGCAGGCTGTCCCACAGCGCCGACATCAGCCACATGGTGAGCAGCGTGAACACCACCGACACGCCGATCCAGATCCAGTGCGCGCGCTCGGCCTTGCGTCCGCCCTCCTCGTCGCCCATCGCGTAGCGCTTGTTGGCGCGCATGGCGTAGAAGAGCGCCACCGCACCGAACGGAAAGCACGCGAGGCAGAACGTGAGCAGCGTGGCGAGGATCGACCAGAGCAGCGTCACATGGCGCGCGCCTTCGACCGGCACGAACTGCCCGGGCATCGGCGGCGGCACCGACGTGGCGAGTGCGGGAAGAAGCACCGTCGCCGGCATCCACTCGGTGGCGCCCTCGGCGCACAGCACCGACGACGCCGTGACGCGGCCCTCGGCCACATACGCACGCAGCTCCTCGACGGTGTACGGACCGTACGACCTGCCGTCACCGTGGGAGAGCCAGTAGCGAGTCATGCGCGGATCGTAGTGCAGGCGGTAAAGAACAGGTGCCACCGCGCGAAGCGATGGCACCTGTGTGTTTCAGTCGTGTGTCTCCCAGTCCTGCGTGTCGAGGTCCTGCGGGTCGAGCTTGGCGTGACCGCCGCGCCCACTCAGGACAGGTTCGCGACTTCCCAACCCTTGCGGTAGGTGCGGCGCAGCGCGGCGCTGGCGGCCGGGCTGTTCTTGAACACGCACTTCTCCGCGTCGTACTCGAGCACCTTGCCCGGGTCGACCGAGCTCATCGCGCCGATCGAGAGGCTCTCGCACATCTTGCCGCCCTTCTCAAAGCGCGACACGCAGGCGTCCTTCTTGCCCGCGAGGCAAGCGTCGACCCAGTTGTGCCAGTGGTTGGTTTCCTTGAACTGACCGGGCTTGAGGTCGACGGCCTTGCCATCGACGAAGACGCGCGCCCACGCGTGCTCGATCGGGAACCACATGGTGCCCTTCTCGCCGACGAGGATCACGCCGCCGTCGCCCTTGACGACGTCCTCGCCCTGCTTGCCGCCTTCCCAGCCATCGGGCAGGCCGATCGCCTTGAAGTCGGGGAACTGGCCGCCGTCGAACCACTTGAGGGTGAGGCCGTCCTTCGAGGTCATCTTGTTCGGCGCGTACTTGACGACCACCGACTCGCTCTCGGGGAACTGGTCCTTCGAGGCCTTGACGGGGTTGCAGTACGCCGAGATCGGCGCGCCGAGACCGAGCTCATAGAACGGCACGTCGAGCATGTGGCAGCCCATGTCGCCGAAGGCGCCGGTGCCCCAGTCGATGGTGCCGCGCCAGTTGAACGGCGTGTAGCCGTCCTTGTACGGGCGGTCGGCGGAGACGCCGAGGAAGAGGTCCCACGAAAGCTCGGCGGGAATCGGATCGTTGCCTTCGGGGCGCGGATTGCCCTGGGGCCACCAGCCGGCGGGGCGGTTGGTCCACGCGTAGAGCTCCTTGATCGGACCGATGGTCGAGTTGCGGAGGAGCTCGCCGCCGTACTGGCGCCACTTGGTGGCGATGCGCTGCGTGCCCATCTGCGTGACGATGTTCGGCTTGCTCGCGGCCATCTCGGCGAGGCGGCGGTTCTCCCAGGCGCCCTGCGCGAGCGGCTTCTGGCAGTAGACGTGCTTGCCGAGGTTCATGGCCGCCATCGAGATCGGGGCGTGCATGTGGTCGGCGGTCGAGCAGCTCACGGCGTCGAACTTCTTGTCGAGCTTGCTGTAGGCCTCGCGCCAGTCCTTGAAGGTCGGCACGTCGGGGAAGCGCGCCTTGACGGTCTCGCCCTTGTCGTTCTTCGAGTCCTTGGTCCAGCCGTCGAGCTGCACCTGGCTCACGTCGCACAGGCCGACGACCTGGACCATCTTGTGGCTCGAGAGCTCGCGGAGGTCCGCACCGCCCATGCCGCCGACGCCGACCTTGAGGAGCTGGAGCTTCTCATTCTGGCCGAGGCCGCCGCGGAGGAACGCGGGCGCGGCGCCGGCAGCGATCTGCGTGGCGAGACCGCCAGCCATGCCGGCCGCGATCGGAGTTGCGAGCGAGGTGAAGACGAATTCGCGGCGGGTGAGACTCATGGGTCGCATTCAACCACAAAAAACTGGGTGGGTTGAGAGGCGAGTCGAAACTCCGTGAGATTTTGTCCCGCGCTGCGCGAGCCGCGAATCGTCAGCAATCACTCGGCGCGCTCGACGATGTCGGTGGCGACATCGACTCCGACTGCATGTGCACGACGCACCGTCCACGAGATGCTCTTCGTGCTCGGCTTGCCGTCCTTGCCGATGCCGGGCATGTCGATGTCCCAGCGAAGGATGCCGCGCAGGCGATCGTTCTTGAGGTACTTGTCCTCGCTCGAGAGCGGCGCGGACGGATCGACGAGCGTGACCTTGATCTGCTCGTTGCGCGAGACGGGCATGCGGTCGTCGAGCTCGATGCGCGTGCTGCCCGCGGCGGCCGAGGTGATGTCGACGCGCCACGACCAGGTGACGACCGCGTCCTTGCCGAACACGCCCTGCTCCTTCGCGTCCTTGGAGACAAGCGTGCGCTTGGTGCTGATGCGCGGATCGCCGCCGAGCCAGAACTCGACCTCGGCGCCCGGCGGCACGGTTGGGAACTGCGCCTCGCCCACCGAGTCCTCGCCGACATAGATCCGCGCGCGGCCCGCGACCAGGCGGTACGCCGACGTGTTGCGCGCGCTGGCGCGGAGATACACGGTCGGATCGACGATCGGCCGCGCGACATGCGAGAAGTTCGGCTTGAGCTCGATGCTCGCGATCCGCACCTTGGCCCGCCGCGACGAATCGCTCGGCACGCTCGCCTTGCGCGGAAGCGTGTAGTTCACGACGGCGCCGCCCTCGGAGCCTGCGTCGGCGAATTCCTCGGCGAGGCGGACGCTCAGCGCTTCCGCAGCTCCGTCGGCATCATCCTTGGCGATTCCGAACGCATCACCACCGCCGCCACCCAAGCCGCCGGTGAATCCGTAGTCGCCGCCGGCGCTCGGGGCCTTCTCCTTCGGAGCAGCATCGCCGCCCGCCCCGCCCATCGGAAGGCGCAACTTGTCCGCGCCGCCGAACTGCATCGGCTGCGCGGGCGAGCGGACGTCGACGAACTCGGACGGGATCTCCGGCGGCGCGGGACGGCGCGTCGGCTCGGCGGTCGAGAACGACAGCGCGACATCGTTCCAGTCCTCGCCCGTCTTCTGAAAGACGCGCGCGTCGAACTCGACGGAGAGCGTATCGATGGCGTCGTCGCCGGCGTCGGTGGCGCGGATCGCGTAGTCAGGATCCCACGACGCGCCGCCCACGAGGTAGCTGAGCGCGAGCGTGGCCGCGCCGCGCGCGGACTTGCCCACGGTCACGATCGCCCAGCGCTCCACGAAGCGCTTGCCGCCGAGCGACGCGACCTTCGCGGTGAGCGCGGTGACCTCCGACGAAGCCGCACGCTTCTCCGAGTCGAGCATGGTGCGCTTGTCGATGAGCTTCTCGCGCGCGTCGTCGATGAACGCGACCTGGCCCGCGAGCGCCGCGGGATCGAGCGACTTCGAGCCGAAATCCTTCGCGCTTTCCGTCGCGGTCTTCTGCGCGATTGCGTTGATCAGCGCGTTCTGGTCGTTGAGCTTGGCTTCGTGGAGCGCGACCAGCTCCATGCGGCGCTGCGCGCGCTCGAGCTGCGCGATCGCATCGCGGAGCTCGGGGCTCGTCGACGCATCGGCGGCGGTGACCTTCGACTCGATGCGCACGTCGAGGAGCTTCGCGCCCGTGATACGCGCCGACACGACCGACTCGTCGAGCATGTTCGGAAGCCCGTCGATGCGGAACTCGAAGTCGCCGAGCTCGTCGGGCAGCGCGCACGCGCGCGTGACCATAGCGCCCTCGCGGTACAGCGTGACCGACTGGATCGGCGCGTCGACCTTGACCTGCTTGCGTTCGTCCTGCGCCGAAGCGAGCGACGCAGAGATTCCAACGAACGCGGCGAGGAGGGCGATTCGCAAGTTGGTGGCCGAGAGGCTGGTCGAGAGTCGAATCATGGGGCGGAGGATAGCCGTCCCAAAGTCGTCGATCGCCGTACATTGCCGCGATGCCCTCGAACTTGAAGCCGTCGAACATGAAGCCGTCGAACATGAAGCCCTCCAGCAAGAAGCCCACCCCCGCCCCCGCCCCGCACTTCGACCCCGATGCCGCGGCGACCGGCGACGGCCTGTTCGGCCTCGACACGCGTGCGGACGACGCCAAGCTCGTCGTGATCCCCGTGCCGTTCGACGCGACGACGAGCTACCGCGCGGGCACCGCGGCGGGACCCGCGGCCGTGCTCGAGGCGAGCAAGCAGGTCGACCTCGAGGACCTGCAGTACGGGCCGATCTGGAAGGCCGGCTTTGCGATGCTGCCGATCCCGAAGGACATCGCGGCGCTCTCGAAGTCTGCGCGCCGCGCGGCCGAGCCGATCATCAAGGCGGGCGGCGCGACGCCCGGCAACCGCGCGCATGCCAAGGCGCTCGACACCGTCAACGCCGCAAGCGAGCGCGTGCACGGCTACGTCGCGCGCGAGACCGAGCGCATCCTCGACCGCGGCGCGATTCCCGCGCTGCTCGGCGGCGACCATGCGAGTCCGTTCGCGCTCATCGCCGAGCTTTCGCAGCGCCATCGCGGCATGGGCATCCTGCAGATCGACGCGCACGCCGATCTGCGCGAGGAATTCGAGGGCTTCCGCTGGTCGCACGCGAGCATCTTCCACAACGTGATGACGCGGCTGCCCGGCGTCGGCCGCCTCGTGCAGGTCGGCATCCGCGACTTCGGCATGCGCGAGCGCGAGTTCGTCGAGAACTCCAAGGGCCGCGTGCACTGCTTCTACGACCAGCACCTGCGCGACCGCCAGTTCAAGGGCGGCGCGAAGGGTTCGTGGAGCGCGATCTGCAAGGACATCGTCAAGGCGCTGCCGAAGGACGTCTATGTCAGCTTCGACATCGACGGCCTGACCAGCGACCTGTGCACGAACACGGGCACGCCCGTGCCCGGCGGCCTCACCTTTCCCGAGGTCTGCCACCTGCTCGAGACGCTTGCCAACAGCGGACGCCGCGTGGTCGGCTTCGACCTGTGCGAAGTCTCGCCCGGCAACAAGAGCCGCGAGGAAGCCGGCGAATGGGACGCGAACGTCGGCGCGCGCGTGCTCTACAAGCTGCTCGGCTGCACGCTCAAGAGCCGCGGGCTGCTGCGCTGAGCGCGATGGCTCGTGCTTGGGTCAGCGCGAGTCGTCGCCGACGGCCGCGCGGGTCTTCGCAGCGCGGTCCTCGGGCAGGATCTCGCGCGCGAGCCACTCGGTGTGACGCGCGTCGATCTGCGCGCGCATCTCGGGCTCGAGCTTGGCGCCAAGGCGCGCGCTCATCGCGAGCGCGCTGTCGCGCATCGGGGTCGTGAGCGATTCCGCGCCGTTCTTGGCCCAGAAGTAGGCCTCGGCGTCGTTCTGGAACACGCCGCGCCCCGCGGAGTACATGCCCGAGAGATTGAGCATCGCCTCAGGCACGCCTGCCTTCGCGGCGACCATGAAGAGCCGCACGGCCTCGGCGGGATTCGGCTCAGCGCCCTTGCCGTCGGCAAGCATCGCGCCCAGGCTCGTCATCGCGCCGGTGTGGCCGAGCGCGGTCGCGCGCGAGTACCACTTGATCGCCTCGTTGTAGTCGCGCCCGCCGCCCTTGGAGCGCCCGAAGTAGTCGGCCAGCGCGACCATCGAGAGCACATCGCCGCACTCGGCCGCGGTGCGGTACCAGCGCAGGCCTTCGGTCACGCTCTTGTCGACGCCGTTGCCGTCGAAGTACGCGACGCCGAGGTTCGCCATCGCGGTCGTGTCGCCTGCGTCGGCGGCCTTGCGGTACCAGCGCAGCGATTCGGCGGAGTCCTTCGCGGCGCCCGTGCCCAGCGCATACGACGTGCCGACGCTCGTCATCGCGCGCGCATCGCCCGCGTTCGCGGCCTTGAGATGCCACGCGAACGCGTCGCTCTCGCTGCGCGCGACGCCGCGGCCGCGCGCGTACATCGAGCCGAGCACGAACATCGCCGACGCATCGCCCGCGTCGGCGGCCTTGCGGTACCACTCGATCGCCTTCGCATCGTCGCGGTTGACGCCCGCGCCGTTGGCAAAGCGCGCGCCGAGCATGGCCATCGCGCGGGCATTGCCGTGGTCGGCGGCCTTGCGGTACCAGTCGAGCGCCTCGTTCTGGTCGCGCTTGACGCCCTCGCCGCGCGCGTAGAGCACGCCGAGGTTCGCCATCGCGCGCGCATCGCCCGCGTCGGCGGCCTTGCGGTACCAGTGCGCGGCGTCGGAGTCGTTCTCCGTCGTGCCGCGTCCGGTCGCGAGCATCACGCCGAGCGTGTACATCGCGTCGCGGTCGCCGCGGTTGGCGGCGGCGCGGACGGTTTCGACGGACACCTGATCAGCAGCAGCGGCAGCGGAGCCCGCAGCGGCAAGCACAGCGATCGCGAGCATCGACGAGGGACGGACGAAAGTACGGAGGAAAGTACGGAGGAAAGTGCGGTTCATGGCGGGCTCCAGCGTTCGGTGCACCGCGACAGGCGGCGCATCGGTCGCTATCGACGCGCGACCGCAAAGCAGCCACGCAGCCTTCCGGAACCAACAATATGAAGAACGGACCTGCCCGCACAGAAGGAAGTAGCCGCAGGAACTAGCCGCAGGAACTAGCCGCAGGAACCAGCCGCGGGACCCCGCCGCGCAACGCTACTCCGCCATCAGCTTTGCCCGCGATTCCGCGAGCTTGGCCAGCGCCGCCGCGTCGAGCCGCGGGTAGTGCAGGTCGACCGACGCGAGCGCGTCGACGATCGCCCCCGCCACCACGAGCCGCGTGTACCACTTGTTGTCGGCGGGCACGACGATCCACGGCGCGTGCTCGCTCGCGGTGTTGCGGATCGTGTCCTCGTACGCGTCCATGTACTCGTCCCAGTGCGCGCGCTCGGCGACGTCGGTCGAGCTGAACTTCCAGTTCTTCGCGGGATCGTCGATGCGCTCGAGAAAGCGCTTCTTCTGCTCGTCGCGCGAGACATGCAGGAAGAACTTGCGGATGATCGTTCCCTGCCGCGCGAGGTAGCGCTCGTACTTGCGGATGTCCTGGAATCGCTCGTCCCAGATGTCCTTGGTCACGAGCTCGGGCGGCAGCTGCTGGTGCTTGAGGTACTCGGGATGCACGCGCACGACGAGCGTCTCCTCGTAGTACGAGCGGTTGCAGATCCCGATCATGCCGCGCCGCGGCGCGAGGCGCGAGCAGCGCCACATGAAGTCGTGGTCGAGTTCCTCGGCGCTCGGCGCCTTGAACGAGTGCACCTCGCAGCCCTGCGGGTTGATGCCGCTCATCACATGCTTGATCACGCCGTCCTTGCCGGCCGCGTCCATCGCCTGGAACACGAGCAACAGCGACCAGCGGTCCTGCGCGTAGAGCATGTCCTGCATCTCGCTCATCGCGCGCACGCCGCCGGCGAGGAGCTCGGCCGTCGACGCCTTGAGCCCCGCGCGCTCGCCGTTCGCGAACGGCCCCGTGTCGCCGGGATCGCACTTGGCGATGCGGAACTTCTCGCCGTCGGTCACGGTGTGGCGCGCGGCAAGCTTGGCCGCGGACTTGATGAGCTCGCTGGATTCCATGGCGCGAAGCATCGCCGCGTTGCAGCGCGGGAGCAAGACGCGCGACGGCAAGAAGCGCGGATTCCACGCGGAGAATCCACGCGCCGAATCCACGCGCCCCGCCGCTACTTCGCGCCGCCGCCGCGACGCGACGATGAGCCCTTGCCTCCGTCCTTGCCTCCGCCCGCCTCGCGCCCGACCAGCGTCGCGTCGATCAGCTCGATCAGCTTCTGCGGGTCGAACGGCTTCTCGAGCACCGTCACGTCCTCGGTGCGGCGCAGGCGGCGCTTGAAGTCCTCGCGGAAGCCCGTGATGAAGATGATCGGCACGATCTCCGACCGCTGCAGCGCCTCGGCGAGCGCGATGCCGTCGCCGCCGGGCATGTTGAGGTCGGAGACGACGATGTCGAAGCTGCGCTGCTGCCATTCCGACAGCGCCTGCGCCGCGGAGTTGGCCGTCACGCAGAAATGCCCCGCGTGCGAAAGCCGCAGCGCAAGCACCTTCGCCAGCTCGGGGTCGTTGTCGACGATCAGGATCGCCGCGCCTTCTTCACGTTTCATGGCAGTGGCCTTTCTCTACGGGGTGCTGGAACACGACTCGCCTCACCACGCGGCACGCGCCGCTAGCTTGTCGCCGCCGATTTGCGGCTGATCGCCTCGGTGACCACCGCCACGACCTCGCGTGGGTCGTAGGGCTTGGTCAGGTACGCCCACGCGCCGCTCGCGAGCGCGGATTGTCGCGCCGAGTCCTGCACGTTTGCAGAGAGGAAGATGACGGGAATCGCCGCAAGTTCGGCGCGCTGCTTGAGCCGCGCGTGCACCTCGAAGCCGTCGAGGTCGGGCATGCGCATGTCGAGCACGATCGCGTCGGGCGGATTGGCCTCGGCGGCGGCGAGGCCGTTGAGCCCGTTGTCCGCGGTGCTGGGGTTGAATCCCGCCGCACGAAAGCGCACGGCGAGCGCCTGCGAGAGCGCGCGCTCGTCGTCGATGATGAGGACGTTACGAGACAAGGTGTTCCTCCGGGCTTTCCTGGTGATCCTCGAGCAGCACGCAGGTGCGGATCGCGGCGCGCGCGTCGGCGGTGCCCGCGGGGTAGCTCCAGGTTCCGATGATGGTCACGTCGGCGCCCGCGGGCTGCTGCTCGGCGTGCTTGGCGAGGCCGTCGACGACGCGCGTGCGCCAGGTCTGCGCGCAACCCGTCGGTCCGAAGAGCACCAGCGAGTGCCCGTCGTTGGCCTCGAGCACGATGTCGGACGGCCGCGTGGTCGCGACCGCGATGCGGCGCAGGTGCTCGCGCCCGTCCTCGCCGACCGGCGTGATGCGCAGGATCGCGACCGACGCAGGCGGCTCCTCGCGCTCGGCGAGGCGGTCGAAGAAGCGCTCGACGATCAGCTCGCGGTTCATCGCAGGCAGCGTGAAGGAGAACGTCGCGCCCTTCTTCGGCTCGCTTGCGACCGAGATCTTGCCGAGGTTGAGCCACACGAGCTGGCGCGCGATGTTGAGGCCGAGGCCGAAGCCCTTCACGCTCGGCGCGAGCGCGTTGGGCAGCTGGCGGAAGCGCTCGAACAGCAGCGCCATGTCGGCGGACGCGAGCCCGGGGCCTTCGTCCTTGACGGCGAAGTCGACGTCGCCCGTCGGCAGCGTGCGCGCGGAAAGCACGATCTTGCCGCCGTCCGGCGAGAACTTGATCGCGTTCGACACGAGGTTCATGATCACGCGTCGGACCTTCTCCTCGTCGACGAAGACCAGCGGCAGGTCGGCGGCGAGATCCTCGACGACGAAGATCTTTCGCGACGCGGCCTTGCGCGCGACCATCCGGCGCACGCCGGCGACGATCGAGATCAGCGTGCACGCGCGGCGGTCGACGCGCAGGCGCCCCGCGCGCAGCTTGCTCGAGTCGAGGAAGTCCTCGACCATCTGGTTGAGGTCGACGGTCGCGACGTCGACGATCTGCAGCCACTCCGCCTGCTGCGCGCTCACGGGGCCGCCGAGGCCCTCGGCGATGATCGACGAATACTCGCGGATCACCGTCAGCGGCGTGCGGAACTCGTGCGACACGTCGTCGACGAACCGATGCGCGCGGTCGGTCATCTCCTCGAGCTTGCGGTTCTGCGTGCCGAGCAGCGCGTTGAGCTTCTCGAGCTCGCGCTTCTCGCTGCGCTCGCTGATGTCGCGCACGATCTTGGACGCGGCGACGACGCGGCCCTGCTCGTCGAGCACGGGCGACACCGAGACCGAGACCTCGATCGACGACCCGTCGCCGCGGACGCGCCGCGACTCGTACTGCTCGACGCGCTCGCCGCGCGCGATGCGGACAAGCGCGTCCTGCTCGTGGGCCCGGAACTGCTCGGGCACCTGCTCGAGCTCGTTCCTGCCGATCAGCGCGTCCTGCCCGACGCCGAACATGCGCGCCGCGGCCGCGTTGACCGACGCGATCTTTCCATCGAGCCCGACGCCGAGGATCGAGTCCTCGGATCCCTCGACGATCGCCGCCAGCCGCGCGCGCGCGTGCTCGAGCACGCGGCGCTCGTGGATGTCCTCGAGCGAACCCGCCATGCGCACCGGCTTGCCCTGCTCGTCCCACACGGCCTGGCCGTGCGCGTGGTACCAGCGGTAGCTGCCGCTGCGGTGCTTGAGGCGATAGTCGACGGAATACGGCGTTCCGGACCGCACATGCGACCAGAGCGCCGCGAGCACCCACTCGCGGTCGTCGGGATGCAGCAGGTTCGCCCAGCCGTCGAAGGAATCCATCGCTTCATCGGCGGAGTACCCCAGCATCTCCTTGAAGCGCACCGACATGAAGTTGGCGTTGGTGGCGACGTCCCAGTCCCAGATGCCCGCCGAGGAGCCGCGCACCGCGAGCTCGAAGCGCTCCTCGGCGCGCCGGCGCTCGGTGATGTCGAGGTGCACGCCCGCCATGCGCAGCGGCTTGCCCGTGGCGTCGCGCTCGTAGACCTTGCCCGCGTCGTGCACCCAGACCACGCTTCCGTCCTTGTGCCGAAGGCGGTGCTCGCAGCGGTAGAAGTCGGACTTTCCCGTGAAATGCGCCTGGAGCTCGCGCGTCACGCGCTCTCGGTCGTCGGGATGCAGCACGCGCTCCCACGACCGGACGTGCGGCTCGATCTCGCTCGGCTCATAGCCGAGCATGCGGCACCAGCGCTCGTTGAAGCTGATCTCGCCGGTGGCGAGGTTCCAGTCCCACGTGCCGAGCTCGGCGGAGGCGACGATGAGCTTCTGCCTGCGCTCGCTCGCGGCGATCTCCTCGCGCGCGCGCACCGCGGCGGTGAGGTCGCTTTCGATGGACACGAAGCCCGTGCACACGCCCGCGGCGTCGCGCATGGGCAGGATCTCGACGTCGAGCCAGAGATCGCGGCCGTCCTTCGCGCGGTTCAGGATCTCGACGCGGCAAGCCTCGCGGCGATCGAGCGCGGCGCGCATGCTCCGAACCGTTTCGGCCGAGGTGCCCGAGCTCTGCAGCACATGGCCGGGCACGAGCCCGACGACCTCGTCGAGCGTGTACCCCGTGATGCGCGTGAAGCCCTCGTTGACCCACAGGATGCGCCGCTCGGTGTCGGTGACGATGACCGCGTTGCTGGTCTTGCGCGCCACGAGCGCGAGCCGCTCGAGCTCGGCGTCGATGCGGCGCTCCCTCGCCCGCGATTCCTCGATGCGCCCCGCAAGATGCGTGATCTCGTCGTCGAATCGCCGCGCGCCGATCGCGTCCACGCCGAGGAGCGGAAGGTCCTGGTCGACGCCGCTCGAGAGCGCCGAAATGCGCCGCGTCACGCGGCGACGCAGGAGGATGCCGGCGATGATGCCAAAGCCCGCGATGCCGCCGAGGGCGATGGCGCACTGCTGCACGGTCGAAACCCAGACGTCGCGGCTCGCGACGACGGCATCCACATGCACGAGGGCGGCGCCGTCGGATCCGTAGGGCGTCGTGTACTCGCGCGCACCTACGGCGGGGTACTCCGCATCCGCGTCCTGTCCCGTCGAGATCACATGCTCGATGTTCTCGCCGATGCCCTCCTGCTGGATATCGGAGAGCGGCCGGCCGACCCAGTCATCACGGGTGCTGGCCACGACCATGGGCGGCTTGCCCGCGACGACGACGACGAGATGCACGGGCACCTCGTCCGAGAGTGCCGCGACGTATCGGTTCAGCTCGTCCTGCTGGTCGATGCGCAGCCGCGCGATCGAGCGCGCGACCATGCGCGCTTCCTCCACCGCGCGCCACGAGCGATGCGCCCTGTAGACCACCACCATCGCGACGACGGTCAGCGCCGCGATGGCGAGGAAGACCACCACCAGCGGCGCGAGCACCTTGCGCTCAAGCGAGCGAAACACGCGTTGCGGCGAGAGGACCTTGGACGGATCGAGCGACATGGGCGTGGTTTCCTGCACCGTCCATCAGAGCCTCGGGCTCGCCCGAAGTCCGCGCGGTTTCATGCGGTCGTTGTAGAGATGAAATCGGCGGCAGCGAGGAAGCCTCTCGGCCGCGGCCTCCCGAAGAACACAATCAGGGCACTGTCCGCTGTTCGCGCGCGAGTGCACGCGCGAAGGGACAAATGCCGCGATATGCCGCCGAATGGGGCAGTTGCCTAGCGGAGCCGTTCGCACATCGCCGATTCATGCGATGCTCCGCGCTCTGCCGATCGGCAGGGCGCGCGAGACCTGCATGAGCGAACGGACGCCACCAACCAACGCGAAGGAACCCGAGCCGCACGGCATCGGCGGCCGCGGCGGCATCGGCGGCCGCGGCGGCATCGCCAAGGCCACGGTCGCGCGTCGGTCGCTCACGGGGCTGCGAATCGCGCTCGCGATGCTCGTCGCGGTCGGCGCGGACACAGCGCTCGCGCCGGTGGGCGAGGTGATCGCGATCTTCGCCGACCTCGCGGTGGCGCTCGTGCTCACGCTCATCCTCGGATGGAGCTGGCCGCTCGCGGCGGCGCTGGTCGTCGAGTGCATCCCCGGCGTGGGGCTGTTCCCGTCGTGGGTGCTCGCGGTCACGGGCATCGCGATCGTCGGCCGCGGGCGCAAGCCGCAGCAGACGGCGGTCAAGTAACGCCGCGCGATCAGCGCGCGGCGTTCGTCGCGGGCACGACCTCGATCAGGCGCGCGTCATGCGCGGGAATCGCCCGCATCGCAAATCCGCCGTCGTGCATGCCGAGATCCTCGCCGGTCCACGCGTCGCGCACGCGGCACTTGCCCGCGAATGCAACGCTCCGATCGCAAGGCTTGTCCGACCAGTTGAAGAGCGCAAACCGCGTGACGCCGTTCGCAAGCGCCACCGCGCCGACCGAAAGCGCAAGGTCGTTGAACGCCGCCGCCACGCCCGTCGGCCGCGACAGCGCGCGCACGATCGGCATCTTGTCGCGCGGAAGCGTGGCGAGATCGTCGCCCGCGAGCATCGCGCCACCGGTCGCGTAGACGAGCGTCGCGTGGAAGCGCGCCTCGTTCTCGGGAAGCCCCGTCTGCACGAGCGTGTCGGGGTCGTTCCACCACAGCGTGCCGTTCTGCCAGCCGCGCAGGAGATTCTCGCGGCCCGTGCGCCAGACGCTCGTCCAGTTGCGGCCGATGTCGAGCGAGCTGCGCGAACCGTCGATCAGCCCGAGGCTCGGCCAGATCGGATGGTTGCAGCCGAGGATGTACGACTTGTCGCCCGCTCCGCGGCGGATCGCCTGCATGCCGAGGCGATAGGCCTCGACGCGCGTCGCCTTCGGATCGTGGAATCGCCCGCCGTGCATCATGCCCCAGAAGATCGCGTCGAGCTTGAAGTACTCGACCTTCCAGTCGTCCTTCATCGTGCGGAAGAGCTTCTCGAAATGCGCCTGCACCTCCGGATGCGTGCCGTCAAGCACGTACCACGGCCCGAGCCGCCAGCCGCCGAACATCACGCGGTCGCTCGGCATCGGCTTGCCGTCGTCGCCCTTGACGAACCAGTCGGGATGGTCGCGCAGGATCTTCGAGTCAGGGCTCGCGATGAACGGCGCCACCCAGATCGCGGGCTCGCGGCCGCGCGACTTGATCTCGCGCAGGATGTCCTGCACGGGCTTGCCGCCGAAGCCGGGGCCCGTGTCGAGCCAGTCGCCCATCTTGGGCTGGTAGCCGTCGTCGATCTGCACGAACTTGAGTTCGGGATAGTCGCGCTCCATCGCGCCGAGGTTGTCGAGCACGTTCTTGGCAGTGACCGCGGGGCCGAAGCAGTACCACGAGCACCAGCCCGCGGGCGGCGCGGGATACGCGGTGCGCGGATGGACGCGCGCGATGCGCTTCGCGAGATCGTCGAGCAGTTCGCCGCGCGACGCGCCTTCGCGCACGACGAGCGACTCGAGGCTCCACGCGCTCTTGGCGGGAATCACAAGTCCCTCGCAGTCGATCGTGCAGCGCACGCGCGTGGGCGAGATGTCGAACGCGCCGACAAAGCGCGAGCAAGTCGCAAACGCCGCGATGAACTGCGGCGCCCCCGCAGGCTCGAGCGCGAGCACGCCGTACACGCGGCGGAAACCCGCAGGCTCGGGCAACCGGTAGTGCGAGCGGTCGGGATAGTCGCCGACATCCTCGGGCGCCGCGATCGTGCCCGCGGTCTGCGCGAGCATCTGCAGGCCTTCGCCGTACATCCGCGTGTCGGGCGCGAGCCCGTGCGCGATGTCGAAGAGCACGATCTCCTTGACCGCGACGGGCGCGGCGGAATCGTTGCGCACGATCGGCGCGGCCTCGTCTCCGTCCCAGTGCATCTCGACGACGAGCTCGCGCGCGCGATCGGGGTCGGCGGCCACGGCCTGCGGCACGCCCGCGCGGATCGCGGCGGGGAGCGGCGAGGGCGACGCGCGCGGCGAGGGCGACGCGTCGTGCGCGGCCGCGCCCGCAGGCGCAGAGGACAGCACGGCAAGCAGGCCCGGGGGGAGCAGAACTGGGAGGAGCAGAACCGGGAGGAGCAGAACTGGGAGGAGCAGGCGGACGCGCATGCGCCGAGTCTACTGCCCCGACGATGTGGCTTTGCAAATTACCAACGCATTGGTAATCGGCAAAAACCGGCTCAGGCGCGCTTGCGCCGAAAAACACCGCCGCGATGCGCGCCCCTCGTCGGGGCTGCGCATCGCGGCGTTTCGTTGCACTCGTCATCAATCAGCGGGCGTCAGCGACGCGCGCGGAGTGTGGGGTGTCGGGGAGGAAGAACGAAAGCGCGTAGAGGAAATCAGGAGGGGTTCCTCACGGCACGGAACCCGATGTTGTTGAGCGTGCCGGCCGGCGCGGTGAAGTTGCGGAAGGAGGAGCGCACGCTGGTTAGGACGCTGAAGTACGAGCCGCCGCGGGACACGCGAGTCGTCCCAGTCGCCGGGCCCGTGGGGTTCGTCGACGGGCTCGACGCGTAATAGTTCGCCGCGTACCAATCGCTACACCACTCATTCACATTGCCCAACATGTCGTGCAACCCGAGCGCGTTCGCGGCCTTGCCACCGACCGGGCGCGTCTGGTTGACCGAGTTCGCGCTGTACCAAGCGATGTTCACCGCCGTCGCGTCATCGTTCGACCCGTTGTTAAACGCCGTCGTCGTGCCAGCGCGGCACGCGTACTCCCACTCGGCCTCGGTCGGAAGCCGCATGCCTGCCGCCGTGAGGAAGCCCTGGACCATGTCCCACGACACCCGCTCGACCGGTCGGTTCGGAACCTGCGCCGCGGCAACCTCCGCGCTGGCGCTCGGGAAGTTCGACGGATTCGAACCCATCCTCGCAGTCCACTGCGCCTGCGTCACCTCATAGCGTCCGATGTAGAAGGCGTTGGTGATCGTCACCTGGTGCGTTGGGTTCTCGTCGGAAAGGCATGCAATCGCATTCGACGCCGAGCACCCCATTGTGTAGGTACCTGCAGGTACAAGCAGCATCTCGATCTGCGTCGCCGTGTCGCGCACGCGCCACGCGAGCCCGCTCGCCGTGATCGCCGCGCGCAAGGTGGCGTCGGTCACCACAGCGGGGTCAGGAAGCCCCTGGACCAGCGTCGCCCAGCTCGGCGTGACGCCACCGAAAATGTATGTGAACGCATTGCTCGCCGACGCGGTGCCGGCCGCCGTCGTCACGGCGACCGTCTTCGCGCCATCGGTGGCGCTGGCGGAGGTTGTGGCGACGATGACCGTGGGATGTGCCGCGAGGATCGTCGCCGCCACGCCGCCGACGGTCACGCTGGTCACGCTGTTGAGGTTCGTGCCACCGATGTAGAACACGGTTCCACCGGTCATAGGACCCGAATTCGGCGTCACCTGCGAAATCGTCGGCACAGACACGGCACACGCGCCCCAGTTCGACAGCATCGTGGCGAGGTCGTCGCCGTTCACGATGCCGTCGTTGTTGGCGTCGCCTCCGCACGACTGCGCGTGGACGGGCCCCGCGACAAGCGCGGACGCAAGGATCGCCGCAGCGATGGACAGGATGCCCCGGAATGACTTCTTCATATGTTGCCTCCTCAGGCTGGTGATGAACCCGCGTCGAACGCACATGTGCTCAACGCGCGGGGCAAGTTCCCCACATGTGGCGCCGAGGGGTAGGGGGCGGATTCCCCATCTCGCGGTGTTGCGAGCGCGTCGCGCGCGCGCGCACCAGCTCGACTCGCGGCAACTACCCTGCGCGCCCCATGCCCGCGCGCGCGCGAACACCGATCTCTGAAGCCGTCCCCGCCGCTGCCGCGCGGCGCCTGCTGCTCGCCGGCTGCGCGCTCGACCGCGCGCCCGCGCGTGCGACCAAGGCGCGCGTGATCGCGCTCGTGCGCGAGCTCGGCTTCGTGCAGGTCGACAGCATCAACTCGGTCGAGCGCGCGCATCACCTGATCCTCCACACGCGGCTCGACGGCTACGAGCCCGCGCAGCTCGCGCACCACACCGAGACCTCGCGCCACGCGTTCGAACATTGGACGCACGACGCGAGCGTGATCCGCAGCGACGGGCTGCCGTGGTGGACGCATCGCTTCGAGCGGAGCCGCGCGCGACTCAGGCAGAGCGCGTGGATGCGCGAACGACTCGGGCGCAACTGGAAGAAGACGATCGCCGAGGTCCGCGGCGAGCTCGAATCGCGCGGGCCGCTCGCGACCCGCGATTTCCCGCGTCCGGCGCGCATGGAAAAGAGCGAAGGCTGGTGGGACTGGTCGCCGCACAAGGCGGCGCTCGAGTTCCTCTGGCGCACGGGCGAGGTCGCGATCCACTCGCGGCGAGGCTTCGAGAAGATCTACGACATCGCCGAGCGCGTGCACGGGCCGCAGCCCGAGCAGCCCGCGCGCGAGGAGCTGATCGCGTGGGCGTGCCGCGCGGCGATCGAACGGCTCGGCGCCGCGACGCCGCGCGAGATCGCGCACTTCATGTGGGTGATCACGCCGGCCGAGGCCAGCGCCTGGTGCGCGAAGGCCGCGAAACAAGGCGAAATCGCGCAGGTCGCGCTCGAGCGGCCGCTCGACGGGACAGGCCGCGCCCCGCGTCCAGGCTTCGCGCGGCTCGACTGGAAGCGCGCCGCCGACGCGATCGAACTCGACGACGGCACCCCCCGCCTCCTCGCGCCCTTCGACCCACTCATCCGCGAGCGCGCGCGCTGTCACGAGCTGTTCGGCTTCGACTACCGCTTTGAGGCGTTCGTGCCCGCGGCCAAGCGCGTGCACGGCTACTACACGATGCCCGTCCTCGTCGGCGAGCGGCTGGTCGCGCGCGTCGACCTCGCGAGCGACCGCGACGCGGGAACGCTCCGCGTCGACCGCGCGTGGCTTGAAAAAGCGCTGGAGACGGGCCAACCCGCCAAGCGCACGATGCGCGCGACACATTCGGCCTGCGAACGCCTCGCAAACCAGCTCGGAGCCACGCTCGACTTCCGCGCCAAGGCCACCGACTGACGGGTGCCCTCTGGCCGCCGCGTCGCTCGACATCGAAACTCCACACGACTTCCGCGGCGAGCCGGAGGGTGGGCGTCGTTCACGCAACAACCGTAGTTACACTCGCCCCATGCTGAAGTCCCTCCTGAAGAACTTGAAAGTCGCACTCGCGCAATCCGCGCTGAGCCTTTCGATCCTCACCTTCGCCACGCCCGCGCTCGCCGCGCCACCCGCGATTCCCGACGACTGGTTCTTCGACGGCGCAAACCGCCCCGCGCCGCTGAAGTCGCTCGAAGGCAAGCCCGCGCCCGAGCTCTCGCTCGAATCGTGGATCGGCACCGAGACCAAGCTCAGCGACCAGCGCGGCAAGGTCGTCGTCGTCGACTTCTGGGCGACTTGGTGCGGACCGTGCATGGCGTCGATCCCCGAGAACGTCGAGCTCATGTCCAAGCACAAGAACGACGGCCTCGTGTTCATCGGCGTGCACGACTCGAACAACGGCTTCGACAAGGCCGCGCAGGTCGTCAAGGACAAGAAGATCAACTACCCCGTCGCCAAGGACAAGGGCGGCGCGAGTACCAAGGCGTACAACCTCCAGTTCTGGCCGACCTATGTCGTGATCGACCGCGAGGGCATCGTGCGCGCGGCGGGCCTGATCCCGTCGAACGTCGGCAAGGTCGTCGAGATGCTGCTCAAGGAGGGCGCGCCCGCGTCGGGCGGCGCTGCGGGCAACGGCGGAGATTCCAGCGGTCTCGCCGCGGAGTTCTACGCGGGCGGCGCCAAGCGCCCCGCTTCGCTGCGCGCGGTCGAGGGCAAGCCCGCGGCCGCGCTCAAGGTGTGGTCCTGGTTTGGCAACCCGATCACGCCCGAGCAGATGAAGGGCTCGGTCGTCGCGCTCCACTTCACGCAGGCTGGCGGCGCTCTCGCGGGCCGGCAGCTCGAGGAGTTCGCCAGGCTCGAGAAGGAGCTCGCGGGCCAGGGCGTGGTGTTCATCGCCGTGTGCGACGCGAACGCCGATCCCAAGAAGACGGTCGAAGCGCTCGCCACGCTCAAGAGCACGATCCCCGTCGCACACGACACCGCGCCCGAATCGCCCGAGAAGGACGCGAAGAAGCCGCAGAAGCGCGGCGTCACCGCGCAGGCCTTCGGCGTGCAGTTCATTCCCACCACGATCGTCATCGACCGCAGCGGCGTCGTCCGCGCCGCGGGCGTCAAGCTCGACAAGACCAAGGAACTCCTCGAGAAGCTCCTCGCCGAACAGGCGCGCTGAAGGCAACCGCACATGACCGCCAACTACACCACCAACAGACATTCGCCCTTCGTCGACCATGTGCGCTCGCAGGTCGCGCGCACCGTCGTCGGCCAGGACGCCGTCGTCGAGCGCGTGATGATCGCGCTGCTCACGGGCGGACATCTCCTGCTCGAAGGCGTGCCCGGCATCGCCAAGACGCTGCTCGTGCAGTCGGTCGCGAAGGCGATCGACCTCAGGTTCGCGCGCGTGCAGTTCACGATCGACCTCCTGCCGAGCGACATCGTGGGCAGCGAGATCCTCGAGCAGAAGACGGGCGAGTTCCGCATCCACAAGGGGCCGATCTTCACCAACCTCCTGCTCGCCGACGAGATCAACCGCGCGAGCCCCAAGGTGCAGTCCGCGCTGCTCGAGGCGATGCAGGAGCGCCGCGTCTCGATCGGCGACACCACCCACGATCTTCCGGCGCCGTTCCTCGTGATCGCCACGCAGAACCCCGTCGAGCAGGCGGGAACCTTCGAGCTGCCCGAAGCGCAGCTCGACCGCTTCATGCTGCGGCACAGGCTTTCGTATCCCGCGCCCGCCGACGAGGCCGAGGTCGTGCGCCGCAGCCTCGCGCTCAAGCTCAAGAAGCAAGGCGAAGGCGCGGTGCCGATGTCTGCGTTCGACGCGATCGACGGCTCGCAGCGCATGCATGTGCGCGACCTCTCGACCGCGATGGCCGCGGTGCAGCAGGTGCATGTGAGCGATGTCTTCGTGCGCGATGTCGTCGAGCTCGTCAACCTCACGCGCAAGCACAAGGACATCGAGCTCGGCTGCAGCCCGCGCGCCGCGCTCGCGCTGGTGCATGCGTCGCGTGCGCGCGCGTTCATCCACGGGCGCGACTACACGATCCCAGAGGACATCTTCGCGCTCGCCGACGACGTGATCCTGCACCGCATGCGCCTGACCTATGAAGCGCTCGCGACCGGCAAGACCTCCGCGGGCGTGCTGCGCGAACTTCTCTCGACGATGGCGTGATCCGTGACCATCGCCGCCGCCCACAACACCGACCTCGACCTCCCCGCGCCCGAGTCGCTCGCGCGCGGCGATTTCGACATCGTCATCCGTCGGCTCGCGGACGACCTCGCGTTCGGCAGCGACACCTCGCGGCTTGTCGGCAGCGGACTCGAGTACGCGAGCTCGCGCCCGTACATCCCCGGCGATTCGGTGCGGCTCCTCAACTGGCGGCTCACCGCGCGCACGGGCCGCGCATTCGTGCGCGAATACGAGGCGCTCAAGCGGACGAGCGCGTACATCGTGGTCGACACCTCGGCGTCGATGGCGGTCACGAGCGTGGCGCGCAGCAAGCACGATCTCGCGGTGTGGATCGCGTCGGCGCTCGGCCTCGTCGCGCAGCGGCGCATGAGTCCCGTCGCCGTCGTCGGCGGCGGCGAGCGCAAGGTGCCGCTCGTCGCGAGCCTCTCGCGCAACGACCTGTGGAACGCGCTCGAACCGCTGCGCGCGCATGATTTCGGCGAAGGCACGCGCCTCGCCGCGCGGCTGACCGAGACCGCGACGCGTGCGACGCGCGCGAGCCTGTTCGTCGTGCTCAGCGACCTGCACGATCCCGACGCGGTGCCCGCGATCCGCCACGCCGCGCAGAAGCACGATGTCGCCGTCGTCCATCTCCTCGATCCGAGCGAGACCAAGCCGCTGCGCGCGGGATTCTTCCGCGGGCGCGAGGCGGAGACGGGGCGCGCGTTCGTGGGCACGAGCCGCACGCAGTTCGCGCGGCCCGACGAAACGCGCGCGGAACTGCTGCGTTCGGGCGCCGACTACCTGCGCCTCGAGACCGACCAGCCGTTTGTGCCCGCGCTGCGCCACCATCTCGGCGCGCGCGGACTTCTCACGCGAGGACGCGGATGAAGCGAAACGCGCGCGACATTGCTGCAATCGGCGCGCTCGCCGCATCAGCCGCGTGCCTCTGCGCGCCGCACGCGTTCGCCGCCCCGCCGCGCACCGCGCGCGGCACCACGGGCGCGATCGACATCGCAAGCTCCGCACCGCTGCGCGCGAAGGCCGTGCGCGACGCGGCGTCGCCCGTCCTCGTGCGCGTGAATCCGCTCGGCGGCGAGCGCTACCGCGTCGAGTACATCGGCGCGGTCGAGGGCGCGTTCGATCTCGCGACGCTTGTCGAGCAGTCCGACGGACGCGCCGCGCAGTCGCTCCCCGACCTTCGCGTCGAGATCTACTCGCAGCTGCCGCCCAATCACGGGACCGATGTGTTCGGGCTTTCGGCGCCGGGTTTCTCGCTCGCCGCGCACTACTCGACGTTCCTGTGGACCGCGATCGCCGCGTGGTGCGCGGTGCCCGCGTACTTCATCGTGCGTCGCGCGATGCGCCCGAAGCCCGTGCCCGCGCCGCCGCCCGCGCGCGAGCCGACCGTCGCCGAGCGGCTGCTCGCGATCGTCGACGACGCGCGCACGCGCGAGCTCGATGCGAACGAACGCGGGCGGCTTGAGCTGCTTCTGCTGCAGGAACTCCGCGCGGCGACGGACATGCAGGCGAATCCTCCCGCAAGCCTCGCCGCCGCCACCGCCGCGCTGCGCGACGATCCCGCCACCGCGCGCGTCGTGCGCGCCGTCGAATCGTGGCTGCATGCGCCGACCGCAGGCGACCGCGCGCGCGCGCTTGACGCGATCGACGCGGAAATCGCGGCGCTCCGCAGCAAGCACGCGGCCGTGCCCGCCGGCGCTCCCACCAACGATCACGGAGGCGCCGCATGACGCAGCTCACCTTCGCGCATCCGTGGGTGCTGCTGTTCCTCGCGGTTCCCGTCGTGCTTGCGTGGACCGTCGTCGCGCGCCGCGCGGGCGTCGTGAGTCCGACTGATCACGCGGCGCATCACGCGCGTCCGCGGCGAGAGGAGAACTGGCTCACGCGCACGCTCGGCTTCTTCGACGCGGTGCCGCTGCTGCTTCTCGCGGTCGCCATCGCGATCCTCGCGGGTCCGCAGACGCTGCAGCACCCGCGCCGCGAGCGTTCGCTCACCAACATCCAGATCTGCCTCGATGTCTCGGGCAGCATGACGGGCCGCAACTTCGAGCTCGCCAAGACCGCCGTCGAGGACTTCACCCGCGCGCGCGAAGGCGACGCGTTCGGCCTCACGATCTTCGGCGTGCAGCAGATCCGCTGGATGCCGCTCACCAAGGACCTCAACGCGATCCGCAACGCGCTGCCGTTCGCGAATCCCGAGCACCAGCCGTCGCACATGGGCGGCACGATGATCGGCGCCGCGCTGCGCTTCTGCCTGAAAAACATGGTCGCCGAGGCGCAGACGGGCGACCGCCTGATCGTGCTCGTGTCCGACGGCATGAGCGCGGATCTTGGCGACGGCGAGGCGGAGAAGGTCGGCCAGGAGCTCAAGGACGCGGGCATCACCGTGTTCCACATCCACATCGACGAGAGCGATGTGCCCGCCGAGGTGCGCGATCTCGTCGCGGTCACGGGCGGCGATGCGTTCGCAGGCACCGACGCGAACAGCGTCAAGGCGATCTTCCGCCACATCGACAAGATGAAGCCCGCGAAGTTCGCGCCCGTCGGCACGGTGCCGCTCGACGAGTTCGGGCCGTTCGCGATCGCCGCGCTCGCACTGCTCGGACTGCATGGATTCGGCCTCCTCTTCGCGAGGTACACGCCGTGGTGACGCACGCGCTCGGCATCTCGCTCCTCGCAGCATTGGCGGCGCTCGTGCTCGCGGCGGTCGCGGAGCACTTCCACGCCAAGCGCGTCGCGCGCATCGCGCGGCTTGCCTTCGGACCTGCGGGAAAGCCCGCGCCGTGGGCGCGCGCCGCGCCGGTCGCGCGCATCGCGGGCCTCGCGCTCGCGGCGTTCGGCGCGACGGCGCTCGTGCTCTACGACCCGATCGAAGGCGACGGCGAGCCGAATCCGCGCGCGTCGCGGCAGCTGCTCGTCGTGCTCGATGTGTCGCCGTCGATGAACCTCTCCGACGCAGGACCAGGCAACGACAAGATCATGCGCGGCGTGTGGGCGGGCCAGGTGCTGCAAGGCATCCTCGACCGACTCGACATGAAGGACACGCGCGTGTCGATGGTCGCGTTCTACACGACCGCGATCCCGATGCTGCAGGACTCGACCGACAAGAACGTGCTCGCGAACCTCATGGACGGACTGCCGCTCTACACCGCGTTCAAGCCGGGCGAGACCGACATGCAGGCGGGAATCGTCGCGGCATTCGACATGGCCAAGGGCTGGGCGCGCAAGTCGACCACGCTGGTCGTGATCAGCGACGGCGATCTGTCGAAGCCCGTCAATCCGCCCGCGCGGCCCGCGTCGATCGCCGACACGATCGTGATCGGCGTCGGCGACCCGAACCGCGCGACGACGGTCTCGGGCCACGCGTCGCGCCAGGACGCGTGGACGCTCAAGAGCCTCGCGGGCAAGCTCGACGGCTACTACCACGACGGCAACAGCAAGCATCTTCCGCGCGAGATCCTCGAGAAGCTCACGATGATCGCGCCGCGCGTGTCCGACGCGCTCGGCCTGCGCGAAGCCGCGCTGATCGCGCTCGGCGTCGGCTGCGCGCTGCTCGGGCTCATCGGCCCGATGCTCGCGATGTTCGGCGCGCCGCGCGCGTACCTGCGCGCGGTCGCGGACCAGGACGCGCAGGCGTCATCAACGGAAGAAGGACGGCTCGCATGAAGCGCATGAAGCCCCTCCTCTGGACCGCCTGGGCGCTGGTGCCCGTCGCGCTGCTCGCGTTCCACTTTGGTCCTGGGCAGGCGATGTACCGCGAGGACCGCGCGGCAAAGCTCGTCGCGCGCGCCGAGGAACTCCAGCGCGACGCGCTCCGCCTGCAGGGAATCGCCTACGACGCGCATCTCGCAGCGATCAACGCGCGCGTGGCCGCGTTCGGCAAGGACGATGACGCGCTGCGCAAGGCCGCCGTCGACGCGGGCACGCGCGAGGACGCCGCCTACGCCGACGCGAGCGCCGCGTGGCGCACGACCGCCGACGCGCTTTCCGAGGCGCAGACGCAGGTCGACGAGATCGGCGGCCCCGTGCGCGACGAGATCCGCCTCGCCAAGGCGCGCGCGCTCGTGCGCACCGGCGATGTCGCCGCAGGCGCGAACGAACTCGAGGATCTCCTCCTCGACGCATCCGACCGCAACGAGGGCGCGACGCCGCTCGCACGCGCGGCGCGCGAGGAGCTCGCGACCGCGTACTACTACGGCGCGCGGCTCATGCGCCTCGCCGGCAAGCCCGCCGCCGACTGGCGCGAGGTCGCGGCGCGCGCGCGGCAGAACTTCCGCTTTCTCGCCGAAGACGCGAAGTCGCGCGGTGCCGCGAGCACCGAGGTCGCGAATCACGAGAAGAACAGCGAGCTCGTCCTCGACCTCGAGCAGAGCTCGCTCGACGAGCTGTACGCGAAGCCGCGCCCGAAGGACTCGCCGACGGGCAAGGCCAACGGCCTCGGCCCGCCCAAGCGGCCGGGCCGCGGGCCCAACAAGGACGGACCGCCCGCAAAGGGCGCAGGCATGAACGGCGAGATCGGCAACGGCTGGTGAACGAGGCTGCGGGAGAGAGTGCGAGCACGCACTCCGACGGCGAACACGAAAGCGAATCACGCGATGAACCTCACGACACGAAACCTCGGAACCACCAGCCTCACCGCACTCGCCGCCGCGATCGCGCTCGCGAGCGGCGCCCATGCGCAGGCGATTCCCGCCGTGCGTCTCACGCGGCCGGTGCAGTCGACGTCCACGACCGCTGCCACCACTGCGCCCGCGATGATCTCGCCTGGAACTGCGGCGGGCGCAGCCGCCGGCAACGAGCCCCCCGCCGACGCCCCCGCCGATGCTGCAGCCGGCGGCATGGCGCCCGCGACGCCGATCCCCGGGCTCGCGCCCGGCGCAAACGCGTTCTTCAGCGCCGAAGAGACCGCGGAACTCCGCAAGCTCTTCGCCTCGCTTGAAGAGCCGCAGCAGGACGAGATGCGCGCGTTCTACGCCGACCTCGGCGTCGACCTCGACGCGGTGCTCGGCCTCGCCGCCGAGAAGAACACCGCCGCGCAGCGCGCGCAGATGATCTCCGCCGCGATGCGCGAGCTCGACTTCACGCGCAAGCCCGAGGCCGTCCTCGGCGCGCGCGCGAAGCTCGGCTTCGGGCAGGTCGCGCAGCCGAACGCCGACAGCGCGCCGCCGCAGGAACTCGCGCGCTGGATCCACCTCGAGGTGATGGCCGGCGAATGGGCGACCTTCGCGAACTTCATGCACGCGCGGCCGCTCGCCGAGAGCGAGCCCGTCTACGCGGCGATCCTGCAGGCGATGAACCGCGGCGAGATCGGCCTGCTGCCCGAGGAAGTGCTCGCGCTCGCCGAGGCGTCGCCGAGCGAACTCAAGCCGTGGCAGCTCGCGTCGCTCGGCAAGATGCTGCAGCAGGCCGCGTCGAAGTACTCGACGGGCGCGATGGTCGCGGCGATCCGCACGAATTCCCGCGCGTTCGGCACCGCGAGCGACGAGGCGCGCCGGCGCACGGTCGAGTTCCTCGCCGCGGGCGGACTGCTCGCCGAGGCGTACCAGTTCCTGCCGCCGCTCGAAGAGGCGCGCGCCAAGGCCGACGGCGCGACGATGCTCGTCCACGCGCGCTACAAGCTCGATCTCGCCGCCAAGGCGGGCGAAGGCCCCGAGGGCGAGGCGCTCACGCTCGACGCGTTCCGCATCCTCGCGGAGACCTCGCTCCTCGCGAGCGAATCGACCGATCGCCGCCGCGAGGCGCTCAAGCTCGCGATCGCGCAGATGAACAGCGTGGCCAAGACCACCGTGTCGCCGTGGCTCGCCGAGGTCTTCGCGAGCCCCGCGCTCGGACCGGCCGCGCTCGAGCAGCTCGCGCTCAGCGCCGCGCAGATCGGCAACATGCAGGCCGCCGAGGAGCAGCGCGCGAAGGCGACGCTCAACCTCAAGGAGTCGATCGACGTGCTGCTCGCGCGCGAGGACATCGACACCGCGGCGCTGCGCGTCCCGCTGCGCATGGTCACCACCGCGCTCGTCGCCGAGATGGAGAAGGCGATCGAGGCGCGCGGGCAGCAGCAGTTCATCGGCCGCAACGCGCAGCTGCTCTACCGCGCGATTCCGTCGGAAAAATGGCTCAAGTCGCTCGAGCCGTCGCTCGCGACCCGCGCGCGCAAGGCGTGCATCGCGATCGCGACCATCGCCGACGAGACCGACACCGCGCTCGCGCTCCTCGACGCGGCGATGACGAGCTCGCCTTCGGAGGCCGCGTCGTTCGCCGATCACTTCCTCGCCAAGTGGGTCGGCCGGCTGCGCCCGGCCAGCGAGTACCCCGAGGAGATGATGATGTTCTTCAGCGTCTACCGCGACGCGATGCCGATGGCGCCGCTCACGCGCGGACGCCAGCGCCGCAACCTCGACAGGCTCGACGTGCTCGTCGCCAAGCTGCGCGCGAGCGGCGTCGAGCCGCGCGAGCTGCCCGCGATCGTGCCTGCGTTCCAGGCGTGCCACGCGCGCACGGAGGTCTACGAGAAGGCCGACATCGAGCGCGTCTTCGGCGCATTCGACAAGATGCCGCCCGCGACCGCCGCCGGCCTCGCGATGACGATGGGCGGCAGCCTCAACGGCGACTGGCGCAGCCGCGACGCGATGAAGGCGACGGGCACCAAGCGCAGCGACAGCGAGATCGCGCAGCTCGTCGACCGCGGCTACGGCGTGGCGATCGAGCTGATCGACAGCGCGGTCCAGCAGCGGCCGAACGCGTGGAACCTCGCGGTGATCCACGCCGCGCTCACCTACGACCGCCTGCAGTTCAAGCAGGGACTCAAGACCGCGCAGGATCCCGTGCAGGCCAACGAGTACCGCAAGGCCGCGTTCGATGCGTTCGGCGACGCGGCCGCGCGCTACGTCGCGGCGCTGTCGCGCGGCGAGACGCGCGACGATCCCGGCGTCTACCGCCGCTGGTTCGGCGCGGCGATGGGCACGGCGGAGCTCAACTTCCTGCGCCCCGAGGACCTTCCCAAGGAAGGCACGCTGCAGGACGACCAGATCGACCTCATCCGCAAGTCGCTGTACACGATGGAGGCCGAGGCGTTCGACCGCCATCTCGCGACCTTCGCCAACGACATCGAGGGCGCGGTGCAGCGCGCGGCGCCCGAGGTCAAGCCGAGGCTCGTGCATCACGCGCTGCGCGTGATCGGCGACCATCCCGCGGGCGCGAGCCTGCGCGCGATGGAGGAGCTCTACCGCGACCTCGTCAAGGACGAGATCAAGCTGCGGCTCGCGATCGACGGCACCGACCAGGTCGGCGTGGGCAAGCCGTTCGGCATGCTGCTCTCGCTGCGCTTCACGAACTCGGTCGACCGCGAGACGGGCGGATTCGCGAAGTACCTGCAGAACGGCGTGTTCGCGCGCGTCGGCAACCAGTTCCGCCAGATCAACCACCGCGACGCGCTGCAGAAGACGATCAACGACGCGTTCGGCAAGCAGTTCGACATCGACGCGATCGGGTTCTTCGACGCGTTCATGCCGCCGCGCGGCGTGGTCGAGGAAGGCCAGGACGGCTGGCTCGAGAAGCCGCTCGCCTACATCGTGCTCACGCGCAAGGATCCCGCGATCGACACCGTGCCCGCGGTCGTGATGGACATGCAGTTCACCGACCAGACGGGCCCGGTCACGCTCGCGGTGCCGAGCAACACCCCGCTGCTCGCGGCGGGCGACGCGCGCGCTGCGCGCAAGTGCGAGGCGCTCGAGATCACGCAGCTCGTCGATGTGCGCGCCGCGGGCGACGCGGCCGATGGCAAGAACGCCGTCACGCTCGAGGTCCGCATGCGCGGCAAGGGCGTCGTGCCCGACGTGCGCGACGCGCTCACGGGGCTCGACGCGCCGATCGCGGGGTATGAACTCGCGAAGGACGGCATCGTCGCCGATCCGCCGTCGGTGCTCGCATCGGCCGACGCGACCATGTCGCCGATGATGATGATGCGCGGCGGCCCCACCGAGCCGAAGGACGGCTACCCCGAGCCTGATGCCGACGGCATGTACCGCCTGCCCGTCGAGCGCACGTTCAGGATCACCTACACGCCGACCGCCGGCGCGATCGGCGCGGAGTTCAAGCTCCCCGCGCTCGCCGCGGGCGTCGACGCCAAGCTCGAGAGCCGCTTCTACGACGAGCTCGACATCGTGCCCGCGACGGGCGCGACGGTCGCGGTGCATCGCGCGTTCTGGACCACCGCGCGCATCGCGGAGTTGGCGGGCTTCGTCGTCCTCGGCCTCGGCGTCGGCTACGCGGTCGCGCGTCGTCGGCGACCGGCGGCGGCTGCGGGCGCTGCGTCATGGGCGCCCTCGCGCATCACGCCACTCGGCGTGGTCACGTCGCTGCGCCGACTCGAGCAAGAATTGCCTCCAGAGAAGGCCTCCGCCCTGCGCGCCGAGATCACCGAGCTCGAGCTCAAGTACTTCGGCCCGAATGCGGCGGAAACCAGCGATTCCGAGCTGCAGGGCGTGGTCGCCAAGTGGCAGCGCGCGTGAGCGAGACGCGACCTCGCGCGGTCATTTGCGAACATCGATCGTGCGTTCGTGACGAACTGCACCGCGCATCGACGAGGCGTGGCGCAATCTCACCGAATGCACACGGGATCAAGCAAGCATCCGCCGCGATCGGTTCGATATCTTGAGCCACCCTCCGGTCGGTTGCACCGAGAGTTGCGCAGGCGCGGCCTGCGGCAATCCTCGCGCGCATGCCGGACAGTCGCATCAAGAGGCCGCCTCGCCATGTCGCGCCAGTGCTTCGAGTACCACCCCTCCACGGCGTATCGCTTCATTCCCGGGCTCAAGGCCCGCGTGCCGCACGAGAGCGGCGGCTACCTGATCCGCGCCAACAGCGACGGTTTCCGCTGCGACCATGAGTTCAGCAAGGCGCGCACGCCGGGCAAGCGCCGCGTGCTGCTCTTCGGCGATTCGTTCACGGCGGGCGACGGCGTGTCCAACGGTCACCGCTACAGCGAGGTGCTCGAGACGCTGCTGCCCTCGACCGAGGTCTACAACTTCGGACTCCCCGGCTCAGGCACCGACCAGCAGTACCTCGCGTGGAAGGACTTCGCGCAGGGCATCGACCACGACGTGCTCGTGATCGCCGTGCTCGTCGAGAACATCCGCCGCATCGCCTCGCGCTTTCGCCGCTACCAGAACGACCAAGGCCAGGAAGTCGTCTTCGCCAAGCCGTATTTCACGCTGGTCAACGGCGCGCTCGCGCTGCATCACTCGCCGCCGGAGCGTCGCCCGATCGCCGAAGACTCGCTGCCCCCCGAGGAACGCGCCGCCGTCGACCGCGGCGGGCGCTTCGAGACCATCCGCAAGCTCATCAACCGCGCGGGCCTCAAGGAGATCGTGCAGAAGGTCACCGGCTACCAGCCCGTGCCCGAATACGGCTCGGCCAGCAATCCCGCGTGGCAGCTCATGCGAGCCATTCTGACCGAGTGGACGCAGGCCGAGACCAAGGCCTACGCCAAGCCGATCGTGATCATGCCGATCCCGCTTTATCAGCACGTCGAGGGCACCAGCAGCGCCAAGGCCTACCAGAAAAGGTTTTCCGAAGTTGGGAAAGATCTTGGCTGCACGGTTCACGATCCCCTGCCTGATCTCCGAAACTACTCGTCCGAAGATCGACGCAAGTTCAGGTTCCCGATCGACATCCACCCGACGCGCGAAGGCCACGCGGCCATCGCAAAGTCCCTTGCGCCGACGATCGCACGACTGCTGCCAGAAATCTGAAACGGACCACCACCATGAGCAAGACGGTGCTCGGCATCTCCGCCTTCTATCACGACTCCGCCGCGGCCATCGTCCGCGACGGCGAGATCATCGCAGCCGCGCAGGAGGAGCGCTTCTCCCGCAAGAAGCACGATCCGCGCTTCCCGAAGCATGCGATCAACTACTGCCTTGAAGAGGCGTTCATCGAGGCGTCCGACCTCGACGCGATCGTCTTCTACGACAACCCGATCGCGTCGTTCGACCGCGTGCTTCGCAACGCGATGACCGTCGGTCCCGCGGCGCGCGACCAGTTCGACAAGGCCGCATCGGCGATGCTCGGCCACAAGATCTGGCTCAACGACCACGTGAAGCGCGCGCTCGGAACGCTCGGCAAGGCCGGCTCCGTGCTCGTCGCCGAGCACCACATGACCCACGCGGCGAGCGCGTTCTATCCCTCGCCGTTCGACTCGGCCGCGATCCTCACCATGGACGGCGTCGGCGAATGGGCCACGACCAGCCTCGGCGTCGGACGCGGCAACCAGATCGAGATCCTCAGCGAGATCGAGTACCCGCATTCGCTCGGCCTGCTCTACAGCGCGATGACGTACTACTGCGGATTCAAGGTGAATTCCGGCGAGTACAAGCTGATGGGCCTCGCGCCCTACGGCCAGCCCAAGTACGCGCAGCAGATCCTCGACAACCTCATCGACCTCCGTCCCGACGGCTCGTACCGCCTGCGTACCGAGCACTTCGGCTACCTCGACGGCATGGTGATGACCAACGACAAGTTCCACGCCGTGTTCGGCGGACCGCCGCGCGCGCCCGAGAGCGCCATCACCCGCAAGGAGATGGACCTCGCGTCGTCGATCCAGGCCGTGACCGAGGAGATCGTCCTCCGCACCGCGCGCCACCTCCGCAAGGAGACGGGCGAGCGCAACATCGTGCTCGCGGGCGGCGTCGCGCTCAACTGCGTCGCCAACGGCAAGCTCGAGGCGGCGAACATCTTCGACAACATCTGGATCCAGCCCGCCGCGGGCGATGCAGGCGGCGCGCTCGGCGCGGCGCTCATCGCCAACCACGTGTACTTCAACGAGCCGCGCAAGCCGCACGCCGGCAAGCAGGACCGCCAGAAGGCGAGCCTCATCGGCCCGCGCTTCGACAGCAACCAGGTGCGCGCGTACCTCGACCGCCAGGGCTACCCCTACCACCGCATCACCGACGACGCGGAGCGCATGCGCGCCGTGGCCGCGGCGATCGCCGAAGGCAAGATCATCGGCTGGTGCGTGGGACGCATGGAGTTCGGCCCGCGTGCCCTCGGCGCGCGCTCGATCCTCGGCGATCCGCGCAACAAGGACACGCAGTCGGTGATGAACCTCAAGATCAAGTTCCGCGAGTCGTTCCGGCCGTTCGCGCCGTCGGTGCTCGTCGAGCGCAACCACGACTACTTCGAGATCGGCTGCGACAGCCCGTACATGCTGCTCGTCGCGCCGGTCCGCAAGGAGCGCCAGCTGCCGATGGACATGGTCAAGTTCCGCGCAGGCGACGACGACATGCTGTCGGTCATCAACCAGCCGCGCTCGGACGTGCCCGCGATCACGCACGTCGACTACTCGGCGCGCATCCAGACCGTGACGCCCGAGAGCAACCCGCCGTACTACCAGCTCATCAAGGAGTTCGAGCGGCAGACCGGCTGCGGCATGCTCGTCAACACCTCGTTCAATGTCCGCGGCGAGCCGATCGTGTGCACGCCGCAGGACTCGTACCGCTGCTTCATGCGCACCGAGATGGATCTCCTCGTCCTCGAGGACTGCCTGGTCTGGCGCCACGAGCAGCCCAAGATGGCGGACGACGAAAACTGGAGGAAGACCTATGAGCTCGACTAACGGCCAGGCATCCGCTGCGATCAACGCGTTCTTCGACAAGGAGCTCATGCCCGTGTCGCGCAAGCTGGCCGAGCAGCGCTCGCCCCTGCGCCTGAGCGAGGTCGATCCGTCGGCCACGAGCTACTACGTCAAGCGCAAGCAGACCACGATGCGCCAGTCGGACTTCACCGACTTCACGTGCACCGACGGCGCGGACTTCGCCAAGCGGCTCGCCAAGTACTGGAACGACCGCGGCTGCTCCGAGCTCGCGCACCTCGCGCCTTCGCTCGGCAAGCTGAGCGAGCTCGCGAAGGTCGTCGACCACGAGGAGTCCGACGTGTCTCCGTTCGTGTACGTGATGTTCTGAACGCGAAGCGCGGCCCGGATCCATCACCATGCTCGGCCACTCGATCAAGACCTTGCTCGCCAAGGCGCTGTCTGCGACCGCCGTCAGCGACGCTTCGATCGCGTTGCAGCGCCGCGCGCGCGGATCGCGGTTCCTTCGCGCGATCAACTACCACGGCACCTCGCCCGTCGAGGCCGCGCAGATGGACGCGCAGCTTGCGTACCTCGCGCGGCGTTTCACGGGCTGCGGGCTTGCGGACCTCGAGGCCTTCCTCGCGACCGGCCGCTGGCCGCACGCCAAGCCGGGGCTGATGATCACGTTTGACGACGCGTTCCGCACGAACTTCGACGTCGCGGTCCCGCTCCTCGAGAAGCACGGCTTCATCGGCTGGTTCTTCGCGCCCGTCGCGTTCGTCGACTGCGCCGTCGCCGGGCAGATCGCGTTCGCGCGGCAGAACGGCATCGGCCTCGCCATCGGCAGCGGCTTCGACTACCCCGACGGCCGCATCGCGATGTCGTGGGACGAGCTCCGCCAGGTCGCCGCGCGCCATGTCGTCGGCTGCCACACGATGAACCACCGCCGCATGCCCGCGAGCGTTCCCGCTGCGGAGATGCGCCATGAGATCGTCGACGCCAAGCGCGTGATGGAGGAGCGCATGGGCCGCGAGATCCCGACCTTCTGCTGGGTCGGAGGCGAGGAGGAGAACTACTCCGCCGAGGCCGCCGCGCTCATCCGCGAGGCGGGCTTCCGCTTCTCGTTCATGACCAACAGCGGCATCACCACGCCGCGCACCGATCCGCTGCAGATCCAGCGCACGAACGTCGAGGCGCACTGGCCGCTCGACGTCGTCAAGTTCCAGCTCAGCGGCGCGATGGACATGATCCACCGCGGCAAGCGCGCGCGGGTCAACCGACTGACCAGCGCCTGATTTCACCCCGTTTCCGTCAGCGAACCACCATGCCACGCCGCACCGACCTCAGCACGATCCTCATCGTTGGTTCCGGACCGATCGTCATCGGCCAGGGCTGCGAGTTCGACTACTCGGGCACGCAGGCGTGCAAGGCGCTGCGGGCCGAAGGCTACCGCGTCGTCCTCGTGAACTCGAATCCCGCGACGATCATGACCGATCCGCAGTACGCGGACCGCACCTACATCGAGCCGATCACCGTCGAGGCCGTGACCAAGATCATCGAGGCCGAGGCCGCGGGCCCGCATCCGATCGACGCGATCCTCCCGACGATGGGCGGCCAGACCGCGCTCAACCTCGCGTGCCAGCTCGTCGACGACGGCGTGCTCGAGCGCCACGGCATCAAGATGATCGGCGCGCAGCGCGACGCGATCTACCGCGCCGAGGACCGCGAGCAGTTCAAGCAGCTCGTCGAGCGGATCGGCCTGCGCACCGCGCGCTGCGCGACCGCGAACACGATGGACGAGGCGTGGGCGATCCTCGACAGGCTCGGGCTGCCCGCGATCATCCGCCCCGCGTTCACGCTCGGCGGCACCGGCGGCGGCATCGCGTACTCGCGCGAGGAGTTCGAGTCGATCGTGCGCCGCGGCCTCGACGCCTCGATGAACAGCCAGGTGCTCATCGACGAGTCGCTGCTCGGCTGGAAGGAATACGAGCTCGAGGTCATCCGCGACCGCAAGGACAACTGCATCATCGTCTGCGGCATCGAGAACATCGACGCCATGGGCGTGCACACGGGCGACTCGATCACCGTCGCGCCGATCATGACGCTGAGCGACAAGGAGTACCAGCGCATGCGCGACGCGGCGATCGCGATCCTGCGCGCGGTCGGCGTCGAGACCGGCGGCTCCAACGTGCAGTTCGCGGTCAATCCCGCCAACGGCGACATGATCGTCGTCGAGATGAACCCGCGCGTCTCGCGCAGCTCCGCGCTCGCATCGAAGGCGACCGGCTATCCGATCGCGAAGATCGCCGCCAAGCTCGCCGTCGGCTACACGCTCGACGAGCTCCCGAACGACATCACGGGCACGACGAGCGCGTGCTTCGAGCCTTCGATCGACTACGTCGTGGTCAAGATGCCGCGCTGGACGTTCGAGAAGTTCCCCGACGCCGACGAGACGCTCACCACGCAGATGAAGTCGGTCGGCGAGGCGATGAGCATCGGCCGCACCTTCCGCGAGAGCCTGCAGAAGGCGATCCGCTCGATGGAGATGAAGCGCTTCGGCCTCGGCCTCGACGCGAAGGACCAGTGGCTGCTCGCGCGCCAGCAGGCCGCGCGCGGCCCCGTCGCGGGCGTGATCCCCGCCGAATGGCCGATCGAGGAGTCGAAGCTCGAGACCAAGCTCAAGGTGCCGAACCAGGACCGCCTGTACTTCGTGCGCTACGCGTTCAAGCTCGGCTGGTCCGCCGCGCGCATCCACGAGCTCACGCGCATCGATCCGTGGTTCTTGGCGCAGATCGAGAGCCTCTGTTCGTTCGAGGACGAGCTCTGCGCCCACGCGCGCCTCGAGGATGTTCCGCCGGAACTCCTCGCCCGCGCCAAGCAGCTCGGCTACTCCGACCCGCAGCTCGCGCAGCTCTATCTCGGCGAGATCACGACCGCGTCGATCCTCCGCGTCCGCAAGCACCGCAAGGCGCTCGGCATCGAGCCCGTCTACAAGATGGTCGACACCTGCGCGGCGGAGTTCGAGGCGAGCACGCCCTACTACTACTCGACCTACGAGAACGCGCATCGCTCCGCCGACGGCACGATGTCGGTCGACGACGAGATCCGCGCAGGAAGCAAGCCCAAGGTCCTCATCCTCGGCGGCGGTCCGAACCGCATCGGCCAGGGCATCGAGTTCGACTACTGCTGCTGCCAGGCCAGCTTCGCGTGCAGCGACGCGGGCTTCGAGAGCGTGATGATGAACTCGAACCCCGAGACCGTGTCGACCGACTACGACACGAGCGACATGCTCTTCTTCGAGCCGCTCACGCTCGAGGACGTGCTCAACGTCGTCGAGCGCCTCGGCCGCTTCGGCGAGCGCGGCGTCGCGGGCGTCGTCGTGCAGCTCGGCGGACAGACGCCGCTCAACCTCGCGCAGGGGCTCGAGCGCGCGGGCACGCCGATCGTCGGCACCACGCCGTCAAACATCGATCTCGCCGCCGACCGCGAGGCGTTCGGCGGAATCATCCGCGAGCTCGAGCTGCGGCAGCCCGCCAACGGCATCGCGTTCGACCTCAAGGGCGCGAAGTCCATCGCGGGCGAGCTCGGCTATCCCGTGCTCCTTCGCCCGAGCTACGTGCTCGGCGGCCGCGGCATGGAGATCTGCGCGGTCGAGGCCGACGTCGAGCGCTTCATGATCCAGGCGCTCGCCGCGACCGATCGCCTCGGCATCGACGGCCGCGACAACCCGATCCTCGTCGACAAGTTCCTCAAGAACGCCACCGAGGTCGACGTCGACTGCGTCGCCGACTTCGGGCAGGCGCGCGTGCCGGGCGCGCCGGGCGCGAGCTGCATCATCTGCGGCGTGATGGAGCACATCGAGGAGGCAGGCATCCACTCGGGCGACAGCTCGTGCGCGCTGCCGCCGTACTCGCTCTCGCCCGCGATGATCGACGAGCTCAAGGACTGGACCGTGCGACTCGCGCGCCGCGTCGGCCTCTGCGGCCTGATGAACGTGCAGTACGCGATCAAGGACAACCAGATCTACGTGCTCGAGGTCAACCCGCGCGCGAGCCGCACCGTGCCGTTCGTGTCGAAGGCGACGGGCGTGCCGTGGGCGCGCATCGCGACGCGCGTCATGCTCGGGCAGCCGCTCGACAGCGTGATGCGCGAGCTCAAGCTCGAGGAAATCCCCGCGCCGCGCAGCGTCTCGGTCAAGGCGTCGGTCTTCCCGTTCAACAAGATGCGCGGCGTCGACGCCATCCTCGGACCCGAGATGCGCTCGACCGGCGAGGTGATGGGCATCGACTCGTCGTTCGGCCTCGCGTTCGCCAAGAGCCAGATGGCGACGGGCGGAACGCTCCCGACCTCAGGCAGCGTCCTCGTGAGCGTCAACGACTCCGACAAGCCGTACATCGGCGCGATCGGCCGCGCGCTGGTCGCGATGGGCTTCACGATCCACGCGACCTCGGGCACGCGCGCCGCGCTCGCCGCCGAAGGCGTGCCGTCGCACCTCGTGTCGAAGTCGCCGAACGAGCGCGCGCCGTTCCTGCTCGACCTCATCCGCCAGGGCAAGCTCGGGTTGATGATCAACACGCCGCTCTACACCGGCAGCCGCCACGACGAAGGCGCGTGGCGAGCCGCAGCGATCACCTACCGCGTGCCGCTCATCACGACGCTCACCGGCGCCCGCGCCGCGGTGTCGGCGCTGCAGGCGATGCGCGCAGGCGCGTGGCGCGTGAAGCCGCTGCAGGAACTGTTTCCGAACAAGTGACGCGCGGGCTTAGTCCTGCTCTTTCGACAGCACCTTGCCGTCCTCGGCCACGGTGATGTCCCAGGTCACGCCGGAGAGCTCGATGTCGGCGCTGTAGACGGTCTTGCCGTCCTTGGTCTCGCGCTCGATCTCGGTGATCTTGCCGCCGACGCTCTCATGCTCGAGCGACGCGCGCACCGCGGCGGGCACGTCGTTGATGGTGACGGTGACCTCGTTCTCGCTTTCCTCCTCGCGCATCGACGCACAGCCGACGAGGGTGGTGGAAGCGGCGACGGCGGCGGTAGCGAGCAGGGCAATCAGTCGGTTCATGGGGGGCTCCAAATGCGTCCGAGCGAGGACGACGACGCAGGGTATGACGGAGGGTATGACGGAGGGTATGACGGAGGGTACGACGCACGCGCAGGATGCGTCGCGCCCCGATCGTTGCCCAACGAATCGGGGTGACAGGATTTACTACTCGGGCGAGAGCCCGAGTCCTCAAGGTCGAATCTTTGGCTGGTCACGCGGAGCAGCGCGACGCGGGACCGCGGACGAGCCGGAGCGAAGCGCAGGCGAAGGACGCGTCAACCCGATGGAGAGAGGAAACGACAAGACCCCCCTCGCAGAGGGGGGTCTTGATCGTTTCCGAACGAAGTCGGGGTGACAGGATTTGCTACTCGGGCGAGAGCCCGAGTCCTCAAGGTCGAATCTTTGGCTGGTCACGCGGAGCAGCGCGACGCGGGACCGCGGACAAGCCGGAGCGAAGCGACGGCGCAGGACGCGTCAACCCGATGCAGAGAGGAAACGACAAGACCCCCTCGCAGAGGGGGTCTTGATCGTTTCCGAACGAAATCGGGGTGACAGGATTTGAACCTGCGGCCTCTTGCTCCCGAAGCAAGCGCTCTACCAAGCTGAGCTACACCCCGTCACACCTCAGCGCGGGGCCGAGCGGGTCG
>CAITDI010000109.1 GCA_903891095.1 uncultured bacterium | reverse complement strand
GGACGGAGCTCGACCGACATAGGTGCGGGGGCTTCAGGCGACATGACCTTCTCCTTGGTTGGCGTGGTGATCGGGCGACGCGCACAAAGGCGCGACGTTGGCTTGTGCGGCGAGGCGTGCGCGGGTGGCGCAATGGTTGCCGTGGGCGCGACGGGCGCCTCTTGTGGCAACGTGGCGGGCTCGGTGGGCCAAGGGCGAGGAAGGCGACCCACGCGAAACAAACTCGATCGCGCTTGCCTGCTCCTCCGACGGGCCAAGCGAGGCTTTCAGGCGCCCGGGAGGACCCATGCGGCGAGAAACTTCCGAGATCTTGCACGCGGCTTCTTGAAGGATCTCCGGCGCGCGAATGGCTTGGTTTGTAGGTGTTTCTGAGAAAAGAGAGAGATCTTTCAATCCTTCATCCTCTCCCTCCGTCCCCGTCCCGCGCACACGTACGCGCGCGAGAGCTAAAGGAAAGATTGAAGTATCTCGGTCAGGCCAGCGCATAGATGGTCCTCGGTCGAGTCGGCGACGCCTCGCGTCGCATCACGATTTGCCTTGTTTCCAAGAGGTTTTCGACGACCTCGCCACGCTCGCGCTTGTTGAGCCACGGGGTGCGGCGGGATAGTTCAGAGGCGGAGATCTTTCCGTTCGCCGCGCGCACGATGCGCAGCACGCGCTTCTGCCTGGAGTCGAACTGCCCGTCGGAGACCCATGTGTGCGCGAGGTGGAGCATGCGTCTGGTCAGGTGTTCCGACACGGCGCACGCCCACTCCGCGGCCTCCTGGCCCACCACCGGCTTTGCGCGGTCCGCGCTGCACGCATGGACCAGCGCCAGCCTGCACGCCTTCTCCTCCGCACGCGCCCAGAGCGACCGCCCCGGCGAGTCCTTCGCGAGCTCGGCATCCACCGTCATCGCGAAACGGTCGTAGACGGCGACCGCCTCGGGCGTGGTCGGGACGACGAGCGGGTCGGGGATGGCGTGCCGAAGGTTGCCACCAGGCACGAAGTCGCCCCACCAGCGCGCGGCGTCGAGTATTGGCTCGGGAACGGGCGACGCATGCGCACGCTGCCGCGAGACCGTTGAATCGGCCTCGAAGATCAGCAGGCGTGCGATGAAGCCGTCTGCGAGCGCGTCGGCGGTCAGCGACTCGAAGAAATGCTCGGGCACCGTGGTGCCGTAGACGATCGCGCACGGGCGGTCGATCACCTTGTTGCGCTTCGCGTCGGCGTAGGCCTTGCCCTTGAAGATGGTGTCGGCGCTCGAGTAGAGCTTCATCAGCGCCGTGAGCACGTTGTAGAGGTGCGGCGCCTTCTTCGCGTCGCCGATCGTGCGCAGGAAGCGGCCGAACTCGTCGAACTGGAAGAGCGACGCCGGATGCGCCTCAAGCGAGCTGACGAGCCCGGCGTCGCTTGCCAGGTCCTCGTTGGCCTCGAGGTCACCGAGGGCCGCCTGGTGGAGCACGTTCTTCGTGATCTTGCGCGCGTGGTCCTTGCCAGCGCCCGAGGGCGCGACGCCGACGGCGTAGAGGTTCGTCCGGTTGCCGCGCTC
>CAITDI010000108.1 GCA_903891095.1 uncultured bacterium | reverse complement strand
TGCCTGGCACCTCATGGCACGTGCCAGGCACCATTTCCCTCCCTCCCCTGCTCAAACGCATTGCGGGGCACTCGGCAATGGGCGAAACTTCCAGAATGCGCACTTCCCCCTCCCGCCGTGAGTTCCTCTCGCTCGTTCCCGCGGTGCTCGCCGCGCCCACGCTCCTCGGCGCGGCGGTCGGATGCGCGTCCAAGCCACAGTCCGCGCAGACCGACGCCTCGAAGGCCCCCGCCGTCATCAAGCCCGAGCCCACTGGCCCGCGCATCGCGATCATCGGCTGCAACGGCCGCGGCGCAGAGAACCTCAAGGACCTCCTCGGCGCGGGCGCGAACGTCGTCGCGATCTGCGATGTCGACGCAGGCGCGCGCGAATCCGGCTCGAAGACCGTTCCCAGCGCCGCGATCTACACCGACCTGCGCGAGGTCTTCCGCGACCGACGCAAGCTCAAGCTCGACGGCGTCCTGACGGCCACGCCCGACCACACGCATTCGTTCCCGACCGCACTCGCGCTGCGCGCCGGGCTCGCCGCCTACTGCGAGAAGCCGCTCACCCACACGATGGAGGAGTCGCGCCGCATCGGCGACCTCGCGCGCGCAGCCAGGACGCCGACGCAGATGGGCACGCAGATCCACGCCACCGAGAACTACCGCCGCGTGGTCGAGCTCATCCGCAGCGGCGCGATCGGCCGCGTGACTTCGTGCGATTGCTGGGTCAACAAGGGCTGGTGCTGCGGGCCGACCGGCCCCGTGACCGCCGCGCCGGCCGCGCTCAACTACGACCTCTGGCTCGGCCCCGCGCAGGAGTCGCCGTACATCGCCAACATCCAGCCCGCGAACTGGCGCAAGTACTGGGCCTACGGCACGGGCACGCTCGGCGACATGGGCTGCCACATGCTGGACCTCCCCGTTTGGGCGCTCGGCCTCGACCGCGCGCGGCTCGGCATGGTCGAGATCCAGGCGTCCGTCGCGAGCGTCGACAGCGTCGCCTGCCCCGAGTGGACCGAGGCGTCATGGGCGATCCCCACCAAGGACGAGAACGGCAAGAGCACCGACCCGCTCGTCCTGCGCTGGTTCGACAACGGCCGCAAGTCGCCGACCGCGCAGGAACTCGGCGCGAAGGACAAGGTCGACTACCACGGCCGCTTCAACATGGTGTTCCAGGGCACGAAGGGCTGGCTGTGGGCGAACTATGGCGAGTACCTCATCACCCCCGGCGCGCTGTCGGACGAGGTGAAGGCGCAGCTCGCGAAATCGCCGCTGACCGCGATCCCGCCGTCGCCCGGACATCACCGCGAGTGGCTCGACGCGATCCAGGCGTGGCGCGCGGGGGAATCGGGCGCGGCCGACCGGCCGATGTGCGCGTTCGCGCGCTCGACGGTGCTCAACGAGATCGTGCTCTCGGGCACGGTCGCGGGTCGCGCGCAGGCGCCGGTGCGGTACGACTTCGGCGCGCGCAGCTTCGCAGGCGGTAATCCGATCGCCGCGTGGCATCCGCAGCCGCGCGCGGGATGGTCGTTGGCCGATTCGGATCTTGACCGTGTACTTCACGGCTGAGATTTCGTAAGGTTGAAGTTCAGGTCGCCCACGATGCTCGCACGGCTCACCGCAATTCTCCTCGCTCTCTGCGCGTTCCTCGCGCCGATGGCGGTGACGCTGCAGGCCGACGCGCGACCCGCGAGCGTGCCGAGCTGCTGCAAGGAAAGCTGCGGCTGCGGCGCCGATCGCTGCCCGTGCGCCATCAAGCGCGCGCCCGCCAACTCGGATCGCAGCGCGCCGGTTGCGCCCGCTCCGCAACGCGCGGATCGCTGCGACCTCACGCTGCACCTTCCATCGCTGGTCGCCACGACGCTCGCCGCACTCCCGACGCGCACGGTCCTCGCGACCGACGCGGCGCGAGCGGATGCGCATCGCCCTTCCGGGCGACTTCTGCTTGAGGCCGTGTCTCGGTGGACGACTTGATGCAGGTCTGAATAGACCTGCACCACATTCTGTCAACACCGATCAAAATGGATGACCTCAGCGCCGAACGCGCATCGCGGTCTCCGGACGACACCGCTTCCTACCGAAGCAAACCGAAGGACGACCCGCTCATGAACCCTCGCTTCACCCGCGCGCAGCTGTGCGCTGCCGCGATGACCGTCGCCACCGCGATCCTCTGTGGCTGCGCGTCGACGCCTACCACCGACGCGAACGCGACCCCGCTCTCGAGCCCCGCCGCACTCCCCGACGGACACTACACGCTCGTCGTCAACGGCATGAGCTGCCCCAAGTGCATCTCGAACGTCGAGATGCAGCTGACCCGCATCGGCGGCGTCACCCATCCGCTCGTCGACATGGAGAACGGCTTCGTCACGATCGACATCGTCGGCGGCAAGACGCCGTCGCGCGAGTCGATCGCAGGCGCGATCGCCGACGCCGGCTTCACGCTGGTCGATGTGCGCGGGGGCGTTGAGTGACGCGCGGCTTGGCGCGTCGTCTCCGCCTTTCCGCCGCCGCGGCGATGACGCTTGGGGGAGCCGCACACGCGCAGGAGATGCTCAGCATGCCGTCGGCGACCTCGCCGTCGCCGGGCGTTCTGATCCCGCGCGTGCAGGCGCGCGCGTACTTCTTCGACGGCGGCCAGGCGCTGCTCGAGGAGGCGGTGCGGCTCGAGTACGGCATCGCGCGCGATCTCTCGGTCTCGGCCGAGCTCCCGCTGTACCAAGGCTCCCTCGACGCCCCGCGCCCGAGCGACGGCAAGTTCGGGCTCGGCGACATGAGCCTGCTCGTCGAGCTGCGCATCCTGCGCGAGGACCTCAATGCGGTCGACACCGTGCGCGTGGCGCTGTTCGGCGGCGCGGAGCTTCCGACGGGCACCGCGGGATTCGCCGGCGACTCGGTCAACCCCGTCGCCGGCGCAGTGGTTTCGACGATCCTCGGCCGCAACGGCTTCGACGCGGCGGCGCGCTACACCTTCGTGACCGGCGACGGCATGACGAACCCGATCTTCGTCAGCGACACGGCCGACGACTTCGCCAGCCTCGACCTTGGCTACGCGTTCCGCCTCTACCCCGATGCGTACGGCGAGGAGCGCGAGGCCGCGTGGTACGCGACGCTCGAGCTCAACTCGACCTTCACGGTCGGCGGTGAACGCGAGGTACTGCTTTCGCCGGGGTTGCTGATCGAGGCGCCGCGATTCGCGGTCGAGCTCGGCCTGCAGATCCCCGTCTCGAGCAGGCTCGACGGACAGCCCGACCTGCGGCTTGCCGCGATCGCCGGCCTCCGGCTGCTGTTCTGACGCCACACGCTCGCCCGACGGACGCGGTATCTTCCCCCGCGCGCATTTCCGCGCGCCAAACCAAGGAGATCCAATGGGCTTCGTCGACGAACTCAAGCAATTCGCAGCCAAGGGCAACGCCGTTGATATGGCGGTCGGCCTCCTCGTGGGCGGCGCCTTCACCAAGATCGTGAACAGCGTCGTCTCCGACCTCCTCATGCCGCCCATCGGCGTGCTGATCGGCGGCGTGGACTTCAAGAACCTTCAGGTCCCGCTCAAGACCGTCACCGAAGTCAAGGACGGCGTGACGACCGAGACCGTGACCGCCGCGATCAAGTACGGCCAGTTCATCCAGAACATCATCGAGTTCGGCATCATCGTGCTCTGCGCGTTCTTCGTCGTGAAGCTGATGAGCCGCGTGATCGCGCTGCGCATCAGCGACGTCCGCTCGGCGGTCGAGGGCATCCAGTCTGCGGCGGACCTCAAGAAGGCCACCGCGAAGCTCGACGACCTCAAGAAGATGGTCGACTGAACCCCGCACACAACCAATGCACGGAGGCATGTCATGAACCTTGTCAAGACTCTCGCCAGAACACTCGTCGTTCTTCCACTCTTCGCGCTCGCCGCGTGCCACGCCACCATCAGCGAGCGCATGGGCGAATCGCTCACGGTGGTCCGTGGCTTCCAGTCGAGCGAGGGCAAGATCCCCGAGACGGTGTTCGCGAAGGCCAAGGGCATCGCGATCATCCGCGAGGGCAGCGGCGCGCTGATCGTCGGCGGCTCTGGCGGCTCAGGCGTCTTCATGAAGAAGGTCGGCATGAGCTGGAGCGCGCCGGTCGCGGTCAACACCGCGAGCCTGACGGTCGGCCTCCAGGCCGGCGGCCAGGAACGCGACATCGTGATCTTCATGAACACCGAGGAGGAGGTCTCGCGCTTCCTCGACGACGGCGTGTACGCGCTGGCCGAAGCGTCGGCGGTCGCGGGTCCGGCGAAGACCGATCCGAAGAACGCCGGCGGCCCGGTGCCGTCGAGCTACTACTACCTCCGCAGCAAGGGCCTGTTTGGCGGGCTTTTGGTGGGTGGCGTGCACTTCACGATCGACGCGAAGTCGAACCAGGAGACGTACGGGCCCGACGCGACGGTTGGCGAGATCCTGTCGGGCAAGTATCCGAAGCCGCAGGGCGCGACGATTCTGACGCAGGCGCTTGAGTGAGCGTGGTCTGATCGAAGAACCAAGACCCTCGGCGCAGGCCGAGGGTTTTCTTTTGGGTGCCCTCAGGCCGCCGAGTCGAGGGGCGTTGAAGTTCGTTGGATGTCAGCGGAGAAGCCTGAGGGTGGGCGCGAGTCCTGACCACCACCCGATCACGTTGGTTGGCGTGCATCGGGGGTGCCCTCAGGCCGCCGAGTCGAACGATGTGGAGCCTTACTTGACTTCAGCGGCGAAGCCTGAGGGTGGGCGTCAGGAGACTCGGAGGCCGAGTCGACTCGGCTTGCGTGAGTCCTGACCCCCACCCTCGGTCTCGGCCGTGATGGTGGACGTCGGATCCCACGCCCCTCGACTGGCCGGACCAAGGGCACCCCGATGGCGGCGGCTGGCTTGAGTCGACGCGGCCACCTCAACTCAGCTCACACATACGCCTTCAACGCGTACTCGCTCACCATGCGGTGCGTCGAGAAAACATCGGGAATCGTCGAGGCGCTCGCGAGCGCGCGCTTGATCCACTTGTGCGGCACGCCATCGCGGCCGCGCGCGTAGAACTCCGGCACGAGCTTCTTCTCGAGCAGCTCGTACAGACTCTCCGCATCACGCAGATCACGCGCGACACCCGCGCCGTGCGCATCGGCCTCGTTGAACGCGCCGTCATCCGCCTTGCCGATCGCCCAGCCGTTCGTGCCGTCGAAGCCTTCCGGCCACCAGCCGTCGAGGATCGAGCAGTTGATGCCGCCGTGCGGCGGCGCCTTCATGCCGCTCGTGCCGCTCGCCTCGTGCGGGCGGATCGGGTTGTTGAGCCACACATCGCAGCCGGAGACGAGCGCGCGGCCGACCTCCATGTCGTACTCCTCGATGAGCACGACCTTGCCGCGCAGCTTCGGGTGGCGCGTCATCTCGAAGATCGTCTTCGCGTACGCCTGTCCGCCGGTGTCGCGCGGATGCGCCTTGCCCGCGAACACGAACTGCACGGGACGCTTGGCGTCGCCGATGATCCTCGCGAGCCTGTCGATGTCGGTGAACACCAGCGGCGCGCGCTTGTAGGTCGCAAAGCGCCGCGCGAAGCCGATCGTGAGCGCGTGCGGATCGAGGATGTTCGCGAATTCATCGAGCACCGCCGGCGATTCGCCGCGACGCTGCGCCGCGCGCACGAGGCGCTCGCGCGCAAAGCGCACGACCGACGCGCGCAGCGAGCCGCGCATCGCCCAGAACGCCGCGGGATCGGCGCTGGCGGCGCGCTTCCAGCCGCGGTTGCGCGCGGTGGGCGCGATCGCGTCGAAGCCGCACTCGTCCTTCCAGAACTTGACCGCGCGCGGATCGAGCCACGTCGCCATGTGGATGCCGTTGGTCACGTGGCCGATCGGCACGTCCTTGGCCTTCTTGGCGCCGTAGGCCTTCATCCACATCTCGCGCGAGACCTCGCCGTGCAGCTTGGCCACGCCGTTGATCCGGTCGGCGAGACGCAGGCAGACGATGGTCATGCACACGGGTTCCTTCGCGTCGGCGGGACTTTCGCGCGAGAGCGACTCGAGCTCGGCGCGCGTGATGCCGCCCTTCGCGAGCGTGCGCGCGAGGCCGTCGCACACCATGTCGACGCCGTAGCGGTCGTGGCCCGCGGCGACGGGCGTGTGCGTGGTGAACACGGTGCGCGCGCGCACGGCCTTGACCGCGGCGTCATGCGCCATGCCCGACGCGCGGAACTCCGCGAGCATCTCGATCGCGGCGAACGCGGCGTGGCCTTCGTTGAGGTGGATCTTGGAGGGCGCGATGCCGAGCGCGCGCAGCGCGAGCATGCCGCCGACGCCGAGCAGCACCTGCTGGCGCATGCGCAGCAGCGGTTCGCCCTTGTAGAGGCCTTCGGTGAGAAGGCGGTCTTCGGGCGCGTTTTCCGCAAGATCCGCGTCGAGCAGGAACACGCGCGTGCGGCCGACATCCATGCGCAGCACCTTCGCGCGCACGGTGCTCGCGCCGACGGGCACCTCGATCGCGATGCCCGTGTCGCTGATCGGCATCGTGTTGCGGTCGTAGACCGGATAGAGCACCTTGGTCGAGCCGTCGTCGGCGAACTGCTGGATGTAGTAGCCGTGGCGGTAGTAGAGGCCGATCGCGACCAGCGGCACGCCGAGGTCGCTCGCGCTCTTGAGGTGGTCGCCCGCGAGCACGCCGAGTCCGCCCGAGTACTGCTGGATGCTCTCATGCAGCGCGTATTCCGAGCAGAAGTACGCGATGCACGCGTTCGGATTGGCCTTCGCGCACTCGTCGTCCCACCAGGTCTTGCGCGCCATCTCGGCGGCAAGCGCGGCGCGCGCGTCGGCGAGCGCGAGGCGGAAGCCCGGCTCCTCGCACGCGGCCGCGAGCGTCGCGGGCCCCGTGTGCGCGAGCACCGACAGCGGCGAGTGCTTGGTCGCGTTCCACACGACGGGATCGAGCGCGACGAACGGACGCTGCGCGATCTCGTTCCAGGTCCACCAGAGGTTCATCGCGAGCGAACGCAGCTGCGCCTGCGCCTCGCTCGGCGAGAGCGGCGCGGGCACGACGGTGCGGCGCGAGACCTTCGCCGTTAAAACCTTCGCGCGAGAAGTCTTCGCCGCCTTCGCGGGAGTCTTCTTGCTGGTGGCGGACGACTTCGACCTCAACTTCGACGTGGTCTTCGACGTGGATTTCGACTGTGTCTTCTTCTTCTTCGCGGCCATTCGCGGGAAGATACGCGATCAGCCGCGGCCAGAAGCGTCGACAAGCGCGCGGATTCTTGCGGCGAGCGCCTTGGTCGCGTCGCCCTGCTCCATGCGCCACTTCCAGTTGCCGGTCGCGGTTCCGGGCAGGTTCATGCGCGCCGCCTTGCCGAGGCCGAGGATGTCCTGCATCGGCAGCACGGCGAGCGCCGCGGGCGACGCCATGACCACGCGGGCCATCGCCTCGGGCACCGCGCCTTCGCCCGCATAGGCCTTGAAGCGCGCCTTCTGCGTGGCGTCGCGCCCCTGCCACCACTGCGCGGTCGTCTCGTTGTCGTGCGTGCCCGA
>CAITDI010000107.1 GCA_903891095.1 uncultured bacterium | reverse complement strand
CTGCGGAACGCGTGACGTGGAAGTCAAATCGGAAGTCGAACCGGGAGTCGAAGTTCGAAAGCAACCGGTTCCGCAGATTCCGGCTTCGCCTCCATCTACGGGCATTCCCGCCCAACCAACTCCGACCCCGTCCAACGAAGCCGCCGCCGCAGCGGCGACCGCTCCAATCACGCACCCGCCATCGCCGACTTCATCTCCGCCACCGCAGTCCGGAGCCCGACGAACACCGCGCGCGAGACGATCGCGTGCCCAATGTGCAGCTCGTGCAGCTCGTGCAGCCCCGCGATGCGCGCGATCGGCCCGACGTTCGCGTAGTTCAACGCGTGACCCGCATTCGCGCGCATGCCCGCGGCGCGGATCGCGGCGGCGGCGGCCGCGACCTTGGCGAGCTCGGCGGCGGTGGTCGCGTGACCGATCCCACCCGCATGGTCATGGAACGCATGCGCATAGGAACCCGTGTGGATCTCGCAGAAATCAAAGCCCGCGCGCGCCGCGGCGGCGATCTGCCGCTCGTCGGGGTCGATGAAGGCGCTCACGGGGATCCCCGCGCCCTTGAGCCGCGCGACGGCGTCCTTGATGCGCGCTTCCTGCGAAGCGACGTCGAGGCCGCCTTCGGTGGTGACCTCCTGGCGCTTCTCGGGGACGAACATCGCCAGCTGGGGCTTGAGCCCGATGGCGATCGCGACCATCTCGTCGGTGGCGGCCATCTCGAGGTTGAGCTTGGTGCGCACGACCGCCTTGATGCGCGGGAGGTCGGCGTCCTGGATGTGGCGGCGGTCCTCGCGGAGGTGCACGGTGATGCCGTCGGCGCCGCCGGCCTCGGCCTCGATCGCGGCCTGCACGGGATCGGGCTCGTAGGTGCGCCGCGCCTGGCGGACGGTGGCGACGTGGTCGATGTTCACGCAGAGTTCGGGCATCGGTGACTGCTCCTCGGAGGCGTTGGGGAAACGCGCCACCGTTATACTCGCCCCGCCGTGCCGACCTTCAACGATCAACTCGCGATTCTCCGCAACGACATCGTCGCCCAGGGCGACCGCGTGCTCGACATCACGCTCAAGGCGGTCGAGAGCTACTTCGACGGCGACCGCGCGAAGGCGCGGGCCGTGATCGCGGCCGACGAGGAGATCGACCGCGTCGACGTCGAGATCGAGCGCGCGTCGATCCCGCTGCTCGCGATGGGCGTGACCGACGAGAAGTCGATCCGCTCGGTGCTCACCATCGTCAAGGTCAACAACGAGCTCGAGCGCGTGGCCGACTGCGCGGTCGACATCGCCGAGGCCGTGCTGACCGACGTGCCGCTGCCGGCGCGCATCCCCGACGTGTTCCGCGTGATGGCGAACTCGGTGATCGGAATGCTGCGCGACTCGAACCGCGCGCTCGCCGCGGGAAACACCAGCCTCGCGCAGCAGGTGCTGCTGTTCGACGACACGGTCGCGCGCTTCAAGCTCGAGCTCATGAAGACCGCGCAGGAGCAGGTCGCGGCGGGACAGCTGCCCGTCGAGTACGCGTTCCGCCTGCTCACGATCACCAAGTCGATCGAGCGCATCGCCGACCACTGCACGAATGTCTGCGAGCAGGTGATCTACCTGCACGCGGGGCTCATCGTCCGTCACCGTCCCGAAGGCTGGTCGAAGCCGCTGCCGCCGACGCAGTGAAAGAGCCCCGCACGCTTCTCGCACCGAGGAAACCCGCATCATGTTGTCCGCCGAAACCGAGCCTCGGATCGCCGAAGCATTCTCCAAGCATGGACAGTCGCAGGTGCTGCGCCACATCGACGCGCTTCCGTCGCGGGGGCGCGCGGAGTTCCTCGCGCAGCTCGCGGAGGTCGACCTCGCGCTGATCGCGCGTCTGGTCGCCGCGGGCGGCGAGGCGAAGATGGACTACTCGCGCATCGCGCCCGCGCCGTATGTCGCGCTCGGCGCGTCGAACGCCGACGCGCGCGCGCACGGCGAGTCGCTGCTGCGCGCGGGCAAGGTCGCGGCGTTCACCGTCGCGGGCGGCCAGGGCACGCGCCTCGGATGGCGCGGACCGAAGGGCACGTATCCCGCGACGGTCGTCACGGGGAAGCCGCTCTTCCGCGTGTTCGCCGAGCAGATCGCCGCCGCGGAGAAGCGCTACGGCTGCGCGATCCCGTGGTACATCATGACGAGCCCGCTGAACGACGCCGACACGCGCGCGTTCTTCAAGGACAACAACTGGTTCGGCCGCAATCCGGCGGACACGTTCCTCTTCCCGCAGGGCACGATGCCGTCGATCACTTTCGACGGGAAGCTCATGCTCGAGACGCCCGGCTCGCTCGCGGTGAATCCCGACGGCCACGGCGGCGCGATCCGCGCGCTCCACCACAGCGGCGCGCTCGAGGACATGCAGGCGCGCGGCATCGCGCACATGAGCTACTTCCAGGTCGACAACCCGCTGGTCAAGATCGTCGACCCGGTCTTCCTCGGGCTGCACGCGCAGTCGGCGCATTCGTCGGGCGAGATGTCGAGCAAGATGGTCGCCAAGCGCGACGCCGCGGAGAAGGTCGGCGTGTTCTGCGATGTCGGCGGCGGCAAGACGGGCGTGGTCGAGTACAGCGACATGCCCGCGGAGCTCACGGGCTCGGTCGACGCGAAGGGCGCGCTGCGCTTCAACGCGGGGTCGATCGCGATCCACGCGATCGCGCTTGCGTTCATGGAGCGGCTGACTGCTGGCGGAGAAGGAACCGGCTTCGCGCTGCCGTTCCACCGCGCCAAGAAGAAGGTCCCCTACTGGTGCGACGCGCAGATGAAGACCGTCGAGCCCGCCGAGCCGAACGCGATCAAGTTCGAGGCGTTTGTGTTCGACGCGCTCGCGCTCACCGCGAAGAGCCTGGTGATGGAGACCGCGCGCGTCGAGGAGTTCGCGCCGATCAAGAACGCGTCGGGCGACGACAGCCCCGCGTCGAGCCATCAGATCCAGTCGAACCGGAATGGCGCGTGGCTGGAGAAGTTTGGCGTGCGCGTGCCGCGCCGCGCGAACGGCGATGTCGATGCGAGGATTGAGATTCTCGCGGAGACGGCGCTGGAGGCGGAGGATCTGGCGGAGGCGGAGTTGCCGAAGCAGATTGCGGCTGGGGCGGAAGTTGTGATTTGACGGGCGGGACGACGACAAAAAACAGCGGCGGCGCCCGAGGGCGCCGCCGCGTTTGTTTGCATGGACTCGCAGCCGCCACTCAGTGGCACGCGCCCCAGCTGTTCAGCAGCGCGCCGAGATCCGCGGCGTTCACGACGCCGTCGTGGTTCACGTCACCTGCCGCAACGGCCTTCGGGCTGCCGAAGCTCGTGAGCACGATCGAGAGATCCGACGCGCCGACGAAACCGTCGCCGTCGCGGTCGGCCACACATTCGCAGACATTGGGAACGCCGTTGTGATCGCTGTCGGCGAGCGTGCCGTCGAGGATCTGGCCGTAGTCGACCAGCCCGTCGTTGTTGCAGTCGGCGGACCATTCGATGATGTAACTCGGCGGAAGGGGATACGTCGGGAAATCCTCGAGCCCCGCATCAGCCCAGCCTCGGTAGTAGTTCGAGCCGGAGTAGCCGAGCATGCCGGTGACGCTCACTCCTGGCCCGTAGCCCCCGTTTGGCTCACCGGGCGCCCAGCCAGTCCAAGCCCACGGCTCACCACTGACCCACGCCCACGGCTGAACGATTGGCGCGTTCGAAGGCTGGTAGCCGCCCAGCCATGGACCGCCCGCGTTGCCAAACGAATCGTTCACCCACGCCGCCGGATGTTCCGCTCGGCTTCCGAGTTGGGTCACGAAGTCGTTCTCCGAAAGGCTCGTGGGCGTCACAAGATGTGCGCCACGCTCCTCGCATGCGAGCTTCGCGGCCGTCCACGTGACGGGACCGCTGACGACGAGCTGATACCAATG
>CAITDI010000106.1 GCA_903891095.1 uncultured bacterium | reverse complement strand
GCGATTCGCTGCCCGAGCGCCTTGCGGCTGCGCGCGCTGAACCTGCGGCAGACGTGCTGCAGCGATGTTCGAGGCGATTGCCGGTTCCGGCTGAAGTTTGGGCGACTCGCTCCGCCGCGCATCCGGCGCGGAATCGCAATCGCCTCTTCTCCGCAGACGCGCGGGCTCGCTACGATCCCGCCCTCTCTGGGGTACCCATCATGACGGACTTCGTCCTTCTCGCCGCCGACACGGCCGTGACCACCGCAGCCGATCCCGCCTCGCTCAAGATGTGGGCGTATGTCGCGTTCGTCGGGCTCGTGATCCTCTTCCTGGCCCTCGACCTCGGCGTGTTCCATCGCGAGGCGCACGAGGTCTCGATGAAGGAGGCCGCGACCTGGTCGGTCATCTGGCTCACCTGCGGCATCGCGTTCTCGGCGTTCGTCTACCAGGCCTACGACGCGCACTGGCTCGGGCTCGGCCTCGACACGCCGCGCTACAACACGCACGAACTCGCGGGGCAGGTGCCCGAGCAGCCCATCATCGTCTCCGGGACGGTCGAGGGGGCCGAGGCGGCGAAGCAGTATCTCGTCGGCTATGTCGTCGAGAAGTCCCTCGCGATGGACAACATCTTCATCATCGCGCTGATCTTCTCGTTCTTCGCGGTGCCCGCGAAGTACCAGCACCGCGTCCTCTTCTGGGGCATCATCGGCGCGCTGATCATGCGCGGCGGCATGATCGGCATCGGCGCGGGGCTGATCCTCAAGTACCAGTGGATCCTGATCGTCTTCGGCGGATTCCTCGTGCTCACCGCGCTCAAGATGGCGCTCATCAAGGGCAACGACGATCCGTCGCAGAACATCGCCGTCAGGCTCTGCAAGCGGTTCCTGCCCACGGTCGACTTCTACGACGGTCAGCGATTCTTCACCAAGCGCACCATCAAGCCCACCTACAGCAGGGATCCGGCCACTGGCAGGGAGACGATGGATCCGCCGCCCGCGGGCACGCTCTCGGCCAAGTGGGCGATCACGCCGCTCTTCCTCGCGCTGATCCTCGTGGAGATCACCGACCTCGTCTTCGCGGTCGATTCGATCCCCGCGATCTTCGCGATCACGCCCGACCCGTTCATCGTCTTCACGAGCAACATCTTCGCGATCCTCGGGCTGCGCGCGCTCTACTTCTGCCTCGCGGTGCTGATCACGAAGTTCCGCTTCCTCAAGCCCGCGCTGATCCTGATCCTCGCGTTCGTCGGCGTGAAGCTGCTCCTCCTGAGCGTGCCGCCGTACCTCGACGTCGTCGGCCTCGCGCGGCAGAAGTCGATCAAGGTCGACACGATGGTCTCGCTCGTGATCGTCCTCGCGACGCTCGCGCTGGCAACGGTGCTGAGCGTTCTGCTTCCGGCGAAGCCGAAGGCGTGAGACACGCGCACTGGTTCACCGCGGTCGCGTGTAGATCCAGGATGTGAGCGGAACGAGGCGGTCGGGCTCGACGAACTCGAGGAGCTCGGTCTCGAAGTGCTCCTCGCCCCCGAAGCGCCAGCGGCGGACGAGTTGGCGCGTCGCAACATCTTGCGTAAGAACAAACCGCGCCTCCGCCGTACCGTCGCCGAAGGCCACGGTCCCCTCGAAGCGCCCGTCGCGGTACGAATTCGAGCCCCGCACGCGTACCTCGCGGCCGTCCTTCTCGACGAAGAAGAGTTGTTCCTCGCGCCACCGACTGCCATCGGGCGCGCCGCCGACGCACACCACGCGCAGCGACCGGCCGTCCGGCTCCCAGCGCCATGTTTCGCGCAGCACGTCTCCCGACAAGAGCGTGGTGACCCACTCGCCCGATGCGAGATGCGCGAAGCCGCGCAGCCGATCCGCGTCCGAGGTCGGTGCCGAGGTCGTGTTCGAACCGACATCCGCATCGCGCGCGACCGGGCTGCACGCCACGACCAAAGGAATGCACCCCAGCACGAACCGTGCGGCGCTGCGACGTATCATCGCGCGCCCTGCAGCACCACGGCGGGCACCGGCCCAAGGCCCGGCATCACGTTAAACATCCGCAGTACGCACGCCTCGGGGTCGCGAAAGTCGAGCTCGACCTGCCATCCCCAGCACTCGTCGCCCGCGTCGTAGGTTGTGAACAAGCGCACGACGCCCGCCTCGAACAAGCCGTTCAGCGTGAACGGATCCTTCGCGTGGAAAGTGTCCGACCAGGTGGCCGTCATCGCCGCGGGCTGACCCTTGAGCTCGATGGAGCCCTCGTGGTGCGCCCGCTCGTGCATCCATGTGTAGCGCAGCGCGCGCGCGTCGACCGTGATGGTGCCTTGCGAGCGGGATGGATGCGCTGGATCCATCATCCAAAGCCGGTTCGGCCCCGACCATGCGCCGTGGTGCGATGCGGGAAGGGAAACGCCGCTTGAGGTGGACTGTCCCATGCTGGATCCTCGCGATTCTGCGGAAATCATCGATACCCGCGCAGTTTAGGGGGCGTCTGCTGCAGCGTCGGCAAGCGAGCCGCGCACGGTCGCGTTAGTACATCCGCTCGAAGCCCGTCCCGTTGAAGCGGAACACGCCCTCGCCGCCGACCCAGAGGTCGCCGGAACGGTCGCGGTAGATCGAGACCACGTCCTTCGTCGTCAGGCCGTCCTTCTCGCCGAACTGGCGCAGCGTGCGGCCGTCGTAGCGCCACGCGCCTCCGCCGATCGTCCCGATCCAGATGCCGCCGTCGCGGTCCTCGCCGATCGAGAACACGCGCAGCAGCGACGGCGCCACCGTGCCGCCTGCATCCGCGCCCGCGCCAGGCAGCTCCGAAAGGCGCGCGGTGCGCGACCCGTCGATCACGATCACTCCGGCGCCGTTGTTTCCGATCCACAGCCGTCCTCTGCTGTCCTCGAACACACAGCGCACATGAGGTTCGCCGTCTCCCTTCCGCAGCCCCATGCGGCGACCGTCGATCGTCGAGACCGTGCTGCCGTCGAAGCCGAACACCGCCCCGTAGGTTGCAATCCAAACCCTGCCACCCTTGCCGCGGCAGATGCCCGTGACGGAGTATCCATCGTCGACCGCGCGGTCGCGCGGAAGCGGAAAGGTCAGGTAGGAGAACGCATCTCCGTCGGAGCGATAGACGCCCGCCTCCAGCTCCATCTGGTTGAAGCCGTGCGCCTCGTTGCCCTTAAACCAGAGGTCATATGCCTCGAGCTTCCACGCGCTGGTCGCGTCGTAGCGGCGCGCCGTAGGCGAGGTGATCGCGCCGCCGGCGAAGCAGCTGATGCCGACGCCGGTGTCGAACCAGACCACTCCGCGCGCGTCCTCCTGGATCGACCGCACCTGGTTGTTGCTCAATCCATCCGCTTCGGTGAAGCACTGGAATCGTTCGCCATCGAAGCGGCAGACGCCTTCGAAATGGCTGCCGAACCAGTACGCGCCGCTCGAGTCCTGCAGGATCGCGCGCACGCCGCTGTTGTAGTTGCCGCTCGGCCCTTCCTCGTAGGTGAAGGGCAGGCGTTGCAGCCGTGGCGGCCGCGCTGCGTTCGTGCAGGAGCACAGGAGCGCGAGGAGGACAGAGAGGCAGGCGTGGGATGCGAACTTCAGCGGGGTTCTCCGCCCGCACGATACGGCGCCCGATGGCCGTTGAGCGCGGGTCTCAGCGGCACGAACCACAACCGCCCGATCCGCAGCCGCCGCTGTGACCGCCGCCATGCAGCCGCAGCTCAATCGCCTTCGAAGTCGGCGTGACCGACAACCCGCCGAGCGCGGTGCAGCGCAGCTCGCGCGCCATGTTCTCGCTGATCTCGCGGTGCGCGTCGAGCACTTCGTCGAGCGGAATCAGGTGGTCGTAGCCCGCGCGCGCGATGTTCGCGCAGGCGAGCGCGTTGGCGGCGCCCGCGATGTTGCGGCCGAGGCAGGGGGCCTCGACGCGGTTCGCGACGGGATCGCACACGAGCCCGAGCACGTTCTGCAGCGCGTGGCTCGAGGCCGACAGCGCCTGCGCGGCGTTGCCGCCCGCGAGCTCGACCAGCGCAGCCGCGGCCATCGCAGCGCCCGCGCCCGTCTCGGCCTGGCATCCGCCGACCTCCGCCGCGAAGCTCGAGCGCGTCGCGACGAACACGCCGATCAGCCCGCCCGCGAGCATCGCGCGCAGCGTCGTCTCCTCGTCGCTCTCGATCGACTCCGCGGCGGCGAGGCAGGTCCCCGCGAAGGTCCCGCACGAGCCCGCCGTCGGCGCCGCGACAAACACGCCCATCGAGCTCTTCACCTCCATCAGCGCGGTCACGTAGAGGATCGCGCGGTTGAGGATGCCGCCGTCGAGGAGCTGCTTCTGCTCGAGCATCGCTGCGAATCGGTGGCTCTGCCGCGGCAGGATGCGATCGGCGTACTCCGTCCCCGCGAGCCCGATGCGCACGCCGCCGCGCACGACCTCGAGGATCCTGCGCATCTGCGCGAACACCTCGTCGGCCGCGATGCCGCCGCGCGCGCACTCGTACTCGAGCGCGAAGTCGGACAGCCTGCGCGTCGCGGGATCCGCATGCCGCGCCATCTCGCCCGCATGGAGGAACGGCACCGTCAGCCCGCGCCGCGAACGCACGGGCAGCACCGGTGACAGGCGCCGCGCGCGCGTCACCATCGGGAGCGCAGCAATCTCTGCGTCGGTCAGGAACCGCTGCGCACACACGATCACGGACGCCGCGCGCGCGCCCGTCACCGTGACCGCATCGAACTCGCCGCGTGCTTCGAGCGCCGCAGCCGTCGAGCGCCCGTCGTCGCGCGTGTCGAGCACGGTCACCGCGTAGTCGCCGTACAGCGTCGCCTTCGCGCTGTCGATCGACACGACCTCGATCATGCCGCCACCCGTCGAGAGCGCGACGAGCGTGTGCTCGACGCCGCCGCGCCGCAGCGTCAGCCGATAGGTGTTCGGATGCGGATCGTGCAGCGTGGCGATGCGGATCTCGAGCGCGACGCCCGCGTCGGCAAGCGCCGCTGCGCTGCGCGGCAGGCGCTCGTCATCCGCGTCCCATCCGAGGAGCCCCGCGAAGAGCCCGATGTCCGAGCCCTGGCTCTCGTGCGTCGTCGCGAGCGAACCCTCGGTGTCGAACTCGATGAGCACTTCGTCGGGCGTGCCGCCGCACAGATCGCGCGCGAGCCGCCCGATGCGCACCGACGCGGCCGAATGCGAGCTCGACGGCCCGCGCATCACGGGACCGACGACGTCGTTGAAGATGCTGGGAGGAAGCGTGGTGGGCATGGTGTTTCGCCGTCAGACGACCGCGTGTCGCGCAGCGTAGTCGAAGCGGCTTTCCGCGCGATCGCGCCGCGCACGCGAGCAACCGTGCGATACTCGCCCATCGGAGCCCCGCCCATGCCTATCACGATCTCACTCGACCCCGCGCGCCTAGACCTCGACGCGATCCACGCGATCCTCGCGGGCACCTACTGGTCGCCCGACATCCGCCGCGATGTCGTCGCCGAGGCGCTCCGCAACAGCATCACCGCCGTCGCGATCGACGACGCGACCGGCGCGACCATCGGGCTCGCGCGCGCCGTCACCGACCGCGCGACGTTCGCGTGGCTCTGCGATGTCTTCGTCCTCGAGCCGTGGCGCGGCCAGGGCATCTCGCGCCGACTCATCGAGGAACTCGAGCGGCACCCCGACCTGCAGACCGTGCGCCGCTGGTGCCTGGCGACGCGCGATGCGGAGGAGCTCTATGCCAAGTTCGGCTACAGCCGCATTCCGCCTGCGCGCATCTGGATGGAGAAGCAGGGGCCGAAGGAGCGGTGGCAGGAGACGCAGCCCGGCAGTGTGCACGGCTGAGAATGCGTGGAGTGTCCTGGCGCGGAGTTCGCACCGACGCCACCCGCAGGGCGCAGGTGCCGCTGCCTGCTCAGAAGCGATCGCTTCCTATCCGAGCGCGCTGAGAAAGGATCGCTTCCGGGTGAGGCGGCGTCTCGCGCACCGCGGGCTGGGGGCTTGATTGCCCATTCACGGACGGCGCGCTTGGATCGCCAAGGTCTAGGCGGAGTGGCGAACTGATCGCATTCTCCGACCCGAGGCACGCGATCGTCGGGGGTGCGCTGGGGTGGCGCCGAGGCCCGCCGTCGCTCGGACCAAAAACAAACCGGTCGGCCTCGCATGAGGCCGACCGATTGAAGCTCCCCGAACTGGACTCGAACCAGTGACATGCGAGTTAACAGCTCGCCGCTCTACCAACTGAGCTATCGGGGAATAGGTTGTGGGACGGAAAGGATACCGTCCGACGCGCCATCGTCAAGCGGCTGAGCCAACTTGAGTTCGGCTCGCGAACTTTCCGGCTTCGGAGCTCCCAAGACCGCGGGCGAACGCCTCTCCGACCCCTCAAGTCCGCGCCTCCGCGCGCCGCCCGCCGCCGCGCGCACACGCGCAAATCCCGCGATCCGCGCGTAGTCTGCGCGCCCATGCCGCATCTCGACCGCCGTTCGTTTACCGCTCTCACTGGGTTGGCCGCGCTGGGGGGCGCGCTTGGGGGATCGTTTGGCGTGAACGCACGCCGCGCTTCCGCCACGACGGCGACCGATCCGCCGGCCGCGCCCGCGCCGAGCCGCGCGCTCCGCTTCGCGCACTTCACCGACATCCACATCACGCCGGAGCACCGCGCCTTCGACGGCACCGCGACCGCGCTCGCCACCGTGCAGGCCGCTGGCGCCGAGATGATCCTCACCGGCGGCGACCTCGTGATGGACTCGTTCGCCACCAAGCGCGCGGCCGTCGACGCCGAGTGGGCGCTCTTCCACAAGGTCTTCGCCGAGCACTGCAAGGTGCCCGTCGAGCATTGCTTCGGCAATCACGACATCTTCGGCTGGTGCAAGTCCAAGGCGGGCCTCGACGGCACCGAACCCGACTATGGCTACGCGCGCGCGATGTCCGAGACCAAGCTCGCTTCGCGCTGGCGCAGCTTCGACCGCAACGGCTGGCACTTCATCGTGCTCAGCTCCGTGGAGCGCGATCCGCACGATGAATGCGGCTACCTCGCGCAGATCAATCCCGAGCAGCGCGCATGGCTCGAGAAGGACCTCGCCGCGAACCCGCTTCCCACCGTCGTCGTGTCGCACATCCCGATCGTCACCGTCACGCCGTCGATCCGCGGCGAGAGCAGCGTCAAGGACCAGCAGACCGTCATCTCAGGCGGACTCGTGCACCTCGACGCCGCCGACATCCACAAGATGTTCCGCAAGTCCGGCCGCGTGAAGCTCGTCCTCAGCGGACACACGCACCTCATCGACCGCTGCACCGCCGACGGCATCACCTACGCCTGCAGCGGCGCCGTCTGCGGCGGCTGGTGGAAGAAGAACGCGACCTACTGCGACCCGTGCTACGCGCTCATCGATCTCAAGACCGACGGCAGCTTCGACTACGAGGTGCGGCCGACCGGATGGACGATCGCCTGACGCACGGATCACCGCGCGTACGGTCGCGCGTCAACCGATCTTCGCGATGCCGCCCATGTACGGGCGCAGGACCTCTGGCACGAGCACGCTGCCATCGGCCTGCTGGTGCATCTCGAGCAGCGGGATCAGGATGCGCGGGCTCGCGGCAACCGTGTTGTTGAGCGCGTACGCAAAGCGCATCTTGCCCGTCTCGTCCTTGTAGCGCAGGTTCAGGCGGCGGCACTGGAAGTCGTTCAGGCGGCTCGCCGAGTGCGTCTCGCCGAACTCGCCCGTCGGCGCGCCGTCGGAGCCATTCGCGCCGCGGCCAGGCATCCAGCTCTCGATGTCGATCATGTCCTCGTTCTTCACGCCGAGGTCGCCCGTGCAGCACTGAAGCAGGCGGTACGCGAGCCCCATCGACTGCAGGATCATCTCGACCGACTCGATCATCTGCTTGTGCCAGCCGCGGCTCTCCGCGTCGTCGGCCTTGCACACCACGACCTGCTCGACCTTGTCGAACTGGTGGATGCGGTAGAGGCCCGCCGTGTCCTTGCCCGCAGCGCCCGCCTCGCGGCGGAAGCAGGTCGACACCGTGCAGTACTTGAGCGGCAGCTGCTCGGCCTGCAGGATCTCGTCGGCGTGCAGGCCCATGAGCCCGACCTCGCCGGTGCCGGTGAGATAGAGATCGTGGCCCGAGCCGCGCTTCGATTCCTCGATGTGATACGCCTGCTCGCGGCCCGCGGGAAAGAACCCCGTGCCGATCATGCACTCTTCCTTGACGATCACGGGCACGCCCATCGGCGAGAAGCCGCGCTTGTCCGCCATGAAGTCGACCGCGTAGCGCAGCACAGCCTGATGCAGGCGCATGCCAAGACCGGTCATCACGTAGTGGCGCGTGCCGCCCATCTTCACGCCGCGCTCGAAGTCGACGAGCCCGTGCATCTTCACGAGCTCGAGGTGCGTGCGCGGCTTGAAGCCGCGGTTCTCCGCGAAGGTCTTGCCGAAATCCCAGCCCTTCGGCGCCCAGCGGCGGATCTCCACGTTGTCCTCGCTGCCCTTGCCCTTCGGCACATCGTCCGACGGCGGCTGCGGAACCTGAAGCCAGAGCGCCCTCCACTCGGGCTCGATCGCCGCGAGATGACGCTCTTCCTCTGCGACAAGCGCCTTGAGCTCGGCGGGCTTCGCCTCGAGCGCCGCGATCTCCATCTCGAGCCGGTCCTTCTCGTCGCCGGCCGCGCCCTTGAGCTTGCCCTTGAGCTGGCCGATCTTCGGCCCGATCTCCTTCGAGATCTTGTTCTGCTCGGACTTGGCGGTCTCCTGCCGCGTGAGGATCGCGCGCCGCGCCTCGTCGAGCGCGAGCAGCTTGTCGACATCCACATCCATGCGCTTGTCGCGCACGCCGTTGCGGTAGCGGTCGGGATTCTCGCGGAGGTCCTTCAGGTCGATCATGGGTCCGCGGAAGATAGCGAAAGCAGGGGCGTCAGGCTGCTCCTTCCGGAGCAGCATTTTCCCTCACTTCCTGTAGCTCGGCGGCGCCGCCCAGCGCATCTTGGCGCGCAGCGCATCCCAGTAGCGGTTCGAGGGATTCGCCACGAACAGCGCCTTCCGGTCGTGCGCCGTCACGCGCAGCGTGTCGCCCGCGCGCAGCGGCAGGAACCGCTGGCCGTCGAGCACCACGCACGTCCCCTCGTTCACGCGCCGCATCGACACCGAGATCGTCTCGTGCGCGCCAACCACCACGGGCCGGAACGCCAGGCTCTGCGCGCAGATCGGCGTGATCGTGATGCCGTCGACATCGGGATGCACGATCGGCCCGCCCGCGCTCGCGCTGTACGCGGTCGACCCCGTCGGCGTCGCGATGATCACGCCGTCGCCGGTGATGTCGACGCCTTCATGGTCCGCGTCGACCGACATGCCCATCTCGATCATGCGGTGCGGCGCGCCCGCGGCGATCACCGCGTCGTTGATCGCGACGCCCTCGTCGGACGGCGTGCCGTCCGCGTGCACGACATCGACCGACAGCAGCATGCGCTGCCGCAGCGGCGGCTTCTCCGAGAAGACGAGCCACGCGTGCTTCTCAAGGTCCGCCGCGTCGAACTCCGCGAGAAATCCCAGCCGTCCCGCATTGATGCCGACGATCGGCTTCGCGCGGTCCACGAGTCTGCGCGTCTGCGCGATCAGCGTGCCGTCGCCGCCGACGACGAACGCAAGGTCAAACGCCTGCGCCGCCGCAATCGGCGCGTCGTCCGCATCGAGCTCGATGACCTCCGCGTGGCTCGCGATCACGCCGCGCACGGCGTCCGCCGCGCGCGCGGCCTCGATCTTGTCGCGATTGACGATGAGTAGCGCCTTCATCATGGTGGTTCCTCAGCTGACCAGGCCCTTGGTGAGCCGCATGAACGCCGTCTCCAGGCTGATTTCCTCGGGCTGCAGCCGTGAAAGCCGGAATCCCTGCGCGAGCAGCCGCGCCGCCAGCTCGCTCGCCGCGATCTCCGCGTTCGGCTCGAGCTGGACATCCATCCGCTTGCCGCCATCCTCGAGCGCGACCTCGACCTTGCCCACGCCGCGCACGCCGCGCAGCAGCTGCGCCGCTTCCTCCGTGCGCGCCTCGACCGAGATCTGCACGACCTTGCCGACCTTCGCGCGCTGCATGAGGTCGCTCACGGCGCCAGCAAACACGAGCTTTCCCTGCTCGATCACGCCGACCGCGTTGCAGAGATCCGCGAGCTCATACAGGATGTGCGACGAGATCAGGATCGTCTTGCCGATGCGGCGAAGTTCCTTGAGCAGCTCGCGCATCTCGATGCGCGCGCGCGGATCGAGGCCCGAGCTCGGCTCGTCCATCAGGAGCACCTTCGGGTCGTGGATCAGCACGCGCGCGACCGCAAGCCGCTGCTGCATGCCGCGCGAAAGCCCGTTGACCTCGGTCTCCGTCTTGTGCGTGAGATCGGTCAGCGCGAGCACCTCTGCGATCGTCTTCTCGCGCTTCGACGGCGCAACCGCGTAGCACGCCGCGAAGAACTCGAGGTACTCGCCGACCGTCATGTCCTGGTACGCGCCCATGAAGTCGGGCACGTAGCCAATCAGCGGGCGAATCAGGTGATTCTGGTAGCCCACGACCTTGCCGTCGATGCGCGCCTCGCCCCAAGTCGGCTTGAGCAGCGTCGCGAGGATCTTGATCGTCGTCGTCTTGCCCGCGCCGTTCGGCCCGATGAAGCCAAAGCACGTGCCTTCCTCGATCGTGAGATTGAGGTTGTCGAGCGCGACGAAATCGCCGTACTTCTTCGTGAGGTTGACCGTCTCGATCATGGGCATGGCGTGGTTCCGTCGTCAGCGCTGCTCTGGCTCGTTTGGTTGCTCGTTCGCGGGCTCCGTCTCGGGGTCCGGCAGCAGCGCAGCAGGTGGCTTCGTGCCGCGGGGAATCCTGTCAGGCACGATCCAATCCGCATCCGCGGGCAGCGGCAGCACCCACCGCACCATCACGCGGCCCTCGCTCGCAACGGGGTCGCCATCCAGCAACAGCGGGAAGGGCAGCGCCGCGTTGTCGAGAAACCCCATCACGATCAGGCACGGCTGCGCGAAGTATCCCGAGAGGTCGAGGTCTCGCGCACCGGTGCGGTTGAAGCGCAGGATCGCGTCGTTGCCCGAGTTGCTCCGCAGGTACGGGGGTGGCGGAATCATGCCGTAGATCGACAGCATCTCCAGCGAAGGATTGAGCCCAATCGTGTCGCCGCCGAGGCCCATCGTGAGCGTGGCGTTCTTCGCGATAGGCTCGTAGTAGCGAAGAAGCAGCGTGCTCTCGAGCCCGCTGCGGTCGTTGAGGCGCGCCGCGGCGAACACCTGCGAGAGTTCCAGCGGCCGTCCTGCCGGCCACGCGTCGAGGCTCACCATCGCGCCGCGGTTGGGCAACTGTGCGGAGAAACTCCGCGTCGGCGGCTTGTTCGTGCCGTCGGGTGGTCCGAACGACTGCAGCGGATTTTGCTTCGGCCACACATGGATGACCAGCACGTCCTTGAGCGTTCCCGGCAGTGCGTGCTGCAGCGAACCGGCAATCGAAATCTGAGCGGGATTGCGCGATTCGTCGATCGATACCGACACGGCGTCCTTGACGTGTGGCAGCCGACCCCATCGTTCCGCGACGCCGCCGAGCCACTGCGCCTCGAAGTCGATCGACGTCGCGCGCGACGGCACCGACACGCGGTCGCTGCCGTCGATCGGCACGCGATACCGCTCGCGGCTCGGGAAGCCGCTCGACGACGAGCTGCTCGCCTGCCACGACGAAACCAGGTTGCGCACGCCGACATCCGCGCCGGGATCGACCGAGAGTTCCACCATTCCGTAGCCCGGCGCAAACAGCGAGAACCAGCTCGTCGCCCGCGCACGATGCGCCTGCGTGATGTCGCCTTCTCCTTGCGCGCGCTCGACGAAATCGAGCACCGTCAGGTGGTTCACGCGCGCGTTCCGCGCCGCAGTCACGCGCCCCGCGAGCGCGATGCCGACGGTAAACACCGCCGCGATCCCCACGAACGCGACCCACGACCACTTCTCGCGCTTGATCGACTTGAGCAGCGCGTAGCCCGCAGGCCCCGCAACCAGCCAGTACAGCCCGAACACCGCGGTCGCCGCCAGCACGCCGACCGCGGCCTGACCCGAGAGCCCGATCGCTTCCTGCACGCGCTTGCCGTCGCCGATCTCGCGCGAGTATCCGCCGTTGCCGAGCATGCGCCCGGCGGTGGAAAGCTCGGTGTATTCCGCGCCCGACGGCGTGTCCGCGCGTCGCGCGAGGATGCGGTTCCAGAACACATCGCCCTGCGGCAGCGCCGGCACCTGCAGCCCGCGCGACGAGAGTTCCTCGACATCGAGCCCGAGCAGCGTGAAGTGCCCAACGCCGACCTCGCGGCGAATCCCGACGAGCTTGCCTTCGTACGGCCCGAGTTCCTTCGCGAGCGCGTGCGTGCCGCCCGCCTTCGTCGCCGGCGTCGCGATGAACGGCCGCCATCCTCGGTCGAGCGTGGCCGCGTCAAAGACCGCGAGCCGCGTCTTCGCATTCGGGTCGCGCAGATCGTTCGAGACCGACAGCATCGGCAGCAGCTCGCGCACCGGCACGTCGTCGATGCGCACGGGCGCCTTCGTCGGCAGCAGCGCGCTCAGTCCATGTCGCCCGTCGACGCCAACCGACCACGGATCGCCCGCCGCAGGAAGCGCGACCACGAAGTTCCCGCCGCGTTCCATCCACTGCGCGAGCGCGCGCGCGGACTCTTCCGAAAGCCGCGACGGCGTGATCGCGCCGTTCGCCCACACGAGCGAATCGAACGTCGCGTATCCCTCCCAGCGATCGGGAAAGTCGTCCGCATCGCGAAGGTTCGCAATCGCCGTCACCGCGTGCATCGACGGAATCGTGCCCGTCGACTGCGCCTGCGCGAAGATGTCGAGTCCCGCCGCGCGCGGGCCGACCACCGCGAACACGTCCGCAGCAAGGCTGAGCGCGCGCGTGGGATTCTGCGAGTTGCCTGGGCCGATGCGCGCAGTGCCGAGATCGCGCACGCGCACGCCGCCGGAGAGCTCGTACAGCCGCAGGTCGAACACCGATCCAGCGAGCGCGCCTTCCGCGTAGGGCGGCATGGTTCCGTACAGCCAGCGACGCTGCGCCTGCCCGGGATTGAGCACGATGCGCCGCGAGTACTCCGCGATGTCGAGATCCGCGTTGGGAATCTCCCACGCCGCCTCGATCTCGGTGGCCTTGTCGAGCGCGCTGCGGAACTCGACCTGCACCGCGACCGGTCCGCCGCCGCGCACTACGTCGCCCGCACCAAAGTGAATCACCGAGACATCGATGTCCGCAGCAGCGGCCACGCTTCCGAGAACACCGGAAAGCGCCGCAAGAGCACAGGCTGTGAGCGCGCGGGCCGACATGGGGGCGGAGTGTATACGCCGTTCCCCTCGCGTTCGCCCCAGCAGCCTCAACTTGACGCTTGATCCGACCGATTCGCCCAGCATGGAACCGTGGACGATCCTCTTCGCAATCGCTGGCGCGTTCGTCGCCGCCACCTTGGTGGCCGGCGTCATGGCGCAACGCGTCGACAACGCGCAGCGTCTGGCCGATCTCGTCCGCGCCACGCGAAAGCTCCGCGCGAACAACCGGCCGATTGCGATCCCCGCACGCGCGCGCCGTCGCTGAGCCCTTGCTGCGCCGTCGCTGGGCCGTGCTCAATCGCCGGCTTTACCGCGTCATCTGCGCGAATTCACCCAGCATCGCCGCATGGCTGCGGATCGCATTGCGGTAGCACTCGAGCTCGAACTTCTCGTTGGGCGAGTGCACGCAGTCGTCGTCGAGGCCGAATCCGACCAGGAGCGAGTCCATTCCCAGGATCCGCTGGATCGACCCGACCGCCGGAATGCTCCCGCCCGTGCCAATCAGCAGGGGAGCCTTGCCGAACACCGCACGCAGGCCGCGATCGGCCGCCGCGAGGAACCGCGAGCTCTCGCTCACCTCGATCGCCGAGTTCGCGCCGTGGCTCTCGAACTCCGCGCGGCAACCCGCCGGCAGCCGCGAATTCACGAACTGCTCGAACGCCTTCGCGATCTTCGCGGGATCCTGCTTCGACACCAGGCGGAAGCTGATCTTCGCCGTCGCGTGCGCCGCGATCACGGTCTTCGCGCCCTTGCCGGTGTAGCCGCCAAAGATGCCGTTCACATCGCACGTGGGCCGCGACCAGGTGCGCTCGAGCGTCGAGCGCCCGCGCTCGCCGAAGCCTTCCTTGAGCCCGATGTCGCCGAGGAACTCGCCGTCGTTGAAGCCGAGCGATTCCCACTGCGCCTTCGTCTGCGCCGGCAGCTCGCCCACGCCGTCGTAGAAGCCCGGAATCGTCACGCGCCGCTCGCCATCGTGCAGCTCCGAGATGATCTTCGAGAGCACGTTGATCGGGTTCGGCACCGCACCGCCGTACATGCCGCTGTGGAGGTCGCGCGTCGGACCGTGCACGGTGACTTCCATGTACACGAGCCCGCGCAGGCGGGTCGTGATCGCGGGCGTCGCGATGTCCCACATGCCCGTGTCGGACACGACGCACACGTCGGCCGCGAGCCGCGCCTTCGCCTCGTGCATGAACGGCTCGAGGCTCTTGCTGCCTGATTCTTCCTCGCCCTCGATCATCAGCGTGACCGGGCACGGCGGGCCGCCCGCGGTCGCGTGCCACGCGCGCAGCGCCTCGACGATGCCCATGACCTGGCCCTTGTCGTCCACCGCGCCGCGCGCGACCACGCGCTTGCCGCGCGGGCCGTCGACGAGCACGGGCTCAAACGGCGGGCTGTTCCACAGCTCCAGCGGATCCGCGGGCTGCACGTCGTAGTGGCCGTAGTAGAGGATGCGCGGGCGCTTGGCCGCGTCGGGGCCAACACCCGGATGATGCGCGACCACCATCGGCTGTCCGATGGTCTTCGCCGCCTCGGCCTTGAAGCCCAGCGCCGTGAGTTCCGCAACGAGCCAGTCCGCGCAGCGCCTCGTCTCCGCGTCAAACTTCGGATCCGTGCTCACGCTCGGGATGCGGAGGAAGTCGCACAGCCGCTGCGTCGACGCGGAGAAACCGCGCTCGACCTCTGCGAGAAGTGCCTGCGTGGAAGGAAGAACGCCGTTGGAATTCTGGCTCGACATGCGGCGGAGTGTAAGGACTCCGCGCCGCGATCGGTGCGATCAGCGCAGCGGAAGGGCCGCGAGCGTGAGCGCGATCACCGAGATGCTGATCAGCGAGATCGCGAACAGGAACACGAGCCAGCGCTCGACCAGCCGCCATTCACGCCGCTCGAGTTCATGACCGCCGGAACGCGCGCCGGATCCGCCACGCGGGTCGGCGTCTTCGATACCTTCCATCTCGGCGTAGCTCTTGGGCGGGCGAACCGCGAAATCGCACGCGCAGCGGGGGCAGTGCGATTGCCCAGTCCGGTCCACGAATCGGCCCGAATAGCCACAAGCGACGCACTGGCGCCGATGGTGCCTCGACCTATCCGTTGTCCGAATGAGCATGGTTCGAGGATAGCATCGGCTTTCGCACCTCCAAGCAGGATTCGCGATCGGAGCAAAATGAGGCAGCAAGATTGGGTTCTCCACCTCGAGCACATTGCGGGAACAACGCCCGCGGAACTTCCGCCTGATGGCACGCTCGTCTCCGGCGAGCGTGGAGAGCAGCGGCTTTGGCGCGCGTGCGCGGGCGAGTCGATCGATGTCGCGCGCCTGCTCGCCGAGCGCTCGGGTTCGCTGCTTGCGCCCGACGCGTTCCTCGCGATCGAGGTCTGGGCTGAGTGCGAGCTGGCCGCGGTCCACGCGCTGCACCGGCTCGCCCGCACCGCGCCGCCGACAGAGTCCGAGAGATTCCGCACCCGCCTGCGCGAAGCGATCTCCTGGCACCTCGAGCACACGCAGCCCGACAACTCGACCAACCGGCCGTGGGCGCTGCACGCGTTTCTCCTGGCCGACGACGGCTCGGGCGAGGCCGCGCTCTACGCCGAAACGCTGCTCCACAACATGACCGCGACCGACGCCCGTTCCGAGCCGCTCTCGCGCTGGATCCTCGCCGATGCGGCGCGTGAACTCAGGCTCGCCCTCGGCCGCACCACCTGATCCGCGCAAGTCCTTACCATCCCGCGGATGCACTCGACCTCGGCGTCCCCGACGAATCGGCTCACCATCGCATCCTGCCTCGGGCGGATGTTCTCGGCCGTCACCAGCGCGATGCAGCCCGCGCGTATCCCGCTGGCGCTGCTCGCGGTTCTCCTGATCGGAGCGCTCACGCCCGTCGTCGATCTCGCCGGCGGCAAGGCATACGGCCCGAGAGGCTTCGCGTCGGGTCCTCTTTCCGACACCGAACTCGAACTCGCCTACCAGCGCGCGCACAGCGCCACCAGCCGTCTCGCGAGCGATGAACTGCAGGCGCTCGAGGAGTCGCTCCGCGGCAACGACGCCACGCACTCCGCGGGCCGCCGCGCGTCGCTGTCCGAACTCGCAGGGCTCGTCCGCGATGCCACCGCCAAGAAGGTCGCCGAGCGCGAGGCATCCGGCAGCAGCAACGACGAGCTTGAACTCAAGCGCCTCCGCCAGCGCGCGTCCGAGGCGATGCTCGTCATCGACGAAGCCGCGCCCAAGGGCGTCGCCACGACGTTTCTCTCCGGCGAGCGTTCCGCCGTCCGCCAGGCTGTGAACGCGATCGTCAAGCTCGATCCCGAGGCGCTGCTGACCTCGACGCTCGGCGCGGTGTTCACGCTTCCGATCGCCGCAGTCCGCGAGACGCCGCTCGTGTTCCCGCTCGCACTCGCGGTCGCGCTGTGCGGAATCTCGCTGCTGGCGGGCGCGGTCTGCCGCATGGCCGCAGTGCACGCGGGCCGCGGCGGACGGCTCTCGCCCTTCGAAGGCAGCGCGTTCGCGCGCGCCCGCGCGCTCAACCTCGTCGCGCTGCCGATCCTCCCGACCATCCTCATCGCGCTCTTCGCGCTCGTGGTGCTCGCATTCGTCGCGCTGCTCCGCGTGCCGGTGCTCAATGTCGTCAGCGGCCTGCTCTTCGTCGTGCCGCTGCTCGTTGCGCTGCTCGGCGCGGTGCTCGCGGTCACCGCGGTGCTGAGCTTCCCGCTCATGCCCGCTGCCATCGCGGTCGAGGATTGCGACGCCGGCGACGCGATCACCCGCGCCGCAGCGCTTGCGCTCGCGCGGCCGCTCCTGTGGATTGCGTTGCTTGCAACGTCGCTTGTCGTGCTGGTGATCGGCGGGCTCATCGTCGCCAGCGTGCTCGGGCTCGCGTCCGGCACCGTTTCCGCCATGCTCGCGGCCATCGGCGGCGAAGCAGGCCGCGCGCTCGCATCGGGCGACGCGTCGGACATCGCCGCGCTCTTCGGCCCCGATCGCCTCGTCGGCATGCTCGTGGGCTTCTGGCGCGCGCTCCTCGACAGCGTGCTGGCGGCGTATCTCTTCTCGCTCGCCTGCGATCTCGCCACGCGCGCGTACCTCATGATGCGCGAGCAGATCGACGGCGAGAACCCCGCGACGATCGCCGGCTACGGCATTCGCTGAATCGCGAAGCCTGTCCGCCGCACTCAGCCCAACTGCGACTTGAGCTCGGCAAACGCAGCCTCGAGCGCGGCGACACGCGCCTCGAGCGCCTCGACGCGGTCTGGCTCGACGCGAGCGCTCGCCGCGCGCACGGGCGCAGCCGCGGGCGCCGATGCGCCTCCGCTGATCGGGTGCAGATCCTCGCACAGCAGCTGCATCCAGCGCGGCGCGCGTGATCCCGGCGACGGCGGCAGCTCGCGCACCAGCGGCGACTGCGGATCGCTGCGCTGCGAAAGCACCGCAAGCACGCTGTCGACGACCTCGATCGACTCGAACGGCAGCATGCGGCTCGCGCGTCCGCGCAGTTCGCCGACCGTCTGCGGGCCGCGCAGCAGGAGCTCCGCGAGCAGCGCCAGTTCCGGAGCGCGCACGCCGAGCGTGTCTCCAGCGTTGTGCCGGTACTTCTCCACGCGCGAACCCGTAAAGCTCACGCTGCTCGCAAGGCCCTTCGACCGCAGCCCGTCGACCGCGCGCAGCGCATCGTCCTCGTCGATCTCGACCACGGGATCGCGGTTGTTCTTCTGATTGACGCCCGTCACGAGCCCATTGAGCGACAGCGGATACTGACCCGGCGTGGTGAGCGCCTTCTCGATGAGCGTGCCAAGGACGCGGCATTCATTCGGGAGGAGTTGGAGCATCCCCGCAGCGTACACTTGCCGCCATGCAAGGGGACGGCCTCTCTCCCGACGAACTCGCGCGCGCCGCCGTGCGCGCGCTGCTTGCGGGTCGCGCCAAGACCGTCGACGACGCGATCGATCTCGCGGTCCATGCCGCGCCGCGCGGCCACCGCATCCAGCGGCCGTCGCGTGCGCTGCTCCGCGCACACGCGCAGGCCCTCGAGGAATCCGAATCCGGCCAGCTCGCGCGCCTCCTGCGCGTCGAGGCCACGATGCAGGAGGCGCTCGCCGTCCTCGCAAACCTCGAGGAAACGGTGATCGTCCACGACCGCGACGGCGCCGAGATGCCGTCGCCGCAGATCTACGGCCGCGCCGCACGCGCGCAGTTCGACCTCGATCCCGCGGTGCACATCCGAGTCACGACGGTGCTCGCGCCGAGCGTGCTCGCGCAGTCCCTCGCCGACGCGGGCCTCGGCGAGACCGAGGTCGCCACGATCGCCACGCGCTACGGAAACCTCGACGAGATCCGCTTCACAGGCGCGCACGCCGCGTTCCACATCGTGCGCATCCCGCCGCGCGCCGGCGTCGACGCAGACCTCGATCTCGTCCGCGGAAAACCCGTAGAACATGCCGCATACGAGGCTTTCCTACGGCGCATGCCCCAGTTCGGCGGCGCGTGACCCCGCGACAGCCGTAGGCGCATTCCCCGTTCGAGCCCGAGTGCTGAAGTGGCGTGAATCCACGTCCGATCCTGCATGCGGCGAGTCTCAATCCAAGTCGCCCGCCGCGGCTCGTGCCGCGGCGCAAACGGTGTTCATGGATCAGACGGTCCTGGAGGTGCGTATGTTCAGCTGGATCAAGAATCGCTCGCTGTCGGGGAGAATCGTTGCACTGTCGGTGCTGCTGGTGCTCGTCGCCGTCGGCGTCAACTACGTCGTGTTCGTCATGCGCTTCCGCGAGAGCGCGGAGAGGGCGATGGTCGACAAGGCCGCCGCGTTCACCGCCGTCGCCGACGAAGCCAAGAACCACGCCAGCGCGCTCTACATGTCCAAGTCCATCGCGACCGACGAGCTCATGAAGGAGCTCCAGGCCGACCTCGCGAAGGGCCGCGACTACACCACCAGCCGCTTCTTCCAGACGATCCCCGTCGTCACCGGCTGGACCACCGCGCAGGACGCCGCCAAGAAGGAGAACATCGAGTTCCGCGTCTCCGCCTTCGAAGCCCGCAACAAGAAGAACGAGCCCGAGGCCGGCTCCTTCCGCGAGAAGCTCCTCAAGCGCCTCGAGTCGCAGCTCGCCGCCGGCGGCGAACCCACCGCATTCGAGGTCAACGAGGCCACGAACACGCTCCACTACATGCGCGCCATCAAGCTCGACCAGAGCTGCATGCTCTGCCACGGCGATCCGCGCGGCGAGTTCGATCCCGACAAGGACGGCAAGGACGCCCTCGGCTTCCCGATGGAAGGCTGGAAGGTCGGCGGCACGCACGGCGCCTACGAGGTCGCGATCCCGCTGACTTCGGTCGACGCGCAGGTCGCGGGCTTCATCACCAACGGCCTTACGTGGACGATTCCGATGCTTGTGCTCGGCGGATTCGCATTCGCGTTCCTCCTCCGCATGACCTTCGGCCGCCCGATGAAGGCGATGATCGACCGTGTCCGCGACATCGCGGAAGGCGAGGGCGACCTCACCAAGCGCCTCGACCAGTCGTCGACCGACGAGCTCGGCTCGATGGCGATGTGGTTCAACAAGTTCGTGGGCAAGCTCGAGGGCATCCTCAGCGAGATCCGCAAGGGCGCGAGCGAGATCGACGCGGGCTCGTCGCAGGTTTCCTCGACCAGCCAGTCGGTCGCCAGCGGCGCCAGCCAGCAGGCCGCGAGCCTCGAGGAGATCAGCGCCAGCCTCGAGGAGATGAGCGCGATGACCGAGCGCAACGCCGCGAACGCGACGACCGCAGTCAGCCGCTCGGACGAAGCGCGCACCCGCGCCAACACCTGCCAGGACCAGATGGTCAAGATGAGCGAGGCGATGGGCGCCATCAAGCAGTCCAGCGACTCGATCGCCAAGGTCCTCAAGGTCATCGATGAGATCGCGTTCCAGACCAACCTTCTCGCGCTCAACGCTGCCGTCGAGGCTGCGCGCGCTGGCGAAGCCGGCAAGGGCTTCGCGGTCGTCGCCGAGGAAGTGCGCAATCTCGCCCAGCGTTCGGCGCAGGCCGCACGCGAGACCGCAGCGATGATCGAGGAATCGACCACGCGCGCCGATCGCGCCGTCTCGCTCTGCGGCGACGTCGACAAGAGTCTCCGCACGATCGTCGACGGCACCCGCGAGGTGAACGAGCTCCTCTCGCAGATCGCCAACGCCAGCCGCGAGCAGGCGCAGGGCATCGGCCAGGTCAACTCGGGCGTCGCCGAACTCGACAAGGTCACCCAGCAGAACGCCGGAAACTCCGAGGAATTGGCTGCCGCCAGCGAGGAAACGGCCGCGCAGGTCGCAAGCCTCAAGCAGGTCGTGTCGCAGTTCAAGGTCGGAGCGTGAGCGAAAGCATGCAGTAGGGCTGCATTCAGGACGCAGTGAATTGGCCCGCATGCGTGCGGTCCAAAAGGACGCGCGGGCGCCACCGAAAGGTGGCGCCCGCGTTTCGTTTTGATTGGGAGTAGGGCTGCCCGCTTCGCTCAGACCGCCCGCTTAGCTCAGACCACCCTTGAGTTCCTTGCCAGAACCCCAAGTCGCGCGCAGACGCTCGAGGGCGTTGTCCTTCGCGCGATCCGCGGCCGGAGCATCGTTGCGCGAACGGTTGCGACCGAACGCAGCGCCGAAGCCTTCCTCGGTGCGCGAGCCACCGGGCTTGCCACCCGGACGACCGCCGCCACCTGCCGCGCCGCCAGCCCCGCCCGCAGCCTGAGGCTCGGGACGCGCCGGCGGATCGATGAGCGCCTTGATCGAGAGGCTGATGCGCTTCTTGCCCATGTCGATCGAGAGCACCTTGCAGGTGACGATCTCGTTGGCGCGAAGCGCCTTGTCGACGGTGGGGATGCGCTCGTGGCTGATCTCGGAGATGTGCACGAGGCCTTCGACGCCAGGAGCGAGCTCGACGAACGCGCCGAACGCCATGAGCTTGGTCACGCGGCCAGTGACGGTCGCGCCCGGCTCGACAGCCTGCATCGCGGTCACGCTCGGATCGGCGACGAGCTGCTTCATGCCGAGGCCGATCTTCGCCGGGGTCTGCGTGAGGTCGAGCTTGACGATCTTCACGGTGACGACCTGGCCGACCTTCACGACGTCAGCGGGGCTCTTCACGCGCTCGTGCGAGAGATCCGAAACGTGGATCAGGCCATCGACGCCGCCGATGTCGGCAAACGCGCCGTAGCTCTGCACCGAGGTGATGGTCGCCGTGCGCGTCTGGCCGACTTCCAGCACCGCGAGCAGCTTTTCACGCTGTTCCGCGCGCTCGACCGCGATCACGGCCTTGCGGCTCACGACCAGACGGTCCTTGTCCTTGTTGAGCTCGACGATCTGCACCGGGAACTTCTCGCCGATGAAGACGGAGATGTCCGCGACGTGGCGCACATCGACCTGACCCGCAGGCATGAACGCGCGGTGATGCGCGATCTCCATCTCGAGTCCGCCCTTGTTCATGCCGGTGCAGCGACCTTCGACGGTCTGTCCGACCTCGAGCGTGCCCCAGTCGGCCTTCTGCACAACGCCTTCGAGGCTGAGGATCGAGAGACCCTCAAACGGATCGAAGCGCTCGACGATGAATCCACGCTCGCTGCCAACGACCGGCGGCTGCTGGTCGCCCGTGGCGAGGAACTGCGCGAGCGGGCAAACGCCCTGCGAGCGCGGACCGAACTCGACAAACACATCGCCCGCGTGCACGCGGATGATGGTGCCTTGGCGCGACTGACGCCCGCCTCCGCGCTGCCCGCCGCGGGACGGCGTGCTCGCTCCCTCGAGATCCTCGACCGACATGCCGCCAAGCGCGGCTTCGATCTCGCGCTCAAGTTCGGCGTCGTAGGCGCTTGCGCGCGGGGTGGGGACGGACTGATCGTGCTTCGTTGGTTCGGTGGACATGTTTGGTCTCGAGCCGAGCAGCGTACATCGACTTTGCGTTCCTGACCAAATGCTTGGCAAGAATCCGAGACCTCTTGGCAACAGACTTCATGCGAGGCGCGAACCGTCTGCGTCAGCCGAGGCGCTCCGCTCCTCGGCAAGGCAGACGGTTGTGGTTGCGGGTTCCGATCCCGTCGGGGTGCGGAGACCTGCAACTGCGTGGCAGCCGGGATCGGCGGGGGAGCAGATGCGCGTCTTCAAGCGCGCTGATTTCGTCCGAGTGCTGGCAACGACCGTGTCGGTCGCGGCCAGACGAGCGCAGTCCGAGAACACGAATCACTCTCCGCCAGCGAGTCCGAGAAAATTTTGGTCTCAAGGCGCTCCGCCCCTTTGTGCGGGGATCGTTATTATCTGCGACCCGCTTCCGCGGGCCGCTTCGGCGGGCAACTGCATTTCGGAGACAGCAACATGGCTTCTTCCAACACCGCGTGGGGCATCGAAATCGGTCAGTACGCCATCAAGGCGATCCAGCTCGAAAGGGCAGGAGACGGCGTTCGCGTGCGTGACTTCGTCGTCATTCCGCACCAGAAGGTTCTCTCGACGCCCGGCCTCGACGAGTCTCTCGTCGACGGCGGCGAGTCGCAGGCCAAGACGATCCTCGAGCAGTCGCTCTCGCAGCTTGCGAGCCAGAAGCCGCTCGTCGGACAGAACGTCACGGTGAACTACAGCTGGTTCGGCAACCGCGGCCTCACGCGCTTCGTGAAGCTTCCGCCGGGCGACGCCAAGACCATCGCAGGTCTCGTGCCGTTCGAGGCGAGCCAGCAGATTCCGTTCCCTCTCGAAGAGGTCGAATGGGACTACCACACCTTCGAGGCCGATGACTCGCCCGAAGTGGATCTCGGCCTTTTTGCCGTGCAAAAGGCACCTTTGAAGGAGTTCCTCGCGATCGTCAGCGACACGCTCGGCGTCGAGCCGCGCGCGATCTCGCTCGGACCGGTCGCGCTCTACAACGCGCTCGCGTTCGACCGCGACATCGCGCAGCGCGGTGAGCCGCTCGTGCTCCTCGACATCGGCACGTCGTCGACCGACCTCGTCGTCGCCGCTGGCGCCCGCTGCTGGATGCGCACCTTCCCGCTCGGCGGCCACAGCTTCACCGAGGCGATCCTCGAGGCGTTCGCTCCGACGATCGAACTCAAGTACGGCCAGGCCGACAAGCTCAAGCAGGAGAGCGCCACCAGCAAGTACGCGAAGCAGATCATGGCCGCGATGCGGCCGGTCTTCGGCGACCTGCTCGGCGACGTGCAGAAGTCGCTGCAGTTCTACGAATCGCAGAACCGCGGCACCAAGCTCCTCAATGTGGTCGGCCTCGGCTCCACGCTCAAGATCCCGGGACTCCGCAAGTTCCTCGGCATGCAGCTCGGCCTCGAGGTCGAGCGCCTCGACCAGTATTCGAAGATCGCCGTCGAGGGGCCTGAGGCTGCGGATTTCGCGGCGCACACCGTGAATTTCGCCACGGCCTACGGCCTTGCGCTCCAGGGCCTCGGCCTCGCGACCATCGAGATCAGCCTGCTCCCCGTGGAGAACGTCCGCCAGCAGGTCTGGGCGAAGAAGACGCGTTGGTTCGCAGCGGCCGCCGCTGTCGCATGCGCTGCCGGCGGACTCATGTTCGCCCGCAACATCATCGACAACGGTTCCGTCGCAAGCCGCGACGCGATCAATCGCGCCGAGTCGACGCTCGCTTCTGCGAAGGGCTTCCAGTCCAAGCTGCAGGGCATCGCGGCCGACGTCGGTGCCACCTCCAAGAACATGCTCGCGCTCGTCGAAGACCGCGAAATCTGGCCGTTCCTCATGCACGACGCGGTCTCCGCGGTCGCTGCAGGCAACGACCCCGCGATGGTCGGCAGCGACCTCAAGAAGCTCATCGAGTCCGGCGAGCGTCAGCAGACCGTGCTCCGTGATCTCGGCGGCGTCTACAAGATCAACGACAAGGGCCAGCGCATCATCGAAGTGACCATGAACGTCGAGTTCGTCGGTCACGACAAGCAAGGCCACCTCGGCGAGACCGTGTGCAAGTGGCTCGACGAGCACAAGAACGAGCCAGGCTCGCCCTACACGATCGAGAACATCCAGCCGAACGTCGCCAGCATCGTCGACCTCAAGGTCGGCAAGGATGGCTCGCTTACTCCGGTGAGCGAGGGCGGCGACGGATCGAGTTCTGCAGGCGGTGGCGCGGCGACGAACGCCGCCGCGACCCCCGACAATCCCGCGCTTTCTGGCCAGTTCACGGCAGGTTCGGGCGCCGCGGGTAACTCCTTCGGTGGCGTGACCGGTCGTCGTCAGAACGCTGAGAAGGCCAGCCGCCCAGGCGGCGTTCTCGGTGGCGCAGGTTCCGGCGGCGGATTCACCGCTGGTGGCACAGGCGACCCGAATGCCGCAGCGGCCGGTGGATCGAAGGATCCGCAGTTCAACCGTAACTCCGGCGCTGGCGCCGAGGGCGAGTCAAAGGTCGAGCTCGACAAGATCGCGCCGATTCCCGCTCGTCCCGGCACATATCCGCCCAACAGCACGGTCCACGTCGGCAAGGTCACGTTCGTGGTGAAGTTCAAGGAAGTCATCCCGTCCGCGGCTCCCGCGGCGGCGGAGGGTCAGTGATGGCAGTGCAAATCCCGAAGCAGCTCGAGACCGTCGTCTCGTGGGCTAAGAACAACACCCTTGCGGTGGTCTTCACGTCGATCGCAGTGATCGTCCCTGTCGGTTGCTACTTCGCCGCCGACATGATGGCGGAGGGCGTTCGCAAGGAAGCGCAGCGCCGCGCCGGGGTCTACTCGGATCTCACGGCCGCGGTGAACGCAAAGGTTGAGCTCCCCGTCCCCGGCGGCGATCCCGTCAAGATCGAGGGACTCGCAACGGCGCAGGTCGTCGAGCAGTTCAACACGCTCCTGAGCAAGGTTTCGAAGGACGCCGACGACGTGTACGCGGCAGCGCGCGCGTTCAACGCGGGCAGCGATGGCCGCGGCAAGCATGTCCCGGTCGTCGAGGCCGTGGTGTTCCCGAAGTACGACGCCAAGTCGAACTCGGTCGCGGAGCAGGTTCGCTTCAAGGTGGCCGACGCCATTGCGGCCGCGTACGCCAAGCTCCTCGAGGAAGCGCGCGCTGGCTCGCCGCCCGAGGATTCCACGCTGACCAAGAGCATCGAGGCAGCGGAGAAGCGCTTCGTTCAGGGCGACCTCAAGCAGGAAAGCCGCGCGAAGCTCACTGCCGACCAAGCGGCGCAACTCGACAAGTTCCTCGGAAAGGTCCGCATCGCGGAGTACACCGAGGCCGCCAAGAAGATCTCCATCTACGCCAACATCGGCGCGTTCGACGTTCCGTCGCGTTCATCCGTCACTGGCCTCTACAAGAAGCCCGAAGACGCTGCAGCACAGGACCGCGCGCTCTTCGAGATGCAGTGGAAGCTCTGGGTTGCCACCGACGTGATGCACGCCTTCGACGCGGCCAACCAGAACGCGGCATCCGTGCTGCAGTCGCCGGTCAAGCGCCTGCTCTCGCTCAAGGTGCTTCCGATGGAAACGCTCGCGGTGTCCGCTGGTGGCCAGGCCTCCCCGATGGGTGGCGAGGCTCCGGCTGCCAGCGCGCCCGCCGAAGGTTCTGCTGACGGTTCCGCTCCTGCGGAAGGCGCGACTGCGGCTGCTCCCGCGGCTCCGGCCGAGCCGGTGATCGACAGGAAGCAAGAAGCCAAGCGCGACTACTCCAAGCACTTCACTGGCCGAGTGAGCAATGGCGTGTACGACGTCCGCCTCGCGGAGGTCACCTTCGTTGCGGAGACGTCGAAGCTTCCGAAGATCTTCGACGCGCTCGCCGCGCAGAACTTCATGACCGTGGTCAACGTGCGACTCGCGCCGTCCGACCCATTCTTCGCGGCCCGCTCGGGGTTCCTCTTCGGTCCCGAGCCGGTGAGCGAAGTGACGGCAACCATTGAAACCATCTGGTTCCGCGACTGGACTGCTACGCACATGCCTGCATCCGTGCGAACCGCCTTGGGCATCACTTCGGCCACGCCGGCCGGTGCTGATGGAGCCCCGGCTGCTGCACAGGGCATGTGACCGCTGCGCTGTCGTACGGCAGCAATCCCCGACAGACTCAACGCAACGAACAAGCACGACGCAAGTCGAACATCGATTCACGACTGGATCACCGCATGAAGAACAAGGGCATTCCGTTCATCGAGCAGCACATCGAGAAGTTCGTTCTCGGTGCCGCTGGCGCAGTTTTCTTCAGCGTCATCGCCTGGCAGGTGCTGGGCACCCACAACAACGTGAAGCTTGACGGCCGCGACTCAGCTCCAGGCGCGATCGATCAGGCCCTCGCGCAGCGCACCCAGGCGCTCGCGGACAAGCTTGAGCAGCCCGCTGCGCCGCTTGACGAGAAGCTCGGTGAGCGTCTCAAGCCCGATGCTCCCAAGTACGCGGCAAAGCTCGGTGCACCGGTTGCCCCGAAGGGCGATCTTCCGCGGATCGAGCCTTCTCTCGCGTCGATGCTGCAGTCCGAAGGCGCGACCTCCGGACAGCCATTCCACATTCCGAACTTCGACGCGCTCGCGATGCGGTCGACCATTCAGGTCTCCGACACGCTCGATGCGACGGTGATCGAGCAGCAGGCTGATATCAAGAAGATGTTCGTCAGCGCCTCCGGTCCGTTCGACATCACGTGGACGATTCCGAGTGCGACCGTTGATCTCAAGCAGATGCGCGCTGAGCTCGATTCTGCCGTCGATGGCGCGCAGATTCCCAAGTTCTGGTTCCGCAGCACGCTGTTCGTCATCGACATCGCGTTCGAGCGCGAGCGTCACCTCGACAACGGAAGCTGGGGAGAGTCCACGCTGGTGCCGGTTCTTCCTGGCCAGTTCTCGTTCCGCCCCGAAATCGCGAAGGGTGCTGACGCTTCGCTGCGTGACGCGGCCTTCAACTACCTGACCGACAAGACCGCACAGCGTCACATTCTCCAGCCCGACTTCTATCCCACGAAGCGCTCGAACTTCTCTGCTGCGACCCTGCTCTCCGAGGAGGGCGCTGCGTCGGCGCAGGGCGAGGATCCCGAGATCCGTCGCATGAAGAAGAAGGCCAGCCGACTCGCGATTGAGGCGAAGCGCTTCAAGGACGAGCTCGAGGAACTTGGTGGTCCTCTCGAAGAGACCCCCAAGGACGACAAGAAGAAGGACGACGCCCAGAAGGGCAGCGGTGGCGCTGCCGGCAACGGCGGCGGCTCCGGTGGTGGCGGCGCGAGTCGCCCGGGTGGTGGCCTCGGCGGCGCGAGCGGCGGCTCAATGTCGGGCGGCAAGCGCGGCGCTGGCGATGAGGCAACGAAGGAGCGGCGCATCAAGCTCACCAAGACCCTCAAGGACAAGGAGCGCGATCTCGCTGCCGCCGAAAAGGCACTCGCGGACAAGCTCGGGTCCGTAGAAGCCTCCGCGAACGCTTCGAAGGTGAAGGACACGGCAAGCTCGGATCTCGCGACAGCGAATTCACTCGTTGTCTGGGCGCACGACATTGGCGTCAAGGCCGGCGAGCAGTACCGCTATCGCGCCGTGGCGAAGGTCTACAACCCTTTCTTCACCAATGGAGCGTTGCTCGTCGACGGTCAGAAGAAGTACGGCGATCCGTTCACGCTCGACACACGGGCCTCGGATTGGAGCGCGCCGTTTAGAGTCTCGCCTCCGGTGGCATTCTTTGTCGTTGATGCGCAGGCCGGCGAGGGCCGCTTGGGTCTTGGCCAGGCGACCGTCGAGGTGTTCAAGTACTACGACGGCCAGCGTCGTCTTGAGCGCTTCACCATTCAGCCGGGCGACGCCATTGGTGCTGGACGAACTCGCGACGGCGTTGAGTTCGATACGGGTTTCTACCTTGTCGACGTCTACGCCGACCCGTCCATCGAGCGCGCCGGTACCGATCGACGCGTATCAGCCGTCGCGGTCGTGCAGAACGCAGTGGGGGACCGCTATGAGATCCGCGTCCCCAAGGATGAGCTGACGCAGCCCCTTCGCCTCACGTTCGAGGACGAGTTGGAGTTGTCCAAGGCTGAGGAATCTGCCGCGAAGGACGCAAAGGATGCGTCAGGTAAGGGCGGCAAGGATTCCGGCAAGGACGCACCAAAGACCCCGAATGCGCCTAAGGGTGGTCCCAAGGGCGGCGGAAACAACCCCGCAGCACCGCGCTAAGCTCATCAAGTCGATCAATACCCACAGAGGGCCGCGAAACGCGGCCCTCTTTCATTTGGCGCCGATGACCATCTTGTGGATAAGTCCGCCAGCGTCGTCGTGAATCCCGCACCAGCGCCCCAAGTCAGGCCCAGAAGCGACCGAAATGGCACTCCGACGACGCAACAACGCGCTACTGGCTGAAGTTTTTGGGTGATAACGTTTAGTCACGGAAGGTTCTCAGCCGCTCCGCGCGTCGCAGAAGAATTTTCGCAAGTGACGCTTGCAAAGTCGTTGACAGGAAATGGGGAATCGCTATCATTGCCCCTCCGCAGTCGGACCCGTCAAACGGACCGCCTGCGGAAGAGTCTTTGACAAGTCAAGAAAGCGTGCAATATGTCGCGATGCTGCGCGGTCAGATTTGCTGGGTTTACCCAGCTGACTGAGGTGCGCAGCGAGTAATCGAACAGAGATAAGAGTGGCTAGGCGACTGCACTCGGATCCGGTCAGACTGGTTTCGAGTGTTGGCTCCAAATGCAATGGAGCCATGACGACTTCCGAACCTATGCAACACGAAAGTGTGCGATACGGCCTTCGGTAGACGCGATCAAGTCAACAAGGGCATGTGATGGATGTCTTGGCGTCAAGAGGCGATGAAGGACGTAGGAACCTGCGATAAGCCCAGGGGAACTGGTAACCAAGTTACGATCCTGGGATTTCCGAATGGGGCAACCCGGCTCTTTAGAGTCATCCACGGCTGAATGTATAGGCCGTGAGAAGCGAACCTCGTGAACTGAAACATCTTAGTAGCGAGAGGAAAGGAAAGCAAAAGCGACTCCGTTAGTAGCGCCGAGCGAAAGCGGATTAACTAGCAGTCTGTATGAATGGTCTGGAAAGGCCAACCAAAGAAGGTGACGGTCCTGTATTACAGAAGCTAGGAATGCCTATTAAGTAGAGTCGGACTCGTGAAATCCGGCTTGAAGATGGGGGGACCACCCTCCAAGGCTGAGTACTACTTGACGACCGATAGTGAACCAGTAAGGCGACTGAACGATGAAAAGAACCCCGATAAGGGGAGTTCAAAGAACCTGAAATCACATGCTTACACAGCGGTTGCAGCCCGTAAGGGTAGCAGCGTGCCTTTTGCATAATGATCTGGCGAGTTACTCTCTACGGCAAGGCTAAGCCAAACCCTGGCGCAGCCGAAGGGAAACCAAGTCTTCAAAGGGCGTGTAGTCGTAGGGGGTAGGCGCGAAACTGGGTGATCTACCCATGGGCAGGTTGAAGGGAGGGTAATACCTCCTGGAGGACCGAAGCCGTGAACGTTGAAAAGTTCTGGCATGACCTGTGGGGAGGAGTTAAAGTCTAATCATACCCAGAGATATCTCGTTCTCCCCGAAATAGTTTTTGGACTAGCCTCGTGTATCACAATCTGGGGGTAGAGCTACTGAATGGATTTGGAGGGCACACCGCCTATCCGGTCTAATCAAACTCCGAATACCAGATTGGCAGGCACGGGAGTAAGACTACGAGGGATAATCTTCGTGGTCAAAAGGGAAACAACCCGGACCACCAGCTAAGGTCCCTAATCGAATCTAAGTTAGAAAGGTAGTCGGATTGCTGTGACAGCTAGGATGTTGGCTTAGAAGCAGCCACCATTTAAAAAGTGCGTAACAGCTTACTAGTCGAGGAATCCGGCGCCGATAATTATCGGGAATAAGGTTCGTACCGAAGCTGTGGACTGATTTATCAGTGGTAGGGGAGCGTTGCTGTCAGCTGTGAAGCTTTCCCGGCAAGGGTTGGTGGAGCGGCAGCAAGTGAATATGCCAGATTGAGTAACGATAAATGGAGTGAGAATCTCCATCGCCGTAAGCCCAAGGTTTCCTGGGGAAGGTAATTCCGCCCAGGGTTAGTCGGATCCTAAGACGAGGCTGACAAGCGTAGTCGATGGACATACGGTCAACATTCCGTGACCTGCATGCAAGGTTAAGCCGGCGTGACGAATTCCAAAGCTCAGCGGGACAGTGAAGCGTCCAGGCCCTAGAGGCCGATGTTGGGCAGAGGAGTTCCAAGAAAAACCGTTCGGATACAAGTATGCAGTCCGTACCAAAACTGACACAGGTGGGCGTGGCGAATAGCCTCAGGCGCTCGAGAAAACGGTCGTGAAGGAACTAGGCAATTTTACCCCGTACGTTCGCAATAAGGGGGCCCTCCTCGCAAGAGAGGGCGCAGAGAAAAGGCTCTGGGAACTGTTTATCAAAAACACAGCACTGTGCTAACTCG
>CAITDI010000105.1 GCA_903891095.1 uncultured bacterium | reverse complement strand
GGTGTGGGGTTCGACGGCCCATGACTGGCCGGACCAAGGGCACCCATGATTACGGCGCAGCCTGTGAGTCGACTCGGCTTTCGTGAGTCCTGACGCCCACCCTCGGTCTCGGCCGTGACGGTGGGTGTGGGGTTCGACGGCCCATGACTGGCCGGACCAAGGGCACCCATGATTACGGCGCAGCCTGCGAGTCGATTCGGCTTTCGTGAGTCCTGACGCCCACCCTCGGTCTCGGCCGTGATGGTCGGTGTGGAACTCAACAGTCCGCGACCGGCCGGACCAAGGCCACCCGCTTGATTTCGTCGTCACACCTGCGCGCGCGGGTAGTCGTTGTAGCCGCGGGCGTCGTCGCCGTAGAACTGCGTGTCGTCCCACGGTGCGAGCGCGTGGCCGTGCGCGAGGCGCGTCGGCAGGTCCGGGTTCGAGATCGCGAGCTTGCCGAACGCGACCGCATCGCCGAGGCCGCCGTCGAGATCGCCCTGCGCGCCCGCGACATCGGTGCCGTATCCGTTGAGCACGACCGGCCCGCCAAAGCGCGCGCGCATCTCGCGGCAGAGCGTGTCCTTGAACAGCCCGTTCCAGCGGTCCCTGCCCCAGTGATGGTGGAAGAGATGCAGGTACGCGAGCCGGCGCTTGCCGAGCTCCTCGGCCACGCGGCGCATGCACTCTTCGTCGTCGTGGTGGATCGGGAGGTCGTTCACGCTGCCCATCGGCGAGAGCCGTACGCCGACGCCCGCGGAGCCGAACGCCTCGCCGGCCGCATCGACGACATGCATCAGCAGGCGCATGCGGTTCTCGATCGAGCCGCCCCACGCGTCGTCGCGCGTGTTGAGCGAGCCCGAGAGGAACTGGTTGATGAGGTACGAGTTCGCCGCGTGCACCTCGACGCCGTCGAAGCCCGCGGCCTTGGCGCAGCGGGCGGCGTGCGCGAAATCCTCGATCAAACGCGGCATTTCCGCAGTCTCCAGAGCGCGCGGCATGCTGGCCTCGACGCGCTCGCGGCGGCCGTCGTCGTGGCGCACGACGACGAAGCCCTTCGATCGCGCCGCGACGGGCGCGACCGGCGGCTGGCCGTTCGGCTGGTGCGCGACATGGCTCACGCGACCGACATGCCACAGCTGCACGAAGATCCGCCCGCCCGCCGCGTGCACGCGGTCGGTGACGAGGCGCCAGCCCGCAACTTGCTCGTCGGAGTAGATGCCCGGCGTGTTGGGATAGCCCTTGCCCTCGGGCGAGATCTGCGTCGCCTCGCTGATGATGAGCCCGAACTCCGCGCGCTGCGCGTAGTGCTCGGCCTGCAGTTCGCCTGGGATGTCGCCGGGCGACTTCGCGCGCTGGCGGGTGAGCGGCGCCATGAAGATGCGGTTTGGGCAGGCGAGCCCGCGGAGGTCGATGCGGTCGTGGAGCAGCGGCATGGTGGAGGACGCGCATGTTCGCAGGAAACCGCGCGGCCGATGCAGTTCCAGCAGCGCATGGCTACACTCCGCGCCCGTTCCGCCCGCAAGTTTCACGAGGCTGCATCACCATGAACAAGTCGACCCTCATCGCCATCGTCGCGTTCCTCTTCGCTGCGTTCACGCTCACTGGCTGCAACGTCGCGCCGAAGGCCGATAGCCGCGCGAGCTTCACGCTCGAGGCGAAGTCGACCAAGCAGTGGTTCGAGACCAACGTGAAGGGCTTCGACAAGCAGCTGAGCGGCGCGGGCGGCTACATCCTGTTCCCGAGCGTCGGTCAGGCTGGCGTCATCTTCGGCGGTACGTTTGGCCGCGGCGCGGTCTACAACGCGAGCGGCGAGCAGATCGGCTGGGCTGCGATGAGCAGCGGATGGCTTGGTCTGCAGCTTGGCGCGCAGGGCTACAAGATGGCGATCGTCCTGCAGGACGACAACACGCTCAAGAGCTTCAAGGCCGGCAAGTGGGGCGGCGACGTGAGCGCGACTGCGGTCGCTGCCAACGAAGGCGCTGCCGCGAAGAAGGACTTCAGCGATGGCGTCGCGGTCTACGTCGGCGACCAGGCGGGCCTGATGGCGGGCATCAGCGTTGCGCTGGCCAATGTCCGTTACAAGAACATGGACGATGTCGAGTGACGGACTGCGCGCGCACCCTGATCGCATGCTGTTTCCTTTAGCATGGCGGGATGCGACAGAGCACGTCCCCTGATGCACATCTGAATCCGGAAGGTCTGCGCCGCAGCGGCGCGGTTGTTGCGCTGCTTGCAGCCGGCTGCCTCGCGAGTTGCCTGACCGGCTGCCGCGCGGGCCCCGACGCGCCGCCGAAGAGCGATCCGCCGCCGACGGACGCGATGGTCGCGACTTCAGGCGGTTCCGTCACGAGCGCCGCGCCCGTCGCGCGCTGGTGGGAGCAGCTCAACGATCCGACGCTCAACGCGCTCATGGCGCGTGCCGAGGCCAGCAACCAGTCGCTCGCCGCGTCGCTCGCGTCGGTGCGCGCTGCGTATGCCGCGCTCGGCGCGACCGAGTCGGAGCTTTGGCCGCAGATCGGCGCGGGCGCGCAGTACACGCGCACCAAGACCAACATCGCGCAGCTCGCTGCGGCGGGCGTGCGCGTCGAGCCGTACAACATGTACGCGTACGGCGTCGGGCTCTCGTCGTGGGAGATCGATCTCTGGGGCGGCGTCGCGCGGCAGATCGAGGCCGCGAAGGCCACCGCCGAGGCGCAGGCCGACATGATGCGCGACGCGCTCGTCTCGGTGCGCGGGCAGGTCGGCGCGAGCTACATCCAGCTGCGCACGCTGCAGGCGCAGCGCGCGGTGCTCGGCGAGAACGCGAAGGCGTTCAGGCAGACGCTCGACACCGTGCAGTCGCGCTACAACGCGGGCGCGAACACTGGACTCGATGTCGCGCGCGCGCAGGCGCAGGTCGACGCGGTCGATGCGCAGATCCCGCAGGTCGACGCGGCGATCGCCAAGAGCTTCTCGACGATCGCCGTGCTGTGCGGCGCGAATCCCTCGGAAATGCAGGCGATGCTCGCCAAGCCAGCGGCGATTCCGTCGACGCCCGAGGTTGTCGGCGTGGGGCTCCCCGCCGATCTGATCGAGCGTCGGCCCGATGTGCGCAAGGCCAAGCAGCAGCTCGTCGCGGCGACTGCGGCGATCGGCATCGCCGAGGCGTCGCGGCTGCCGAACCTGTCGATCTCGGGCAACTTCTACATCGCGTCGACGGACCTCGCGGGACTCGGCCAGCTGGCGGACCACGCGTACTCGTTTGGTCCGTCGCTCAGCCTCCCGATCTTTACGGGTGGCAAGATCGACAGCACCGTGCGGCAGCAGAAGGCGCAGGCCGAAGGCGCGCTCGCGATGTATCGCAACGCGGTCATCACCGCGGTCGGCGATCTCAGCGCGAGCGTGTCGGACTTTGTCCAGGCGCACGAGTCGCAGGTGCGCGCCGATGCGGCGCTGGCGAGCGCGAGCAAGGCGCTCGTCCTCGCGCAGCAGCAGTACGACGCAGGCGTGACCGACATCACCACGCTGCTCGATGTGCAGCGCTCAAAGCTCGATGCGGAGAACTCCGCGGCCGAGGCGCATGGCGCGCTGTCGCAGGGCTACGTCGCGCTTGGTCGCGCGATCGGCGGCGGATGGGACGACACCGACGAGCAGAAGGCGATCAGGCAGGCGCAGGCCGCCGACAAGAACGAAGACCGTACCGAGCAGAAGCAGGAGACGAAGCCATGATGAGCACCAATCGAATCGCGACCGTTGTCCTTGCTTCCGCCGTGGCGGCCGTCGCCGCTTCGTGCGGCAAGCCCGAAGGCCTGCCCGCGCGCCCGACCGAGATGCCCGTGCACACCGTCGTCGCCCAGTCGAAGACGATCAAGCGCACGAAGAGCTACCCCGGCACGACCGCGTCGGTGCATCCCGTGAAGATCAGCGCGCGCGTGACGGGATTCCTCGATCACGCGCTCGTCGCGGACGGCTCGCTGGTCAAGGCCGGCGATGTGCTCTACACGATCGATCCGCGGCCGTTCCAGGCGGCGCTCGACCAGGCGAATGCGTCGCTCGCGCAGGCGAACGCGCAGGTTCCGGGCGCGCGTGCGGCGCGCGACCTCGCCAAGCGCGACGTCGACCGCAACCGTCCGCTGAGCGAGTCGGGCGCGGTGTCGAAGCAGAGCTTCGATCAGATGACCTCCAAGCTCGAGCAGAGCGAGTCGCAGCTGCAGGCCGCCGAGGCGCAGGTGCTCGCGGCGACCGCGCAGGTCGAGACCGCGAAGCTCAACCTCTCGTACTGCAGGGTCACCGCGCCCGAGGCGGGCCTGCTCGGCAAGTCCGCGGCGTACGAAGGCCAGATGGTCGGTCCGGGCTACACCGTCGACCTCAACGACATCCAGCAGCTCGATCCGATGTGGGCCGAGTTCTCGCCGAGCGCGACCGAGTGGCCGTTGATCGGCGGCCAGCTCGCGCAGGGCGCCGTCAACGCGAACATCACCTACGGCGGCATGGCGTCGATCACCGCGAAGGGCACCGTGACCTTCGTCGCGAACCAGGTCGACAAGTCGACATCGACGATGCTGCTGCGCGCGACCTTCGCGAATCCGAACGCGGTGTTCCGCCCCGGAACCTACGTCGATGTGCAGATCGAGCTCGGCGACGTGCCGGGCGTGGTGATGGTGCCGATCCAGGCGCTCGTCGCGCGCGAGACCGATTTCTTCGTCTGGCGCGTGAAGTCCGACAACACCGTCGAGAACGTGCGCGTGAAGGCGAGCATCCGCGAGGACGAGATGGCGGGCATCTCCGAGGGCCTGAATGCGGGCGACCGCATCGTCGTGACGGGCGTGCAGAAGCTCCGCGACGGCTCGAAGGTCGTCGAGGCGCCGAACGCTGGAGCCGCTGCGCCGGCGCCCGCTGCTGAAACCAAGGCTTCTGAAACCAAGGCTTCTGAAACCAAGGCTTCTGAAACCAAGGCTTCTGAAACCAGGGCTTCCGATTCGAAGGCCGAGAAGAAGTAAGGAACCTCCATGAGCCGATTCTTCATCAGCAGGCCGATTTTCGCGACGGTCATCGCGCTCGTCATGCTCCTTGCGGGCATCGCGACGATGTTCACGCTGCCGATCGCGCAGTTCCCGACGATCGTGCCGCCGACCGTGCAGGTCACGGCGCTCTACAACGGCGCCGATGCCGAGACCGTCGCCAACGCGGTCACCTCGCCGCTCGAGCAGAAGATCAACGGCGTGCAGGGCATGCTCTACATGAGCTCGAACTCCACGAGCACGGGGCAGAGCATCATCAACATCACGTTCCAGGTCGGCTATGACCTGAACATCGCCGCCGTCGACGTGCAGAACCGCACGCAGCAGGCGTTCCCGCAGCTGCCGCAGTCGGTGCAGCAGCTCGGCGTGACGGTCACCAAGCAGTCGACCAGCATGACGATGGTCGCGGCGCTGCGCTCGGGCGACGGCGCGTACGACACGCGCTACCTGACCAACCTCGCGGCGATCTCGGTGGTGCCTGCGCTGCAGCGCATCCCGGGCGTCGGACAGGTCACGATCTTCGGCCTCGAGCAGTACTCGATGCGCGTGTGGCTCGATCCGAGCAAGCTCGCCGCGCTCGGGCTGTCGGCCGCCGACGTCATGCGCGCCGTGCAGCAGCAGAACAACCAGGCCGCGATCGGTTCGATCGGCGCCGAGCCGACCCCCGACAAGCCCGCGTTCACCGTGAGCCTCGTGACCGAAGGGCGCCTGACCAGCGAGGCGGACTTCAACGACATCATCGTGCGCACGGGCGACAACAACGCCGTCGTGCGCGTGCGCGACGTCGGCCGCGCCGAGATGGGCTCGTACCTCTACTCGAGCACCTCGCACTACAACGGCAAGGGCGCGGCGCTGATCGCCGTGTACCAGCTGCCCGACGCGAACGCGTTCGATGTCGCCAAGCAGGTCCGCGCCGAGCTCGACCGCCTGTCGCCGATGCTGCCGCCGGGCGTGACCCACGAGGTCGCGTACGACACGACGCTCTTCGTGTCCGCGTCGCTCGACGAGCTGGTCAAGACGCTCGTCGAGGCCGCGGTGCTCGTGCTGATCGTGATCTTCATCTTCCTGCAGGACTGGCGCGCGACGCTGATCCCGATGATCGCGATCCCCGTGTCGATCGTCGGCACGTTCGCGGTGATGGCGATCGCGGGATTCTCGATCAACTCGCTCACGCTGCTCGGCCTCGTGCTTGCGATCGGCCTCGTCGTCGACGACGCGATCATCGTGGTCGAGAACGTCTACCACCAGCTCGAGAACGGCGTGACCGACATGCACGAGGCCGCCGAGAAGGCGATGCAGCAGGTCACCGGCCCGATCGTCGCGACCAGCCTGGTGCTGCTCGCGGTGTTCATCCCCGCGGCGCTCATGCCGGGCATCACGGGCCAGCTGTACAACCAGTTCGCGCTCACCATCGCGTTCTCGATCATGCTGTCGTGCGTGAACTCGCTCACGCTGTCGCCGGCGCTGTCGGCGGTGTTCCTCAAGGGCGGGCAGAAGGAGTCGACCTTCCCGCCGTTCGTGCTGTTCAACCGCTTCTTCGACGGGCTGCGCGAGCGCTATGGCGCGATCGTGCACTGGTTCGGCAAGCACTGGTACGTGGTCGCGGCGCTGTTCGTGGCCGCGTGCGTCGCGATCGTGGTGCTGCTCGAGAAGACGCCGACCGCGTTCATTCCCAACGAGGACCAGGGCTACTACTTCGTGCCCGTGCAGCTGCCGCCGGGCTCGAGCCTCAAGCGCACGCTCGAGGTCTCGGAGCGCGCGCGAGAGATCATCCAGCGCGACAAGGCGATCACCAACGTGCTGCAGATCGAGGGATTCAACTTCCTCACCGGCACGCAGCAGACGAACGCGGCGTTCCTCATCGCGATCTGCAAGCCGTGGGACGAGCGCGATCCGCGCACGGAGAACATCCGCTCGATCATCGTGCGCGCGTTCCCCGACCTGATCGGCATCCCCGAGGGCAACGTGTTTCCCGTGCCGCCGCCGCCGATCCAGGGCCTCGGCACGACGGGCGGCTGGCAGCTCCAGCTCGAGGACGCGCAGGGCGTGGGCTTCGCGGAGTTCTCCAAGGTCGCGCAGGAGTTCATCGCCGCCGCGAGCAAGCGGCCCGAGCTGAGCGGCATCAACTCGCCGTTCACCGACGCGGTTCCCGTGGTCAAGCTGCAGATCGACCGCACCAAGGCGCAGCTCCTCGGCGTGCAGATGGGCGACGTGTTCGCCGCGCTCGGCCAGACGCTCGGCCAGGCGTTCGTGAACAACTTCAACCTGTTCGGCCAGGTGTACAACGTGATGGTGCAGGCCGACGCGTCGGGCCGCACGCGCGTCGACGACATCATGAACATCCACGTGAAGAACGCGAAGGGCGGCATGGTGCCGATGTCCGCGATCGCGACCGTCTCGCTCGCCACCGCGACCGACAACGCGACGCACTACAACCTGTTCAACACCGTGCAGATCAACGGCAATTCGGGCGCGGGCTACAGCTCGGGCGACTCGATCAAGGCGATCGACGAGGTCGCGAAGGCGACGCTGCCGAGCGGATTCACCTACGAGTGGACGGGCACGACCTACCAGGAGATCGAGTCGGGCGGCTACGCGGGGCTGATCTTCGCGCTGTCGCTGGTCGTGGTGTTCCTGCTGCTCGCGGCGCAGTACGAGTCGTGGGCGCTGCCGTTCAACGTGCTGCTCGCGGTGGCGTTCGGCGTGCTCGGCGCGCTGATCGCGCTGCATCTCAGCGGCATCGCGCTCAATACCTACGCGCAGATCGGCCTCGTCATGCTCGTCGGCCTCGCGGCCAAGAACGCGATCATGATCACGGAGTTCGCGGCCGAGCGGTACTACGACGGCGAGTCGGTGCTCGACGCGGCGGTGAACGCGTCGAAGCTGCGCCTGCGGCCGATCCTGATGACGAGCTTCGCGTTCATCCTCGGCATCCTGCCGCTGGTGGTCGCGACGGGCGCCGGCGCGCAGAGCCGCCGCTCGATCGGCACGGTCGTCCTCGGCGGCATGCTGGGCGCGGTGATCGTCGACCAGATCGTCGTGCCGACGCTGTTCGTGATGATCATGGGCCTGCGCGAGAAGCTGTTCGGCCGGCCGAAGCGGAAGGGACCGTCGTCGCAGCACGGCTCGACCGGGCATGGCGAGGCGGCGAAGGCGCATTGACGGCGGGTGGGGTTGTGTTGAAGGTTCACGCAACCCGTGCCGCAGGCTTCCGCCTGGCGGGCATTCACGGTTGACGACGGCTGACGAGGGCTGACGAAGGCTGACGGATTCGAGTGCCAGTTGCATGAATGCCCGAGGCCTGAGGACATTGGGCGTGAGCCCGCGGAGCGTTGGACGTGGGAGTCAAACCCCACGCGACCATCGCAATCGCCGTCGGTCGCCGCTATCTTGGCGCGACCGCAACGCTGCGGTGCACGCATTCGTCCGTCCGTCCGTCAAGAAGGAGCAGCGCATGTCCGAATCCTCCCGCCGTGAGTTTCTCGCAGTTTCCGCCGTCGCCGGCGCGGCTGCCTTCGTCACCCCGCGTGGCTTCGGTGCCTGGCAGTCGACCGACTCGGGCGCGCCTTCGAAGATGATCAACATCGGCGTGATCGGCTGCGGCGGCCGCGGCTCGGGCGCTGCCAACGACACGCTCACCGCGAACAAGAACGTGCGCATCGTCGCGATGGCCGACCTCGACACCGCCAAGGCCAAGGCTGCGCGCGACGCGCTCAAGGAGGCGCACGGCGACCGTGCGGCCGTGAGCGACGAGCGCATCTTCGGCGGCGTCGACGGCTACCAGAAGGTCATCGACCTCAAGGACGTCGACCTCGTGATCCTCGCGACCGCGCCGGGCTTCCGCCATGTGCACATCACCGCAGCCGTCGCTGCGAAGAAGCACGTCTTTGCCGAGAAGCCCGTGTGCGTCGACGTCGCCGGCTACCACGCGTGCATCGCCGCGCACGAGCAGGCCGCGAAGCAGGGCACCGCGATCGTGACCGGCACGCAGTACCGCCGCCAGACCAGCTTCATCGAGGGCATGAAGCGCATCAACGACGGCATGATCGGCGAGGTCGTCGGCATGACCGCGCGCTACTGCTCCAACGGCATCTGGTACCGCGACCGCAAGCCGGGCATGAGCGACATGGAGTACCAGATCTACAACTGGATGCACTTCATCTGGCTGTCGGGCGACCAGGCCGCCGAGCAGGCCGTGCACAACATCGACGTGATCCACTGGGTCATGGGCGGTCCGCCGGAGCGCGTGTTCGCGTCGGGCAGCCGCTGGAATCGCCCCGCCGACAGCGAGATGTGGGACAGCGTGTCCGCGGACTTCGAGTTCCCCGGCGGCAAGCTCTGCTCGTTCACGGGCCGCCACTGGGCCAACAGCGAGAGCCAGTGCGACAACGTCGTGTACGGCTCGAAGGGCATCGCGTACCTCCGCGCGTTCGACGGCGGCACGCAGATCACCGACCGCGCGGGCAAGGAGCTCTTCAATGTGAAGGGCAACATCGGCGCCGCGTACCGCCAGGAGCACAAGGAGCTCGTCGAGTCGATCGTCGCGGGCAAGCCGATCGTGGAGCTCAAGCAGACCGCGAACAGCTCGATGATGGCGATCATGGCGCGCGAGGCCGCGTACTCGGGCCAGGTCGCGACTTGGGACTTCATGGTCAACAAGTCGAAGCTCGACCTGATGCCCAAGGAGATCAAGATCCCGGGCGACGCGCCGAAGCCGTTCGTCCGCAAGCCGGGCGAGTATCGGTTGAGCTGAGCGCGCGCGCGAGCAAACATTTGAAACAAACGAGGCCGGCGCGATGGCGCCGGCCTCGGTGTTTTTCGTGTGTTTGTGGGTGCGTTGCTACTCAGCCCCACGCCGATTCAACCCCACGCCCAATCCGCCCCACGCCCAATCAACCCCACGCATTGAGCAGCGTCGCGAGGTCCGCCGCGTCGATCACGCCGTTGTGATCGAAGTCCGCCGCGCAGCCCGCGCACTTGCCCCACGAGTTGAGGAGCGTCGCGAGGTCGGCTGCGTCGACGAGGCCGTTGTGGTCGAGATCGGCGGGATTCGGCGGCGGCGCGGTGAAGGTCGCGCTGAGCGCGGCCGACGCGCCCGCGCCGTCGCGCACGCGCACGGCGTCGAGGGCGATCGTCGCGCTGCCCGCGCTGGCGGATGCGACGCGCACGGTGACGGTCGCGCTCTGGCCGGCCGCGAGTTCCGCGGTGGTCGCCGGCACGAAACTCACGGCGAACGGCGACGAGCCCGCGCGCATCGCGAACGCCGTCGCGTCGGGACCGATGTTGGTGATGGTCATCGTGGTCTCGAGCGGCGCGGCGCCCGCTGTGCCAGCCAGCGTGCTCGCGGCGAGCGCGGCCGTCGTGCGCGCGTCGCGCGT
>CAITDI010000104.1 GCA_903891095.1 uncultured bacterium | reverse complement strand
CCTGCCCTTGGAAGAACGACGGATTCGACCCCATCTTCGCCAGCCACTGCGCCTGCGTGACCTCGTAGCGGCCCATGTAGAAGGCGCTCGTAATCGTCACCGAGTGCGTTGGGCTCTCGTCGAAGCTGCATGCCCAGGCGCTCGACGCCGTGCAACCCATCGTGAACGTCCCACCGGGCACTAGCACCATCTCAATCTGCGTCCCGTTGTCGCGCACCCGCCACGGATAGCCCGTCGCGGTAATGGCGTTTCTGAGTGTGAGGTTCGTTACGACCGCAGGGTTGGGGTTCTGCTCGAGAATCACGTACCACGTGCTTGTGTATGTAAAGGCATTCGCCGCAGTTGCAGTGCCCTTCGGGCTCGTCACTTCAACCGAGGCGGAACCGACTGATCCCGCTGGAGTCACCGCAGTCACCATCGTCGAATTGACTGCCACGACGTTAGTGCAGGCAACGCCGCCAACGCGCACACTGGTGGCACCATCGAGGAATGCGCCCGTGATCGTGATTGCAGTCCCGCCAGAAAAAATCCCCGCAGGGGGATAAACCGACGAGATCGTCGGCGGCGAGTCCAGGGGGTCCCTCGCGACACGGAACCCGATGTCGTAGTACGCGTAGCCCGGCGTGCTGTAGTTGCGGTTGGCGGAACGCACGAGGCCCGTGCTGCCGCCCCACGCGCCGCCGCGAAGCACGCGGCCCAGCCCAGTCGCCGGCCCCGTCGGATTCGTCTGCGCCCCCGCCGAATACGCGCCATACCAGTCGCCGCACCACTCATACACATTGCCGCTCATGTCGTGCAAGCCGAGCCCGTTCGCGGCCTTGCCGCCGACCGCGTGCGTCACGTTTCCGGCGTTCGTGGAGTACCACGCGATGTTCTGTGCCAGCGTGTCGTCGTTCGTACCGCTCAGATACCCGGTAAAGCCATGGAACGCCGTCGTCGTACCCGCTCGGCATGCGTACTCCCACTGCGCCTCCGTCGGCAACTGCATCCGCGTCGCCGTTAGGAAGCCTTGGATCGTGGTCCATGGCACCTGCTCAACCGGACGCAACGGACTGTCCGCCTGCCCTTGGAAGAACGACGGATTCGACCCCATCTTCGCCAGCCACTGCGCCTGCGTGACCTCGTAGCGGCCCATGTAAAAGGCGTTCGTAATCGTCACCGAGGGCGTTGGGCTCTCGTCGGAGCTGCATGCATACGCGTTCGACGCCGTGCAACCCATCGTGAACGTCCCACCCGGCACCAGCACCATCTCAATCTGCGTCCAGTTGTCGCGCACGCGCCACGGATAGCCCGTCGCGGTGATCGCATTCCGCAGCGTCACATTCGTCACCACCGCAGGGTCGGGGTTCTGCTCGAGAACGGTGTACGACAAGTTCGTATATGTGAACCCATTCGTCAGATTCGCCGTGCCACCAGGCGTGGTGATCGACACCGTCCTCCCGCCCGCGGTGCCCGCAGGAGTGACCGCAGTCACCGTCGTCGAGCTCACCACGATGACCGAGGTCGCCGCAACGCCGCCAATCGTCACCGAGCTCGCGCCCGTCAGGTTCGTGCCCGTGATCGTGATTGCCATGCCGCCATCAACCAACCCCGTGTTCAGGCTCACTGACGAGATCGTCGGCGGCGGGTCCAGGGGGGCCCTCGCGACACGGAACCCGATGAGGTCGAACGTGCCGCCCGGCGCGCTGTAGCTGCGGGAGGAGGAACGCACGCGGCCCGTGACGTTGCCCCACGCGCCGCCGCGAAGCATGCGGTTCGTCCCAGTCGCCGGACCCGTCGGGTTCGTCTGCGCCCCCGCCGAATACGCGCCGTACCAGTCGCCGCACCATTCCCCAACATTGCCGCCCATGTCGTGCAAGCCGAGCCCGTTCGCTGCCTTGCCGCCGACGGGCTTGGTGCCGTATGTCGGGGTTCCCGATGCACCATTGTTTCCGGAGTACCACGCGATGTTCCCCACCAGCGTGTCGTCGTTCGTGCCGCTCAGGTAACCAGTGAAGCCGTGGAACGCCGTCGTCGTGCCTGCTCGGTACGCGTACTCCCACTGCGCCTCCGTCGGCAACTGCATCCCCGTCGCCGTTAGGAAGCCTTGGATCGTGGTCCATGACACCTGCTCAACCGGACGCAACGGACTGTCCGCCTGCCCTTGGAAGAACGACGGATTCGACCCCATCTTCGCCAGCCACTGCGCCTGCGTGACCTCGTAGCGGCCCATGTAGAAGGCGCTCGTAATCGTCACCGAGTGCGTTGGGCTCTCTTCGGAAAAGCATTCCCACGCGTTCGACGCCGTGCAACCCATCGTAAACGTCCCACCGGGCACCAGCACCATCTCAATCTGTGTCCCGTTGTCACGCACGCGCCAAGGAAGACCCGTCGCGATGATCGCGTTGCGCAAGTCGGCGTTGATGACCACCGCAGGGTCGGGCGAATATGTCAGCGTCGTCGCCCACGGCAGCGCGGGGCAGTTGCTGTCGGCGTAGGGCGTTACGCCCCAGTTCGAGAGCAGTATGGCGAGATCGGGACCGCCAACCACTCCGTCGCCCGACAGATCCTTGAGCGCGTCGGTTGTTCCCCACAGACTCAAGACGAACGCGAGGTCATCCGCGCCGACCGAGCCATCAAGCCCGAAGTCGCCGAGTTTGTACTCGCACGAATCAGGCGTGCAGTTCTGATTGTCGTCGGCGGCGCCATTGAGGAGGAAATCGCAGCGGTCGAGCGTGCCGTTGCCGTTGCAGTCAGGCGCGCCGTTAGCGATGTCGCAACTGTCGGGGATGGTGTTGCCATCGCAGTCGATGCTCGTGCCCTGCGCGATGTCGCAGTAATCGATCGTCCCGTTGCCATTGCAATCCGGCGCGACCGTCAGCGTGGCCGACACCTCCGACATCGCACCCGCGCACTGCGTCGCGCTCACGAGCGCGTTGCCGAGGATGGTCACCGACATGTTCCCGCCCGCGCTCGCCGCGACCAGCGCGTTCCACTGCTTGGGCTGGATCACGAACACCGCCGTGTCGGGCGCCGCTGGGCAATCGCTCGCGCCCGTCTGGAACAAGGTCGTGGTGATCGTCGTGCCCGCAAGCTTGAACGTCGCGTACTCGGTCGCGAGATTGAAGTCGCCGATCGCGCGCACGGTGACCTTGACCGGCCAGAGGGTGGTCGCGACGCCCGCGAGGGTGCCCGAGGTCGTGACTCCCGCGCCGATCGCGCCCATGTTGCCGGTGGAGCGGGTGACCGAGGATTGGCACGCGTCGCCCACGCCGTTCTGATCACAGTCGGCCTGCGTGGCGTTGGCGATCAGCGGGCAGTTGTCGGATGCGTCGGGGATGCCGTCGCCGTCGGCGTCCTGCGCGAGCGCAGGCACGGCGGGAACAAACGCGAGGAGGAACGCGGCAAGGATCGTGCGCGGCGACATGCGGGTCATCTTCATGGTGGTCATCCGATCTCAAATCCGAGTTGCCAACCGAATGAACGGCTGGAATGTCAAAGGCTACCACGCAGGGCTGCTTCGCCAAAGAGATTCGCAGAAGTTTGAGCATGCGAGGCCGCGGGCAATTTGGCTGTAAATCTGGACGATTCCCAAGGTGCCCCGCCGCCGACATGTATTCTTAGAGACTACATGCGCGGCCCCCCGCTCAACCCCAGCCAGCTCCGTCGAGCGCTCTCGGCGCTGGCGGCCCTGCTTCCACAGGACAAGCCCGCCGAGATGATCCTGATCGGCGGCGGCGCCGGCATGCTGTCGGGACTCCTGCCCGACGGGCGGCAGACGGTCGACGTCGATGTGATGGATGTCACGCCGGCAGAGATGTTCGATCTGTGCTGCTACCACGCGCCAGCCATCGCCGAAGAGTGCGGCATCAGCCCGCGGTGGTTCGATGCGACGCCGCACACGATCCGGCACACGATGCTCGACGGGTGGCGCGAACGGACGGTGCCCGTCGGCGAGTTCGGGCCGCTGCGCGTGCGCGCGATCGCGCGGATTGATTTGATCTCGCTCAAGGCGATCGCCTCGCGAAACCGCGACCTGCTCGACCTCGAGAGCCTGCAGGTGACGCGCGCCGAGGTCGAGTTCATCCTCGAGCGATTGCCCGCCCTGCTCGAACGGGGAACGAATCCGGATCTCGTCGCCACCGCGCTTCGCACCCTGCGCGCGATCGGAGGAATGGATGACGCAAGCTGACCTCGAGCCCTTTCTCGATGGCGTGATCGACCGCTGGCGCGACGCGGGGGTTGCGTACGACGGCCCGGCGCTCGACGGGAAGCCCGCGCCTGGCTCGCCGCTTGACCTCGAGCGGCTGCTGCTCGACAGCGCGCGCGCGATGCGCCATGTCGCGCGCCTCTACAACACGACGGCGACCTGGCTCCACGACTTCGGCGACATCGTCGCCAAGCACCGCCTTCGCAGGCTCATCGTCGATGAACTCGGCGCCGATGACCACGCACCGCTCGGTGCCGTGCTCGACTGCGCTCAGGAAGACCAGAACCCGCGCGAGTTCGCATCGGTCGTCGTGGTGCTCAAGCCAGCGCGCACGCCGATGCCGCTCTTCGCGGCGCTCGAAGACAAGCCGCGTCTCATCGCCATCGCAAAGGCGAATACCAGCCGAATCGGCACACGCTGGCGCATCTACATCGACGACGAACCCCTCCGCCCAAAGGTCCTCCGTCCCGCGAGCTGGATCATGAAGCGCCATCCCGACTTCGTGCTGCGCGCCGACTTCAAGGGCGACCTGCGTTCGTCGATCCTCGCGTCGCTCGCGTTCGACGAGGGCGCGGGCGACAGCGAGCTCGCGCTCGCGCGCGCATCGGGCGGGAGCCGCGCGCAGGTGCGCAAGGCGCTCGACAACCTCGAGATGACGGGGCGCGTGCGCCGGCACCGATCGAAGGCGGGCACGCGGATCGAGCTCCTGAAGTTCAAGTGAGCGCGCGACGCGCTATTCTCCGCGCGTGCCTGCATCCCTCATCGTCATCTGCGGCCCGATGTTCGCGGGCAAGACCACCGAGCTGCAGCGGCGGATCGCGCTCGCGCAGGCCGCGGGCGAGCGCGTGCTGGTCGTCAAGCCCGCGCGCGACACGCGATACGGCGAGAGCGAGATCGTCACGCACACGGGCGTACGCGTGCCGGCGCGGTCGGTCGCGACGCTTGATGAGCTCGTCGGTGACATCGCCAACGCCTCCGCCGACTTCATCGCCATCGACGAAATCCACTTCTTCGCCTCCGAGGCCGTCGCGCCGATCGAGGCGCTCCTTGCGCGCGGCACGCGCGTCGCGGTCGCGGGCTGCGACATCGATCACTTCGGCGATGTCTTCGCGCCGTTCGATGCGCTGATCCCGCGCGCGAGCGAGGTCGTGCGCATCCACGGCGCTTGCCACCGCTGCGGCGCGCCGAGCACGCACAGCGAGCGGCTGAGCGCGGTCACCGACCGCATCATCGTCGGCGGCATCGGGGACTTTGTCGCGACTTGCGGCGCGTGCTTCCGCCCGAGCCGCCGCTAACGGTGCCTGGCACCGTCGTTGACGACGAGGAAGTGGGCGGAAGCTCGGTAGCGCTCCGCATGCAACGCAAAAGTCGGCTCCGCGACCGTCGTGAAGAAGTGCTCGAGATACTCGATCGGCCACGGCCGGTCGCCCGCCTTCTCGCGCGCAACGGCGCGGGCCCAGCGCGCATCGCGCGGCGCGTCGACGAACACCGCGATGTCCACATGCGCGCGCGGCAGCGCATGCAGCGCGTGGAGCCCCTCGACCACGACGATCTCGTGCGGCGCGACCTCCTGCTCGCCCACGCGCGAGTGCGTCTCAAAGCTCCAGCGCGGGATCCGGGTCGCGCGCCCCGCGCGCAGCTCCGCGAGATCGCGCGCAAGCCGCGCGAGATCCGACGACTCGGGCAGGTCACGCAGGTGCTCGGGCGTCACGTCGTAGTCCGGCAGGTAGTGATCCGTGCTCACCACGACCGGCGAAAGCGCACGCGCCAGCGTCGACTTTCCCGCAGCAACGGCGCCCGTGACGCCGATCACCGCGCGCCCGCCGCGCGCGCGCGCCGCCGCGAGAAGCGCCTCGCTCGCCTCATGCCATGAGAGGATGACAGGTCCGCCTTCCGACGACATCGCCGCAGGATACGGCACCCGCGAACCCGTATGCTGCGCGCCGCTCGCCTGCTTCCCGGCGATGCAAGAGGAGCAGACATGCAGCAACTCACGGGACTTCTCGGCATCGCGGCGATCCTCGGGATCGGCTATGCCCTGTCGACCAACCGCCGCGCGATCAACCGCCGGACGATCATCGCGGGGCTCTGCCTGCAGTTCGCGCTGGCATTCGTCTTCCTCCGCTTCGCGCCGGTCGCGGCGCTCTTCAACGTGCTCGCCGCGGGCGTCACCAAGATCGTCTCCTTCGCCGACGAAGGCACGCGGTTCATCTTCGGCAACGCCGCCGACGCAGGCGGCGCGTGGGGCTTCATCTTCGCGATCAAGGTGCTGCCGATCATCATCTTCTTCGCGTCGCTGATGTCGATCCTGTACTACCTCGGCATCATGCAGCGCGTGATCGCGGTGTTCGCGGGACTCCTCCGCCGCACGCTCGGCATCACCGGCGTCGAGGCGATGTCGACCTCGGCGAACATCTTCGTGGGCCAGACCGAGGCGCCGCTGACGGTCAAGCCGTTCATCGGACGCATGACGCGCTCGCAGCTCATGTGCATCATGGTCGGCGGCTTTGCGACGATCGCGGGCAGCGTGATGGGCGCGTACATCGTCATGGTCGGCGGGCCCGAGGAGTCGGCGCGCATCGAGGTCGCGCGGCACTTCATGGCCGCGAGCGTGATCTCCTCGGCGGCTGCGATCGTCATGTCGAAGCTCATGTGCCCCGAGACCGAGACGCCGCCCGACGAGTCGATCGACGCGCTGCGCGACATGCCGCAGACCGCCACCAACGTGATGGACGCGGCTGCCGAAGGCGCGACCGACGGCCTCAAGCTCGCGCTCAACGTCGCGGCGATGCTGGTGGCGTTCGTGTCGCTGCTCGCGCTGATCAATTGGCCGCTCTCGGCGCTGAGCGAGGTCAATGAGAGCTGGCTTCCGATCGCGCAGTGGCGCGCGCAGCTCGGGCTCCCAGTGCTGAGCCTGCAGAACGTGCTCGGCGTGTTCCTGCAGCCGCTCGCCTGGCTGATGGGCGCGGGCGACGACGCGCGCCGCCTCGGCACGCTCATGGGCGAGTCGGTGGTCGCGACGGAGTTCGTCGCGTACCTCGACCTTTCGAAGATGATCAACGCGGGCGAGATCTCGCAGCGCGCTTCGACGATCGCGATCTACACGCTGTGCGGATTCGCGAACCTTCCGTCGATCGCGATCCAGATCGGCGGCCTCGGGGCCATGGCGCCCGAGCGCCGGGGCGATATCGCCAAGCTCGGCCTCCGCGCGATGGTCGCGGGCGCGCTCGCGTGCTGGCTGACCGGCGCGGTGGCGGGTGTGGTTGTTGGGTGAGGGTTGAGAGGTGAGGGGAACGGGGATCGGCGCTGCGCGCCGCGGAGAACCGAGATCCGAAGTTCCGCGACCACTACCCCTCCGGGGAAGTGGCACCCGCGCTCCGCGCGGCACAAGTGTGACGCCGCGCCAAACGCGCGGGAATCGAATTCTCACCCGGTGTCGCCCACGCGCTTGCGCCGCGCCGAAGGCGCGGGGATGGAACTCTCACTCCGCTCCGCGCCGGAGGCGCGGGTGCCACTTCCTCCGCAAAGCGGAGGTAGTGGTCGCCGTGCATCAGAGTTTCACACGGGCGCGCCGGCGCAGCCGGCGATCAGCGGTCTCACCGCTTCAGCCCCGCGCTCGACTCAAGCCTTCACAAGCCGCGTCACGCGCCCAATCGGCACCCACTCAACCACCAGGATCGATCCGTCCGCAAGGAACGTCGCCGAGTGCGGGTGAACGAACTTGCCGGGGATGAAGTCCTTGCGCGGTGCGCCGCGGAGGTTCGTCGGATGCCCGTCGCCGAGCACCGCGAGCGCCTTGTTGTCCTTGCCGAGGATCTCGACAGCGCTCGAGAGGTCAGGCACAAGCAGCGTGTCGCCGCGCGTCTTGAAGTGGCACGGCTGGCGCATCGCGTCCTTGACGAACGACACGTGCTTCCACGGCTTGCCCGCGCCGTTCTCGGCGAAGTACTGGATGCGGTTGTTGCCGCGATCGGCGACGGCGAGCGTGCCCACGCGGTTGTCCCACCAGAGTCCGTGCGGGCACGCGACCTGGCCTTCGCCGTTGCCGGGGCCGCAGATCGTCTGCTTGTACGCGCCGTCCTTCGAGAGGATGTGCACGAAGCTCTTGCCGTAGCCGTCGCCCACGAAGATGTCGCCGTTCGGCGAGAACGCGATGTTGGTCGCGTTCCAATCGCCTTCGTTCGCGTAGCACTTCTTGCCGTCGAACTCGGCCTCGACCGGCGCGCCGTGCTCCCACACCACGCTGCCATCGAGCTTGGTCTTGATGATGCGGTGATGCGCGACGTCGCAGTGGTAGAGGTACTCGGTGCCGTCCTCCTCGCGGATGTCGAGGCCGTGACCGCCGCCCTTCATCTGCGGCATCATCGAGCGGACGAACTTGCCGTCCTTGGTGAACACATAGACCGCGTCGTCCTTCTTCGCCTCGCCGCCGACGGTGTGCGAGATGTAGATGTTGCCGGCCTTGTCCTGCGCGACGCCGTGCGTGTCGCCCCATGCGAGGCCTTCGGGCGGCGTGAGCCAGTCGTGCTCCACGCGGTACTTGAAGTCGCCGTTGCCCGTGACCACGTCGCCTGCGAGCAGCGCCGCGGCGAAGGCGTTCGAGAACGGAGCAACCGCTGCGATACCCGCTGCAGTGCGGATGAAGGCGCGGCGGGAATCGCGATGAGAGGCGTCGTTGTGCATCATGCGCGGAGCGTACACGCTCGACGCGCGGCGGTCAGCGTTTACGGCTTCTTCTCGTCCGGCTTGGGGGCATCAGGCTTCGGGGCTTCAGGCTTCGGGGCTTCAGGCTTCGGGGCTTCCGACTTCGGGGCTTCCGGCTTCGGATCCTCCGGCATCGGCGGAGTCGTCGGCTTCGCGAGCGGGAGATCGCCGCCCACGACCGTGAGCTTGCCGCCCGCGGCCAGCGCCTTGGTCAGCTCGGGCGTGTCGAGCGGCGACTGCCAGACGTACACGCGGCGCAGCGCAGGCTGACCCTGCAGCCACGCGGTGCTTGCCGCCGAGACCTTCGTGCCGACGAGATTGATCGACTCGAGATGCGCGAGGTTTCCGAGCGCCTGGACGCCCGCGTCGCCGATGCCCGTGCCGTCGAGCCGCAGGCGCTCGAGGCGCGCCATCGCGCCGATCTTCGCCAGGCCCGCGTCGGTGAGCGCGCACTTCGAGAGATTGAGGTTCGCCACCAGCGGCGCGACGTCGGCGAGCATCGCCGCGTCGGCATCGCCGAACGCAGGCTCCGCGCGGCTGACGTTGATGTCGAGGAGCGGGCTGTCCGCGGCGACCGGCTGCACGAGCACGCCGCGCGCGATGAGCGCCTTGGACGCGGTCTCGGCCTTCGCGCGCACGGCGGCGGGCACGTCGACGGCGACCGATCCAGCGATCGCAACGGTGCCAGCGGCAGCTGCGGCCGCCGTCGTCGCTGCAGTCGAGGTTCCGATCACGCCGCCACCACTGGCGGCGGGATACGCCGCGCCGTCATCGATCCACTTCTTGAGGATCGCGACCTCTTCCATGTTGAGTCCGTCGCCCTCGGGCGGCATCGCGTCGGCGTCGGTGCGCGGCAGTTCGACGCGCTGCATGAGCGGGCTGTCCGCACTCTTGCCAGGAATGACCGCCCACTTCTCGTGATCGCCGTTGAAGAGCCACGCCTTCGAATCCATGCGCAGGCCGCCCTTCTGCTTGCGCGGGCCGTGGCACTCGAAGCAGTGCTTCTCGAGGATCGGGCGGACGTTGGCGACGAAGGAACTCTCTGCGGCGGTCAGCGCGGCAACCTCGCCGCCCGCGGCAGCGTCGACGTGGACCTCCTCCGCCTGCGGGAACACGAGCTCGGTCATGTAGCCTTCGCCGTGCACGATGTCGCCACCGAAGTGGCCCGTGATGCCCAACGCGATGCCGGTCGCAAGCGCCACCCAGCGGAAGGCGCGGAGCTGCGCGATGGCGCCACGCGATGCGTTCAGGAGGTCAGCGGCGAGCAAGTGGCACCACCACGCAAGGCACAACAGCGCGGCGGTCGTGCCGGTTCCGATCCAGCGATGCAGCTGCAGCCCTGTGGACACATCGTTCGCATGCTCGAAGGACGCGTTCACCCAGCCGGACGCGGTCGAGATCACCGCGGTCGCAGCCGCAATCCAGAGCAAGGGCGAGGTCAACGCGGAGAGTTCCTGACGACGGCTGACGACGCGCCACCACTCGGCCGCGACGGCGACCAGCGCGAGCGCGATCGGGAAGTGCACGATGGCGGGATGGAGCCGCCCCGACGCGCGTCCGAGATCCACTCCGGCCTCGGCAAGGATCGATGCGGCAGGGACAGACGCGAGGAGATCGGTGAACGGAACCATCATTCCGAAATGTACTTGACTGCGCCAACACGGGAAAGCCACGAGTCGCGTCGGAGCTCGAGCACACTCCAAAAAGGCAAAGCGCCGGGAACTTCCGCCAGTTCCCGGCGCTTTGCCTGCACAGGTCGTCGAACACTCCGAAGAGCGCTCGTCTTTTCCACGTTTGACGCTCCGGCCCCTGTGGAAGCCGACTCGTCCGTTATGCAACCTCGGAATGCACAAAGGGCACCGACCCCAAGGACTCATGTCCTGGTCAGCGCCCTTTTCGCTTCCGAGGTGCCTGAAAGGCACGCAACAGACGCGGGCATAGCCCGCATCTATCTCGCTCCGCCCTTTGCTCATCACTGAGCAACGAGACAATGCCACAAGTGCCTGCAGAAGCAAGGAATAGCGTCAGTAGAAAACGACAATCACTTGCAATTTACGAATGCGGACCACCGCAAAGTCGGACGCACCGGCCGAGCCCCGCGTCAGCCGACGCCCACCGCTTCCGCGTCGCGATCCGAGAGCATTCCGCCGTCGGCGCGCTGCTTGACGGTGCCGTCGCGCTTCCAGCTTCGCTCGCAGCGCGGTTCGCCGCGGAGGTCGATGATCTCGATCGCGCTCTGGTCGCGCGCCATCACCACCCGCGACACGCCGAAGAGATCGGGCAGGTCCGCAAGGAAGTCCTCGAGGTGGTGATGCGACGAATGCAGCAGCACGCCGGCGTCGAGCGGATTCTCGATGCCGCGCGCCTTGGCCTTCTCAAGCTCGCCCTTGACGACCTCGCGCAGCGCGAGGACCTCGGGCCAGCGCTTGTCGCAGGTGAGCGCGAGCGTGCGGTAGCGCTCGAGGTGCACGCACGCCGAGTCGCCCGCCAGCGCGCGGAACGCCTCGTCGGCCGTATGCGGCAGGAACACCGCGAGCATGCGGCAGAGCGCATCGCACGCGGCGTACATCGCGGCCTGCGCGGCGCGGCGGCGCGAGGAGCGCGGCGCATCGCAGTAGAGGCGGTCCTTGGTCGCGGCGCAGTAGATCGCCGAAAGCGTCTCGTTGCACAGCGTGAAGATCGCCTGCTGTCCCTCGCGGAACGAGCAGCGCCGCACCGCGTCGCGCACCGCTTCCTGCGTCGACGCGACCTGCGCGAGCATCCACGACTCGAGGCTCGTGTGCGAGATCCCCGAGAGGATCGCATCGGTCTCCGCGCCATCGAAGCCGTCGAGATTGGAGAGCAGGTAGCGCACGGTGTTGCGCACCTTGCGGTACGACTCGCCCGCGACCTTGAAGAACTCGCCGTCGGCGCGGATGTCGTTCTCAAAGTCGACGCCGGCGACCCACCAGCGGCAGACGTCGGCGCCGTGCTCCTTGAGCAGCGCCTCGACATCGATCGTGTTGCCGATCGACTTCGACATCTTGCGGCCGTCCTTGTCGACGATGAAGCCGTGCGTCACCAGCCGCTTGAACGGCGCCTGTCCGGTCGCGCCGATCGCGGGCAGCAGCGACAGCTGGAACCAGCCGCGGTGCTGGTCGCTGCCCTCGAGGTAGATCTCCGCGGGATAGCCGATGCCGCGCGCGCGCAGCACGGAATTCCACGAGCTGCCCGCCTCGAACCACACGTCGAAGATGTCGTAGAGCTTGGTCAGCGACGCGATGTCGAGTCCGGCGGGCGCGTGCGGATCCTTCGACGCGTCGTAATGCGAGAGCAGGTCGACGGGCGACTCCTGGAACCACGCGTCGCTGCCCTTCTCGGCAAAGCGCTTGGCGATCGCGCGCACGCTGGCCGACGTCAGGAACGTCTTGCCGTCGGTCATCTTGAACGCCGGGATCGGCAGGCCCCACGAGCGCTGGCGCGAGATGCACCAGTCGGGGCGCGACTCGATCATGCCGCGCATGCGGTTGCGGCCCCACTCGGGAGTGAAGCCGACTTCCTTCTCGATCGCGTGCATCGCGCGCTGGCGCAGCGTCTGGCCGTCGCGCTTCATGCCGACGTCGACGCCGACGAACCACTGCTCGGTCGCGCGGAAGATCACCGGCGTCTTCGAGCGCCAGTCGTGCGGATACGAGTGCATGAACTTGTGGTCGTAGAAGAGATGCCCGCTGCCGCGGAGATGCTCGGCGACCTCGGCATTCGCAGCCCAGATCGACTTGCCGCGCAGCCACTCGGGAACGGTGTCGTCGTACGTGCCGTCCTCGCGCACGGGGCAGTACGCGGGCAGGCCTTCCTTGAGGCCCGTGCGGTAGTCGTCGGCGCCGTGGCCCGGCGCGGTGTGCACGAGACCAGTGCCGTCCTCGAGCGTGACATAGTCCGCGCTCACCACGCGGCCCTTGCGCGGGCAGAACGGATGCTTGTACTCGAGGCCGACGAGCTTCGCGCCTTCGCACTCCGCGCGGACGACGACCTTCTCGGCGCCCGCCTTCTTGGCGACGCCCGCGACGAGATCGCTCGCCATGATCGTGGTGCTGCCGTCGATCTCGACGAGCGCGTAGCGGTAGCGCTCGTGCACCGCGATCGCGAGGTTCGCGGGAAGCGTCCACGGCGTGGTGGTCCAGATCATGAAGCTCGGCGTGGCGTCGAGGAAGCGCGAGTCGTCGACTTCGTCCTCTTCGCCCGCGCTTGCGGGCATTTCAGTGAGAAGGCCGAACGCGGCCGCGACCTTCGCGCGGTCCGCCGCCTCGAAGTCGACGTACACCGAGAGATCCTCGCGGTCCTCGTACTCGAGCTCCGCCTCGGCGAGCGCGGTCTTGTTGGCGATCGACCAGTGCACGGGCTTGAGCGCGCGCACGACGACGCCCTGATCGATGAGATCGGCGAACACCTCGAGCGTCTTCGCCTCGTACGCCGGCTGCAGCGTGAAGTACGGATCCGCGTAGTCGGCGCAGGTGAGCAGGCGCTTCATCTGCTCGGCCTGGAGCCCGATGAACTTGGTCGCCGCGGCCGCGCACTCGCGGCGGATCGCCATGTGGCGCTGCTCGGGCGTGAGCGTGTCGAGCTTGGCGGCCTTGCCCTTCTCGTGGAGCTCGGTCATCACCTTGTGCTCGATCGGCAGGCCGTGCGTGTCCCAGCCCGGGATGAAGCGCACGCGGCGACCTTCCATCAGCGCGCCGCGCACGACGAAGTCCTTGAGCACCTTGTTGAGCATGTGGCCCATGTGGATCGGGCCGTTGGCGTACGGCGGGCCGTCGTGGAACACGAACGGCTCCGCGCCCTCGCGCGCGACCTGCATGCGGCCGAAGACCTTCGCCTCTTCCCAGCGCTTGAGCGACTGGGGCTCCGCCTGGATCAGGTTCGCCTTCATGGCGAACGCCGTCTTGGGGAGGTTGAGCGAATCCTTGTAGCTGGGCTTCTGGGTCGGGTTCTGCGCGTCGGACATGGGTGCTTCCTGATGCGCGGCACGAGGCCGCAAAGTGGAGCGCGGAGGATACTCAGTCCGCGCGCGCCGCGGCGAGAACTGCAGGGTTTCCCGCGATTGCGCCGATCCTCCGACATGCACGCCTCGGAGGATCCACTCGCGCCCCCCGCTGCCTTCGCGACGCACGAAAGGTTGCCGTCGGGCCGGATCCTCGCGTGGGACGCGACCGTCGACGCCGCGGATGCGCGAAGGCTCGCGCCAGCGCTCGAGGCTGCGTTCGGACTGCATGATTCGCTCGCGCTCGCGGTGGCCAAGCGGCTGCGCGCGGACGGCGTGTCGGCGCATGGCGCATTCGTCGTGCATCCCAAGGGATTCGTCCGCAACGGCCGCGGCGCGCCGCGCGAGGCCGAGCGGTTCGATGTCGAGGTCGACGCCGCGGACGGCGGCGTCGTCGTGATCGACGGCGAGGCGTTCATCGTCGCGCGCGGCGAGACGATCCTCGATCCGCGCGCGGGCTACGGCGCGCTGGCGCTGCTCGCGCTTTCGCTCGAGATTCGCCGCAGGCGCGCGGGCCGCGCGATCGCCGTGGCGGCGGCGGTGCTCGAGGAATCACCGGCCTCCGACGCGCGCTTCGAGCGCGACGGGCTCGCGAGCGAAGTCGCGATGTCGCACTTTCGCGTGCACTTCGGCTTCGACGTCACCGCGTGCGACCTCGACGCGCTGCGTGCCAACGCGTCGCTCGCCTCGCTGCGCTGGAACGCGCAGGCCTGGGGCGCGCCGGCGAGCTTCGAGAAGTACGACGCGCGCGGCGCGTACCACTGGAATCTCTACGCCACGCACGACGCGTATCGCCGCCGCGCGGACACGCTCGTGTCGTTTCTCGCGGCGAACATGCCCAAGAGCGCGCTGCCTGTCCTCGATGTCGGCGCGGGCGACGCGCTGTTCGCGGGACTCGTCGCCAAGCACGGCGCGCGCGCCGTCGCGCTCGATCCCGAGCCCGAGGCGATCGCCGTCGCACGCGCCGCGCTCGCGCAGGCGGGACTCGCGCAAGCCGTGGAATGCGTGCAGGGATCGGCGGAAACCATGCCGTTCGCCGCGGGCGCCTTCCGCGCGGCGATGCTGCTCGATGTGATCGAACACCTGCGAAATCCCGTGCGCGCGCTCGCCGAGATCAAGCGCGTGCTCGCGCCCGGCGCGGCACTTCTCGTCGCGACGCCGATCTGGAAGTACGGCCACCGCAACGATCCCGTGTATCACCTCGACGAATACCGCGAGGAAGAACTCACGCGCCAGCTGCGCGCCTGCGGCTTCGAGATCGCGAACACGGCGCGCATCAAGGGCGCCTACGACGACATCGTCGTGCTCGCGCGCGCGTGACGCGCCGCCACATCGGCGCCACAGAGCCGCAATCCCCACCAAAGGGCAGCGGCCGCAGCCGCAACCGTTCAAGTCACGGATGCTCGCCGGGCTTCACGACCTCATCGAGGTACTTCTGAAAGTCGCCCATCTTGTACGAGATGAAGCACAGCGCGTGATGCAGCGCGAAGTACTCGGGGTCGGTCATGTCCTTGTCGACGTCGCCGCGGAGGCGATTGAGTTCGGCGATGACGACTTCAGCCCTGATCTTCATGGTGATTCTCCGTCAGTTCGTGTGCGCGTGGTCGTGATCATGAGCATGATCATGCCCTTGCTCATGCTCGTGCTCATGCTCGTGCTGCTGTACGACGCTTGACTCGATGCGCGCGATCCCGGCCGCCACCGCGAGCCCGAGCAGCAGCGCCGCCGAAAGCCCCAGTCGGTCGTGACGGTGGAACTGCAGCTCGGGCAACAGGTCGCTCGTCGCGATGCAGATGAACGTGCCCGCGCTGAACGCAAGCGCGTACGGCAGGATGTCCGCGCCGTGCTTGGAAACGCCGAACCAGAGCAGCGCGGCACCAAGCGGCATCACCAGCGCAAATGCAGCGTTGACCGCATGCGCAAAGCGCGCGCTGCGGCCCGATGCGCGCACCAGCGTGATCACCGTCAGTCCGTCGAAAGGCTTGTGCAGGAGAATCACGAGAAACGTCGAGAGCCCCGCGAGCATGACGCCTTCGTCGTGCTCCGCCGCCGCGAGCACCGCCGCGCCGAGCGCAACGCCCTCGAGGATGCTGTGCAGCGTGAGTCCGATCGCCGCGCCGATCCAGCGGACCTGCGTGGTGGGCTTGGCGTGCGCGTGGCCGTGCGCGTGACCGTGATCATGATCATGCCCCGCGTGGCTCCCGCAGCCGTCGTCGCAGCAATCATGGTGCCCCGCCGCCTCCGGCGACTCGTGCTGGTGGAAGTGAAAGAACCGCTCGAGCAGGAACATCGCCATGAACCCGAGCACCGCGGCGAGCATCACGCCGTCGAGCGAACCGTGCAGCTGCCCGTGCGATGCGCCGCCCGCGCCCGACTCGAGCCCCTCTTCCACCGCGAGGATGACCGCATGCGGCAAGAGATGCAGCACGCCGACACCGAGCATCGTGCCCGCGACAAAGCTCAGCACGAACTGCAGCCGACGGTGCCCCATCTGCAGGAACGCGGCGAACGCGCCGCCCGCGAGCGACGCCAGGCCGATCACCGCGGAGTAGGCCACAAGTTGCAGCGCCGGCGAGATGCCCGCCGAGTCCGCGCCCGCCAGATTGGTCGGAAGTTCCATAGAGGTCGGGAGGATATCGCGAGGATCCGCGCGCCGCGGCACGCGACAGCACCCCTGTCCGCGATCCCACACCCGTTTGCGAAGAAGTTCAAGCGCTTCAGCGCTTGAACGACAGTCGCAAACGAAAGACACGAGGTCGGGAGGATATCGCGAGGATCCGCGCGCCGCGGCACGCGACAGCACCCCTGCCCGCGATCCCACGCCCGTTTGCGAAGAAGTTGGAGCGCGTCAGCGATCCAACGACAGTCGCACACGAAAGACACGCAACTCCACCCAGAACGAACACGGCCCGCCAGAGGCGGGCCGTGTTCGTTCTGAGTGGAGTGGATGAGGATCGAACTCACAACCTCCTCGATGCGACCGAGGCGCTCTCCCAATTGAGCTACCACCCCATGGGAGGGTCGAAAGCATAGCACAAGCCGCTGCCGAAGCAAAGTGGCTTCTCCCTGCGAAATCAGCGCATTCTTGGCTTCACGACCGCCTCGCGGCGTTGTCTACTGCGCCTCCCGTGTCCGAGGCCCCGACCATCCTTCCCGACCGCGCCGGCGCGCGCGACCTGAGCTGGGTCGACCCCGCGCTCAACCCGCACTTCGCGACCCCCGCGATGCGCCAGTATGCGCGCGCCAAGCAGCAGCATCCCGACTGCCTGCTGTTCTTTCGGATGGGCGACTTCTACGAGATGTTCGACCGCGACGCGGTGCTCGCGCACAAGCTGCTGTCGATCACGCTCACCGAGCGCACCAAGGGCCTGCCGATGGCGGGCGTGCCGTTCCACGCGGCCGAGGGCTACATCCGCAAGCTCGTCGCGATGGGCCACCGCGTGGCCGTGTGCGAGCAGACGCAGGATCCGAAGGACGCGAAGGGCATCGTCGAGCGCGCGGTGACGCGCGTGCTCACGCCGGGCACGCTCGTCGACGACACGCTGCTCGAGAGCGGCGCCGCGAATCGCGTGGCCGCGGTCGCGATCGACGGCGCCGAAGCGCACATCGCCTCGATCGAGATCTCGACCGGCGCGTTCAGCGTGCTTTCGTGCCCCGTCGGGCTCCTCGCGGATGAACTCGCGCGCATCTCGCCGAGCGAGCTCGTGCACTCGGAGGAGCGCGACGGTTCGGTGCATCCCGAGTTCGCGAAGCTCGCGGCGCGCGGCCTCGCGCTGACCGCGCGCGCGGGCTGGTATTTCCGCGCGCAGGACGCGTTCGACGCGCTCACCGCGCAATTCGCGGTGAAATCGCTCGAGGGCTACGGCTTCGCGAAGGACGAGCCCGCGGTCGGCGCCGCCGGCGCGATCCTCCGCTACGCGCTCGAGACGCAGGCCGCCGAACACGCGAAGGGCGACGCGCGCGGCAGGATCCCGCATCTTTCGCCGCCGAAACGGCTCGCGCGCGGGAGTTTTCTCACGGTCGACGCGACCACGCTGCGCGCGCTCGAGATCGAGCGCACGCTGCGAACGGGCGCGACCGAGGGCAGCCTGCTCTCGATCTTCGACGCCGCCGCGACGCCGATGGGCCGCCGCCTCGTGCGCGACTGGCTCTGCTACCCGCTCGCCGCGAAGCCCGCGATCGACGCGCGACTCGACCGCGTGGCTGCGCTCGTGGCGGATGAACGCTTCGCCGACGCCGTGCTCGCGCAGCTCGCGAACCTGCAGGATGTCGCGCGCATCGCGGGCCGCGCCGCGCTCGGACGCGCGACGCCGCGCGATTTCCTCGCGCTCGCGCGCTCGCTCGCCGCGATGGAACCGCTCGCCGCCACGCTCGCCCCGAGCGCCGCATTCGCCGCGGATTGCGCGGAACTCGCGCGCGTCGCGCCGATCCTCGCACCGCTCGCCGCGCGGCTCGCGCGCGCGATCAAGCCCGACGCGCCGACGCATCTCCGCGAAGGCGGCGTGTTCGCCGACGGCTACGACCTCGAGCTCGACGAGACGCGGCTCCTCCAGCGCGACTCGAGCGCGTGGCTCGCGAAGTACCAGGACGAGCTCGTCGCCTCGAGCGGCATCCCGTCGCTCAAGGTCGGCTTCAACTCGGTGTTCGGCTACTACATCGAGCTCTCGGCGGTCAACGCCGCGAAGGCGCCCGCGAGCTTCACGCGCAAGCAGACGCTGCGCAACGCCGAGCGCTACATCACGCCCGAGCTCAAGCAGTTCGAGGAGAAGGTCCTCCGCGCCGAAGCCCACGCGATCGAACGCGAGAAGGAACTGTGGACCGCGCTCCTCGCCGAGGTCGCCGCGCACATCCAGTCGATCGTCGCCTACGGCGAGCGCGCGGCGGAACTCGACGCGCTCTCGTGCCTCGCCTCGGTCGCGCGACGCCAGCGCTGGACGCGCCCTGAAATCACCGAGAACCGCGGCGTTTCCATCGAGGCCGGCCGCCACCCGGTGCTCGACCGCACGCTCGCGTCGAGCTTCGTGCCGAACGACACGCAGCTCGCTGGCGCATCGGACCGCCCGTCGCTCGCGCTCATCACCGGCCCCAACATGGCGGGCAAGAGCACGTACATCCGCCAGGTCGCGCTCATCGCGCTGCTTGCGCATGTCGGATCATTCGTGCCCGCGACGAAGGCCGAGATCGGCGTCCTCGACGCGATCCTCACCCGTATCGGCAGCGCCGACGAGATCCACTCGGGCCAGTCGACCTTCATGGTCGAGATGACCGAGACGGCGAACATCCTGCACCACGCGAGCGCGAGGAGCCTCGTGATCCTCGACGAGATCGGCCGCGGCACGAGCACGCTCGACGGCCTGAGCCTCGCGTGGGCGATCACCGAGACGCTCGCCGCGCGCGGCGCATGCACGCTGTTCGCGACGCACTACCACGAGCTCACGCAGCTCGCCGACACGCTGCCCGCGGTGACGAACCTGCACGTGAGCGTGCGCGAGTGGAACGACGACGTCGTGTTCCTCCACCGCATCGTGCCCGGCCGCACGGACCGCAGCTACGGAATCCACGTGGCCCGGCTCGCAGGCCTGCCGCGCGAGACGGTCGCGCGCGCGAAGGAAGTGCTCGAGCTCCTCGGAAAGGTCGAGGTCGCCGACGCGCTGTCGGGACGCGTGAAGGAGATCGTGGCGGCAGCGCCAGCGGCTGCTCCGCGCAAGACGGCGCCAGCGCCGCAACTGTCGCTGTTCACGGAGTATGTCGAGCACCCGGCGGTGGCAGAGCTGCGGAAGGTCGACCTGAACGCGCTGACTCCGCTCGCCGCGTTCGACCTCCTGCGGCGGCTCGCGGACTCCACGCGCTCCCCCTGAAACCGTGCCTGGCACGTGGCGGGCACTGACGGGAACTGGCGTGCACGTGGCGGGCACCGCGCGACCGCGTCTCTCACAAGCCCAAAGCCAGCATTCCACGGCACAGCATGCAGTGCCCGGCACGTGACGGGTACTGACTGGCACTGACTGGCACGTGCCGGGCACGTTCAGTCCCCGTGCTTCTGGCGCAGCCGCGGCGACAGCCGCAGCATCCACTGCACGCGCTCGAACTCGTTGAGCCACTCCTGCAGCACCGCAGCGCTCTCGTCGGCGGGAATCTCCGCCCACGGCAATTCACACGATGGTCCAAGCTGCCGCCGCGCAAGCCCGCGGTAGCGCGCGAGCGTGCGGTCGCCCGCGATCGCGCACACCTCGAAATCCTCGGCCGCGAACACCACGACCGGCACGCGTCCGCCGCCGCAGACCTTCAGCCGCGCGGAGAACTCCGCCTCGACGTCGCGATCCACCCAGCGCAAGTCGATCGCAGGACTCGCCTCGGCGATCCGCGCGAGCAACGGCCCCTGCTGCACGCAGTCGCCGCACCAGATCCCGCTCACGACCAGCACATGCATCCGCCGCGTGAAGCTCGCCAGCTCGCCGCGCTGCGACTCAGTCAGCGCGGTCCGATCGGAAACCGCCTGCCAGCCTCCCGCACGCGACGGATCCGTCGCGAGATACCGCTCGTATGGCATGGCGCGGGCGAACACACTCTCGACGACGGCGCGATCAATCATGGCGGACCTCTCCGATGGGCACTGCTGCTGAAGTTTGCGGGGCGCGTCGCGACCTGAGTTCACGACTTTCGAAGGCACGAGCGTACACTCGCTGAACCAATGCGTCTTGCCGCGGCCATCCTCCTGCTTTGCGTTGCGACCGCCGCGATCCCGTGCGCGCAAGCGATCGCGCAGGCCACACCGCCGGCTCCAACCGATCCGCAGTCCGAGCCGCCGACAACCCCAGCAGAGCCCAAGCCGGCCGACGAGCCTTCCGAGCGCAAGCCCGACGCCATCGCGCTCGCCGACGCGCTTCCCGAGGAATCCGAAGCGCTCAACCGCCTCGCCAACAGCCGCGCCTGGACCTCGCGCGCCCTCGCCGTCATGCGCCTCGAGCGCTACGACTGCGAATCCAGCGCGGGGCGCCTGATCACGCTCGCCGGCGACCAGTCGTGGCGCGTGCGCGCCTACGCGATCGCATGCCTCGCGCGACGCGGCATCGCGTTGCCCAAGGAGTCGATCGAGCGCGAGACCGATCCGCGCGTCATCCGCACGATCCTCCGCACGCGCAACGCCTACGACCGCGCGACGCTCGACGCGCGCATCAAGTCGTGCGAAGAGTCGCCGAAGGTGGTCGAGGCGATGTTCGCACTCGAAGCGCTCGCCGCCCTCGACGCGTCCGCAACCGACAAGAAACTCGCTGCGCGCATGGACGAACTGCTCACGCGCATCGTCTTGCGGATGGACCGCACCGAAGGCGGCATCCTCTCGCCGCGCCTCGCTGCGATCACCAACGGCGACGACTCCGGCCGCAATTTCCGCTGGCGCGAGTGGCACCACAAGAACCACGCGAAGCCCGGCTACCGCCCCGCCTGGCTCGTGCCATCGCCGCCCGAGACCGATGCCGCGGGAGCCACCCGGCTCCTCGCGCGCAACACCGTCGCCAACCTCGAGCCCACGCGCTTCGTCGCGTTCGAGAAGTACCTCGCGAGCGTCAGCGACCGCCCGATGGATCTCGCGATCATGATCGACTGCACCGCGAGCATGGGCAAGGAACTCGCCGACGCGCAGAGCGGCATCGACGACCTCGTCGACTTCCTCGGCAGCGTGACCAAGGGCATCCGCATCGGCGTGGTCGGCTACCGCGACCGAACCGACGAGTGGGAGACGAAGGCGTGGGACTTCACCGCGAGCCTGCCTGAAGCGCGCACGCATCTGTGGTCGCTGTCGGCCGACGGTGGCGGCGACACGCCCGAAAGCGTCCTCGCGGGCATGAAGATCGCGCTCGGCAAGTTCACCTGGCTGCCCGAGGCGCGCGAGCCGAGCCCGCAGCCGATCCGCGCCTGCGTGATCGTCGGCGACGCGCCGCCGCATCCTGGCGAAGGCGGCCTCTGCGTCGATCTCGCCAAGCGCGCGTTTGCCAACGGCGTGCGCTTCTACGGCGTCGTCGCGCGCGACAGCGAGGCGAATCTCAAGGCAGAGGACGACGACAACGCGCCGCCGAAGGCGCCTGCGCCCAAGCGCGAGCAGCCCGACAAGAAGCCGGCGAAAGATGGCAGCAAGAACGGCGGCAAGATCGACGCCCCCAAGCCCCCGCCGCCCATGATGAAGAAGAAGCCCAGCTACACCTGGTTTCCCGAGATCGCCGAAGCCGGCGGCGGACGCGCGGCGATCCTGAAGGATCAGGACTCGCTCGTCGCCGAGATCGCGGAACTCACGATCGCCGACAAGTACCGCGAGGAGTTCGCCGATTTCTTCGCGGCGTTCCGCCTGCTCTGCCGGTGACACAACGGCCAAGCCGCAACAGCCACGCCACAACAGCGACGCCACAACGGCCACGCATGGACCGCGCATCCACCCCAAACGTAGTTCACACCAAAGTTCGCGGGCGCACGCCGCGAACGCTCAAGGACGCGCGGGCGCACGCCGCGAACGCTCAAAGACGCTCGCTCTCTCAGCGCCGCCATTCCGTCGGCATCGCCTCGCCCTTGACCAGCGCGTACGCGCGCTCGAGAAGCTCGCGCACGCCTTCGCCGGTCGCGGCCGAGATGATCACGGGCGTGTCTTCCTTGCCGTTGCCGCCCTTGTCGCCCTTGCCGAGGCCGATCTCCGTCGCGAGCCGACGGATGCGCTTCGCACGCTCCTCTTCGGGCACGAGGTCGATCTTCGAGAAGACGACGAGCTCGGGCTTCTCCGCGAGCGTCGGCGAGAACGCATGGAGCTCCGCGCGAATCATGCGGTAGTTGTCAGCGGGCTTCGAGCCGTCGAGCGGCGCGAGGTCCACGAGATGGACGATCGCCTTCGTGCGCTCGATGTGGCGCAGGAAGTCGTGACCGAGGCCAGCGCCATCGCTCGCACCTTCGATCAGACCAGGGATGTCCGCGAGCACGATGCGGCGGTCGCCCGCGAGCTCCGCGATGCCGAGCTGCGGCTTGCGCGTGGTGAACGGATACGCGCCGACCTTCGCCGTCGCGCGGCTGGTCGCGTTGAGCAGCGTCGACTTGCCGGCGTTCGGCAGTCCGACAAAGCCGACATCCGCGATGAGTTTGAGCTCGAGGTGCAGGTCGCGCTCGACCGCGTCCTCGCCAGGCGTGCACTCGGTCGGAGACTGGTGCGTCGAGGTCTTGAAGCGATCGTTGCCAAGGCCGCCCTTGCCGCCCTGCGCCACGATCACCTGCTGGCCGTCGTCGACGATGTCCGCCACGATTTCGCCCGTCTCCGCGTCGCGTACGACCGTGCCGAGCGGCACGGGCACGATGAGATCCTCGCCGTCGCGACCGTGGCACTTCTTCTTGGCGCCGTTCTCGCCCGGCGTCGCAAAGCGATGCGGCCGATGCTGGTATTCGATCAGCGTGTCGAGATGCAGGTCGCCCACGAGGATCACGTGCCCGCCGCGGCCACCGTCGCCGCCGTCGGGCCCGCCCTTCATGATCGACTTCTCGCGACGGAAGGCGGTGACGCCGTTGCCGCCCTTTCCGCTGCGAACATGGATGAGTGCTTCATCAACAAGCATGGTTCGAAAGCCTGACGTAGGACCGTCTGGGAAAGAAAGCCGCACGCTTGCGCGTGCGGCTTTGGAAGTTCAAACGTCTCGTTCGGTAGCCGTCTCGCCGCGCAAGTGCGGCGGGATCAGGCGACCGAGCCAGCGGCGACGTACGACGGAACCGACGGATCCGCCGGAATGATGTCGACATGCGAACCGCGGAAGCGGACGGTGCCCTCGGCGAGCGCCATCAGCGAGTCATCCTTGCCGATGTGGACAAGGTAGCCAGGCTTCCAACGCGTGCCGCACTGGCGAACGATGATCGCGCCAGCCTTCGCGGTCTGACCGCCGTAGAGCTTGATGCCACGGAACTGCGGGTTTGAATCGCGTCCGTTCTTAGTTGAGCCCTGACCCTTCTTGTGTGCCACGACGAAATCTCCAAAAGGTGCTGAGTCGGGAGAAGATACAGAACCGTTAGCGGAAAATCCACTCGCGGGCCACGATTGGGTAAGTGACGGTGCCCTTCGGCTTCGCGTCGCCCGGGACCAGATAATCGATCCGAGCGGTCTTGCGGAGGGTCACCATCGCCCCTGTCTTCGGGTTGGGCTTCTTCTCGGTCTCGCGAGAGAGGCCCTGAACCATCACGGTGAGCTCGGTCGGCTCATCGCCGTCCGCGCGGAAGACCACGAGACCGGTCTTCGCATGTTCCTTGCCCTGCAGGACCTCGCCGAGGATCTCGAACTGGTCCTGAAGGAGGTCGTTCTTGAGATACGCCTTGATCTGGCGCACGACCGTGCTCGAGACGCCTTCGCCCTGCGCGAGGATGCGGCCATCGTCGACGACGAGATCGATGCGCGGAGCAAAGCGCTGGTCGGCGCCGGTGTTGTTCACCACGTCGTAGGTCATGAACCAGTACTGCTTGCCCGTGTCGAGGTCCTTGAAGAGGCGCAGCTCGCTCGGCGTGAACTCGAGTTCGCGCTGCGGCGCGACCGGCGACGCGAGCGACGCAGGGGTGGCGACACCAACGGCAGCGATGACCGTCGTGGCGAGCACGACGGAGGCGAGCACAGACTTGAGAAGACGGGCGTTGCGCATGGAGCTCTCCGTGAAACCCCGCGGCCGGAGCCGTGGGAAGCGGAGGATTGTAGCGAACTTCTCCGTGCAGGCAGAGTCCAAGCCGATCCTAAGGTAGGCTTTTGCCGCGCCATGACCGCAGTTGAGCAACCCCGCCACGTCGTCCGAGCGACTCCCGAGCGAGTCGAGGAGGCGTTGTCGGCGCTTCTCGGCGCGGGACCCGCTGCGGCGGCGCGGTTTGCACGGCAGGCGGAGACCGCCAAGGTCGCGATCGACCGTATCTGGTGCGTCGCCGACGAAATGGGCCGCTACCGCATGGCGGTGCTGGCGGTTCCGACCCTCGGGCGCACCGCGATGCTCCTGGCCACGCACGCACGGAACTCCGGCGAAGCCGCCCTGCTCGGCCGCGCCGTCGCGGCCGCCGCCGACGGGTGCACCGATTCCGCCGACATCGCCCAGGCGCTCATCGAGCCGAGCAAGCCCTTCGACATCGAGGCGTTCGAGGTCGGCGGGCTCAAGCAGCTCGCGACGCTCGACTACCTCGAGCGTGCCATGCCCCGCGGAGGCGTGCTCGACGCGCCCCCACCGCCCGCGGGCTGGACGATCGAAAGCGCCACCGACGCCGCGATTCTGCGCGGCGACGACGCGCACGCGCTCGGCGAACCCGCACGCGCGGAACTCATCGCTGTGCTCGAGGCGAGCTACCAGCAGACACGCGATTGCCCGGGACTCGCGGGGCTTCGTCGCACGACCGACGTACTCGACGGCCACTTCGGTCTCGGTGCGCGACTGCGCTTCTGGCTCGTCGCGCGCGAGTCTGGAACTGCACGCGGCGTGTGCCTGATGAACTGCTCTCCCGACGGCGCAACGGCGGAACTGGTCTACCTCGGCCTCGCTCCCGCCGCGCGCGGCCGAGGAATCGCCAAGATCCTGCTCGCCGCCGGCCTGCGCGCGTGCTCGCTCGCGCGCGTCGGCTCGGTGTCGCTTGCCGTCGACTCGCACAACGAGCCTGCGCGAAAGCTCTACGAAACAAGCGGGTTTCGCCGAACCTCGTCGCGCGTCGCGCTCGTACTTCCGCTCGCGCGTCCCCTCGTCGATCCGACGCGTGGCTGACCGCGCGGGTGAACGCGCGATGCGTCGCGCGAGACACGCAGCGGCGTCGATCGACCGCCACGCGCGTTGCTGTCAAGGCACCGACGCGCCCAACACAACCAAAATCTTTTCGCAAGTCGGTCGTGTGATTTTGTGTCGTCCGCGATTTATCCACAGAGTTTGGGATCGACCTCTGGCACCACGTTCTAGATTTCGCAAACCGCTATTTTCGCTGCGTTTCCGATGCGTCGCAGCGATCTTGATCCCTCAAGCGACTTGCAGCGAACGGACCTTGGGCTAGATTGAGGACTTCCCGCAGGGACGCGGGTCTTCGCACTGAGTTTCGTGCGAAGCCGGCTGAATGAGTCTTTGGTGCCGAGGTCCCCGACGAGCGCATGCTCCGACGCGACCCCTGGCGACCCGTTCGAGTCCGGTTGGTGGCCACCACTCAATCTGCAACTCTTCATACGAGGATGTTGGCTGGCGATCGCTTCGGGCATCGCGCGCTGTCTTGTCGTCGACGCGTGCAACCTGACCGCCAGCCAGGCACTCCTTCGCTCGAGTCGTCCCGATGCCTTCGATTTCCGCCGTCAAGCCCACCGCAGGAACCACGCGCGAACAGCGCGCAGCCGGCGAGGCGTTCCGAACCAGGCTCTCCGAGGTCATCGGCGCCCACCGCTTCGGCCTTTGGTTCGAGCATGGCACCGCGGTCTCGGTCCATGCCGATCGCGTCGACGTCCGCGCCGCCAACCCCTATGTGCGGGACTGGATCGTCAAGAACTTCCGCGCCCAGCTCGATGCGGTGACCGCCGAGTTCATCGGCGCCGGCGTCGAGTGCATCGTGTCGGTCGCCGAGTCGGAGTCGGCGGCGGCTGCCTCCGCCAGCCAGAGCGTCGCCCGCAGCACCCGCGCGGGCGCCCCCGAGGACGCCGGCGCGGCGATTCAGGCGCCGGCCGACAGCCCCGCGTCGTTTGCCTCCGCGACCGACGACCCCCGCCGCCGAGCCGGCAACTCCCGCAACCCGCGCCCGCTTTCCTTCCGTCGGCTCGAGGACTTCGTGGTCGGCGAGTCGAATCGGCTCGCGTTCGCGGCCAGCCAGCAGGTCGGCGACGGCTCCCGCGAGGCGCCGTCGATCCTGTTCATCCACGGCGAGTGCGGCGTGGGCAAGACGCACCTGATCCAAGGCCTCTGCCGCCGTCGCGCCGAGCGCGCGCCTCGCCAGGTCATCAAGTATGTCACCGCCGAGCAGTTCACCAACGAGTACATCGCCGCCGTGCGCGACAGCTCGCTTGACGAGTTCCGCAAGCGCCTCCGCCGCGTCGACCTCCTTGCGATCGACGACGTGCATTTCTTCGCCAACAAGACGGCGACGCAGGCCGAGTTCCTCCACACGATCGATGCGATCGACCTTTCGGGCGCGCGCATCGCGCTGGTGTCGGATGAGCACCCCCGCCACATCCGCCGCTTCAGCCAGTCGCTCGTGAGCCGGTTCCTGTCGGGCATGGTGGTCAAGGTCGATCGCCCTGACCGTGGCACCCGCGTCGAGCTCGTCCGCCGCCTCGCCAACGAGCGCGGCCTGCAGCTCACGACCGCGGCCGAAGAAGCCGTCGCCGGCCGCTGCACCGGTTCGATCCGCGAGATCGAAGGCGCGATCACCCGCCTCGGCGCGCTCGTCGAGCTCGATGGCCTGCGCGGCCAGGTCGGGCCGGGCACCGTCGAGCGCCTTCTCGGCGACGACCACAGCAAGAGCGTCGGCGCTGCGCCGGTTCGCCTCGGGACCATCGTCGAGAGCGTGTGCGAGCGCATGCGCGTGACCCGCGAGGACCTGCTCGGCAGCGGTCGCCACGCGCGCACCGTCGTCGCCCGCGGCATGGTCGCGCACCTCTCCCGCGAGCTCACCACCCACAGCTACCCCGAGATCGCCCGCGCGCTCGGCCGCGACACCCACTCGGCGGTGCACACCGCTGCGAAGCGACTCAAGCTCATGATCGAAGGCGACCTCCGCGTCGGCAACGATGGCGAACCCGTCCGCGAGCTCGTCGACCAACTCCGGCACGACATCGCGCGGGCGAGCCGCTCGCGATCGGGCTGATCAAACCACCTCGATCCGCGGCCCGAATGACGGCGGGTTCCCGCCGCCAAAATCCACGACTGCCGCAGGTGTTTGGCTACACTCGCGCGGATGTCCCGCCGCCCGAATCTGTTCCTCGCGCTTGTCGCTTCGGCGGTCGGCCTCGCCACCGCTGCCGCCACGACTTCCGTCGCGTGCGCGCAAACCAACACCGGCTCCTACGACGCGCTCGACCCGTACCGCGACGCGGTGCAGATGCTCAAGTCCGGCATCTCGTCGACCGCCGATGGCTCGCAGCACGCGGCGCTCGTCTCGCTGCGCCAGCTGCGCGATCCGTCGCTCGTTCCGTTGTTCGAACGACTGATCCGCAGCGACGACTGGTCGGTGCGCGTGGACAGCGTGCTCGGACTCGCGGAACTCAGCCCCAACGGCAAGGTCGACATCGAGCGCATCGCGTCGCTCCCCGGCGAGACCGATCGCGACACGGCGATCACCGCGGTTCTCGCGCTCAAGCTTGCCGACGCCGAGCAGGTCCGATCGATGCTCGATTGGAGCGACCTGCCGTCGACTTCTCGCGTGCTGCTCGCGGGCGAACTGCGACGGCTCGGCCAGTCGCCCGACGCGGCGCTGCTCAATCGCCTCGCCAAGTCCAAGACGCCCGAAGTCGCCGGCCTCGCGACGGCGATCCTGATCGACATGAAGGCGAAGGACTCCGACGTGCTCGCGCAGACGTGCGTCGCGCAGGTCGCCGCGCTGCCGCCCGCCTCGCGCGGCAACGCCGTCGCGCAGATCGCCGAAGCGTGCTCCTCCGACAAGCTCGCAGGCGCGGGCGCGTTCGTCGCGAGCCTGCTGAAACTCCCTGAAATCCCAGCAGATTCGCGCATGCGCGCGATCGGAAGCCTGCTCGTCGTCTCGCCGGTCGACGCCTACGCGCCGCTCGCCGAAGCGGTCGCCGCCGACCGCTCGCAGGTCGCGCTCGTGCGCTACGCCGTGGTGCTCCTCGCAAGCGGCGCCCGCGCGCCGGCCGAGCAGTGGGCGCAGTTCCGCAACGGCGACGCGATGCTCGAGGCGATCGCCGACGCTGGAGCCGCGATCGCCAAGGGCGACAACACGCTGGCGTTCAACCAACTCGTCGCGCTCGAGCGGCGCGTGGTGCTGCGCGCTGCGCTCGACGGTGCGCGCCGGCTTGGCCCCGACGCCGAGAAGGCCTTCGGCGTCGCGTGCCTCAACTTCATCCTCAAGCCGGGCAACGTGCCGGACCAGCTTCGCGAGTCGCTGATGCTCGCGATCTTCCGCCTGGCGGAAGTCGCCCCCAACGAGCTCAAGGCCGCGCTCGCGTCGAACACCGTCGAGGAGTCGTTCAAGGACCAGATCCTGCTCGCGCTCCTCAGTTCAGGAACGACCGAGGCCACGGCCGTCGCGCGCACCGCGCAAGGCAAGACGAACCGCGGCGGAGAAGGCAAGATCGCCGTGCTCGTCGCGCGCAATTCGGACAAGGTCACCCCGGACGAGCTGCGTACGCTCTGGCAGGTCGCCGGCGGAGCGACCAACCTGCCCGCGCCGATTCGCACGCAGGCCGCATGGCTCTGGCTCAAGCACTCGAACAAGATCAACGAAGCGATCGCCGAACTCGCGCCTGCATCCGCAGCCGGCGCGAAGACCACCGCAGGAGACGCAGCACCATGAGCGAACCAATCTGGCTCGGCCCGCGCAGCCCGTCACAGGCGGAATGGCGCGAGATGCAGGAAATCGTCGGCTCGTCGCTGGGCAACTACCACACGCTCGAGGAGCGCGTCGAAGGCATGGTCGCCGACATCGTCAAGCGGCCGTTCGCCATCGCGTTCGGCTCGACGGGTTCCGCGATCGAAGCCGCGCTCGACGCGCTCGGCGTCGCGCGAAGCTCGCCCGCGGGAGTCCCCGAGATCATCGTGCCCTCGCTCGCGCCCGCAGCGCTTGGCGCCGCAGCCATGCACAGCGGTGCAACCGTGGTCTACGCCGACGTCGACGCGAAGACGCTCACGCTGCGCGCAAGCGGCGCGGAACCGTGCATCACCGCGGCCACGCGCGCCATCGTCGGCGTCGCCGCGCACGGGCAGCCCGCCGGTCTCGATGAACTCGCGGCACTCGCAGCGCGCAACGAGATTCCGCTGCTTGAGATCGTCAGCGGCGGACTCGGCGGCCACATCGGCCGCGATCCCGTCGGCCGTTTCGGCCGCGTGTCGGTGATCGGGCTCGGCACGCACGAGTCGACCGTCGGCTCCGGCGGCGCGATCTGCGTGACCAACGACGACAGTCTCGCCAAGGCGCTGCGACTGATCCGCAACATGGGCCGATCCGAACCAAAATCGGATTGGGAGCGCATGGGCGGCGTGCGTCCGCTCGAGCGCGTCGGCATCGACTCGCGTCTCAGCCCGCTGCAGGCCGCGCTCGCGGAGGTGCGTCTCCATCGCTTCGCGACCACATGCGAGACGCTCGAAGGCGTGACCCACGCGTACCTGCGTCGGCTCGCGATGCATCCGGATCTCGTGCTTCCCGCGCCGTGCGCCGATGGCACGGTGCGTTGGTCGCACTTCGCGGTGCGCCTCTCCGAGCGCTTCAACCGCGATGACCGCGACTCGATCATCCAGGGGCTGCTGCGCCACGACATCGCGGCAACCAGCGTGCTCTACGTGCTGCCCGCGGAGCCCGCGTTCGCGGCGACCGCGACACGCGCGGATTTCCGCATCGCGCAGCGCGCCGCGGACCGGCTGATCGCGCTGCCCTTCTCGACCGCGCTTTCCGAACGCGACATCGATCTCATCTGCCAGACGCTGCAGGTGATGATCGAGCGGCAGACGATTCTGCGTTAGAGCGGTCGCAGCGTATTTGAGCGGTCGCAGCTGCGGCGTGTCTGAGCGGTCGCAGCTGCGGCTGCTTCCTCTGGTGTGGATCGCACCAAAGCGAGCGCGCGCACGGCGCGAGCGCAAAGATACGGAGCGCGCACGGCGCGAGCGCGAAGATACGGAGCGCGCGATTACTCCCACTCGATCGTCGCCGGCGGCTTCGACGAGATGTCGTAGACCACGCGGTTCACGCCCTTGACCTCATTGATGATGCGGTTCGAGACCGTCGCGAGCACGTCGTACGGAATGCGCGACCAGTCCGCCGTCATGAAGTCCTGCGTGTCGACCGAGCGGATCGCGACCACCGAGTCGTACGTGCGGCCGTCGCCCATCACGCCGACCGACTTCACGGGCAGCAGCACGGCGAACACCTGGCTCGTCGAGCGATAGAGGTTCGCCGACACGATCTCCTCGAGCAGGATGCGGTCGCACTCGCGCAGGATGTCGAGCTTGGGCTTGGTCACTTCGCCGAGCACGCGCACCGCGAGGCCGGGGCCGGGGAACGGATGCCGCCACACGATCTGCTGCGGCAGACCGAGCACTTCGCCGAGCGCGCGCACTTCGTCCTTGAACAGAAGGCGCATCGGCTCGACGAGCTCGAAGCCGAGCTGCTCGGGCAGGCCGCCGACGTTGTGGTGGAGCTTGATGTTCGCGCTGGTGCCTGCGTGGCCGTGGCCCGACTCGATCACGTCGGGATACAGCGTGCCCTGCGCGAGGAACTTGACGTTGCCTGGGATCGACTTCGCCGACTCCTTGAACACGTCGATGAACCGATGCCCGATGCGGCGGCGCTTCTCCTGCGGCTCCTCGATGCCCGCGAGGTCGCCGAGGAACTCGGCGCTCGCGTCGACCACGCGCAGATCGACATCGAAGTGATCGCGGAACGTCGTCTCGACGAGGTCGCGCTCGTTCTTCCGCAGCAGGCCGTTGTCGACGAAGATGCAGATCAGCTGCTTGCCGATCGCCTTCGCGAGCAGCGCCGCGACGACCGAACTATCGACGCCGCCGGAAAGACCGCAGATGACCTTCGCGTCGCCGACGCGGGCGCGGATGCGCGCGCACTCCTGGTCGACGAAATCGCTCATCTTCCACGAGCCCGTGCAGCCGCACGCCTTGAACAGGAAGTTCGCCAGCATGTCGCCGCCCTGCGGCGTGTGCGTCACCTCGGGGTGGAACTGCACGCCGAAGAAGCGCCGTCCCGCATCGCGCACCGCGGCAAACGGACAGGTTCCCGTGCTCGCGAGCACTTCGAATCCCGCCGGCACGCGCGTGACCTGGTCGCCGTGGCTCATCCAGACGGTCGCGTTCGCGTCGACGCCCGCGAAGAGATCGCGGCCGTCCTTGACCTCGATCTTGGCGCGGCCGAACTCGCGGTGGTTCGCGCTCTCGACCTTGCCGCCCAGGAGGTGGCTCATGAGCTGCATGCCGTAGCAGATGCCGAACACGGGCAGCCCGAGCGCGAAGATCGCGGGGTCGCAGGTCGGCGCGCCCTTCTCGAACACGCTCGCGGGGCCACCCGACAGGATGATGCCCTTCGGGGCGATGCGCTTGATCTCGTCGACCGTGATGCGCGGGCTCACGAGCAGGCTGAAGACGCCCGACTCGCGGACTCGGCGCGCGATCAACTGGGCAGTCTGGCTGCCGAAGTCGAGGATCAGGACGGTTTCAGTGCCGGGAGGTGGAAGCTCGATCATGGGGAAGGGGCGAAATGTAGCACCCCTGCCCGCGACCGTGGCAGCCACAGTCCGTCGTCGACCTCACACGCCGCTTGAAGCGGGTTCAGGCTCGTCATCGTGGGTCGGCATGACCCGCGGAATCGGCGATCCGCGGCCGCTGAGGCCCGGTTCCGACGCAGCGGCATGCGAGCGCTCACGAATGCCCAGCGCAGAGCTGAGCTGACGCCCCGCCGAGCCACGACCCGACGGTCCGAGCGCCGCGACGGTGGTCGCTTCCTCCTCGGTCGCGCGGTCGACAGGATGCGGATCGTCGTTCGGCAGCAGCGAGGCCGCGAGCGCGATGTCCTCGATCCAGCGCCAGGTGAGCGCAAGGCTGCCGACCACGATGCCGACGCGCGCCGCGAGATGCCACACGGTGTGACCGTTGCCCTCGAGGATCGCGCGGACTTCAGTCTGCGACAGCGCGAGCGAACCCCACACGGCGAGCGCGATGAACGTCGCGCCTGCACGTTCCGAGCGGCTGCGGTGCACGATCAGCACCGAACCAACCGCGAGGAAGGCGAGCGCGCCGATCGCGAGGCCGGACGGCATCGAGAGCAGGTCCGCGACAAATCGCGCGATCCCGCCCACGCCATGGATCGCAGGAGCGCCCGCGGTCGCCGGGGTTGCGGGCGTATCGACCACTCCCATGCCTGCGATGACGCAGGATGTCTCGACCGCCCTCGCCAGGAGCCCAAGGCACCAGACGGCAGTCGCAACGGCGATGACATGGGAAAGGCCACGAGCGGATCCGCGCAATCGAGTCATGCGAGGTTGATCGGCCTTCGTCGTCGCAGGATTTTGCGCGAGGCTCGATCATGCGCCAGACAGCGGCCGAAGCCGTCGGCGCGCGCGGATCGCAACAGTCATTCCGCCGAGACCGCAGCCACCGGCAACGGAGGCTGCAACGAATTGCTGCGTTCACGCACCAATCGCAAGGCGGCTCGCGGAGATGTCGGGCAGCATCGCTGCCTCCGTCCGGCGACGCGCAGCCGCAATGTCGTACGCCACGCGGCGGAACTCGACCGTCGACTTCGCGAGGTCGAGGATCGCGTAGCTCGCGCGGGCATCGCCATCGCGCGGCTGACCGACCGAGCCAGGATTGATGATCACGCGGCCAAAGCGCGGGATCTCAAAGGTCGCGTTCGACACGAACCGCTGCCTGCGCGAGCCCGCGCCGTGCTGCGGCTGGGCATGCGATTGCAGCGCCGCCGCAACCGGATACGCGTCGACATCGTCCGGCGCCACAACCGCCGCGGGATCCGCGATCGTCGCAAAGCACGCAGGAACATGCGTGTGACCGACGAGCGCAATCGCCGCATCGAGCCAACGAAACGCCTGCGCGGCATCGGTGCGCGTGCGCAGGTAGTTCATGCCGTGATCGCTCGGCATCGGCGAGTCGTGCACGCCGAGGATCTGCCCCGAGATGATGAAGCTCAGCGGGAGCTTCGCGATGTACTCGAGGTCTTCGGCAGCGAGGCAAGCGCGCGAATGCGCGATGCCAGCACGGGCGAGCGGATTCCAGTTCTCCGAAGTCTCCGGCGCGAGCACGCCGTTCTCATGGTTGCCGCGCACGATCAGCTTGCAGGCCTTCCGCGCGAGATCGAGGCATTCCTTCGGGTCGGGACCGTAGCCCACGATGTCGCCAAGGCAAAGCACCGCGTCCACGGCACGGCGCTCGATGTCGACCAGCACGCGCTCAAAGGCGACATGGTTGCCGTGGATGTCCGAAATGACCGCAAGTCTTGCCATGTGTTTCCTACGCTGACCGAACGATCGACCTGCGCATGCCTGCGACGCCATTCGTCGCATTCGCTGATCGGGAAGAGCAGTTTGGGTTTCCTTGCGACCTGCTCCAAGCGGTTGAGGCGACCATCGCCCGATCGAGAGGCTGCGGAAGCATCCCAACTCCTACAACCCGCACGACTGCGGAACTTTCCCCATCACGGGGAATTCACGAGTCCCACTCGCCGAACTCACAGCACGCGCCCGTCCTTTCGATCGGACGCTTCCGTAGGGGCAATTCGCGCGCCCCGGAGCTTGAACGCGCCCTGGGCATCGCGCTCGACGGCACCGGCAACCTCAAGCTCCAGCGTCGCGCACGCGAGCCTCGGAATCGGCCATCCCAGTGCGCGCTCCAGCTCGTCGAGTCCTGCACGCCGCTGGTTGCGAACCTCGGTCAGCACCGCGCGCGCGTCGTCGGAAACCGCGCGCGGCGCGTCCGACTTCGCATCGACCGCAGGCTTCTTGCGTGGAGGCCGCTCGCGCCGCGCCACCTCCACCGCGCCCATCGCGAGCGAACGCGCGTCGGCGATCATCTCGCACACGTCGTCGGCGCCCGTCACGAGCCGCGCCCAGCCTTCGCGGATCGCGCGGTGACACCCTTCGGAAAGCGCGCTCTCGACCGGCCCGGGCACGCATCCCACATCGCGCGACAGATCCTCGACCGCGATGCGCGCCGTGAGCAACGCGCCCGATCGATGCGCCGCCTCGACCACGACCGTCACCAGCCCGAGCGCCGCAATGATGCGATTTCGCCGCGGAAACAGGTCCGCGCGCACCGTGACCGCCGCAGGCTGCTCGGTCATCACGCAGCCGCCTGCCTCGACAATCGCGGCAAACAGCGGCTCGTGCGCCGCGGGATAGGGGTGCGCGAGCCCCGTCGCAACGACCGCGATCGTGCGCCCGCCCGCACGCAACGCTCCGCGGTGCGCTTCTGCGTCGATGCCGCGCGCGCCGCCCGAAACCACGGTGATTCCCCGCTCCGCGAGCTCGCACGCGATGCGGCCCGCCTGCAGCACCCCGTAGGTCGTCGCGCTGCGCGATCCGACGATGGCCACGGCGATCTCGGGCTGCGACTCGCGCGCCGGACCGACCACATCTCCGCACGCAAACAGCATCGCCGGCGGATCCGTCGAAGCGCGCAGCAACGCGGGATACTCGTCGTCGTGCTCGAGCACGATGCGCGCGCACTTCTCGTCGAGCACGCGGAGCTCGCCGCCGACATCCGCGCCGCGCGCCTCGCGGAGCATGCGCGCCGCATCGGCCTCGCCCACGCGAATCGCCGCAGCGACCGCCGCTGCCGACGCATCGAGCGCCGCGCACGCGCTGCCAAACGCATCACGAAGCGCGCGCGCACGCGCATGACCCACGCCATCCGCAAGCAGCAATCGCAGCGACGCGACGGCTTCCTCCGATGGCATGCTCGGTTGCGGACGGGGATCGCACGAATCAAAGTTGGCGTGTGGCTCGTTCACGCCCGCACGCTACAGGCGAAAGACGCAATCTCGCCGCATGCGACGGATTCCCACCCGACACGCGATCGGCTCCATCAAGACTGGCGAGAGGACGCCGTCGAATCGCCCAAGCGCATCCAGCGCTCCTCGGCGATGCCCGCGAAGAGGCTCATCGTGTCGAGCGCGCGGTCGTTCGCCGGCGGAACTTCGATGATCACGCTGTCCGACATGTCGACCGCGGAATCGACGGCTTCGACCGAAAGCGATTGGTCGTCGCGCTCTGCCCCGAACTCTGCCCCGAACTCTGCCTCGAGCTCAGCCTCGAGCTCAACCTCGAGTTCCTGCGGCAGCGCCTCAGTCGCGGCATGCGTGACCTCAACGACGCGCTCGTATTGCAACTCGTGCACGTCCTGCGCCTCGTGCGTGACGAAATCGCCTTCCGCACTGCAAAGCGTTTCGGGCTCGGCGATCGCGGCTTCGATTGCGGGATCAGCCTCGGGATCACCCTCAACCTCGACGACTGGCACAACCGGCGCTTCGATCTCCACCGCCGCGACTGGAACCTCAGCCTCGGCAGCGAGCTCAGCGAAAGCCTCGGGGATCGGCTCGGCGGCCGCCTCAGCGGACGGCTCGGCGGCCGCCTCAGCAGTTTCGGCAGCGCCAGCGACTTCAACGGCCGCGGCCTCCGCTTCGACCACCGCGGTTTCCGGCGTCGCGACGGGATCCAACACTTCAACGGCCTCGACGGCCTCGACGGCTTGCGGAGCGTCAGACGCGACGGCCCCAGCCACCTCGTCCACCTCGTCCACCACGCCCACGCGCGGCGCATCGACGGCAAGCATGGTCGCGACGGCGCTCGCAGCGTTCGGAGCATCGTCAACGGGCGTCGGCTCGCGACGCACGCGCGGACGCGCGGTCACCGCCGAAGGCGCGAGCATCAGCCCGACGAACACGAGGAACGCGCCCATCGCGAGAACCCAGATTCGCTTCGGCCCTGTCGCGAGTCGCGACAGGATCGTGTCGGGGTTCGGCACGGGCGTCGGGATCTTCACATCGACCGAAGCCTCGATCCACTCCGGCACCGTGTCGTTCAACGTCGGTGACTCGAGCAGCGGAACGGCGTCCTTCGGCATGCGATTGAGCTGGCTCGCCGCGAGGCGACGCACCAGCGCTTCGTCCGCCGCGTTGATCTGCGTCAGGAAACTCTCGTACGCCTCGATCTGCTTCGCCGTGCGCTTCTCGAACGCGCGATGCACCGCGAGCTTCTGCTCGAGGTCATGCAGTTCGCGCTGCGCCGGGATCAACACACCTGCAACGATGAACGCGAGGCCGGCGATGACGAACAGCCACCCCGGATCCACGCGAAACAACGGGACCAGCCACGGGGATGACCCCGTCTCTTCGCTCTGTGTTGACGCTTCGGTGTGACCAGACATCGGGGCGTGTTATCGACGCGCACGCGGCAATTCCTCCACATTCGAACGGCTGAAAATGCCGTGAATCGTCGGGCGAAGCGCGCCTCGGGCGTCTGCCCCAAACGCATCCGATCGGGGCGCGACTTCAGCCACGCACTTCACTCCGCCAACACGGCCGCCGATGCGAGTGGCGCTTCCCAGCCGGGAAGCTCCGCCACTGCGGATGTTCCGAGTCCTCCAACGGAAGGCGTCCCACGATGGGACTCAAGGCATCGATCGAAGCGGCTGCGAAGGCCGCAGTCCTCACCGACGCAGCGGATCTGCAGGGGCTTGTCGGCCTCGGCGAGCTCCTCCGCCGACTTGCAACCGATGCCTCGGCCGAGGGTTCCGCCGAGATCGCCGACCGCTCGGGCCAGGCCGCCGAGCTTGCCGAGCAGATCGTCATGCGCCAGGTCGGCGACGTCGACGCGGCGTTCCGCCGGCTGATCGAGTCGATCTCCGCCTGCGAATCCGCGAGCGACCAGCTCGACGCCCCCCGCCGCGAGCCGCCCGACGTCGAGCTGCTCCACGCCTGGATCGCCAGCTGCGACGGCTCGATCCCCGAGCTCGAGCACCTCGCCGTCACCGCCGAATCCCAGGGGTTCGTCGGCGAGACCGCCGCCGACATCCGCCGCCGCATCCACACGCTCAAGGGCGAGTGCGGCGTCCTGTCCCTCTCCGAAGCCCAGTCGCTCTGCCACGACGTCGAGTCCACGATCGACGCCGCGGGTTCGCGCTTCCCGATCGACGCCGTCCTCGCGCTCTGCGATTGGATGCGCTCGCTCACCGCCCGCCTCGGGCAGGATCCCTCGACCAGCGAGCCCGACACGACCGCGGTGCGCCGCGTGATCTCCGCGGCGACTCAGCCGGCGGCTGAACCGGCGGCCGCCCCGACCACGACGCCACCAACCGCCGCAAGCGCGACCGCGACCCCCCAGGCCTCGTCCGTCGGCGACTCCCTCGCAGAGTTCGACGCCATCCCCGCCGACCAGCGCGTGACGATGAACCTCGAGCACGCCGACGAGAACGTCGGCGACTTCGCTCTCGAAGCCCGCGAGCACCTCGCCAACGCCGAGGCCGCCGTCCTCACGCTTGAGGCGAACCCCACGGACGTGGAGCAGGTCAACGTCGTCTTCCGCGCGTTCCACACCATCAAGGGCGTGGCTGGGTTCCTCAACCTGCCGCGCATCGTCGAGGTCGCGCACGCGGCGGAGTTCCTGCTCGACAAGGTCCGCTCCAACAAGCTGCCGCTCTCCGCGCATGTGCTCGAACTCGTGCTCGCGTCGAGCGATCTCCTCGGCCAGCTGATCGGCATGCTGTCAGGCGGCGAAGCCCCCAAGGAACGCGAGCTCAAGATCCTCGTCCGTCGCCTGCAGGCCGCGTGCGAAGGCCGCAACATCCCCGCGCCCGGCGCGACCGCGCGCCCCGCTGCCGCCGCGTCGTCCACTGCGGAGGCGAAGCCCGCAATCACCGCCGCCGCGACTCCAACCGAAACCGAAGCCGCCGCATCCGCGCCCAAGACGCACGCGACCGCGAAGTCCGACCAGACCGTCAAGGTCTCGACGCAGCGCATGGACAGCCTCGTCAACCTCGTCGGCGAGCTCGTGATCGCGCAGCTCATGGTCGTCCAGGATCCCGAGGTCGGAAAGCTCCACGACCAGCGCGTGCAGCGCAACCTCGCGCACCTCGGCAAGATCGTCCGCGACCTGCAGGAGACCTCGATGAGCCTCCGCATGGTCACGCTCAAGTCGACCTTCCAGAAGATGGCGCGCCTGGTGCGCGACGTCGCCGCGAAGGCCGGCAAGCGCGTGCAGCTCGAGGTCGAGGGCGAGGACGTCGAGCTCGACCGCAACGTCGTCGAGGAAATCGGCGATCCGCTCGTCCACATGATCCGCAACGCGTGCGACCACGGCATCGAGCCGTCCGACGAGCGCCGCCGCGTGGGCAAGCCCGATCACGGCACGCTCAAGCTGCGCGCGTTCCACTCCGGCGGCTCGATCGTGATCGAGGTCGAGGACGACGGCCGCGGCCTCGGCCGCGAACGCATCATCAAGAAGTGCCTTGAAAAGGGCCTCATCGACACCACCCGCAACCTCGACGAGATCCCCGACAGCGAGGTGTTCAACTACATCTTCCTCCCCGGCTTCTCGACCGCGGAGAAGGTCACCGACATCTCCGGCCGCGGCGTCGGCATGGACGTCGTGCGCCGCAACATCGAGGCGCTGCGCGGTTCCGTCGAGATCCGCTCGACCGCCGGCAAAGGCTCGGTCTTCTCGATGCGCCTGCCGCTCACGATGGCGATCATCGACGGCATGGTCGTGCGTGTCGGCACGCAGCGCTACGTCGTGCCCACGCTCAACATCGAGCGCTCGTTCCGCCCGACGACCGAGCAGCTCACGATGGTCCTCGGCAAGGGCGAGGTCGTGCGCGTCCGCGACGGACTGCTCCCGATCTACCGCCTCCAGCGCATCTTCAACCTCAACGAAGGCTGCACCGAACTCGGCGACGGGCTCCTGCTCGTCCTCGAGAACGGCAAGCGCCGCGCCTGCGTGTTCGTCGACGAAATCCTCGGACAGCAGCAGGTCGTCATCAAGAGCCTCGGCGAATCGCGCCCGCAGCTGCGCGGCGTCTCCGGCGGCGCAATCCTCGGCGACGGGCGCGTGGCGCTCATCGTCGACGTCGGCGGACTGCTCGAAACCGCAGCTTCTGCGAACACCACCGCAGCAGTCGCCTGAATCACCCCACACGAACCAAACGCCAGCACACCCGCCAGCCTGAAGGAGCAACACCATGGCCATGATCGAACGAACCGAAGTCAGCGCGCACGAAGCCCGCGGCGCCAACGAGAACAAGTTCCTCTCCTTCTGCCTCGGCGCCGAGCAGTTCGGCGTGGAGATCCTGCGCGTGCGCGAGATCATCGGCCTCATCGCCATCACGCCGCTGCCGCAGACGCCGCCGTACGTGAAGGGCGTCATGAACCTGCGCGGCCGCATCATTCCCGTGATCGACCTGCGCCTGCGCTTCGGCCTCGCGCCGACCGACGCGACCAAGGAAACCTGCGTGATCGTGCTCGAAGCAAGCGATTCCGAAGGCCAGCAGACCGTGATGGGCGCGATCGTCGACAGCGTGCGCGAGGTCCAGGACATCCCGCGCGCCGCGATCGAGGCCGCGCCCGAGTTCGGCTGCGAAATCCCGCTCCGCTACATCCTCGGCCTCGGCAAGGTCAAGGACCGCGACGGACAGAAGGTCGTCGTGCTCCTCGACATCGCCGAAGTCATCGGCATGCGCGAACGCGCGCAGATCGCCGGCGCGATTCGCGACGTCGAGCGCCGCGCCGCCTGATCCCGCGGAAATCCCCCAACGCCAGCAATCGCAGGAGCACGCATGTCGACCCTCACCGAAACCACATTCAAGCGCATCGCCGAGATCGCGCGCCGCCGCTGGGGCCTCTCCCTCGGCGAGCGCAAGATGCAGCTCGTCGCCAACCGTCTCTCGTCGCATCTCCGCAAGAACGGCGGCGGCGAGATCGAGGACTTCGTGCAGCGCCTCGACAAGAACCCCACCGAGGAGGACATGCTCGTCCTCTTCGACCTGCTCTCGACGAACGTCACGAGCTTTTTCCGCGATCCCGCGCACTTCGCGCACCTCGAACGCGAGCTGTACACGCCGCTCGCGAAGGGCACGCTCTCCGTTCCAGGCCGCAAGCTGCGCCTCTGGTCGGCCGCATGCTCGACCGGCGCGGAGCCCTACTCGCTCGCGATGCAGGCGCTGGAACTGCTTCCGCCGTCGTCGGGCTTCGACGTGAAGATCCTCGCCACCGACCTCTCCAACAAGGCGCTCGCAGGCTGCCGCGAGGCGACCTACAACGAGGCGCAGCTCACGGGCCTCTCGCCCGAGCGGCGCGCGCGGTTCTTCACCAAGGTCGAGGTACCGAAGGGCACGGCCGCCGCAGTCACCGAGACGCGCTGGCGCGTCAAGGACGAAGTGCGCAAGCTCGTCGAGATCCGCAGGCAGAACCTCGTGGAGAACTACACGGGGCTCGGGCCGTTCGACGTGATCTTCCTCCGCAACGTGATGATCTACTTCGACCGCGACACGCGGCACGAGGTCGTGATGCGCATGCACGGCGTGATGCGCCCGGGCGGAATCCTCGCCGTCGGCAGCGCCGAGACGCTCTCAGGACTCGACGTGCCGCTGCGCCCAGCGGCGGCAAGCGTGTACGTCCGTTGAGCGAGCCACTCCTTCCCAGCCGAACCAGCGCGAGGCCCACGATGTCCAGGAGCCCGACATTTCCCGTGAAATCCGATCCGCCGAAGCTCGGCGACACCGACAAGATCGTCGTAGGCGTCGCGGATCTCGCCGTCTCGCGTGATCCGAGCAAGACCATCATCACCTACGCGCTCGGTTCATGCATTGGAGTGACGCTGTATGACCCGATCGCGAAGGTCGCGGGCATGCTGCACTTCATGCTTCCCGAATCGACGGTCAGCCCCGACAAAGCCGCGGCGAATCCCGCGATGTTCGGCGATGCGGGAGTGCCGCTGCTCTACCAGAAGGTGCTCGACGCCGGCGCACGCCGCGAGCGACTCATCGTCTGCGCGGCGGGCGGCGCCGAGGTCCTCGCCGACGACGGCCACTTCCGCATCGGCAACCGCAACCGCACGATCCTGCGAAAGCTCTTCTGGAAGCTCAACCTCCTGCTCGCGGCCGACGACACCGGCGGCCAGCACAGCCGCACGATCTCGATCCGTCTTTCCGACGGGGTGATCAACGTGCGCACGCAAGGAAAGGAGTCCATCCTGTGGCCTCACTAAACGACACCATCGCGGCGCTCGAGAAACTTCCCGCGCTGCCCGCGACGAGCATGCGCCTCGTCTCGATGCTTTCGGGCGGCGGACGCGACGCCGACATGTCCGAGATCGAGCGCATCGTCCGCAACGACGAGGCGATCGCAGCCGCGGTGCTCAAGCGCGCGAATTCCGCGGCGTTCGGCATGCGCGGACGGGTCGCCACGATCGCCGACGCCGTGCGCCGCCTCGGCACGCGCGAACTCAGCCACATCGCGCTTCAATCGCAGACGTCGGGAATGCTCGCGAATGCCGGCCGTTCGTACGGCCTTCGCCGCGGCGCGCTCTCGCAATCCGCGCTCGGCGGCGCGATCGCCGCCGAATCGCTCGCCCGCACGCACGGCGCGAATCCCGAACTCTGCTTCGTCGCCGCGCTCCTGCGCGACATCGGCAAGCTCGCGATCGACGCAGTCGCCGGACCCGACGCGCTCGAGCAGATCGCTGCAGCCGCGGACGGCCGCCCGTTCCTCGCGTACGAGCGCGAGGCATTCGGCGCCGATCACGCGGAACTCGGCGGAATCCTCTGCGAGCGCTGGGGCCTTCCCACCGAAATCGTGCACGCCGTGCGCGGCCATCACGCACCGCCGTCGGACCCCGCATCGACCGTCACCGACATCGTCCACACCGCCGACTGCGTCGCGCGCTGGGCGGGACTCGGGCTCGGCTGCGATGGCCTCATGTATCCGTTCGACGTGGGCGCGCGCGAGCGGCTCACGACCTCGCGCGACGAACTCGAGGCGCTCGTCGCCGATGTGCTCGCCGCCACCGCGCCCGAAGAAACCACCGGAATCCTCATGCCGGAAAGCAAAGTCTCCAGGAGAAGCGCATGAACGCCTCGCTCAACTGCCACGTGCTCGTCGTCGACGACTCGCCCATCCTCCGCGCCGCGATCAAGAAGGTCGTCAAGCTCGCGGGCGTCCCCGAAGACCGCATCTTCGAAGCCGGCAACGGCGTCGAGGCGCTCGAGGTCCTCGAGACCGTCTGGATCGACCTCGTGCTGCTCGACCTCAACATGCCCGTCATGGACGGCGAGGAATTCGCGCGGGAACTCCGCAAGCGCGATGACCTGCAGGATGTCGCCGTCGTCGTCGTCTCGACCGAAGCCAACCGCGAGCGCCTCGAGCGCATGCGCGCACTCGGCGTCGAGCACACGCTCCGCAAGCCGTTCGAGCCAGAGGCACTTTGCCGGCTCATCACCGAAGTCCTCGGCGTCAAGCCCAGCTAATCAAAGGATCGCACCCATGGAACCCACCTCCACCCATCTCGATCCCGACACGCTCGCCCGCCTCGCCATCGACGCACTCGAGCGAACCGCGTTCGTGCTCGCAGATCCCTGCGGCGATTCCACGAACCTCCCCGCCGCCGACACGTTCGCGCGCATCGGCTTCAGCGGACCGAGCAACGGCTCGGTCGAGCTGCACGCGAGCCGCGCGTTCGCACGCAATCTCGCGGCGAGCATCCTCGGCTGCGACGCGAGCGAGATCTCCGACGTGCAGGCAGAGGAAGCACTCCGCGAACTCGCGAACATCGTCGGAGGATCGGTCATCACCGCGCTCGGCGGCAGCGATTGCCGCTTCTCGCTCGGACTCCCCAAGCTCGGCCGCGGCTCCGCCGACGAAACCGACACCGCATGCGTGCTCGACGCCGAAGGCGAACGGCTCGAAGTCCACTGCCAGTACGCGCGCGCCGCGTGAAATCCCGGAGCACCAGCGATGCACGACGCGAAGACCGCCGATCCCAAATCAACCGACGCCCGCGCCACACGCGCGGCGCGCGTGATCATCGTCGATGACAGCGCGATCGTGCGCCAAGTGCTGCAGACGCAGCTCTCGCGCCAGCCCGGCGTCGAGGTCGTCGCATCCGCGGCCGATCCCTTCGCCGCCCGCGAGAAGATCCTCGCGCTCAAGCCCGACTGCGTCATCCTCGACATCGAGATGCCGCGCATGGACGGACTCACCTTCCTCAAGAAGCTGATGAAGTTCCACCCCGTGCCCACGATCATCTGCAGCTCGATCACGCCGAAGGGCTGCACGCTCGCGCTCGAATGCCTCGAGGCCGGCGCGTTCGAGGTCGTGTCCAAGCCCGGCGGAAACTTCAGCGTCGGCGATGTCGCATCGCGGCTCGGCGAACTGGTGCGCGCCGCGGTGCATGCGCCGAGGCCAGCGCCGAGCGCCACGCCGATGCCGCCGATGCCCGCGGCTTCGACGGTCGCCACGATCAGCGCGGTCAACGCACTCACGCCGCTCAAGCCAAAGAACCTCCCGACCGCGTTTCGCCCTGGGATTTCCGACAAACTCATCGCCATCGGGACATCGACCGGCGGCACCGAGGCGCTGCGCGAGGTCCTCACCGCGCTCCCCGTCGACGTGCCGCCGATCGTGATGGTCCAGCACATGCCCGAGGGTTTCACGAAGGCGTTCGCCGACCGCCTCGACCGCCTCTGCAAGATCGCCGTGAAGGAAGCCGAGGACGGCGACGCGCTCGTAGCGGGCCGCGCGCTCCTCGCGCCAGGCAACCGCCACATGCGCATCGTGCGCGACGGCAGCGGCAGCGCGAACAAGTGGATCGTCCGCGTCGCCGACGGCCCGCGCGTCCTGCGCCACAAGCCGTCGGTCGAGGTGCTCTTCGAGAGCTGCGCGCAATACGCGGGCGCGCGCGCGCTCGGCATCATCATGACGGGCATGGGCAACGACGGCGCGACTGGGTTGCTCTCGATGCGCAAGGCCGGCGCGATCACCGTCGGCCAGGACGAGGCGTCCTGCGTCGTCTACGGCATGCCGCGCGAAGCCGCGCTCTGCGGCGCGGTGCAGATCGTGTCGCCGCTCGACCGAATCGCGAAGGCGATCACAGATTTCACCGCCGGCGCGCTCGCTGCGCACGCTGCCTAAAGAGACAGCGGCGGGCGCGACGATCGTCGCAACCCGCCGCTGCATCAATCGCGTCGAATCACACCAGCTTCGGGAAGCTCGGCTGACCAGCCTCGTTCGGCTTGGCCGCGAGGTCCTTCACGACCTTCACGAGGTCCTTCACGTGCTGCACCGACTCCTTGAGGAGCGGCGCCTCGGCGTCGTTGAGCTTGACCTCGACGATCTTCTCCATGCCGCCCTTGCCGAGCACGCACGGAACGCCGACGAAGTAGCCCGCGCCCTTCGCGCCCGGAGCAACGCCGTACTCGTTCTCGCAGTACGCGGCGCACGGCAGGATGCGCTTCTTGTCCTTGATGATCGCCTCGGCCATCTGGATCACGCCCGACGCCGGCGCGTAGTACGCCGAGGTGCCCATGAGCTGCACGATCTCGCCGCCGCCGACCTTCGCGCGCTGCACGCACTTGTCGATGACTTCCTTCGAGAGGAGCTGGTCGATCGGGATGCCGTGCACGCTGGTAAAGCGCGGCAGCGGAACCATGTCGTCGCCGTGACCGCCGAGGAGGAGCGCCTGGATGTCCTCGATCGAGCAGCCGAGCTCCATCGAGAGGAACGCGCGGAAGCGCGCCACGTCGAGGCAGCCGGCCTGGCCGAGCACGCGGCTCGCCGGGAAGCCCGAGGCCTTCCACGCGGTGTAGACCATCGCGTCGAGCGGGTTCGAGAGCACGATGATGATCGAGTTCGGCGCGTGCTTCGCGACCTTCTCCGCGACGCTCGAGACGATGCCCATGTTGGTCACGATCAGGTCGTCGCGGCTCATGCCCGGCTTGCGCGGGATGCCCGCGGTGATGACGACGATGTCGCTGCCCTCGATGAGCGCGTAGTCGCTGCCACCCTGGATGTTGCAGTCGAAGCCTTCGATCGGCGCGCTCTCGTAGAGGTCGAGCGCCTTGCCCTTCGCCACGCCGTCGGCGATGTCGATGAGGACGATGTCGCCCAGTTCCTTCGAGGCGGCCCAGACAGCGCAGGCAGCTCCGGTGTTGCCTGCTCCGATGATCGAGATCTTCGCGCGACGCATGAGACAAATGCTCCGTTTGGAATGCTGAACGCTCCGCGCTTCTGCGCGAAGGGGCGGAGATGATAGCGCGGGCAACCGCGCGTTCGGCGTCGGAAAAACGAACGCAGCCGCCATGTCGGCGGCTGCGTCGAATGGGCCAGAAAGGACTCGAACCTTCGACCTCACCCTTATCAGGGGTGTGCTCTAGCCAGCTGAGCTACTAGCCCGAACGCCCGCCTCGCAGCGGGGTCGCGAAGTGTAGCGAACCGTCACGCCCGCTGCAACGGCTTGGGCGGAAGTGTGTTTGGGGCTGTTTCCACGAGCGGCTCCGCGTCCGAAACTCGTTACCACGCCGCAAGATCGCCAACCAACGGCTCCACGAGGTCCTTGATGGAGACGATTCCGAGCGGGCGGTCGGCCCGGTCCGCGACGACAGCCAGTTGGACACGCTCGCGGCGCATCCGGCCAATCGCGTCGAGCGCAGACACGCCCGGAGCAAGCAAGAGCACCGGCCGCGCGATCGCGCTCGTCGCGTCGGTTGCGCGTGCAAAGTGATCCACCGCGGACACCACACCGGTGACGCGCCCTGCCCCATCCACAACCGGAAGCCGACTCGCACCCGACGAAAGGAATCGCTGCGCGCGCTCCGTCGGTGACGCGGTCGACGGGACAAAGGCCACCGACTTCCACGGCCGCATCTCTTGTCCGACGGTGATGCCGCGCATGGTGAACACGCGGTCCGCGAAACCGAGCTGCACCTCGCTGAGGCCGTCGGCGCCCGCGCCCTCCGCGAGCATCGCGGAAACGCGCGCACGCGCCTCATTTGAACGGCGATCTCCCGACGAACCGACCAGCCGCGCAGCAAGTCCGCCGAGTGCGGCGACGATCGGCACAATCCCGCTGGCGCAGAGCAGCACCCGCAACGCCTTCAGCATCCGCGAGAACCGCGGCATCCAGCGATCCGCGTTCACGCGGAAGAGGTCCTTCGGCAAGACTTCGCCAAACAGGAACACGACGGGCACGAGCACCGCGAGATCGAGCAGAACCGCCTCGACGGGACCGAATCCCAGGCTATCGAAGATCTGCGAGACGCCAAAGCTCGCGAGCCAACCCGCGATGGCGTGGGTGACGAGGAGCGTCGAGAGCAGCCGCTGCGGGCGCGCGTATTCGCGTGCGAGCCGCGCTGCGCCCGCGTCCCCGCGCGCCGCGCGCACCGCGAGCCTGACCTGCGAGATCGAGTAGACCCCTGTCTCGAGCCCTGCGAGAAGACCGGATGCGCAGATCCCGACCAGCGCAACTGTGCCGAACATCAGCATCGTCGGAAGCGCCACCTGCTCGGCAGCAAGGATCGTCGTAGCTTGAGGACCGTGCATCACGTCGCACCGCCCTGCTTGAGCGAGACCAGTACGCTCTTGATGCGCACCCCCGCGACATGCTCGACTTCGATGCGGATGTTCGCGATATCCACCTTGTCGCCGACGCGCGCGAGCCGCGAGAGCCGCTCAAGCACGAGACCCGCAACCGTGCTCGACCGAGGCGAAACGAACCGCGCGCCAAAGATCTCGCTCCAGCGCGCGACGCTCATCTCGCCGCTCACACGCCAGACGCCCGCCGCGACTTCCATCGGCGCATCGACCGTGACCTCGCCGACATCGGCGATATCGCCAACGATCTCCTCGACGCAATCCTCGAGCGCAACGATTCCCGCGGTGCCGCCGTACTCATCGACCACGATCGCGAGTTTGCTCGCCGTACGCCGGAAGTGATCGAGCAACTGCTCCAGCGACGCAAGCTCGGGCACGAACCTCGGCGCCTCGATGCACTCCGCCCGCGGCAGCCGCGGCGCGGACAAGAGATATCGCTTGACCTGGAGGATGCCGCGGACATCGTCGACATCTCGTCCCACGACGGGGAGATGCGTCAGTCGCGCGCGGGTGCACGCCTGAACCACCGTGGCGTCATCGGCGTCGACGTCGACATGCGTCATGTCGACACGCGGCGTCATCACGTCCTTCACGCGAAGCCGCCGAAGACGCATCACGCCTTCGATTGCCTCGCGCTCTCGAAGATCGATCGCGCCCTCGCGAGCCGATTGCTCGAGCAAGGCCGCGAGTTCCGCCGCATCGACGACTCCAGTCGGATGCGCGCTGGCAGCGAGCCTTCCGAACGGCGCGAGCACGAAGCGGTCGATCGCGCGCGACACTGGCGCGGTGATCGCGCAGAACAACGCCGTCGGACGCGCCGCGATCCGCGCGGACCGCGCGCGGTCCGCGGTTCCCACGAGTTTCGGGAGCACTTCCGCTGACAGGACCATCCCAAACAGCGAGAGCGCCGCGAGCATGATGGAGAACGCCAGCGAGTGCTCGAAACGCGTGACAAGCACCGAGCTCACGACCAGATACGATGTGCTCGAGATCAACGCTCCCACCATCGCGCTCACGAGCAAGACGCGAGGATGCGCCAAGATGGAGTCGACGACGCCGCTCGCCTCAGGATGCGTTCGCCGAATGCTCAGCCGTTCGGCCGGCGTGAGCGCGAAGAACGTCGCCTCGACGAAGGAGAAGAATGCCATCGCGCCAAGCAGCGGAAGGAGCGCGCCGAAGAGCATGTAGTCGATGGTCGTGATGACCGGCCAATCGATCTCCAGCAGCGAAGCGCTCATAGGGGCTTCGCCTCGCGCTCGAGTTGCTCGAGCATCCGATCAAACGAGCGAACGACGTTGATCTGCACCGCGATCTGCTGCGCGACCGACCGATCGAGATCGGTGCCGGTTCCAGCCTGCCCAAACAGAGTCTCGATCGCCGTGATCGCCTCTGCTCGGCGCGCGGTGGCCTCATCCTTCAGCGCCGCGACGGCAGCATGGTCCCCGACCGCTGCGTCCGCACGCTCGCGGAGCTCGATCATGTCCATCAGAAATCCCGCAGGCAACTCCCTCTCGTCCACCGAAGGAGCATTCCGCGCCTGGAGGAGCGCCGTCGCCCGTCCGATCGGTTCGGAGAGCGTGCGGAATGCATCGTTCACCAGCGCGCTTGCATCGAGGGCGCCGTCAGCGTCCGGATGCTCGACCGCCGCGCGCCGCATCCAGGCAGCCCGCAACACGGCCGCGCTCAGATCAAACCGCAGCGCCACTCCGAGCACGTCGAACGGATTCGCGCCGCTCATGCGTCCGCGCCCGCGACGCGATCGACCTCCTCGAAACTCGTGATGCCATTGGCGACGAGCTGGAAGCCGTAACCCTGCAGCGAAGTAAACAGCCCGTTCCTGAGGACGTCCCGGATCTGCTGCATCGTCGGGCGCTTGAGCACGACGTCACGCAGCGGATCGGTCATCTCAAGCAGTTCGAAGATGCCGCGCCGACCGTAGTAGCCCGTGTCGAAGCAGTACGCGCAGCCGATCGGCTCGTACAACGCCGAGAGTCCATCGATGGACTTGCCGAGCTTGAGTTGCTGCGCAAGCGTGGGCTGCACCTGCTTGCGGCATGTCGGGCACAGCATCCGCACGAGGCGCTGGGCGATGATCACATCGAGCGCATTGGCCACGAGGTACGGCTCCACGCCGAGATCGAGCAGTCGGAAGATCGATCCGATCGTGTCACGCGCATGCACCGTCGAGAACACGAGGTGCCCCGTCATTGCTGCCTGCATGGCAACGTTTGCAGTCTCCGCGTCACGGATCTCGCCGACCAGAATCACATCAGGGTCCTGTCGCAGAATCGATCGGAGAAGCCCTCCGAAAGTGTGCCCCTGCTTGGAGTCGATCGGAATCTGGGTGGCACCTTCGATCTGGTACTCGACCGGATCCTCAATCGTGATCGCGTTCCGCTGTTCAACGTCGATTTCTCGAAGGCAGGAGTACAGCGTCGTCGTCTTGCCCGAACCCGTCGGACCGCACGCAAGCACAAGCGCCGCATCGCGGTTGCAGGTCGAGCGGAGCTTGTCGAACATCCAGGGAATCATCCCGAGCTCATGCAGCCGGCTCGGAGCATTCGCGGGATCAAGCACGCGAAGCACGAGCTTCATCCCGTGAATCGCCGGCGTGAGGCTCACTCGGTAATCGACACGGCGACCCTTCACCGTCACATTGAAGTGACCGTCAAGAACCTCGGCCTTCACGCTTTGATCGAACTGGCACAACACGCGCACCACGCCGATCACGCGCCGGAACACCTCGATAGGGAGGTCGTCGACGAGCGTCACCATCACACCGTCGATGCGGATGCGGACGATTGCCTTGTCCGACTTTGGCTCGATGTGGAGATCGCTCGCCCGCGATCGGAAGCACGCCAGCAACAGCAATCGAAACAGCCGAACGCTCTCCGCCGGCGCATCATCGTCGTCGCCCTCGGAAGCCGCATGAAGCACGGATCCCCGCGCATCGACCAGTGACAAGTCCTGCTCGCCGAACTGCTTCGAAACGGCAGACTCACACGCCTTTCGAAGGGCAGTCTCGTAAGAAGACTCGAGCGCACTCGCCTTGCCGCCATCTTGCTTGCGCGGTTTGGCCGGACTCTCTGCGGGCGAAGCCGTGGCTGCGCTCATGAACCGAATCTCAAGAACCCCCACCCGAACCACGTCTCCACGGTTCAGAACCGCCTCGTCAACCCGCACACCATTCAATTTGGTGCCATTCCGAGAACCAAGGTCCTTGACGAGCCAAGCGCCAGATCGGGGTTCAAACGCGCAATGGCGGCGGCTCAGGCCGTCGTCGTTGAACTGAATCGCGTTATCGGGGTGTCTTCCGACGCCAACGGCTTCAGAAACGAGTTCAATCCGGCGGGTCCACTTGGGGCTGCTGACTTCGAGAAAAGGCATGTCAGCGGTAACCTACGCAAAATTCGGGCTGACCTGCTTGCCGATTCAGGAATTCCTGTATGCTGCGCGGTTGACCGCACCACTGACCGTCAGTCCCCTGCGCGTCGAGAAACCAGATAGCCACGCATGAAGTTCAAGCATGACGTGGCTTGACCTGGCCTAGGAGGCCAGACATGTTCAAGCTCTTTGTCGGAAATCTCAACTATCGTACGACGCCTGATGGCCTTCGTGAAATCTTCTCGGCGCATGGAGAGGTGCTGGATGTGTTCATCGGAACCGATCGCGAGACTGGCCGCTCGCGCGGTTTCGGTTTCGTGACCATGGGTTCGAAGGAAGCCGGTGCGGCTGCCATCGAGAACCTCAATGGCAAGGACTTCGAGGGTCGCGCCCTTGTCGTCAATGAAGCTCAGCCCCGCGCTCCGCGTCCGGGTGGTGGCTTCGGTGGCGGCGGTGGCGGCGGCGGCGGTGGTCGTGGCGGCTTCGGCGGCGGTGGCGGCGGCGGCGGTGGCCGTGGCGGCTTCGGCGGCGGTGGCGGCGG